>NZ_JAGXJW010000099.1 GCF_019091135.1 Cohnella sp. GbtcB17 | reverse complement strand
TGTTAAACCCAGTTAAACCCGGATAAACCCCGTTAAACCCGGTTTAACCCTTGCCCGCAAGGCGTGGAGCATGTTGGTCGTTGGGATCGCTGAGATCAGGCGGCTGTAGCGGAGGCAAGTTTGCCCTCTATGCTTACCCGGTCAGCGTACATGCCTAGGGTTTCTGCACGTCAGGCTCACGTGGTCGGAGAGAAAGAGCGCGGTCAGTTGGTTGGGTACATGGCGAGGCTGACAACGGACGGCCAAGGCAAAGAACACTTTTAAGAAATGCCGAGACTTCTCCTGCAAAGAGTTCGCGGCGGCTAGGTCAACTCGGAATAGGTCCGGAATGTACTGGAATAGGTCCAGAATAGGATTGGGTGTGCCGGAGTGCCTTGCCGACGAGGGGGGACGCTCAGAATAGAGCGGAATAGCCGATTTTGTCTTATGGGTCGGGAGGACAGCATGGGTTCCGAGTGAAGTGTGTTGTTCCTTTTTCTATTCTGAAGCGTACAAGTGTGTCCGAATTCTTTCTAGTTCTACATACAGACATGTGTACATGCCTATTCTAGGTTGTATTCTTGGCCTATTCTTCGTCTATTCTTATCTATTCTGAAGTTGTTTGCCAGTGCGCTGTATTTTCTGTCGGCTTTTGTTGCTGTTCTTTGTCAGGTACCGGATTTTTGGCGCTGTATTTGGGTTCGTCTGGCGGGTCTCCCACCTCCCAGCGCCTCGGAGCTGCTCGCTTACCTCGCTCTGTCGCTGAATGATACAACGACGCTGACGGGTCGCCGGGCCGATCTTCATCGCTCCCGACCGAAAGTGAGGGGCAAGGATTGATGGGTTGTGGGAACAATGACGCTAACGGATCAACGTGCCGTTGCGTGGTCGTCTCCCGACTTGATCCGCTGTATCTGCGAGCGGTCAAAATCATGGTTATCAGATTGGAGTGATTGGATTACGCACCCTGACAACCCCATTGCTGTCGGAGACGAGGAAGATTCAAAAGACGCATAATAGTATCTGTACATTGAACAAGCCGCCATGTAGCCCAAAGGCCATGGCGGTTTGTTCTGTATATTCGGAGTCAACACGAAGTCAACAAACGTATCTTGAAAGCATGTACAGGGCCTTATCGGACCGAGCGCACGCTCGTATCTTCGAGCACATCCTCTGAGCCCCGTCTTTACGCCCGTGTATACAGAAAAAGCCGGGGGGCCCCACCGCTACTCGGTGTCAGCCCCCTCGGCCATGTTATGACTTAATTTTATCAGTCTTCTACTTCATCTTCGTTTTCGTCTTCGTCATCAGACTCTTCGTAAAGCTGTTCTAAGATTTTTCCCGAGATATCCTCATAGGTGTACGGATGAAGTCTTATGTTTAGCTTCCATCCAGTTCCGATATTAAGGGGTTGTATTATTTCATTGTTTATTAGCTTCCTCACAGACCTAGAAACGTCTGTTTTTGCAATTTCAAGGTCATCAGCTATTTTGCCTTGATTTATTTTAATAAACTCGCCACCTCGTAGCTTCGGAAGTAAGTACAATAGGACCTTATAATCTTTGGTCTTTAAATCAGGGCACAAGGAAGCGTATTTCAGGACCGACGCCAAGACTTTTCTGTTCATAAGTAGCCCACCTTTTAAAAATGAAAAATAAGTCATATTTTTTGAATTTATATTGAATTTATGCAGATATTTAATTATACTATTTTTAGGAAATTAAATTCAACTCACGACAGGTCGAGCATTATTTGAAGGGGGAGATAAGTATGTTGAAAAATGGTCTTGACAAGAATGGAAACAAATTAAAGGGTGCTACAGTTATTGCAAGATTTGTAAAAGAGAATGAAGGCTTAGAGGCCATAGTAAAAAAGGCGTTTCAAGCCGGTTACTTAAAGGGTCGGCAAGATGGTGCACGTGAGAGTGCAATGTATGTGGCTACTCTCTTCCAGAAGAAAAGAAACAAGTAGAACTAAAGGCTGCATTTGCGTGACCGAAGTCATGCAAAATGCAGCCTTTAGTTCAATTAACAACGTTTCCGTTTTTATTTAGGAGTCAACATAAAAAGTAACTTTTGGATTGGCCAACGAAACGAGAGCTTGTCCTAACCGACTTCCTTGACGGAGTTTTTTCCTGGAGTTTTTAATCGATGGGAAAAAATCAACGAGGAGGGTGGATTTTTATGCGCGGCTGTATATCGAAACGTAAAAATGGGACGTATGCGTACACCATCGAAATGGGGAAGCATCCCGAGACCGGGAAGCGTCGGCAGAAGATGAAGGCTGGCTTTGCTTCTCGCAAGGAAGCTGAGGCTGCGTTGGCGCAGGCGCTGTCTGATCTGGGCAGAGGGTCATATCTGGAACCGACGAAAAAGACCGTACAGGAATACTTCACGGAGTTCCTTGAGGCCAAACGACAACGCAGTCGGCCGGGAACCGTGAAGACGTACAAGTGGCTCATCAACTGCCACATTACCCCGAGGCTCGGACAAATCCCACTGGCTAAGCTGACACCACAACATCTGGTGAATGTTTACGGAGATCTTAAGAAAGAGAACAAGCTGGCACCGCAAACCATCAACCATGTCCACAAAGTCATACATGATGGTCTCGCTACCGCTATGCGACACGAACTCATTCATCGGAATGTTGCTGCGCTCGTACAGCCGCCGCGTGTACCGAAGACCAAAGCTAACGTTTGGACGGACGAGCAACTCGTCCAGTTTCTCGACTACGCCAAGTCGTATCGCTACTACATGATCATCTTGCTGGCCGCGACTTGTGGCCTTCGTCGTGGAGAAGCAATCGCTCTTCGATGGATTGATGTAGATCTTAAAGCCGGAACGCTGACCGTGAACCAGTCGTATACTCGAGGCGAACGAGGACACATTTTTCAAGAACCGAAGACGAAGGCCGGGATTCGAACCATCGCTCTGCCTCAGATCACGCTGGAAGCTTTGAAACGACAGAAGATCCTGCTCGCACAGGACAAACTGGCGGCAGGCCCAAAGTACAACGACCACGGGCTTGTAAGCCAGACAAGGTACGGATGCCCAATAAATCCTTATTACTTCGAGTCGCGTTGGCTCGACTTACTTCGCAAGTCGGAACTGCCCAGGATAAGGTTCCATGATCTGCGTCACACGC
This sequence comes from Cohnella sp. GbtcB17, assembly GCF_019091135.1. Classification (GTDB taxonomy): domain Bacteria; phylum Bacillota; class Bacilli; order Paenibacillales; family Paenibacillaceae; genus Cohnella. Next base: position 10,162 of record NZ_JAGXJW010000099.1, on the reverse strand, counting down.
ATGCTAGCCTTCTGCTTAAGCAGAACGTACACCCAAAGATCGTAAGCGAACGTCTCGGGCATTCGTCGGTCGGCATCACTTTAGACCGTTATAGTCATACCTATGGGATCGATTATAAAGCTGCAAACGAACTCGACTCCTTATTATCAGTGGTTAAGGAGGTTTGAACGTTCATGATAAACACTCCAGATCTTCTTGCATATTGTAATAACATACTCAAAAATTCCATATATATGGAAAATATTATTAGCATATTCTTGGTAGAACATTTGAAGTTTATCATGTAGGTTTATACCATCCCCGATAAATTTTATTGCATCATCCTGCGAGGTGAGCTTATGTAGTTCATGAACGATACGGTTTCTTTCCTCTCTAACTTCATTATCGACAAACTCTATTAATTTCAATTCAGTTGCTTTAAATAAGTACCTTTTATCCTCAACAATAAAGTTATACATTTTACCTAATTCTGAAGAACCCTTTTTGTTTCCGTATTTCTTTTTATATTCCGGATAATTCTCTGAAATTTTTACTATGCTTGAGAATGCAGCTTCAATTTGTGAATATGCTTTGGTAATTGAAGTATAGTAACACATTTCCACTCTATTCATAAAACCCATAACATGGCGCACCAACTGCAAAAATTCTTCTTCAGATTTAGGTTCAAGATACTCATAAAGAACAAGCCTATTTGACCAACTTACCCCAGCTCCATCAGAAACAATGGTATCCAATAATTCAAGATGCTCTGCTAGCCCTTCCAGCACATACCCCTTATCTTGTTCAAATGCGGAAACAATTTGATCAATATTATTCAAAATGCCCACCTCTATATTTCAAGTTATAACTTGATTATAATATATTGAATATTTATATAAACAGGGTAAAAGTATGGCGACACTCACAGGGCGACTTCAAGTAGAGTGAAAAGGTAGCATAACGATTATAAAACAACAAAAGTTGATTGATTGTTGACGCTCAAAAATTATGCCAGCTTTGTTGATTTTTCTTCATTTCTCAAGTAGCCTGGAGCATAAACCATTCGTATCCGAGGGGGCTGACACCGAGTAGCGGTGGGGCCCCCCGGCTTTTTCTGTATACACGGGCGTAAAGACGGGGCTCAGAGGATGTGCTCGAAGATACGAGCGTGCGCTCGGTCCGATAAGGCCCTGTACATGCTTTCAAGATACGTTTGTTGACTTCGTGTTGACTCCGAATATACAGAACAAACCGCCATGGCCTTTGGGCTACATGGCGGCTTGTTCAATGTACAGATACTATTATGCGTCTTTTGAATCTTCCTCGTCTCCGACAGCAATGGGGTTGTCAGGGTGCGTAATCCAATCACTCCAACTCCCCGCATACAACCTCACGTTCGTATACCCTGCCTCCTGCAGCGCCAGCACATTCGGCGTAGCCGTAACGCCTGAGCCGCAGTAAACGATAAGCGGCGCATCCTTGTCCAACCCCTCGAAGCGCGCGGCCTGCGCGGTCTCGTCGCGCCAGCTGCCCTGCTCGTTCAGCGCGTCCTTCCAGAAGCGGTTGATCGCGCCCGGGATATGCCCGGCGGCCTTGTCGAGCGGCTCGACTTCGCCGCGGTAGCGAGCGGGCTCACGCGAGTCGATGAGCGTCGCCTTGTCGGTGCCGAGCAGCTCGCGCACGTCGTCGACTTCGGCGAGCATGCTGTGCCGCACTTCGGCCAGGAACGGCGCCGGGATGTGTACCTGCTGCTCCGCGTTCACCGGATACCCGGCCTCGCGCCAGGCTGTGAAGCCTTGATCCAGCACGTAAACCTGGTCGTGCCCAAGATACTTGAGCAGCCACCACAGCCGCGAAGCCATGGCGCCGCCTTGGTCGTCGTAGGCGACGACGCGCGAGGCGTTGCCGATGCCGGCGCGGCTGAACGTGCCGGTGAGCTGCGCTGCATCCGGCAGCGGGTGGCGTCCGCCGTGACCGTCGGGCTCGACCGGCGCGGACAGATCCTTTTCAAGATCGAGATAGACGGCGCCCGGGATGTGGGCTGCTTCGTAAGCCTCGCGGCCCGCGTTCTCCTGGCCCTTGCCCATCTGGAAGCGGCAGTCGACGATGACAAGGTCCGATTCGTAGAGACGGGCCAGCAGCCACTTGAGCGATACGATATGATTCAAGGAACAACGCCTTCTTTCCGATAGGGGTATACAGGCATTATACCGGATCGGACGTCGCCGCCGGAAGGGCGGCCTGCATCGGGCTATCGCGCAAAAGTACACGATCGAAAATCGCGTCCTCTCACCGCCTCTGCCTACCGCGCAAAAGTGCACGATTTTTAACCGAAACACCCGGCTTCTCGGTTAAAGAGACACGCTACCGCGTACTTTTTGCGCGGTCAATCGCCAAAACCCGGCATACCAGCCTTGGATGACGCACTTTTGCACGATAGCGCTACGCCGCGAGCTTCGCCGCCGCGCGGGCCGCCTTCCGGCTCGCCGCCGAAGCGGCGGCGGCGACCGCGAGCAGCAGCACCGCGAAGCCGGCCAGCAGCCACCGCGTCTCGTCTCCGCCCAGCTCGTCCAAGCTCCAGCCGACGAGCTTGGGCAGTACGGCGCCGCCGAACAGGCCGCACGCCAGGAGAAGGCTCGTCGTGCGCTCCGTCATGCCCGGGGCATAGCGATTCGCGAAGACGAGCGCGATCGCGAACATGCCGCTCATCGCGAGACCCGCGACGCCTGCCAGCACGAACATCGGGGCCGGGCCGCCGAAGAGGCCCATCAGTACAAAGGCAGCAGCCGCGATCCCGCACATCGACAGCAGATACGACGTGCTGCCGATCCGGTCGGCCAGCTGCCCTGCGAACAGCCGCCCGATCGTCATGGCGCCCCAATAGACGCCGAGCGCCAGCGCCGCTGTCGCTTCGGTGATGCCGCCTGCCTGCACGAGCAGCGTAGGCAGGTAGTGGGCGTAGCTCATCTCGAAGCCGACGTAGAGGAAAAAGAAAACGGCGCAGGCGATGAGCACCCAACGCGCCGGGCCCGTGCCGAGCAGCGGTAGGCGTACGGACTTCCGCCCTTTTTTGCCCTGCACATCAACCTGTCCGTTGCCGACAGGCGCGGCGTTCAGAATCGTCGGCCACAACGACACCCACAGTACGACGGTGATCGCGGCCAGTACGCCGACGACGCCGAACGCCAAGCGCCATCGGTCGATGTCGATGAGCAGCGCACCGACGAGCGGCATCAACAGCGCGCCCAAGCCAAAGGACATCTCTACGCGGCTCATGGCCACGTTCCCCTTCTCGCCTGCGGAGCCGATGATGAACGAGCCGACAACCGTCTCCGTGATGCCGAATCCGAAGCCGGCGACCGGTCCCAAGGCGAGCATCGCACCCCAGGGCGGCGCCAGCGAATATGCGATCTCAGCCGCGGCCATCAGCGTCATCGCGCCGAGCAGCAGCGTTCGTCTGCCCAGCTGCCGCATCAGCCAAGGCGCCAGAAGCGTCCCGGCGAGGCCCCCGAGAAATTGATTCATGATAAGCTGTCCGCCGTCCCCATACTGCACGCCGTAAGCGCCGACCATCGGCTCCATCACCGCGCCGACCACGAGCTGTCCGAGACCGACCGTCAGATAGGCCAGACATCCTAACCAAATAAGCCGAATCATGTAAAGCGAACTCCTTCCGACCCGCCGTCCGGCGGATCCTTTCCGTCAAGTTCCTTCATCATAGCATGGGGGCGATGCGAAGGTCATGGCGCATTTGGCCGTTTCTGTCGCCGTTCCTGTCGCAGACTCAGCGCCCGATGCGTCTTCAAACCCTGTCCCCGCGGGACATTCCCCTTTATAATAGATACCGGACAGCTTCACGGAAAACGTTCAGACAGCTAGGAGGCCCGCCAGATGAGCATGCCACAATTCCAGATCTGGCCGATGTCCGAGTCGGACGCCGCGGCCGTATGCGAATGGCGCTACCCGGCGCCTTACGAGCAGTTCCGCTGGCCGTCCTGGCGGGCGATGACCCGCGACGGCAAGGAATTCGGAGATGCGGAGATCCGCAGGCGGCAGTACGTCTCGGTTTGCGACGAGCACAGCGCGCTCGTGGGCTATGCGCAATTTTTTCCAATGGAAGGCGTCGTGCGTCTCGGGATGGGCATGCGTCCGGACCGGTGCGGACGGGGCAGCGGCGCAGCCTTTGCCCGCGCGATCGCATTGGAAGCGGGCTCGCGATATCCCGGCGCACAGATCGACCTGGAGGTCGAGACCTGGAACACGCGGGCGATCCGAGCTTACGAAAAGGCGGGCTTCAAGATCGCAGACCGCTATTCGCGTCAGGCGGCGCACGGCGAGGTCGACGTCTATTGCATGGTTTTCGGTGGATAAGTCAAGAGGTTATCCTGGCCTTATCCACAATTTATCCACAAAAAGACCCGCTGCATCCACAATGCAACGGGTTCTGGTCTGTTGGCCAGTCGAATTAGTCGAACAAATCGCCGAAAACGTCGAGCACGCTCTTTTTCTTCTTTTTCTTATAATAATCGCTGTTGTGCTTGCCGTAGGGCTGCTGGTGCGAATCGTAGGACGGCTGAGGCGGGTAATTCGGCTGCTGTGCATAACGCCTGCGGTCGTCATCGTCGTCCCGGTAATGCCACTCATTGTACTCCGCGCGCACCTCCCGCACGTCGTTCATGAGCTTGTCCAGCTCGCCCCGGTCCAGCCAGACGCCCTTGCAGCTCGGACACACGTCGATCAGAATGCCGTTCTTCTCCACTTCGCGCATGCGCGAATCCTCGCAAATCGGACAATTCAACTTGATCTGCCTCCTTTGCCTGTTTTCCTCTACTACGGATGAATGCGCTGCCGGTTGCAGGTCGCTGCGCCGCGCACTTTTTCTTAACAAACATTGCGTATCCTCTAACAGTTCGACTGGAAAATGTCGATAAACGTATTACCGTGTCGCTGGAAGGGCCCTCTTCCGCTTTGACTAGAATCTTATAGAACATTCGGGGTGCGAACCATAATGAAAAACTCAACAGTAATCGGACTCGTGCTTGGCTTCGCCTCATTGATCATCGGCATGATCCTTAAGGGCGCACCGCTGGGTTCGCTGATCAGCAATCCGGCCGCGTACGTCATTATCGTCGCAGGCACAATCGCTTCCGTCTGCATGGCCTTCCCGATGCGCGACCTCGCGAAGGTACCGAAGTTGTTCAAGCTCATCTTCTCCGAGCCGAAGCTGCTCTCCCGCCAGGAGGTCATCGGCATGTTCGTCGACTGGGCATCGATCACCCGCCGCGAAGGTCTTCTTGCGCTTGAAGCTCGCGTCGAAGAGATCGAAGATCCTTTTCTGAAAAGCGGCATGCGCATGATCATCGACGGCAACGATCAAGACTTCGTGCATGACGTGCTGCTCGAGGACATCGCCGCGACCGAGGATCGGCACAGATCCGGTGCGCTGATCTTCTCCCAGGCAGGCATGTACGCGCCGACACTCGGCGTACTTGGCGCCGTCGTCGGCCTGATCGCCGCGCTCGGCCACCTTGAAGACATGGGCGAGCTCGCCCACGCCGTCGCCGGCGCGTTCGTCGCGACCGTGCTCGGTATTTTCACCGGTTACGTCCTCTGGCACCCGATCGCCAACAAGCTCAAGCGCATGTCCAAACGCGAAGTGCAGTTGAAGCTGATGATGGTCGAAGGCCTGCTCTCCATCCAATCCGGCGTATCGACGACGGCGATCCAGCAGAAGCTGTCCGTCTTCCTGACGCCGACCGAGCGCAAGGAGATGGCCGAGAAGGAGGATTCAGACCGTGAGCAAAAAGCATCGGCATGAAGAACACGAGGAGCATGCGGACGAATCCTGGCTCCTTCCCTACTCCGACCTCATGACGCTGCTGCTCGCCCTGTTCATCGTGCTGTACGCGGCGAGCTCGGTCAACGTGTCCAAGCTCGAAGAGCTTAGCGAGGCGTTCAAGTCCGCTTTCTCCTCCGGCATCAGCATTCTGGACAAGTCGGCCGCCATCGAGAGCGAGACGGACGACCTGGGCAAGCGGCAGCGCGAGGCGCGCGCCGATACGAACAAGAATCAAGAATCGATGACCCGCACGGAACAGAGTGCTCGTCAGACGCTCGCCAAGCAGGAACAGGAGAATCTGGAGAAGCTGAAAAAGCAGCTCGATCAGTACATCAAGAAGGGCGGCCTGTCGAGCCAGCTCGAGACCAACCTGAACCAGTCCCAGCTCATGATCACGATCCGGGACAATGCGCTCTTCCCGTCCGGCACCGCCGACGTGAAGCCCGAAGCCCGCAAGCTTGCCGTCGCGATCGGCAACATGCTCAAGGCTTACCCCGACTACGAGATCATCGTCTCCGGGCACACGGACAACCAGCCGATCAACACGTACGAGTTCGCCTCCAACTGGGAGCTGAGCTCCAAGCGCGCGATCAACTTCATGAAGATCCTGCTGGAGAATCAAGCGTTCGATCCGCGCAATTTCAGCGCGATCGGCTACGGCGAATACCGGCCGCTCGACTCGAACGACTCGGATGCCGGCCGCTCCAAGAACCGCCGTGTCGAAGTCTCGATCCTCCGCAAATACACGGACAACACGACGGAGAGCATGAAGCTGGACGCGATCGCCCATGAAGCCTCCGCCATCAACGTCAATTGAATACACAAATCCCCTTCAGTCTTCGGACGGAAGGGGATTTTTATGTATGCGGGGGCGCCGAGGCGCTACGGCGTTGGCGTCGGCCATCGCCTGCTGTACAGCAGGTGATGAGGTGGACAGCGACGCTCGAGCGCCATCGACTGCTATAGAGAAGGCGATGGGAACTAACTGCGACGCTCGGGCCCCATCGACTGCTGTAGAGAAGGCGATCGGAACTAACTGCGACGCTCGGATGCCATCGACTGCTGTTGAGAAGGCGATGGGAACTAACTGCGACGCTCGGGCGCCATCGACTGCTGTAGAGAAGGCGATTGGAACAAACTGCGACGTTCGGGCGCCATCGACTGCTGTAGAGAAGGCGATGGCGCCAAACTGCAACGCTCGGGAGCCATTGCCTGCTGTAGAGAAGGCGATGGCGCCAAGCTGCAACACTCGGGCGCCATCGACTGCTGTAGAGAAGGCGATCGCCCCTTGCCCTTGCAAGCCGCAGCCCCCCCAGCGCTCAGTCCGCCTTCGCTTCCGCCTCGAACGCCGCTGCCCCTGGCGTCCCCGGCTCCGATCGCCTCGGTCCCGCGACTTCCTCCCATCTCCGCAGCAGGCCTGCGAGCTCCGCCCAGGTCACCGCTCTGCCTGCCGCCGGCGCGGGCTCTTGTACCAACCCGCGCGCGAGCAGCCACTGCAGCTCTGTCCCATCCCCGGCGATCCCACTCGTACGAAGCTCATCCTGCGGGCCGCCTCCGGCTCTTTTTTCCACATCGCCCAAGCCTTTAACATTGCTGTTCATTCGGCTCTCTCCTCCTTTGCCTGCCCACTCCAGCATCCGCCGCCAGATCGCGACCGTGCCGCTCCCGTCCCTGCGCGCCGGGTGGATGACGCCGTCCAGGTCCTCCCAATAGGTCCATCGCCGATAGATAGCCGGCTGCCCGGCAGCGCTCTCTGCCGACGCCTTCGCTTGCGCGAACCGCTCGGGAAACGCGTACCGCGCGAGCTTCAGCATATGCGCCTCGACCACCTGCTCGATCGCGGCCCCCTCCAGATCGGCGCTGCTCCATCCAATCGCCGACAGCCCGGCCGCTCCCGCCGACCAGCCTGCACCTTCAATACCTCTGCCGCGCCAAGCGTTCGTCTCGTGCACCGCATGGCAAAACGCCAGATCTCCGCGCAAGCCATGCCGCTCTCCCGCAGCGAGGTAGCGCTCGGCCACATCAGGCGCCTCGGGATTGCGGCGGGAGACGTACCCGCGCATCTCCTCTGCCGTACAGCGCGCGGCCCCCAGTATCGGCGTCTTGCCTGCCGGCGTCAGATCGGTCGCCTGCCGGAACCGTTCCGTCCATCCCCTTTTTCCCAATTCGCATGCCTCCTCTTCCGCTCCGCACCCGGGGCGGCTCGTCTACAAGCTATATATATTCGCGGTTCGGCGCGCATTTGAACTTCTTTTGCACTCTGATACAATAAAAATCAGTTATACCCACACCTTTGCACAACATGTGAATAACTCTGTGGAAAAGCCTCTAGTTATCCACAAAACTATACACACCATGTTAACAACGAATGCATGTTCGCGGGATGAGCGAGAGGAGCACACGGTACGTGACGGAAGACGAGAGATGGATGCTGGAAGCGATCAAGCAGGCGGAGATGGCGGAAAAACTGGGCGAAGTGCCGATCGGCGCGGTCGTCGTCAAGGAGGGGCAAATCGTAGGGGCCGGATACAACCTGCGGGAGACGAGCCTCGATCCGACTTCCCATGCGGAGATGGTCGCCATCCGGCAAGCCAGCGACTCGCTGGGGGCGTGGCGCCTGCTTGGCTGCACGCTCTACGTGACGCACGAGCCTTGCCCGATGTGCGCCGGCGCGATACTTCAGTCCCGCGTCGAGCGGGTCGTATATGGCGCACCGGATCCGAAAGCGGGCTGCGTCGGCACGCTCATGGATCTGCTGCAGGACGCGCGCTTCAATCACCGGGCCGAATGGACGTCCGGCGTCCTTCAAGAGCCTTGCGCGGACTTGCTCAGGCATTTTTTCAGGCGGCTTCGGTCAAGAAAGGGTTGACGGCGGCTCCGCATTGGACCTGGCTTCGATCTTCTTCAGGCTCTGCTCTTCCATATGCATACGCTGCAGCTGGACGATGAGACGATCCGCCTCTTCGCTGACGGCGACGATCTCAGGGTCGGTCAGCTTGTCCAACCGGGCGGCCATCTCGCACAGCCTGCGCTGAAGCTGCTCGAGACGGTGGATTAACGGGTGGGGATCCAATGCGGCTCCGCCCCTTTCTCTGGTAATCGCTAAGATGCATAGCAGCCTTGCAACCGTGCGAATAGGTATACTTATTATAAATGAAGAAGTTTTCGATTAATGTTGAATAATGTCGATCAAAATGAGTAAATTTCTCTCATTTTTTGACATGCAAATTTATACATATTATTGCATTAGTTGCAGTAGATGAGAAAGGAGCGGTGCGCGTGAATCGACATCTTCTGCTGGTCGAGGACGACGCCTCCCTGCATCGCGGCATCGAGTTCACGCTGCGGCAAGAGGGGTTTGACGTGACCGGCGTCTACAATGTGGCAGATGCCAGGTCTGCGGTAGCCGGCCGCGCCCCAGCTTTCGACCTGATCGTACTCGACGTCCAGCTCCCCGACGGGAACGGCTTCGACTTCTGCGCGCAGCTTCGCGCGGCGGGGGACGCGACGCCGATCGTTTTTCTGACCGCGAGCGATACAGAGCTGGACATCGTGCGGGGGCTGGATCTGGGCGGGGACGACTATATTACAAAGCCGTTTAGGCTGCGCGAGTTTCTGTCGCGGATTCATGCGGTGCTGAGAAGGAGGGGGCCAACCTCGAGCCCAAGCCTAAGCACGACCGCAGCGGACGAGCCGGCGCTGACGTCGGGCAACTTGCGGCTGCACGTCGCGGAGATGCGGCTGCTCAAGGACGGCAGTGAAGTGGCGCTCAGCGTGACGGAGTTCAGGCTGCTGTCGCTGCTCATGACCCACCCGCGCGCCGTTCTGTCCAGGGAGCAGATTATGCAACAACTGTGGCAGCATGACGGGGCGTTCATCGACGACAACACGGTCGCCGTCAACATTCGGAGGCTTCGGGAGAAGATCGAGGACAATCCCCAGCAGCCGCAAAAAATCGTGACGGTGCGCGGCGCGGGGTACAAATGGAACGGTTGACGGGCGATCGCGAGGCGGACGGGCGCAGATCCGTCGCAAGCGCCATGTCGGCTCAGGCTAAGCCCGCCCGCTCGCTCAAGCCCGGCTGGCGGCGCATGTGGCGCAGCTCGAGCGTTCGGCGGCTGGTCGTCATTTTCCTGCTGGCGTTCGGGACGGCCGCGATCCTGCTGTGGGCCTATTCGTCATATAGCGCCGACCGACTGAGCAAGGATTGGATCGCTCGGGAAACGGCGGCCCTTGGCGCGCTAGCAGCGCGCGATCCGGCGCTGGCCGAGGCGTGGGCCCGGCAGCTCGGCGCCGGCGACGCGACGCCGGCGGAGGCCGCGCTCGGCCGCGAGCTGGCCGCCC
>NZ_JAGXJW010000098.1 GCF_019091135.1 Cohnella sp. GbtcB17 | reverse complement strand
GGCAGACTGGTCGTCCACATAGCCCAGACCTTTGCAGCTGAGCAGGAGCGCGAGCTCCTACATTTCCCCCAGCTAGTCCGATGCGAAGAACAGCCCGACCCAGTCAGAGCCGAGCCATTTGACGTCCTGCTTGATCGATTCGACGTATTCGACGGCTTCCTTGACCGGATTCGTGTCGTCGAACCGCAGGTTCGTGCGACCCTTGAATTCGTCGGCGAGCTCGATGATCAGGCAGATCGGCTTCGCATGGCCGATGTGCGAATACCCGTTCGGCTCCGGCGGGAAGCGGGTGACGACTTCCTTGACACGGCCCGCTGCCAGATCGTCGATGACGATGTTCTTAATGAAGTTGGAGGATGAAGTTTTATTATCGGCGGCTTTGTCCACGGCGACCCGACCTTTCTATGCTGCGAGGTTATTTCTTCATGATACACAATTATACCCTTCCTTATAAAGCCTTTGGACAAAAAAACCGAAGAGCGCGGGCGGAAACGCCTCGACAAAAAAACTTTCAGCTTTTTTTCAGATTTCTCATAAATTTAATCTAAAGACGTAACTTTTTCGCGAAACGTCTCGTTATAATGTTGAACTGTAATATGGAAGACCGAGGGAGGAAAGGCAATGGATGTTCCCGAGCGGCAGCCGCTGCTAAGCGTCAGAGGCGTGGAGCGGTCCTTCGACGTCGGCGGACAGAAGCTGCGCGTGCTGAAGGGCATTAACCTGACCCTCGAGCCGAACCAGCTGATCATGCTGAAGGGCCGATCCGGCTCCGGGAAGACGACGCTGATGAATTTGATGGGGGGCCTCGACAGGCCGACAGAGGGAGAGATTTTTTTTCAAGGCAAGCCGTTTCACCAATGGAACGACGACAAGCGGACGGAGGTCCGCCGCAAGGATATCGGCTTTATTTTCCAAGCCTACGCCCTCATGCCCTTGTTATCCGCCTACGAGAACGTCGAGCTGTCCCTGCGAATGGCCAAGAAGCCGCGCAGCGAATGGAAGTCCCGCGTAACCGCCTGTCTCGAGCTTGTCGGACTTGCGAAGCGGATGCATCACCGGCCGTTCGAGATGTCCGGGGGCGAGCAGCAGCGCGTCGCCATCGCCAAGGCGATCGCGCATCGGCCAAGCTTGCTGCTGGCCGACGAGCCGACCGCGGAGCTCGATTCGCAAATGGCGGCGCAGGTCATGGCGGTATTCCGGGAGATCGTCCGCACGGAGAACGTCACGATCTGCATGACCACGCACGATACCACGATTATGGAGGTTGCAGACCATGTCTATGAAATGGTGGACGGCGTCTTCGTCGCAGGATAAAAAGAAAAGCGGCATGCGCCGGGCAGCGGGCCTGCTGGCTGCTGTCGCCCTGTCCACGGCCGTAGCCGGCTGCTCGCTGCTGCCGGACGAACCGGAGGAGGAGGACCTGTCGCAGATCCACCTGCCCGAGATTTCCAAGAAGCCCGAATACGATGTGACGACCAAGACGCTCGAGACGACGGTGTCCGGTTCGGGCAAAATTTTGTCGACCCAAGAGAAGACGCTGTACTACTCCGCCAAGGCGATGGAGGGCATGCGTCTTAAAAAGCTGTACATACAGCCCGGAGACGTCGTGAAGGCCGGGCAGACCGTTGCGGAGCTCGACGTCGAGGATATGAAAAAGCAGCTGCGCGACCAGCGTCTTCAGTTCCGTCAGCAGGAGCTTCAAATGAAGCAGACGCTGCGGGACAAGGACGAAATGGACCCGATCGACTTCGAACAGAAGCAGATCGCGTTCGAAGAAGCGCGCCAGAAGATCAGCGACCTGGAGGCCGACATCGCGAGCGCGGTGCTGACGGCGCCGTTCTCCGGTACGGTCGTATCGGTCAGCGTCCAGGAGGGCGCGGCGATCAAGGTGTACGATCCGCTGTGCGTGCTCGCCGATCCGAGCAGCCTGATCGTGGCGGGCGAGATGTCTTCCGACGACCTGCAGCAGGTCGCGGTCGGCATGGAAGCGACGGTCGACATCAACAGCGCCGGCGCCGTCAAAGGCAAGATCAAGTCGCTGCCGGTGCCGAAGGCGGACAACGGCAACGGAGGAGCCGGAGGCGCTCCGGGGCCGAAGGTCACGAACCTCAGCGATTACCTGCTGATCTCGGTGGCGAAGCTGCCGGCCGGTGCCGCGCGCGGCACGCCGCTCAGCTTCTCCGTCGTCGTCGACCGCAAGGTGGACGCGGTCGTCATCCCGCGCTCGACGCTTCGCACGGCCGGCGCGCGGACGTACGTGCAGGTCGCCGAAGCGGACGGCAGCAAGCGCGAGGTCGACATCGAGGTCGGCCAGCAGACGGCGACCGACATCGAAGTGCTGTCAGGTCTGACGCCGGGACAGAAAGTCGTAGGCTCTTAAGCTATGGCGCTCATCCGATTTTTATTTCGCAAAATGTGGAACACCCGCTGGCTCACGCTCAGCACGCTGGCGGGTCTGCTCGTGGCCGTCGCCTTCACGACGAGCATCCCGATGTACGCGGACGGCGCCCTCAAGCGCGTCGTCGCGAGCTCGCTGAAGGAGAACAGCCAGGGGCTGCCGGCAGGCTCGCTGCTCTTCCGCTACCAGTCGAGCGACGGCAAGACCGACCCGGCGAACTTTACCGCGGTCGACCGCTATATTAAGGAAGACGTGCCTGCACGCGTCGGCTTCCCCAAGGAAGTCGACCAGCGGAGTCTGACGATCAAGTCGGCCGAGGTGCAGCCCGAGGATCCGAGCAAGGTCGACGCGAGCCGCACGCGCAAGATGACGATCTCGTCCTTCGGCGGCCTGAAGGAGCAGGTCGAGATGGCCGGCGGCAAATGGTTCGCGGACCGCGCGGGTTCGGACGGCACGCTCCAAGCAGTCATCATGGAAGAGGCGATGCTTCGCCTCGATCTGCATGTCGGCGACGTGCTCCTTTACCCGGTCTATGGCGGCTTGAATCTGACGCTGCGGGTCGAGATCGTCGGCAGCTTCAAGCCGAAGGCGGATTCGGCCGCGTACTGGTACCAGGGGCTCGATACGCTGCTCGGCACGCTGTTCATCGCGGAGCCGGCCATGCTTGAGGATCTCATGGCGAAGCAGAAGATCCCGCTGCAGATCGCGGCATGGTACTCGGCTTACGACCTGCGGAACATCCAGACGAGCCAGCTTACGCCGCTTGCGCATACGTTGTCGCGGGCGGACATCGAAGCGAATCAGCTGCTCAAGGATACGCAGGTCGTCATCTCCTTCGCCGACATGCTGAGCGAATTCCGCAAGCAGAGCGTGCAGCTTCAGACGATGCTGTTCACGCTTGCGGCGCCAATGATCGCGATGGTGTTCTATTTCATCACAATGAACGCCCAGCAGTCGCTTGAAAAGCAGCGCTCCGACATCGCGGTGCTGCGAAGCCGGGGGGCGGGAACGCGGCAGATTTTCCTGCTGTTCCTGTTCGAGGGCATCCTGCTCGGCATCGTCGCGCTCGTCGCGGGGCCGTTCATCGGCTGGTATATGGCGAAAAGCATCGGCTCGGCGAGCGGGTTCCTCGAGTTCGTCAACCGTAAGTCGATTCCGGTCGGCTTCTCGATGGACAGCGTGCTCGCGGGCGCGGCGGCCGTCGTCGTCGCGATCGGCGCGGCCGTCATCCCGGCGCTTGTCTTCACCCGCACGTCGATCGTCGACTACAAGCGCAAGATGGCGCGCGGCGACCGCAGGCCCTTCTGGCAGCGCTGGTTCCTCGACGTCGTGCTCGTCGGCGTGGCGGCATACGGCTGGTACCTGTTCAACGAACGGCAGATGATCTCGTTCAAGACGGGCATGACGACCGACCAGCTGAACGTTCAGCCGTTCCTGTTCTTCGTGCCGGCGATCAGCATTTTCGCGGCGGGACTTGTGTTCCTGCGGCTGTTCCCGCTGCTGCTGGCGCTGTTCGGCTGGCTGGGCCGCTCGTTTCTGCCCGTGCCGCTCTACTTGACGCTGACGCAGCTGTCGCGGTCCGCCAAGTCGTATTACCCGCTCATGATCCTACTCATCCTGACGCTCGGACTTGGCGTGTACAATGCATCCGCGGCCCGCACGATCGGGCTCAACTCGGAAGAGCGCATTCTGTACCAGCACGGCGCTGACGTCGTTATCTCGGCTGCCTGGGAAGGCAACGCCGAAGTGTCGCAGCCGTCCGGCGGAGGATCGGGCGGCGGAGGAGGCGGTGGCACCGGGGGCGGATCTGGCGGCGGTGGCTCCGGAGGAGGAGGTGGCGGCGGTGGCGGAGGGCAATCGCGCCCGCTGCCGACCAAGATCAACTACAACGAGCCGCCGTTCGAGACGTTCCGGGAGCTGCCGGGCGTCGTGCATGCGGCCCGCGTGCTGCAGGCGAAGGCGAGCCTCACGGTCGCCGACCGGACCGCGGGCCAGGCCACGCTCGTCGGCATCGACAACGTCGACTTTGCCCGGGTGGCCTGGTTCCGCAAAGACCTGTACCCGGCGGGCTTCTACAAGTATTTGGCCGTCATGGGCAGGTCGGCGGGCTACGCGCTCGTCTCCAGCAATCTGGCTAAAAAGTACAATCTGAAGCCCGGCGACCAGATCGACGCGATTGTGCAGGACCAGAAGATTCCGTTCATCATCGCGGCGTCGCTGCCCTACTGGCCGGCGCAGTACCCGGACGAATCTCCGTTCCTGGTCGCCAATCTGGATTATCTGTACGACAACATGCCGCTCATGCCTTACGACGTCTGGCTCAAGATGGAGCCCGACGCCAAGACGGCGCCGCTTATCCCGGCGCTGCAGAAGAAGGGCGTCGAGATCGCATCGATCTCCGACGCACGCAGCGACCTGGTCACGCAGGCCAAGCATCCGGCACGCGGCGGCGTGTTCGGCATCCTGAGCCTCGGGTTCATGGTCACGATCATCGTCACGTTGTCCGGTTACATCCTGTATTGGTTTTTTAACCTGTCGGGACGGATCGTGCAGATCGGCATTCTGCGCGCGATGGGATTGTCCAGGCGCCAGCTGACCGGCATGCTGCTGCTCGAGCAGGTGTTCACGGCCGGGCTGTCGATCGGGCTGGGCATCGGCATCGGCAAGCTCGCGAGCCTGCTGTTCCTGCCGTTCCTGCAGACAACGGACAATTCGGCAGGTCAGGTGCCGCCGTTCCGCGTCATTTTCGAGCAGACGGACACTTACCGCCTGTATATCGTCGTCGGCTTCATGATGCTGATCGGCATTCTGATGCTGGTCACCCATATCCGCCGCTTGCGCGTCCATCAGGCCGTCAAGCTGGGAGAGGAGCGCTAATCCATGATCGATTGCGAAGGACTCGTGAAGATTTACAAGACCGACGATCTGGAGGTCGTCGCCCTGCAGGGGCTCAACCTGTCCGTCAAGGACGGCGAGATGATGGCGATCATCGGCAACAGCGGCAGCGGCAAGTCGACGCTGCTCAACATCCTTGGCGGCCTGGACCGGCCGTCCGCGGGACAGGTGCGGGTCGGACCTTGGGACCTGCTCAAGGTATCCGACAATGACCTGGTGAAGTACAAGCGCGAGACGGTCGGCTTCATCTGGCAGAACAATGCGCGCAACCTGCTGCCCTATTTGTCGGCGCTCGAAAATGTCGAGATGCCGATGATGTTCAACGGCAAGGTGGACCGGGCTTACGCCAAGCAGCTGCTGGAGTGGGTCGGGCTCAAGGACCGGATGCACAACAAGCTGACGCAGCTCTCGGGCGGGGAGCAGCAGCGGGTCGCGATCGCGATCTCGCTGTCCAACCGCCCGAAGATGCTGCTGGCCGACGAGCCGACCGGCTCGGTAGACTCGCGGACGTCGGACATTATTATGGACATCTTCCGCAAGTTCAACCGCGAGATGGGTCTGACGATCGTCATCGTCACGCACGACCTGTCGCTCGCCGGCAAGGTCGACCGCGTCGTCGCGATTCGCGACGGATTGACGAGCACCGAGTTCATCAAGCGCAATCCGAACCTGGACGGCGCGCCGCCGCTCAGCGGCGTGGGGGTGAACGACGACGTGCACGAAGCGTTCGTCGTCGTCGACCGCGTCGGACGGCTGCAGGTGCCCAAGGAATATTTGAAGCAGCTTGAGATCGGAGACAAGGCAACGATGGAGTTCGACGGAGACAAGATCGTCATCCGCGGACCCAAATCAAACGAGGGGGAATCCGCATGATGGACCAAAGAAAAAAAACCGTAAGACGCGTCGTGGCCGGCGGCCTGACGCTGAGCCTGCTCGTGCCGCTGCTGGCGGCGTGCAACGACAAAAACGAGGAAGATCCGAACAACCGCCGCACGCTGCGCATCGGGATGATGTACGGCAGCTCGCAGGACGAATCGTATTATCGCCAGCAGTACACCGACCTTTTCGAATATACGCATAAAAACATCGATATCGAGCTTATTCCCGCGATCGACTGGTCGGAGCAGCAGTTCGAGACGCCCGACAAGCAGCAGAACGTCGATCAGCTCGCCAAGGTGAAGGAAATTATGACGGGCGCCAACCCGGTCGACATCATGATCGTCGATTCCACGGCGATGCTGAGTCAGCTCGTCCAGGAAAATATGCTGAAGCCGCTCGATCCGCTCATCAAGGAAGACAAGATCGACCTGAGCGACTACGTGCCTTCCGTCATCGACGGAATCAAGGAGGTCGGCGACAATCAGCTGTTCGCCCTGACGCCGACCTTCGTGCCTTCCGCGCTGTTCTACAACAAGACGCTGTTCCAGAAAAACAACATCGAACCGCCGCGCGACGGCATGAGCTGGGACGAAGTGATCGCCCTGGCGAAGCGCTTCGGCGACGGCAAGGGCGGCAAGGACGCGACGTTCGGCTTCTCCTTCAACCAATGGGGGGCGAGCGACGGTTACTCCGACATGGCGCAGTATGCGGCGCCGCTGGGTCTGCGCGTATACGACGAAAAGGGCGAAAAAATGCTCGTCAATACGCCGCAGTGGGAAAAAGTATGGACGACGATCGCCGACCTGTACAAAAAGCACGTCGTGCCGACGCAAGAGGACATGCAGAAGATTTACGAAGCGCAAAATAAAGATGTCGCCGTGGGCGGCGATGGCGGGCAGGTTTACAATCCGTACCAGAACCAGCTCTTTTTCTCCGGCAAGATGGCGATGGTGCTGGGACAATACTACATGCTGAACGATCTCGAGACGTACAACAAAAACTATGAAAAGCTGAAAATGACGAAGCTCGACTGGGATGTCGTTACGGTGCCTCAATTCATCAACGAAGCGCCCGGCATCGGTACGAACATCTCGCTCAGCGCGCTGACGAGCATCAATGCGAAGGCCGCCAATCCGGACGACGCCTGGGAGTTCGTCAAGTTCATGAACGGCGAGGAATGGGCGAAGCTGAAGTCCCGCAGCAGCTACGAAATGACGGCGCGCAAGTCGTTCATCAAGCCGCGCGACGGCATGAGCTACAACATCGACGCGTTCACGCAGCTGAAGCCTGCGCCTCAGCAATCCATCGCGGACGCCAAGCTGCTCCAGGAGCGTCCGAACCTGAACTATATCAACCAGCTCGGAAGCACCGAATTCCAGCAGGTGCTGAGCGGCAAGCTCTCCGTCAAGGAGGCGCTCAAGGAATACGAAGAAAAAGGCAACGACCTGCTGCAGAAGATCAAGCTGAATCCGAAGGGACAGTTCGATCCGGGCATCGGCGGGGACGTTTACGGGGGCGGCGGTATCGCAAGACCGCTGGGCTGAATCGATTGAACTTTTAAATTTCTTTAATGCCGAGACTTTCGCATTTCACCATGAACGACTCACTTTGCGCGATCAGTCACCGATGGGCTGGTCGCGCATTTTTTCGCCGGGGAACGGAATATATTTCCGATTGAGGAAGCTGAAGGGGGACTTTTCTAGGATGAAGAAATTAAACAAAAGCTGGAGCTTTGCGATGGCATCGCTGCTTATAGCCGTACCTGCGCTCGGCGCTTGCACGGATGGACCGGAGAGCAGCGACAAGGAGCGCAGAACGCTTAGGATCGGCATGGTGTACGGGAGCAAGGATAACGAGTCGTATGTCCGGCAGCAGATGACCGACATGTTTGAGGTGGACAATGGGAATATCGACGTCGAGTTCGTATACGGAATCGACTATAACGATATGCGGTTCGCGACGGAGGAAGAGCGCAAAAATCAGAACGTCGACCCGCAAGCGAAAATAAGAGAACTAATGGAGGGAGACAATCCCCCGGACGTCGTCATGACCGATATCGTCTCGATGAAAAAGCTGGCGTCGGAAAATCTGCTCAAGCCGCTCGACGACTACATCAAGCGGGATAAGTTGAATCTCGACGACTTTTTGCCGGCCGTCATCGATACGCTCAAAGCGCAGGGCGACGGACAGATTTACGGGCTCTCGCCTACCTTTTCAAGCAGCGCATTGTTTTATAACAAAAAATTGTTTGCCGATGCCAAGATCGCGCCTCCTACCGACGGCATGACCTGGAACGAGCTGTTCGCGCTTGCGCAGTCCCTGAAGAGCGGCAAGGATAAGGACGCCGTATACGGGTTTGCCTTCAACAATTATGGAGGCGGTGTTAGCTTCTACGACGCGCAAAACGCTTACGGAGGCCCGTCGAAGTTGCGCATTTTCGATGCGGCGGGCGAGAAAATGACCGTTCACACGAAGGCATGGGCGGATGCGTGGGCCAAGCCGATTCAGCTTTACAAAGACAAGGTCATTCCGCATCAGGAGGACATGCAGTCAACCGCCTCGATGGCGTCCAGCGACGGAAGCTTCGCCTACAATCCTTATCAAGGCAACGGCTTTATGAACGGTAAAATCGCAATGGTGGTAGGCAGCTATTATATGGTCAACGATCTAATCAGCTACAACAACAACGTGAGCAAAATGAAAGACGCCAAAGCCCTTGATTGGGACGTTGTAACGGTACCGCGGGCCGAGGGCGGAGACGCCAACGGGGTGTACCTGACCAATCTTGCATCGATAAACGCAAAAAGCGCGAACCCGGACGATGCGTGGGCGTTTATCAAGCATCTGAACAGCGAAGACGTGGCGAAGTTCAAGGCGCGGAGCCAGGGCGAGCTCAGCGTCCGGCAGAAGTTCATCAAGCCAAAGGACGGAGCGAACTATCATATTGAAGCGTTCACGAACGTGAAGCCGTACAGCGGCGAGCAGAGCGAAGCCGATCAAAAGCTGTATCTGGAGCGCCCGAACCTGAATCTGATCTCGGAGCTCGGCGGCTACTTGTTTCAAGAGGCGGCGGACGGCAAGAAGACGATCGACGAGGCGCTTGCCGAATGGGATCGAAAAGGCAACGAGCTGCTCCAGAAGATCAAGCAAAATCCGAAGGGCGATCTATCTGCCGAGCTGCAGGAATACAGGGATGCCGCGCAGTCGGGCATGAAAAACATGCTGAGGGCTGCTGCCGGGGAAGTCATAGTGAATTAGCCGCACGACGGGGTTAATTCGGCTTTGGAACGAGCATCCTATACCCATAACGACCACAATCCGGAGGGACGGATCAGGCATGAAATGGGTGTATTGGTCGCGGCTCTACGACAGCAAATTCCAAGCCGGCTGCCTTGTGCGCCGCATCGAAAACGACGGCTGGCTGTTCGGCGTCGAAATGCCGCGGGAAGTCGAAGTGTACCGTTCCAGAAAAGGAAAATTCGGCGTTCGGTACATGCCTTAAACCGTTCAGAAGGACCCGCAGCAGCCTATGGTTGCGGCGGGTCCTCTTGCTGTGGTATCGTCGACGGAGGAGATAAGCGGCCAGACATCCGCTGCTTATGCGACTTCGTATTTGTGATTGGAGGGGAAGCAGATGAGGAGAATGCCGCTGTCCGCGGATACGGCGCAGAAGCTGGCCGCGCATCTGAAGGTGCCGCTCGAGCATCTGATGCATATGCCGCAGCATATTCTGCTGCAGAAGTTGGCGGAGATGGCCGAGAAGGAAGCCGGCGCCGCTTCGGAGTCGGAGCAAAAAGAAAATCTAGAAAAAAATAAAAACGAATAACGATTTTTCCTTGACGGAATATCCCTCAATACGGTATATTAATTCTTGTCGCCATTGAGGGACACTTGATCGATTAACGACGCGGGGTGGAGCAGCCCGGTAGCTCGTCGGGCTCATAACCCGAAGGCCGCAGGTTCAAATCCTGCCCCCGCAACCAATTTTAGCTTCCTCGTAGGATCATGACGAGGGCCCTTAGCTCAGTGGTTAGAGCTGTCGGCTCATAACCGATTGGTCGGGGGTTCGAGTCCCTCAGGGCCCACCACAGCGAGGAACGGTCAAGCTCCCGCATCCATCCATGCCGGGGTGGCGGAATTGGCAGACGCACAGGACTTAAAATCCTGCGATGGGTGACCATCGTACGGGTTCGACCCCCGTCCTCGGCACCACTAACATCAAGAATATCAAGGGATTTCAGCTCAAGCGGCTGAAGTCTTTTTTCGTTTATTGAGCAAATTTGCTGCACGCTTACCATCTCTTCGGCAACATCACGACCCAGACGGAGATTTAGTCCATACCATCAGGTGAGTCGATTATTAACGACCTATGATAAGCCGCCGCAGTGCTCTGCATCAAACAAGGAATTCCCAAAAATAGGTTGTACTCTGATTTTTGAAATGGTAATATGATGGTAATAACCTGGTTAAAAGGTATATGAAAGGAGGGGCTAACAACAGTTTGAATTAAAGGTATCAAGACGA
Organism: Cohnella sp. GbtcB17; assembly: GCF_019091135.1. Lineage (GTDB taxonomy): Bacteria > Bacillota > Bacilli > Paenibacillales > Paenibacillaceae > Cohnella. Next base: position 2,600 of record NZ_JAGXJW010000098.1, on the reverse strand, counting down.
TGAAAAGGAAGGTGTTATTGTGAAAAAACGGTTAACTAAGGTATTGATGGGTTTCTTTATGATTATATCGCTCGTTCCCGCTATGACTGCCAATGCGGCGACAGGAGTTTTTACGCCGATTGTCACGAGCAGTATTATCGTATTGAGTTGGACCATGCAGCCCGGGGAAACCACTGTGCAGATTTACCAGAACGGCATTTACATTGCAACCGTGGCCAATACAAATAATTATCCGGTATCTGGACTCAGCCCATGTACCTCCTATTATTTCGAAGTCAGAGGTACCGGCTCTTACAGCAGTACGTCAACGCCTTGGGTTTCGACCACAGGATGTTCGTAAGCGCCAGTTATTAACCCTTCAGCGACGTACAATTCCATTTATCTGATCTGGAGTTCTATCGGATAGAAGGATTGTCAATCTACGCCGTTGCAAATCGAAGGTGGACTGTGGCCCGCAAGAAGGACACTTTGAAAAAAGTGACCCTCTTGCGGGTCATTTATGTTTTAATCAAGTGTCTGCGCTCTCGATGTTTAACGACTGCAAACGTATCGTTTTGTGAGAAAGCTCTAATTGTCGTTTACACATCTCTTCGCCGGGTATATATACCGTGGGCAGGCAAGTCCGAGCCCGACAAACCCAAAGGAGTGATTCTGAATGGCACGCAACGACGACAACAACAAGATGAGCCGCGAGGAAGCAGGACGTATGGGTGGAGAAGCGACGGCAAGGACGCATGACAAGGAGTTCTATCAAGAGATCGGCGAGAAGGGCGGCGAAGCGCGCGGCGGCAGCAACAACCGGGGCCAAAGCGGCGACCGCGACGGCATGAGCCGGGAAGAAGCGGGCCGCAAGGGCGGACGCTCCTAATCGCAAGCGCGAACGGATGCAAGCAATCGTAAAATAGCGTGACCTGCAAAGCGCCGAATGCGACTACCGCATTCGGCGCTTTGCTTTGCCGGCGATCTGTCGTCCATACATAGAGCAGCGAGAAGGAAATCGGCAAGGCGGCGTTGAATAATTAAATTTGAATAATTGAATGGGGTGTAACGGCGTGATGAAGCAATATGCGATCGATCTGGCTAAAAAATTGTACAGGGATCATGAGCGGTCTTACTTCGTCATTCAGGAGGAAGGCTCCGAAACCTACCGGGTCGTTGATAAAGCGGAGAAGGAAGAAAAGCAGCTGAATCGATATGTCGTATTCAGCATAGAGGTGGATTAAAAAGAAATGAGGGAAACGGCTCCGGTGGCGCTTGATTCGCGTCCGGAGCCGTTTCCCTGTTCGCTAACGGCCGATGGCGGCGGCGAACTCGCGCTGCAGCCGTAGCGTGATCGGTCCTGGCTCGCCGGAACCGACCTTGCGTCCGTCGACGGCGACGATCGGCGTAATCTCCACGGTCGTCCCTGTGACGAATGCTTCGTCGGCCGCATACAGCTCGTCCAGCGTGAAGGGACGCTCGTCCGAGGGAATCTCCGCGACTCGTGCCAATCGAAGCGTCACGGCGCGTGTGATGCCGTGCAGGATCAGATTGTCGGGGGGATGCGTGAGCAGTACGCCGTCTTTGACGATCATGACGTTCGACGCGCTGCTCTCGGTGACGATCCCGCCGCGGTGCAGAACGGCATCGGCGGCGCCGCGATCCGCCGCTTCCTGCTTTGCGAGCACGTTGGCCAGCAGGTTCAGCGTCTTATAGTTGCAGTGCAGCCAGCGGATGTCCTCCAGCGTGACGACCGGGATGCCTTGTTCCATCGCTTGGACGGGACGCGCGACCTCGCGCGTATAGGCGAGCGCCACGGGCGCCGCGCCGGCGGGGAATAAATGGTTGCGAGGCGCCGTTCCGCGGGTGATCTGCAAATAGACGATGCCTTCTTTCAGTTCGTTTCGCTCTACCAATTCGATCATGGCCGCGCGCAGGCCATCCAGTCCCCATGGCAGTGCGAGCTTCAGACCCGCCGCGCTCAGCCGCAGCCGCTCGAAGTGCGCCTCGGCTTCGAAGAGGTTGCCGCCATAAACGCGGAACACCTCGTAGATGCCGTCCCCGAAGTTATAGCCGCGGTCATGCGGCGAGATTCGCACTTCCTCCTCGGGCAGGAATGCGTTGTCGTACCAATAGATCGAAGTCATGGACGCGTCTCCTTTGCCTTTTGGGCGAACAGATCGATTCTGCTATAATAATAGAATCGCTTCATAGCTATCATAAATCAGGAGGCATACCTCATGCCAGCGGTGTTCAAGAACGATTGGGAGCCCTTGCTTCAACCCGAACTGGACAAGCCCTATTATAAGGCGCTTAGAACGCAATTGGCCGCCGAATACCGGGAACGGACCGTTTATCCGGACATGCACCATATTTTCGAAGCGCTGCATCTGACTGCGTATCGGGACGCCAAGGTCGTCATTCTCGGTCAGGATCCGTATCACGGCGCGGGGCAAGCGCATGGGCTCAGCTTTTCGGTCCTGCCCGGCGTACGCCAACCCCCGTCGCTCCGCAATATTTTCAAGGAGCTTCAGAGCGATCTCGGATGCGAGGTGCCGAGTCACGGCAATTTGTCGCATTGGGCGAAGCAGGGTGTGCTGCTGCTGAACGCGGTGCTGACG
>NZ_JAGXJW010000097.1 GCF_019091135.1 Cohnella sp. GbtcB17 | reverse complement strand
CGGTCAGGCCGAAGTCGAACAGCCCGACGACCTCCTGCCCCTTCCAGTCTTCAGGCACATGGACCTTGCGCCTCAGCCAGACGTACCGGTCGTAGCCGACCCAGCGCTCTACCTTGCGCATCCGAAGCTCGCCCGTCAGCTCCGGCGGACGGCTTACGCCGTTCGCGCGCGTCTCGTCCTGCTGCATCTCCCACTCATCCAGCGGCAAAGCATGACGGTAGCGGTACGCGGCCAGCTCTTCGATCCGTTTCTGAAGCTTCTCCACGATCCAAAACATAAATGAAGATCCCTCCCATGAATAAATGATGACACGTGTTATGAAGTTGCGTAAAAAAGCGGCGGGTTAACCGCGCGCGCTGTTCGGGGCGCTGTCTCCAGGCCTGATCGACGCCCGTAGCCGCCGCTTGGCGGCCGGCTCGTCCTGCGGCGGCTCCAGCAGCAAGCGCACCGCCTCCTCCCCCATCTCCGCATACGGGATCTCCACGGAGGCAAGCGAGGGCGTCATGTACGCGTTGCTCCGGCGCGTATTGTCTCCCGCCATGAGAACAAGCTCTTCGCCGATGCGAATGCCTCTCTCCCAGGCCGCCCTGTACAGCGGCACGGCGCCCACCGACCAGTTGATCAGGATCGGCGGCAATCCCCTGCCGTCTGCGACCGCTTCGTCCAAGTACCGGCCGAGCCACGCTTCGTCTTGTACGCGGAAGCGGTGAACGACCGGCGTCCAGCCTCTCGCGGCGCACCAGGCTTCGTACGCGGCATTGCGATCGCGCTCCGCCCAATTCCGTCCGGGCCGTTCCTCGTAGGCTTCGAGATAGACGGGATAACGATCCGCCGTGCCGCCCAGGTAGTCCATCGCCTGCCGAATGCTGTCGCGGTAGTCGGCGAGCACCGAAGCGACGCCTTCCGTCTTCGCATAGCCTTCCACGGACACGTAAGGGACGCCGTACTCTCGCACCCGCTCGATCCAAGAAGCGCTCTCGTATTCCGTCACGTCGAGCGTTACGATGCCGTCGATCCTGCGCTGGCGGTACAAGTCGAGCATGTTCAGCCTGTCCCGGTCGTCCTCGCTCTGGCCGCTGATCAGCACGTGGTAGCCGCGCTCCGCGCAAGCCTTCTGCATGCCTTCGAGCAGTTGAAGGAAAAGCGGATTTTTCATGTCGCCGAACGCGGCAACGCAGCGGCTGAGTCCGGTTTTCATCGCCCGCGCCTGCGCGTCTACCTGGTAATTCAGTTCCTTGATCGCCTTAAGCACCTTTGCTCTTGTCTCGGGTCCGACGCCGATGCCCGGCGTGCCGTTGATGACGGCGGACACGAGGCTCCGGGACACGCCCGCGGCTTTGGCCACGTCGAAGCTCGTCGTTCGCTTGCCAGTATTCGGCGTCCTTCCATTGCCTGTCATTAGCTGCACCTCAACGTGAATATAACACGTATTATTATCCACGCGCAATCGGCTGTTTTTTGCGTTTGAACGGTATCCCCTTCCGTCAGGAATCGCCTGTGCCGGCGCTTATTCGAACAGCGACAATCCGAGATAGATCGCCGTCCCCCACATGATCAGCGCGGAAATTTTGTTCAATACGACGAGGAAACGGCCCGAGGGATCGGCCCTGCCCGCGATTCTGCCCGCCAGCGCCAGACCGTGGAACCAAAGCCACGAGACGGCGATGCAGGTGACGGCAAAAACGAACTTGTCCCAGCCATCGTAACGCAGCGCGCTCGTGCCGATGACGCCGACCGTGTCCATAATCGCATGCGGATTAAGCAGCGACAGCGACGCGGTCAGCGCGATCTGGCGCTTCGCGCCCAGCCGCACAGCTTGTCCGTTGGTTGCGGCGTTTGGCTTGCTGCGCCAGATGACCCAACCCATGTACAGCAAAAAAAGCACGCCGGCGGAGATCAGCGACACCTTGATCCAGACGATGCCGAGCGCGACGGCGGACACGCCGAATACGGCGAGCGAGATGAGCAGCGTGTCGCAGACCGAAGCCGTTATCGTAATCGGCAGCGCGCGAACGTAACGGGGCTGCAGGGCCCCTTGGTTGAAGACGAATACATTTTGCGCGCCGAGCGGGAGGATGAGTCCGAGCGCGAGGAGAAAGGCGTTGATGACGACGTGCAGCATGATGTAGGTTTCTCTCCGTTCTATAAGGCGATGTGGTCCGACAAAGAGAAAGAGGCCGATCCGCGTCGCATTCGCGACGCCTCGATCGCCTCCGGCTCTTGCCGATTGGATACTCGAACAGCTTCAGGGAATCTCTCTGGAGACGGCAGCCTCGTAGATCAGCTTCAGGATGGTCGTCTTCGTAATCCGGCCCACGACTTCGGCGGCCGGCACTCCGCCTTGCGGATGCGCTTGAACGACCGGAAGACCGTCTACCTCGTGCACGATCATCTTGCGCATCGCGTCGAGGATCGTATCTTCCGGCGCTACGGTGACGATATTGGGGTACCGGGTCATGACCATGCCCAGGATGACGGCATCCGCGTGCGCGTTGCCGACCGCGACCTTCAGCAAGTCCTTGCGCGAGACGATACCGGTCAGCGAGCCCGCCGCATCGACGACGATCAGGCTGCCCACGTTTTCGAGGAAAAGCGAGACGACCGCGTCGCCGACGGTCGCCGTCTCGCGGAGGACGACGGGCACGCCCATCACTTCCTTGACGCGCATTCGCAGGACGGCATCCTGCGCGGACGAGCCGGCATCGCCATTCGCTGCGGCCGGGAAATAGCCGACCTTCGGCTTGGCGTCGATGTAGCCCAGCATCGCCAGCAATCCGAGATCCGACCGGATCGACGGTCGGGTGACGCCTAGCGCCTCCGCGATCTGCTCGCCGGTGATCGGCGCGCGCTTGCGGACCAGATCGACGATCTCGAGCTGGCGCGTTGATAGTTCGAGCATGGCAACCTCCAGGCTGGACGACTCTTTTCCCCCATTGTAACCGATCCGCGTCCCGATCACACCCCCGCCGCGCAAAGGCGCCGCTCGCCACCGCTCTTCTTTTCCGCCCGTTGCCAGCCCCTCTTCAATATAGATCTAGATCGCCCGGATGGTCGGTCTCTCTTCGTCCTCGGCCGCGCTCTCGATCGCCGCCTGCGCGGCCGCGATCCGCGCCATCGGGATGCGGTACGGCGAGCAGCTGACATAGTCGAGTCCAGCGCGATGGCAGAACGCGATCGAATCTTTGTCTCCGCCATGCTCCCCGCAGATGCCCGTCTTCAAGCCAGGCTTGCGCGAGCGTCCCTTCGTCGCCGCCAGTTCGATCAACTGCCCGACGCCGTCCGGATCCAGCACCTGGAACGGGTTGTGCGGGAGCAGCTTCTGCTCCAGGTAATGCGACATGAAGCCGCCCTCCGCGTCGTCTCTGCTGTAGCCGTAGGTCATCTGCGTCAGATCGTTCGTGCCGAAGGAAAAAAAGTCCGCATGGGCCGCGATGCGATCGGCCGTCAACGCGGCGCGCGGCACTTCGATCATCGTGCCGATCTTGTAGCGGCATGCGCTCTTGCCGGCCTCGCCGAGCACGCGCTCCGCGGCACGGTCGACCCGTTCGCGCAGCAGGCTCAGCTCGCTCGCGTCGCCGACCAGCGGGATCATGATCTCCGGATGCACCGAGATTCCCGCCTCGGCGCACGTCGCAGCCGCCCAGAAGACGGCCTCGGCTTGCATGTCGTAGATCTCGGGATAGACGATGCCCAGCCGACAGCCTCGTTGTCCGAGCATCGGGTTGGCTTCGTGCAGCGCATGGACCTTGTGGATCATCCGGCGCAGCTGCACCTGCGCCTCCTCCGTTTCGGCCGCCTGCAGCTTCTGCTGCAGCTCTCCCGCATTCGGCAGAAACTCGTGCAGCGGCGGGTCGAGCAGCCGAATCGTAACCGGCAGTCCGTCCATCTCCCGGAACAGCCCTTCGAAGTCGGCCTGCTGCATCGGCAGCAGAAGCGCGAGCGCCGCCAGCCGTTCCTCCCGCGACTCCGCCATGATCATCGTCTGCATGACGGTCAGCCGCTCGGGCGCAAAAAACATATGCTCCGTCCGGCACAGCCCGATGCCCTCCGCGCCGAAGCCGCGTGCGATTCCGGCGTCCGCCGGCGTATCCGCATTGGCGTAGACGCGCAGCCGGCGAACGTCGTCCGCCCAGCGCAGCACTTGCTGCAGCTCGTCCGTAACCGCCGCCTCCTTGAGCGGGATCCGGCCGGCGTATACGCGGCCGCTTGTGCCGTCCAGCGTCAGCCAATCTCCCTCGGCGATCGTCCTTTCGCCTGCCGTCGCCTCCCGCAGCGCCGGATCGATCCGCATCTCCTCGCAGCCGCATACGCACGGCTTACCCATGCCCCGAGCCACGACCGCCGCATGGCTGGTCATGCCGCCCCGGCTGGTGAGTACGCCCTCCGCGGCGAGCACGCCGTGAATGTCCTCCGGCGTCGTCTCGGCCCGCATGAGAACGACGGGCTTGCCCGCCTGCGCCCACGCCGCGGCTGTGTCCGCGTCAAAGACGGCCATGCCGACGGCCGCGCCCGGCGACGCAGGCAGGCCGGACGCGATCGCATCGCCCGCCGCCTGCTCGTCGATGCCGCGGTGCAGCAGCTGCTCCAGATGGGACACCTCGATCCGCATGAGCGCTTCCTCGCGCGAGACGACGCCTTCGGCCGCGAGATCTACGGCGATCCGCAGCGCGGCCTGGGCGTTGCGCTTGCCGCCCCGCGTCTGCAGCACGTAGAGCTCGCCGCGCTCCACCGTGAACTCGATGTCTTGCATGTCCGCGTAATGCAGCTCCAGGCGTCCGCACAGCTCGGACAGCTCGTCGTATACCCGCGGCATGACATCCTTCAAAGTCGCGATCGACTGCGGCGTGCGCACGCCGGCGACGACGTCCCCGCCCTGCGCGTTCGTCAGGTACTCGCCGAACAGCGCCCGCTCGCCGGTAGACGGATTGCGCGTGAACACGACGCCGGTGCCGCAGTCGTCCCCTTTATTGCCGAACACCATGCTCTGTACGTTAACCGCCGTGCCCTGTTCGTCGGGAATGCGGTTGATCTTGCGGTAAACCTGCGCCCGCTGATTGTGCCAGGACTTGAACACGGCTTCGGTCGCGAGCGTCAACTGTTCGTGCACGTCCTGGGGAAAGTCGATGCCCGAGAACGCCTTGACGCAATCCTTGTACTCCCCGATCAACTGCATCCAGCCTTCGGCCGACACCTCTTGGTCCTGCTCGACGCCGAGCTCCCGCTTCAAGCGGCGCAGCAGCCGCTCGAAGCGGATGGCTTCGATGCCGAGCACCACCTGGCCGAACATCTGGACCAGCCGCCGGTAGCAATCGTAGGCGAAGCGGGCGTTGCCTGTGTCCGCAGCCAGCCCCTTCACGGTCTCGTCGTTCAATCCCAGATTGAGGATCGTATCCATCATCCCGGGCATCGAGTCGACCGATCCCGACCGGACGGAGACGAGCAGCGGGTCGGCGGCATCGCCGAGCCGCTGACCCTTCTTCTCCTCCAGCCGCGCCACGGCTTCCCTCATCTGCAGCTGCAGCTCGCCCGAGATCCGATTGCCTGCCCGGAAAAAAGCCCGACACGCATCGGTCGTTATCGTGAAGCCGGGAGGCACCGGAAGTCCCACACGCGTCATCTCCGCCAGATTGGCGCCTTTCCCGCCCAGCAGCGTCCGCATGCCGGCATGGCCTTCTTCAAAGGAATAAACCCAGGATTGCACATTCATCAATCTTCGCCCTCGCTCGCCTCGACCGTCTCCAGGCAGCCTTCCTGCCCGCACACGCCGTATATTTTTTTCACGCCATTGGTCGGAATCGTATACATGAGCTGCTGACAGTGCTTGCAGATGACCATACCCAGTTCAAGAGACGGAGCGGTTCCCTGTAAGGCGTTCGTCGCGTTCGACATGCTGCTTCTCCTCCCGGCGGTTCGGATTAATGCCGCCTTTTAAATTTTATTGTGTGTCATAATTATATATGTGCGTCATTAATAACGCAATAAGCAACACAAAAATAAAATAAAATGATTAGTGAGTCCCGATTATGCAGATAAGTGATTCACAATAATTCGCGAGTTAGCCGGAAAAACCGGGCAATAAGCAAAAAGGTACAGCTCCGCGTTTTCGCGGTGCTGTACCTTCTCGTTATAGCGTCCGTTTCACAGGCGGAGCTTACTTGCCCTTGATGCCCATCGCCTGCTTCAGCTTCGTGAACACCTCGGTGTTCTCGTAGATGCCGGTGAAGAGCTGCGCATTGCGCCCCATGGCCGTGATCGGAACGTCGACAGCCGTGTGGCCCGAGGTCGTCCAGTCGACGACGAAGTTTTGCTTCGTGCCTGCGATCTGGAACGGTCCGTCTTCCTTGGAGATGCCGTCGCCGGATTCATCCTTGTCGTCGGCTTCCTCGATCGAGAAGCCGCCGGTCTCGTGGTCGGCGAGCACCAGCACGAGCGTGTCGGGGTGCTTCTTGGCGAAATCCTTGGCGACCTGTACGGACTGGTCCAGCTGCTGGCCTGCTTTGATCGTCATCTTGGCGTTGTTTTGGTGCGCGAACTCGTCCGTGCCTTCTTCTTCGACCATCAGGAAGAAGCCTTTTTTGTTGGCGGACAGCGTATCGATCGCTTTTTTGGTCATTTCGGGCAGCGAGACGACCGGATTATAGATATCGCCCTCGCCTTCGGGCTTTTGCTGGAACATCTCTTCATTGGAGAACAGACCGAGCAGCTTGCCGCCCTTCGCCTTTTGCAGGTCCGCCTTCGTGGAGACGTAGCTGTATCCGAGCGATTTGGCTTTGTCGATCAGGTTGCCCTGCGTGCCTTTGCTTTTCTCCGAAGGGTCTTCGGCAGGCTCGTCCTTGAACTTGCCCGGGTTGCCCGCAGGATACCAGAAGTCTTCCCCGCCGCCCAGGATGACGTCGATCTTGCTCTTGGTCAAATATTGCAGCGCGATGTCGCTCTGCTTGGAACGGTCTTCGACATGCGCGCCGAAGGCGGCGCCGGTCGCGTCGGTGACTTGGCTGGTCGTGACCACGCCGGTCGATTTTCCGTTTTCCTTCGCGTACTCCATGATCGTCTTGACCGGCTTCTTGTTGGCGTCCATGCCGATCGCGCCGTTATAAGTCTTCACGCCGCTGGCATAGGCGGTCGCCGAGGCGGCCGAATCCGTGACCGGCACCGTGGAGCTCGTATGAATCAATCCGACGTAAGGCATGGCGTCCATCGCCAGATTGCCCTTCTCTCCGACCGTCGCCAGGCGGATGGCGTCGCGCGCCGCGGCGCCCATGCCGTCGCCGACGAACAGGATGACGTTTTTCGTTTGAGGGGATGCGGCGTCTGCGCGGTCGTGCGGTTGAGCGGTGACTGCGCTGGCTGTCAGAATGGCTGCCGTCATCGTACCGGCAAGCGTTGCCTTGAACACTTTCTTGTCTCGAAGTTTCATCGTTTCCCCTCCACATTTGGTATACAAGCCTATACTAGACCGCTTTCATTAAGCGCGTGTTTTGCATTTGTGTGCCGGACGTAAAATGCCGACGATTTTTCAGTTTACAACAAGCCCGCACCTGCTATAGTAGAAAGTGCGCTTGCAGCGGTCGGCCGCAAACGATTAAGAAGCCATGAACTGAGGGACTGGCAAGTTGAAACGCAAACGATGGAAATGGACGGGCATCATCGCCGGCGGCACGGCCGCGGCCCTCGCCGCGACCGTGTACGCCTTGACGTATACGGGTACGAATATTTATCCGAACAAGGACAAGCAGCACGCGCTGCTGCGGCTTGAGGACATCGGTCCCGGCGGCGAATACGGTACGCCGGAAGCGCTCGGCAAGCTGCGCGCCGTGCTGGAATATATCGAAGCCGAAGGCATTCCTTTTCAAATGGCCGTCATCCCGCGGAGCATAAGCCTTGGAGGCGACGGCGTCTGGCAAGAGCGCGGCATCGACGATCCGCAGCCCGACGCTCTCACATTATCGCTGATCCGGCTGCTAAGAAAAGCAGAAGACAACGGCGGCACGCTCGGCATGCACGGCTACACCCACCAATACGGAGATACCGTCATGAAGGGCGACGGACAGAACTCCGGCACCGGCTACGAATTCAAAGTGCCTGGCGCGTCCGAGACCAAGGATACCGGCTATGCCGCCGCCCGCATCGAGAGCAGCCTGGCGGCTTTCAAGCGTGCCGGGCTCCGCCCCGCCTTCTGGGAATCGCCGCATTATCGCGATACGCGCGCGCAGGAGAAGGTGTTCCGCTCCTATGTCGGCATCCTGTATCAGCCGGACTTGTTCTCCCTCCGGTCGTTCAAGGACATGAACGTGTACGAGAGCCGCAATACATACGGGCAGGACAGCCTCGGCTCGGTCTACGTGCCCGCTCCTCTCAGCTACATTACGGACGATGCATCTGTGGACAAGCTGCTCAAAAAGGCGAAAGGGTTCGACGGGCTGGCTTCGCTCTTTTTCCATCCGTTCCTCGAGTTTCCCGCGCTGGAACCGGTGACGGGCGCGGACGGCCAAACGCAGATGAAGGACGGTCTGCCGGTCTACAGATACAAAGCAGACGGTTCGCCGTCCAAGCTGCACAGACTCGTGGAGGGGCTGGAACGGGAGGGCTACCGGTGGATGTCGCTGAACGAAGTCATTCCCTTTACGCCGGCGCACCGAGTGATGCTCCCGCTCGGCACGTCCGCGGACGATGTGTTGCTCGGAGACGTGACCGGGAGCGGCCATGCGGACGTCGTCGTGCGCGAGGCGCACCGGATCTCGGTCATCCCGGGCGACTACGGCATGCCGCGCAACCGTCCGCAGGCGGCGACGCAGGTTTGGCTCAAAGCCGAGCTGCCGCCGCAGGAGCGGGTGCTGCTGGCCGATCTGAACGCCGACGGCAGGCAGGATCTCGTCGCGTACGATCCGGGATCGGGAAAAACGCGCGTCAGCCTGGCTGAAGACGGCCGGTTCGCCGAGCCCGTCCCTGCGGGCACGCTACCTACGGGGCTAGACCGGCTGCAGCCGATTCGGACGCAGGACGGCCGGACGGCTTTGCTGGCTCGCAGCGCCGACAAGCTCGCTTTGTTGGCTTACCGGGACGGCCGCTTTGCACCCTCCGCCGAGCAGCTAGCCGCCTTGCCGACGGACGCCATGCTGCATACGGGCCGCTTCTTGAGCAAAGACCGTGACGACGCGCTCTATGCGTCCGTGTCGGAGGATGGCCTCGTCATCGTGCCGGCGGACGCGGACGATTCGGCCGGCGGCGCCCCCATTGCCGTGAAGGGCGTCTCCTTAAAAAAGGGGGAGCAGCTGCTCATCGGAGACACGGACGGCGACGGCCTCGACGATCTGATCTCGTATGCTGCGGCATCCGGCATCTGGCGCGTCTACACGAACGATGGCGGCGGCCGGTTCAAGCCGACAGACAACGCCTACGGCCCCTGGGCCGCGAAGCGCGGCAACGTCGGACTCGCCGCCGATTTTGACGGCAACGGCAAGACCGATATCGCCTCATACGACGCGCGATCGCGTGCGCTTGACCTTTCTCTTTCATTTCGCAACCCTAGACCGACACCTTAGACCCGAGAGGAAATGCTCATGCGCACCTTTTTTATGCTGCTTGCGGATGTTTGCCAGATTTTGATTTTTGTCGTCACCGCTTATCAGATTTTCATCAGCCTGGCGGGCTTCAGGCGAAAGGCCGACACCGGCCGCAAACACGCGCCAAGCCGAACGTTCGCGATTCTGGTCGCCGCGCACAATGAAGAGAAAGTGATCGGACCGCTGCTGGACAACTTGAACCGCCTCGATTATCCGAGGGATCTGTACGATGTATACGTCGTCGCCGACAACTGCTCGGACGGCACGGCGCGGATTGCCGCGTCGTACGGCGCGACCGTCATGGAACGCTTCGACAAGGTCCTCGTCGGCAAAGGCTATGCGATGGAGTGGATGCTCGAACGTCTCTGGCAGCGCGAACGGCAGTACGACGCCGTCCTCGTATTCGACGCGGACAACCTGATCAGCGCTGGCTTCCTGCGCGAGATGAACGACAAGCTGTCGGACGGACACCGTGTCATCCAGAGCTATGTCGAGACGAAAAACCCCTACGACTCCTGGGTCTCCCTTTCCTATGCGATTACCTATTGGTTCATTAACCGAATGTGGCAGCAAGCCCGGCACAACTGGGGCATGGTGAGCACGCTCGCCGGCACCGGCATGTGCTTCGAGGCGAAACTGCTGAAGGAGATGGGCTGGAACGCCACCTCGCTCACCGAGGACGTCGAGTTCACGGCGCGCTGCATCGAGCGCGAGATCTATCCGACCTGGGCGCCCGACGCCATCGTCTACGACGAAAAGCCGGTTACCCTCTCAAGCTCCATCCGCCAGCGTCTGCGATGGATGCGCGGACATACCGACTGTGCGCGCAGGTATATTGTCCCGCTGTTCGTAAGCGCCTTGCGGACGCGCAAGTTTGCGCAGTTCGACGCGGTCATGTACTTGTTTCAGCCCATCCGGTTCCTGTTCGTCGCGGCCGTCTGGGTCATGTCCTATCTCCAACTCGCCACCCCGCTCTCCGAGCAGGTCGCGGTGCTTCGGACCGTCCCCGATTGGGCGTGGATCGCCCTCAACGCAGCGCTCTTCCTGCAGTTCCCGCTCGTCATGGCGATCGAGAAGCGGCCGCTTAAGTCCTATCTGGGACTGATCCTGTTCCCCGTCTTCCAGTTCACCTGGTTCCCGATCACGCTGGTCGGTCTGCTCACCTTCAACAAAAAAACGTGGAACCACACGGTTCACACGCGCGCGATCCGAATCGAAGACATCAACCGGCCCTAACCGTCCGCTCAAATTGAAGATAGGAGCCCCCCACCCATGACGACGATCGGACTCGATAGCTTGCTAACATTTTTTATGACGAATCCGCTGTTCCAGGCGATGACCCGTGACGAGCTTGCGTTGATCGCAGAAATATCCGAGCGGGTCGAGCTGCCCGCGGGCACGGTGTTCATTAAGGAAGGAGACACCGACAAAGCGCTTTATCTCGTGGAAAAAGGTAGCGCGGAGGTCGTGAAGGCGGAGCCGGGCACGGGCGGCTGGCACGCATTGGCGACGCTCGGTGCCGGTACGTGCATCGGGGAAACCTCGATCCTCGAAGGGAATGTAGCGCGGACGGCAACGGTCAGGGCGGCTGAGCCCGCGGCGCTGATCCGGATCGATCCGGCGCGGATGACCGGCGACCGCGCCTTCGATCCGATTCGCATCAAGCTGCTGAACCATGTCGCAGCTTCGCTGACCGGCAAGCTGGACGCGACCAACAATCTGACCGTCGCCGCGATGAAAAACGAGCTGGAGACGAACAAAGCCCGAATCGCCATGGGCCTTTTTACCGTCAATCTTCTATTCATGCTGGGCATCTACACGCTCGCGCTCAAATCGCTGAACACGCTTGTCATCAACTTCGGCTCGAATTTGATCTCTATCGTGATACTGGCGTTGATGTCGGCCGTCATGTTCGTCATGATCAAGAAGAGCGGCTACCCGATGAAAACGTTCGGCCTGACGCTGGAAAATTGGCGCGGCGTCCTTTGGCGCAGCTTCCTGATGACGCTGCCGCTATTGGCCGCCATCGCCCTGCTGAAGGGAGTCGTGCTGTACATGCATCCCGAGATCGACGACCAGGTGTTCAGCATCATCCCGATCATCGAAGGGCGGAAGGTGGACAGCACCTTCTATATTTACGGCCTCGCTTATGCGCTGTTCTGCCCGGTGCAGGAGTTCATCTCGCGAAGCGGCATCCAGTCCTCGCTGCATAACTTCCTGCCGCCGACCCGAAGCCGCACCTGGATCGCGATCGTCCTGTCGAACCTCATGTTCTCGACGGCGCACTCGCACCTCAACCTCACGTTCGCGCTGCTGACTTTTTTCCCCGGCCTCTATTGGGGCTGGATGTACGCGCGCCAGCGCTCGCTCCTTGGCGCCTCCGTATCCCATATCATGGTCGGCGTCTGGATCTTCTTTATCGTCGGAATCGAGGGGATCTGGAACGCGCTGTTCTAATCGAAGGCTTGTCCACGACGTGCCGATGACGCCGGACGGACGACGATTCAGTTCGAGGACAGCAGCCGCTGCAGAGTCGGATCGTCGAACAGCCCGGCCACCGTGAACGACACGCAGGGCAGCCTGTCCGACGTCACCGCGTCTTCGCCTTCGTACACGCGGCTGAGCTCCAACCGGTCGCCCTGCAGCAGATGCTGCTCCAAGGTCCTGGCGCCGGGATCCACAATCCAGTATTCGGGCACGCCATGCTTTTCATAGATTCGCAGCTTGCGGACGCGGTCCCGGTGACGAGAGCCGGGCGACAGAATCTCCACGACGAGATCAGGCGGACCTTCGATGCCACGCTTGGTCACGATGTCGGCACGCTCCGGACGAATGAAGATCAAGTC
The DNA here is from genome assembly GCF_019091135.1 of Cohnella sp. GbtcB17. Lineage (GTDB taxonomy): Bacteria > Bacillota > Bacilli > Paenibacillales > Paenibacillaceae > Cohnella. The sequence goes on along the minus strand of NZ_JAGXJW010000097.1, from coordinate 3,093 downwards.
AGGCTGCACCACGTTCGTAGGACTGAGGATGACATCGAGCGGCGCATATAAAATGAGATATTCTGACTTGCGACTACCTGACAGCTTAGCTTGCAAATTGTAGCTTAAAATCTGATGCGACGTATTCGGTCCCGGCGACATGAGCTCCAGCGAGCCGTCCAGCACTTCGTAGCGCAATCCGTCGTCCGGCATCGCGGCATAAATGTCGTACGTCACCTGCTGCTCGCCGACGCGCTCCTCCAATCGCTTTTTGTCATCCGGTCGTTTTTTGTCTTCCATCTCAGGCGTCCTCCTAACAGAAAAGCCCCGTCAAAGCGACACGGTTCGTGTTCGGCTCTGACGGGGCGCTTCCCCGTTTCTTTCATTAATTCGATTATGTCCAAAAATGGCAGATCTGTCAACGATCAATCGACTTTAAAGAGAAGCCGAAGCTTGCTTGAGCAAGTCCGCCAGCTCTTCCTTATTTACATCCTGCGCCTTCCCAATCTTGATCGTCTTGCGCTCGGGCGGTCCGCTCCAGTTGCCTTCGGGGAACGCAATGCCCTCGGCGTTAAAAATCGTGTAGCTTACCGCATCCTTCGACGTCGAAATGACGGCGGCATACTTGCCGTTTTTGAGGTAATGCGGCTTTTTGTACTGCATGCGCTCCAGCGCGTCCGGAATGGCCGCGAGGGTAAGCTCTCGCAGCGCATTGCAGCGCTCGGCTTGCCAAGGCTCTTTGAGATCTGCGATAAATTGCGTGATTTCCGGGTTCATGTGAGCGGTTCCTCCTAAGTGAGATTATTCGTGCAAATTTCTTAATGCGCCGAGCTGATGGCGCAGTTCGGCCTCGATCGGGCTCAAGCCCGCGGTGAACGGCGGCTCGGCGGTCTCGCGAAGCCGGCGCAGCTCGATCCCGCCTTCTCCGAAGCCGTAAGGGTCGGGCATCTTCGCCGCCCAGGCGTAGGCCTCCCGCTCCGAGTCGGCCTCCAGCAGCATATACCCCGCGACCTGTCCTTCCGCGCCGCCGAACGGTCCTGCCGTCATCGCCGGCGGACCTTCCGCGTTCGAATACGTCAGCCGGAGCCCGTCGGCGCTGGGCAGCAGGCTGGCGGATTCGATCAGGACGCCCGCCTCCTTCATCTGCCGGCTGTAAGCCGCGAACGCAGCGGCCCGGTCGCTTGCCGGCTCGATCCCCGCCTCGAAGCGCGCGTTTGCCTTGATCAGGATCATAAATCGCATGAGCGATCTCCTCCTTGCATGAATTTCAACGGTGGCTCAAGCGAGGAAAAACGACTTCAGCACCGGCGCGAGCGCGTTCATTGATACGTTGTGATTTTGCCCTTCGAGCAAGCGCGATTCGCCGAACGGAACGGCCTTGCCTACTTGCCTGGCCGCCTCCTGAAGCGCAGCCGGGCTCTTGTCGCCCCCGATCGCGAGAACCGGTATGCGGATTGAAGCAAGCTTCGCTTCGGGAAGCGAATAATCGCCCATAATCGAAGCGTCGTAGGGCAGCGTGTGGGCGACGGCGCGAAGGCGGGGCCAGAACGGCATGATTCGCATCAGCGTTACCGCAAAACCCGGCGCGCCCATCAAGCGCAGGAAGTACTTGACCGCTTCGTCCCGTTTATCCGCTGCGATCAATCGTTCCAGCTGCGCCCGCTGCTCCGCCGGCGACACCTCGCCCTTTCCGCCGGCCAGATAGGGAGGCTCGTAGAGCGCGAGCCTGTCCATACCGACGCCCCTTGCCGCAGCTTCCAGCGCCAGCGCCGCGCCGGAGGACAGCCCCCACACGCGCGCGTCTCCGCCGTTTGCCGCGATGACGGCTTCGAGATCCTCGATCTCCCGCGCAACCGCGTACGTTTTCTGATCCCCGCTGTCCCCCCGGCCCCGCCTGTCATAATTGACGACCGTAAAGTCCGGCGCCAGAAGGCCGGCCAGCTTTTGCAGCCCGGGAAAAGTCCGGTAGCTGAACGCGCCGCCTACCAATATCACTATCGGTCCTTTACCGACCGCATCGTAGGCGATCCGCGTTCCGTCCTTGGATATCGCAAACCGTTCCGTCCGGTTCGAGTCGCTTTTCATCGTCCGTCCCATCCTCGCTTCTGTATGGTCATTGTCAAATGTCCCGCTCCGCGCATTCCGCCGCGCGGCGGCGCATCAGCTCCTGCTCCGGCAAATTCTGCGTCATGGAGGCAGCCCGCTCGAACGCCGCCCGCGCCTCCTCCATGCGCCCGAGCTTCGCGAGCAAGTCCCCGCGGATGCTCGGCAGCAGGTAATAGCCTTTTAAAGCGGGCTCGTCATCCAACCGGTCGACGATCTGAAGCCCGATCGCCGGTCCGAACGCCATCGCGATCGCGACGGCGCGATTCAGCTCGACGACGGGCGAAGGAGCGACGCGCGACAGCGCTTCGTAGAGCGCAGCGATCCGGGCCCAGTCGGTGTCGCCGGGCGCGGGCGCCTGCGCGTGGCAGGCCGCGATCGGGGCCTGCAGCGCGTACGGGCCGAGCGGTCGGCCCAGGCTTCTGGCGCGCTCGAGCGCGGCCAGACCGCGGCGGATCAGGAGGCGGTCCCAAAGCGCGCGATTCTGGTCCATGAGCAGGATCGGCTCGCCGGACGGACCTACGCGCGTCTTGAAACGCGACGACTGGATCTCCATCAGGGCGACGAGGCCGTGCACCTCCGGCTCCCGCGGCGCGACCTCCGCCAGCATCCGGCCGAGACGCAGCGCCTCCTGGCAGAGCATCGGCCGGATCCAGCTTCCGCCCGCGGTGGCCGAATAGCCCTCGTTGTACATGAGATAAACGACCTCGAGCACCGAGGAAAGGCGTTCCTCCAGCTCTTTCCCCTCGGGCACGTCCAGCGTCGCGCGCGCCGCGCTTAGCGTCTTCTTCGCCCGACCGATCCGCTGCGCGACGGTCGGCACGGGGACGAGATACGCATGCGCAATCTCGTCCGACGTCAAGCCGCCGAGCAGCCGCAACGTCAGCGCGCCGCGCGCTTCCCGCGAGAGCGACGGGTGACAGGTGGCGAAGATGAGGCGGAGCAGCTCGTCGCCGATCTCGCCCGCCTCCGTTTCCACGTCGTCCTCCGTATACAAGGGGGCGGCGCGGC
>NZ_JAGXJW010000096.1 GCF_019091135.1 Cohnella sp. GbtcB17 | reverse complement strand
GTAGCAATCGCCAGAGCGCTCGCGGGGCGCCCACCGCAGCTGCTCGCGGACGAACCGACGGGCGCGCACGACAGCAAGACGAGCCGGGACGCCATCGGCCTGCTCAAGGAGCAGAACGCCGAAGGCAACACGATCGTGCTCATCACGCACGATCCGAAGGTCGCCGAGCAGGCGCAGCGCGTCGTACGTATCCAGGACGGCAAGCTGACCGAAGAGAGGAGCGTCGCTTCATGAAGCTGAGCCAAGGCATCCGCATGGCTTGGGGGAGCGTCCGCGCCCAGCCGCTGCGTACGCTGCTCACCGTGCTCGGCATTCTGATCGGCGTCGCGTCGGTGACGATCATGGTCGCGATCGGAAACGGTACGTCGGAGCAGGTCAAGAGTCAGCTCCAGGGCCTCGGCACGAACATGCTGACGGTTAACGTCGTCGGCCGCGGCGCGGTCACCAGCATCAAGCCGACCGACGTGCAGTCGCTGGCGGACGTGGACAACGTCGACAGCTTTGCGCCGAACATCAGCGGGAACGTAACCGCGAAGTCCGGCACGCTGACTTATTCCGCGTCCGTCAACGCGACGACTTCGGCCTTTGCCGATATACGCGATTACGAAGTGGCGCAGGGGCGTTTCATCATGGACATCGACGATTCGTTCAAGCAGAAGGTGGCGGTCGTCGGTTCAGAGGTCGTGACGGAGCTGAAAATGAGCAATCCGGTCGGCAGCAAAATATCGCTGAACGGCATTCCGTACAAGATCGTCGGCGTCCTCGCTTCGAAGGGCAGCACGACGAACGGCTCGAGCGACAACGTCGTTATCGTGCCGCTGTCTACGGCGCGCGTCGTGCTCCAGACCGACGCGATCCGCACGATCTACGTACAGGTCGACAGCGAGAAAAACGTGGATAAGGCGCAGGCCGCCCTTGAAAACAACCTCAAGTCCTTTTTCCGCAACGACGAAGACAGCTACAACGTTTTTAACCAGCAGGACTTGCTCGAGACGATCACATCCGTATCGACTTCGGTGTCGACGCTGCTCACCTACGTGGCGGCCATCTCGCTGCTCGACGGCGACATCGGCGTCATGAACATGATGCTTGTCTCGGTTACGGAGCGCACGCGGGAGAACGGCATCCGCAAATCGCTCGGCGCGAAGCAGCGCGACATTTTGTTCCAGTTTCTCGCAGAAGCATCGATGATCGGCCTGCTCGGCGGCATCGCCGGGGTGGCGGTCGGCGCGAGCGGCTCGAAGTTCGTCGGCAAAATGATGGATTCGCCCGCTTCGCCCTCCGTCGATATTATGGTGATCGCAGTCGTCTTTTCGATCGGCGTCGGCGTGCTGTTCGGATATTTGCCGGCAAGGCGGGCCTCCCGTCTCAATCCGGTCGAGGCGCTGCGTCAATAACAAAGCTATAGATAAGAAAGGGGGCAGGCCGGTTGTCCGCGCACATCCTCGTCATCGAAGACGATCCGTACATCGGCGAGTTGATCGGCTTGTACCTGCAGCGCGAAGGCTTCGGGTTCGACGTCGCGGGGGACGGAGAGGACGGCTGGGATCTTTTTTCCTCCGTGCCTCCCGATCTCGTCATTCTGGACTTGATGCTGCCCGGCCTCGGCGGCTGGGCGGTCTGCCGCAAGATCCGGGCGGAGCGCTCGACGCCGATCATCATCCTGACGGGCAAAGGCGAAAGCTACGACAAGCTCAAGGGCTTCGAGCGCGGCGCGGACGATTACCTCGTGAAGCCGTTCGATCCGAAGGAGCTGATGGCGCGCGTGCGCGCCGTTCTGCGGCGGACGATGCCGGGATTCGCGCGGGAGCCGATCCGGATCCCTAACCTTACGATCGACCTCGACCGCTATATCGTCGAGTGCTGCGGGTCGGAGCTCACGCTGCCGCCCAAGGAGATGGAGCTGCTGCATCTGCTCGCTTCGATTCCCGGCCGGGTGTTCACCAGAGATCAACTGCTCGACCGGATATGGGGTTACGAATTCGACGGCGATCCACGCACGGTAGACGTGCACATCAAGAGAATCCGGGAGAAGATCGGCATGACGGAGCATTATCGAATCGAAACGATACGGGGCGTCGGCTACAAATTCGAGGTGAGCGGAGCATGAGCCGGTACAGCGGCATTACCGTCAAGCTGCTGCTCGCTTTTTTTGCCGTGCTGCTCATTTCCTTCGCGATCACGATGTTCGTGTCCGACCGCTTCGTAAGGTCGCAGCTGCGGGACCGCAACGACCGGCTGGAAGAGCGCCAGCTCGATGTAACGGCGGCGCTCGTGCGCAGCGCGTACCGGGAGAAGTGGAGCCGCGCGCAGCTGACGTCCGCGCTGCAGATGAGCGGAGGACCGAACCGGACGATCGTCGTCCTGAACCGTGGAGGGGAGGTCGTGCTTCAGTCGGTCAGTCCGAACGCCGTCGGCACCGTCGACATCGACCCGCAGGCGCTGCGGGAGACGCTGGCAGCCAGGGACAAGCGCTGGCGGCCCGGAGACGCGTCGGGGGAAGGCAAGATTCGCATCGCGGCAGGGCCGATCGGCGGCGACGCGGCTTGGAGCGCGCAGACGATCCTGGTCGTTTCTCAGGCGTTCCAGCAGGACTTCAACGTATTCAGCGGCTTGTTCCGCAACATTATGATTACGATGCTGGTCGTCTCTACGCTCATGGTGCTTGTCGTCTCGCGCGGCATGACGGCGAGGCTCAGACGCATGACACAGGCGGCCGGGGACATCGCCAAAGGCAGGTTCGACGTCCGGCTGCCCGACCGCCATCGCGACGAGATCGGGGAGTTGGCATCGTCGCTCAACCGCATGTCCGCCGAGCTCGGAAGTCTCGACCGGATGCGCAGAGATTTTCTCGCCAACGTGTCGCACGATCTAAGGTCGCCGCTCACGTCGATCGGCGGCTTTGTCGAGGCGATGCTGGACGGCGCCGTGCCGCCGGATAAAGAAAGGCATTACCTGGGACTTGTCCGCGAGCAGACGCAGCGGATGAACCGGCTCGTGAACGATTTGCTAGATATGGCGCGCATGGAAGCGGGACAGCTTGCGATCTCGCCTGTGCCGTACAATCTCAGCAGCTGGATCCGCGGACTGCTCGCCCGCATGTCCCCCGACGCGGAGCGCAGGGGGATCAAGCTCGAGCTAATCGGGGACGCTGAGGATCTGTGGGTGCGGGCGGACCCCGACCGGATCGACCAGGCGCTCGCGAATCTCGTGTTGAACGCCATCCAATTTTCGCCGAACGGCCGTACCGTGCAGGTGGAGGCGGTTCGCGACGGCGAACGCGCGCGCATCGGCGTAAGGGATCGCGGCGTCGGCATCCCCGGCGAAGAGCTCGATAAAATCTGGCAGCGTTTCTATAAATCCGACAAAGCCCGCTCCGCAAGAACGGGCAGCGGCCTGGGTCTTGCCATCGTCCAATTCGTGCTCGAGAAGCACGGCACCGCGGCCTCCGTCGACAGTGTCGAAGGGGCGGGCACCGTGTTCACCTTCTCGCTGCCGCTGGCGGAGCCGACATCCCATCCGCCCATTTCGCCCATCGAAGGCGCTTGACGGCGCTCGCAGGCTGTTGACGGTTCCCTCCGCCAAGAGGCATAATGGAGGGAATACCTCACGATTCGCGGCGGCCCGCGTTTTTTTGCGCAGGCCCGGAGCGGAAAGGAACATGGCATGGGCATGGAGCAGCTGCTTGAAAAAGCGTCGACATACATGAAGGAACAGGACTTAGAGCGCATCCGGGAGGCCTACGAATACGCCGATGAGGCGCACCGGGGGCAGCTGCGCAAATCTGGCGAGCCTTATATTCTCCACCCCCTAGCGGTCGCGGAGATCATGGTGCAGATGCAGATGGACGTCGTCACCGTCGAAGCGGCGCTTCTGCACGACGTCGTCGAAGATACGACCGTGACGGTCGAGGACGTGCGCGGCAAGTTCGGCGAGACGATCGCGGGTCTCGTGGACGGGCTCACGAAGCTGGAGAAGATCCAGTTCAGGTCCAAGGAAGAACAGCAGAACGAGAATTACCGCAAGATGTTCGTCGCGATGGCCAACGACATCCGCGTCATTCTCATCAAGCTGGCGGACCGCCTGCACAATATGCGAACGCTGAAGTTTCAGTCCGAGGAGAGCCAGCGGCGCATCGCGCACGAGACGATGGAGATCTACTGTCCAATCGCGCACCGGCTCGGGATGAGCGCGATCAAGTGGGAGATGGAGGATATTGCGCTTCGTTACCTGAACCCGCAGCAATATTACCGGATCGCCAATCTGATGAAAAAAAAGCGGACGGAGCGCGAGCAGTATATCTCCGAGCTCGTCGACAGGATTCGCGAGAAGCTCGAGGAGATGGGCATCCAGGGCGATATCTCGGGCCGTCCCAAGCATATTTACAGCATCTACAAAAAGATGACGGAGCGCGGCAAGCAGTTTAACGAGATTTACGATCTGCTGGCGATCCGCATCCTGGTGGACAACGTCAAAGATTGCTATGCGACGCTGGGCATCATCCATACGCTCTGGAAGCCGATGCCGGGCCGCTTCAAGGACTATATCGCGATGCCCAAGGCGAACATGTACCAGTCGCTCCATACGACCGTCGTCGGACCGACGGGCGAGCCGACCGAGGTGCAGATCCGTACCTGGGACATGCACCGCACGAGCGAATACGGGATCGCCGCCCACTGGGCCTACAAGGAAGGCAAGGAATCCGGCAACGTGGCCGGCAGCTTCGGCGACAAGATGAACTGGTTCCGCGAGATCATCGAGCTGCAGCAGGAGACGCGGGACGCGGCCGAATTCATGGAGTCGCTGAAGATGGACTTTTTCACCGACCTCGTCTTCGTGTTCACGCCCAAAGGCGAAGTGTACGAGCTGCCGGCCGGCGCCGTGCCGCTCGACTTCGCGTACCGCATTCATACCGAAGTCGGCAACCGGACGATCGGCGCCAAGGTCAACGGCCGGATCGTGCCGCTCGACCACAAGCTCAAGACCGGCGATATCGTCGAGATTCTCACGTCCAAGCATTCGTATGGGCCGAGCCAGGATTGGCTCAAGGTCGCGCAGTCTTCGCATGCGCGCGCCAAGATTCGGGCCTGGTTCAAAAAGGAAAAGCGCGAGGAAAACGTCGCGAAGGGCCGCGACGCGATCGAGCGCGAGCTGAAGCGCCTGGGGCTCGAGCCTTCCGAGTGGATGACCGACGACAAGCTGCTCGAGGCCGCCCGCAAGTTTACGTTTAACGATACCGAGGATATGATGTCCGCGATCGGCTTCAGCGGCATCACGGCCGCGCAGGTCGTCACGCGCTTGACCGAGAAGCTGCGCCGGGAAGCCGAGGAAGCTCAGCAGATCCAGCTGACGAGCGAGGTCAAGGAGGTTCGCGCGCCTTCGGCGGCAGCCGCCGCGAACCGGCCGCGCACGTCGAGCGGCGTTCGAGTCAAGGGCGTCGACAATCTGCTCGTCCGTTTCGCACGCTGCTGCAACCCGGTGCCGGGCGATCCGATCATCGGCTACATTACCCGCGGGCGCGGCGTATCGGTCCACCGCTCGGACTGCCAGAACCTGCCGACGGCAGCCGAAGGCGAAGAAGCGCAGCGGGTCATCGAGGTCGAATGGTGCGAGGAGGTCGAGGCGAGCTACAGCGTCGAGATCGAGATTCTCGGCCACGACCGCCGCGGCCTGCTCAACGAAGTGCTGCAGACGGTGTCGGAGAGCAAGACCAACATCGCGGCCGTTTCGGGCCGGTCGGATCGCAACAAGGTCGCGATCATGCACCTGACGATCCTGATCCGCAACAAAGAGCATCTGCAGAACGTGGTCGACAAGATCAAGCGGATCAAAGACATTTTCTCCGTGCAGCGGCTCATGCAATAAGGAATCCAGCCTATCATAACGACCATTGCGGCGGCCGATACGGTCGCCGTTTATGCGCGAAGGGAGCGTTTGGACGATGAAAGTCGTATTGCAGCGGGTGTCCCGCGCCCGCGTCGATATCGAAGGAAAAACGGTCGGGGAGATCGGAGCGGGGCTGCTCCTGCTCGTCGGCGTCGGCCACGAGGACACCGAACGGGACGCCATATGGATGGCGGACAAAATCGCCGGGCTTCGCATTTTCGAGGACGAAGGCGGGAAAATGAATCTGTCCGTGAAGGAGACGGGCGGCGCGATCTTGTCCGTCTCGCAGTTTACGCTGTACGGGGATACCCGCAAGGGGCGGCGTCCGAACTTCATGGGCGCTGCGAGACCGGAGGCGGCTTCCGCGCTCTATGACCGTTTTAACGAGCTGCTGCGCGATGCCGGATTAACGGTCGAGACCGGATCGTTCGGCGCGATGATGGACGTGACGCTGACGAACGACGGTCCGGTGACGCTCATTCTGGATACGAAGGAATAACGCTTGCGCGCGAAGGCGCGCCGGCTTCCCGACCGCGCGTCGGCAGCCGTTGAATGGAAACGGAAAGCCGGGGCAACACTACGTATCGTAATCCTTTTTCAATATGGAAAGGAGCGATCGTATGCGCCAGTCCCCGAAGGAAGCGCGGATGGATCGGGCGGGCAGGACGCTGCCGGGTGCGGATCGCCGCGAAGCGCAGTCGCTGATGGGCGAGGAGTTCGCGGCTGAGCTGGCGCCAGCGGACGCGTCCGCCGGCGGCGGACTTCGGCCTCGCCGTCCGAAGCGCGGATGACGTGCGGCCGGATTGGTCGTTCGCCGCAGGCGGAGCAACGTCAATTCCCGCGATTGTAACAAACCCGTAATGTTAGCTTCATCCGCCCTTAATGAATTCCGACTAATATAGTCGGTGACCCCCTTTTTCTATACAGCAACAAACTTAAGCCCGCTCGATTCTCGAGCGGGCTCTTTCTTGCTCTAAGGATTGGCGAAGGCGCTACTGCTTGGCGAACATCTGCTTTTTCAGCTCTGCATTGCGCTTCGCGAACACGTCGTTGTGCGAGGAGACCATGCCGTATGCAAGCGCGTCCGGCGTAATGTACTGCTTCGCCTTGTTGACGGCGTTCGCCGCGTCCTGGAAGGCGCCCGCGATCAGATGGAGCTTGCCGTCGTGCACCAGAATATCGCCGGCCGCATAGAGGCCCGGCACGGACGTCTCGCTCATCGGCGTGCCGTCGATGCCCCAATCCGTTCTCATCCGGACGTCGATGTCGCTCTTGTCGAGCATGTCGCTGTCGCGCTCGTAACCATGATTGATGATGACTTCGTCAACCTGAAGCTCGACCGTGGAAGCGTCCTCCACGTTCTTAAGCAGGACGCTGCGGATCGCTTCGTGATCGTCGGAGGCGATAAGCCGGTCGATTGCCGTATTCAGCAGGCAGACGACAGAGCCGCTGTTCAGCTTCGTAATCTCGGCTTCATGGCCCTTCAAGGTGTCCTTGCGATAGGTCAGATATACTCTGGACGCAATCGGCTCCAGTTCGTTGGCCCAGTCGATCGCCGAGTTGCCGCCGCCCGAGATCAGCACGACCTTGTTTTTGAAGCGGGAGAGCGATTTGACGGTATAGTGAAGATTGGACACCTCGAACCGGTCCGCGCCGTCGATGGCGAGCTTGGTCGGTTTGAGGATGCCGCCGCCGACCGCCACAATGACCGTCTTCGAATAGTGCTTGTCGCCCGAATCCGTGCACAGGACGAACAGACCGTCCTCATTTTTGGAGATGGATGCGACCTTTTCGCCCAGAACGACTTCGGGACCGAAGGTGAGGCCCTGCTGGATGAGCTGCTTGACGAGCTGCTCGCCGGTCACCGGCGTGAGGCCGCCGATGTCCCAGATCATTTTCTCGGGATAGACGTTCACCTTGCCTCCGAGAAACGGCTGATATTCGATCAGCTTTGTTTTCATTTCGCGCAGGCCGCTATAAAATGCGGAGTACAGCCCGGCCGGGCCGCCGCCGACGATCGTGACGTCGAATACGTTCGGTTGCATAAGCGATAGATCGCTCCTTTATAATCGCATAATGAGCCAGGCTGCAGGCTGGCTGCAGGACTCTTTTCCGTTATCGTACCACATTCTCATGAGAATGAGAATCGTTATTGATTAAAAAGGTGCGATAAGTTCAGCATGCGTCATTTCTTGACAGGCCGGGCCGCCGAAGGGTAAAATGAAACTCAATTGTAACAAGCCATAGATTCCATGACGGGAACAAGTACTCCGGACCCACGTCTCCAGAGAGGATCGCCTTACGGCTGCGAGCGATCCGCCGATGACCGGACGAACGAACATCCCCGAGAACCTCCCGCGAACGGGCGGATGTGAGGCGACTTGCGCTCAAGCGCGAACGCCGCATTCCGCGATCAGTAGCGAGCAGGCGTCGGCCGGGCGTTAACCGGCTTCAAGAGCGATCGCGATCGCTTCCGCATCCTTTGCGGAAGAGCGCGTTCGAACGACGGGTGGTACCGCGGGAGCCTTATACGAGCTCTCGTCCCGGATGGCGCAGCGATGCGCCGTCCGGGACGAGAGCTTTTTTTGACGAATTCGAGAGGGTGGTGCAGCAATGGCATTTCAGAAGCCGCCGGGCACGCAGGACTTCCTGCCGGGCGCGTCCGAGCTGTGGCAGTACGTCGAGCGGACCGCGCGGGACGTCGCCAGAAAGTACCGGTTCAGAGAAATCCGTACGCCCGTCTTTGAAGCGACCGAGCTGTTCCAGCGCGGAGTCGGCGAGACGACGGACATCGTCGAGAAGGAAATGTATACGTTCATGGACAAAGGCGATCGCAGCATGACGCTGCGTCCTGAAGGAACTGCGGGCGTCGTCCGCGCTTATGTCGAAAATAAGCTGTATGGCGAGCCGGAGCTGTCCAAGCTGTATTACATCGGGCCGATGTTCCGGTATGAGCGGGCGCAGGCGGGCCGCTACCGGCAGTTCCACCAGTTCGGGGTGGAAGCGATCGGTTCGGAGGATCCGGCGCTCGACGCCGAAGTCGTAGCGCTCGGCTATTCTTTTTATAAGGAAGTGGGCTTGACCGGCGTGACCGTCGACATCAACTCCGTCGGCACGCCCGAGGTGCGCGCGGCGTACCGGGAGACGCTGCTCGGCTTCCTTCGTCCGATCAAGGATACGCTGTGCAAAGACTGCCAGTCCCGCATGGAGCGCAATCCGCTGCGCGTGCTCGACTGCAAGGTCGACCAGGACAAGTTCGAGGGCGCGCCATCGATCCTCGACAGCCTCGACGAGGCTTGCAGCGCGCACTTCGCGCTCGTGCGGCAGTACCTGGACGACATGGGCGTCCCGTATCGCGTCAATCCGCGGCTCGTGCGCGGACTGGACTACTACACGCACACGGCGTTCGAGTACAAGGCGCAGGGTATCGGCGCGATCGACACGATCGGCGGCGGCGGCCGGTACAACGGCCTCGTCTCGCAGATCGGCGGCGAGGACCGTCCGGGCGTAGGCCTCGGTATCGGGCTTGAGCGCACGGTCATGCTGCTCGAGAGCCAGAACGCGAAGCCGGACTTTGGACCGGCCGTCGACGTGTTCGTGATCGCGCTCGGCGAGCGGGCGGAGCGGGAGACGCCGGGGCTGCTCTACCGGCTGCGCGAAGCGGGCCTGTCGGCAGACAAGGACTACCAGGGCCGCAAGACGAAGACGCTTTTTAAAGCCGCGGACCGGATCGGCGCGCGCTATGCGGCCGTCATCGGGGACGACGAGCTCGCGCGCGGCGAGGTTGGTTTGAAGAACCTCAAGACGCAGGAGCAGCGGCAGGTGCCGCTCGCCAAGCTGGCCGAAGCGGTAAACGAATGGAACGAACAAGAAGAAGAGGGGTTAGCGCAATGACGATGCTAAAAACGTTTGACGCAGGAAAGCTGACGAAGGAACATGTAGGGCAAACGGTCGTGCTGAACGGATGGGTGCAGGGCTGGCGCGACTTCGGCGGCATTCTGTTCAACGACCTCCGCGACCGCAGCGGGATCGTGCAGATCGTATTTAACCCCGAGTTTTCGGGCGACGCGCTGGAGCTCGGCGGACGCGCGCGCAACGAATACGTGCTCGCGGTAAAGGGGAAAGTCGTCGAACGCGATCCCGAGACGGTGAACGCGAACCTTGCGACCGGCGAGATCGAAGTGCAGGTGACAGAGGTCGAGATCATGAACAGCGCCAAGACGCCGCCGTTCCCGATCGAGGACGGCGTCGAGGTGGACGAGTCGCTGCGCCTGAAGTACCGCTATCTCGACCTGCGCCGCCCGGAGATGCAGCGTACGCTGTACCTGCGCTCCAAGGCGACCAAAGTGTTCCGCGACTTCCTCGACGAGCATGGCTTTCTCGACGTCGAGACGCCGATCCTGACGCTGAGCACGCCGGAAGGCGCGCGCGACTACCTTGTGCCTAGCCGCGTCCACCCGGGCGAATTTTTCGCCCTGCCGCAGTCGCCGCAGCTGTTCAAGCAGCTGCTCATGATCGGCGGCATCGAGCGCTACTACCAGGTCGCGCGCTGCTTCCGCGACGAGGATCTGCGCGCCGACCGTCAGCCTGAATTCACACAGGTAGACATCGAGACGTCGTTCCTGTCGCAGGATCAGCTGCTCGGCATGATGGAGGAGCTGATGGCGCGCCTGTTCCGCGAGACGATCGGCGCCGAGATCGAGACGCCGTTCCAGCGCCTCACCTACCACGACGCGATCCACAAGTACGGCTCCGACAAGCCGGACCTGCGCTTCGGCCTGGAGATCGAGGACGTCACCGACATCGTCAAGACGAGCGACGTCAAGGTGTTCGCTTCTGTCGCAGCCGGGGGCGGCGTCGTCAAGGCGCTGAACGCCAAGGGCTGCGCGAGCTGGAGCCGCAAGGAGCTCGACGACCTGCAGCCGTTCGCGGCCCGCTACGGCGGCAAGGGCATCGCCTGGATTACGGTCAAGGACGGCGAGTGGAAAGGCCCGATCGTCAAGTTCTTCAAGCCCGAAGAGATCGCCGCGCTGACCGAACGCCTCGGCGTCGAAGACGGCGACCTGCTCTGCTTCTCCGCCGACAAGCTGAAGACGGCCGCCGACGTCATGGGCAACCTGCGCCTCAAGGTCGGCCGCGATCTCGGCCTGATCGACAACACGAAGTTCAAGTTCCTGTGGGTCGTCGACTTCCCGCTGCTCGGCTGGGACGAAGAGGGCAAACGCTTTGTGGCCGAGCACCATCCGTTCACCCGTCCGCGCGACGAAGACATCGAGTTGTTCGATACCGACCCCGGCGCCATTCGCGCGCAGGCTTACGATATCGTCCTGAACGGCTACGAAGTCGGCGGCGGCTCGATGCGCATCTACCGCCGCGAAGTGCAAGAGAAGATGTTCGCCGCGCTCGGCTTCACGCTCGAAGAAGCGAAGGAACGCTTCGGGTTCTTCCTCGACGCATTCGACTACGGCACGCCTCCGCATGGCGGCATCGCCTTCGGCCTCGACCGTCTGATCATGCTGTTGACGGGCCGCACGAACCTGCGCGAGACGATTGCCTTCCCGAAGACGGCGAGCGCCACGGACCTGCTCACGGACGCGCCGTCGGGCGTCGAGCACAAGCAGCTCGAGGACCTGCACATCCGGCTGTCCGCCAAGGCGCTCGCCGCCCAGGCGAAGGCGGCCGCGCCGGCCGAGCAGTCCGAGTCCGAGGCCGGCGCCGAGCCGGCTGCCGCCAAGGAATAACCGGAGCTTAAAGGCCAAGGGAGGAGCGATCCTATGCTGCACCAATTCTCGCGCACGGAGCTTGCCATCGGACCCGAGGGACTCGAGACGCTTAAGGGAAGCACGGTCGCCGTGCTCGGGATCGGGGGCGTCGGCGGCATCGCCGCCGAGGCGCTCGCCCGGTCGGGCATCGGGCGCATCATCCTGATCGACAAGGACGTCGTGGACATCACCAACGTCAACCGGCAGATCCACGCGCTGACGACGACCGTCGGCCAGCCGAAGGCCGAGCTGATGCGCGACCGCATCAAGCTGATCAACCCGGAATGCGACGCGATCGCGCTGAAGATGTTTTACACGGAGGAAACGTACGAGGAGCTGTTCAAGTATCCGCTCGACTACGTCGTCGACGCCTCCGATACGATCTCTTACAAGATCCATCTGATCAAGCAGTGCCTGGAGCGTCGCATCCCGGTCATCTCGAGCATGGGCGCGGCGAACAAGACGGATCCGAGCCGGTTCCAGGTCGCCGACATCTCCAAGACGACGGTCGATCCGATCGCCCGCGTCATCCGCACGAAGCTGCGCAAAGAGGGCATCAAAAAAGGCGTCAAGGTCGTCTTTTCCACCGAGGAGCCGATCAAGCCGCGGGAAGACGTGACCCAGCGCATCGTGCCGGACACGGCGCCCAAGGAGATCCGCAAGGCGCAGCAGCCGCCGTCGAGCAACGCCTTTGTGCCGCCGGTCGCGGGGCTCATCATGGTGAGCGTCGTCTTCCGAGAGCTGGTGGAGGCAGGCCGGAAAAAGGAACAGTCGCCTGATCGCTAATTAAAGTGCATGCAAAAAAGCTTTCCCGGGACGCCTTGATCGGCGTTTTCGCGGAAGGCTTTTTGCATTTGGACGGAGGAGCTGGCTGCAGGCTGATGGCAAAGTCATCTTGCCCGTCTCGCGCCCAATTTGTGCGATTGTCCCTGTCACTCCGCTGTTGTCCTTCATACACTGGATCATCCTTGTCGTATGGAGGTGTAGAGTCATGAGCAAGCAATCGCCCCCTAACGGGAAAACCGTGCTGCTCGCATCCGGCTGCGGCAAGCCGCATCCCAAAAAGCGACGCAAGCACCCTAAAAAATGCGGCTGCAAGCCGCGTCGGAAGCATCGCGACGACCACCATAGCCACCGCAGCCATCGCCATTCAAGCCATGGCGAGGCACCTGTGCGGCCGGAGCCGATCGAACCGGCCGGTGACGGCCTCGGCGGCCTCGGCGTGCTTGGCGGACTTGGCGGGTTAGGCGGCCTAGGCGGCCTTGAAGGAGGGCTCGGATGGGGCGGGGAGTCCGGACTCGAATCGCTTGGCGGACCCGGAGGCGGAACGGACACCGGCTACGACGGCGGACATCGCTCGTATACGGGCTCGCATTCGCACCGCTCCGCAACGACGGCATCCGCCAAGCGCAGGCGTAAGCCGCGTTAACCCGTACCTAAAACCGATCGTCATGGGAACTGCCGCAAGCCGCCATCGTTACCGGATGGCGGCTTTCCTTTGATCGCGCAAGCTCGCAGGGGACGGCGCGAACCGTCACGTTCGCCCGGCGCCCGAATAGGCTATCCATAATGCTAGGGGCGAGCGGCCCGAAGCGGAGGCGAGACCCATGTCCTTGCCCGTCAGAATGCTGCACATCTCGGACCGTCATTTGTCCGACATGGAAAACAACCTGTGGAACGGACGCTTCTCGCCCGCGGCGATCGAAGGCTGGCGCGCAGGCGCGGCGTCCGTCGGCGTCCGCTACAGGGGGGGCCATACGCGTGCTTATCCGAAGCGGTCGTTCGAGGTCGCTTCGTCCGAAGGGACGCGTCATTACAATGCGGAGCTCGACGATCCGTCGATGATTCGCAACGCGTTGTCATTTTGGTTTTTGGAACGCATCGGCTTGCCCAGCCCTTCCGCCCGCCATGTGCTCCTCGCGCTCAACGGCGCGCCGCTCGGCGTTTATTTGGAGATCGAGGCGGTTGACGCGGATTTTTTCCGCAGGAGAGAGCTGCGAGCATCAAGTCTGTTCTATGCGGTCAACGATCGCGCCGACTTCGGGGCGAGGCCGCGTGCTTCGCTGCTGGACGGCTACGAGCGCCGGTTCGGCGGGCGCGCCGAGCGGGAGCGGCTGCGCGATTTGATCGCCGGTCTTCATCGGCGAAGGACGCCTGCGCAGACAGCCGCCTATCTGGCATCCCGTCTCGATATCGACAATTACCTGCGTTGGCTCGCCGGCGCCGTTCTCACGGGCAATTACGACGGCTTCGACCAGAACTATGCGATATTCAGGAACCGGTCCACCGGCCGCTGGGCGATGGCGCCTTGGGATTACGAGGGAACCTGGGGGCGCAATTGCTTCGGCAAGCCGGTCGGCGCCGACCTCGTCGAAATCGGCGGCTACAACGCTTTGACGCGCAAGCTGCTGAGCGACAATACTTATCGCAGACGATATAAAAAATTGCTTCGGACGCTGCTCGGGACCGCGTTCACGGAGCGTACGATCATGCCGCGCGCGGAGAAGCTGCATCGGGAGATCGCCCCGTACATGCGTGCGGAGCGGCTTGCGAGAGACGCTTATGCCGGCTTTTTCGATGAGCTGAGGACGATTCGACAGTACATTCGCGACAGGCGCGCCGTTTTACTGCGAGATCTAAAGCGATTGTAGCCTTATGGCGGCGATCGTATGTGGGAACGCCAGTTCCCGTGTTGCTTCCGATAACGCCTTCCGTCTGCTAAAATAAAGAGATGGGAAAGGCGGGGAATCGCATGGATTTGTTCAGCTATGGAGAAGAAAAGCGACCGACCGCGAGGCTGCTGGCCGACCGGATGCGGCCGGAGTCGCTTGACGAATATATCGGTCAGGAGCATATCGTGGGGCCGGGAAAGCTGCTGCGCAGGGCGATCGAAGGAGACGCGGTCACGTCGATCTTGCTGTTCGGTCCGCCGGGTTCGGGGAAGACGACGCTCGCGCACATCATCTCGAAGCGTACGGAAGGCGACTTCGTCCGGCTTAATGCGGTGGATGCGTCCGTCAAAGATGTGCGCGAGGTGATCGAGCAGGCGGAGCGCAACAAAAGCATGTACGGGCGCAAGACGATTCTGTTTCTGGACGAGGTGCATCGGTTCAACAGCGCGCGTCAGGACGCCTTGCTGCCGGCCGTCGAGAAAGGCATCATCGTGTTCATCGGGGCGACCACTGAAAATCCGTACCATTCGGTCAACGGCGCTCTCTTGTCCCGTTCCACGCTGTTCCGGCTCGAGGCGCTCACGAAGGCGCATTCGCTGGAGGCGATGCGGCGGGCGATCGCCGATCCGGTCAACGGCCTCGGCTTTATGAAGCTGCATGTCGACGAGGAAGCGCTGGACCATATTGCGTCGATGGCGAACGGCGATATTCGGCGGGCCC
Organism: Cohnella sp. GbtcB17; assembly: GCF_019091135.1. Lineage (GTDB taxonomy): Bacteria > Bacillota > Bacilli > Paenibacillales > Paenibacillaceae > Cohnella. The sequence goes on along the minus strand of NZ_JAGXJW010000096.1, from coordinate 1,226 downwards.
TGACGGCGCTGGAGCTGGCGGCGGTCACGACGCCTTCCGAGCCCGACGGCTCCGTCCGGGTGACGCTCGAGGTGGCGGAGGAGTCGATTCGCCAGCCGACGATCCAGGCGGACGAGTCGACGCAGTACGACGTGCTCTCGGCTTTTCACAAGAGCGTGCGCGGATCGAGCGATGCGGCGCTGTATTGGTTTTTATATGCCGTGGAGCGGCTCGGCATGGATCCGATGACGTTCCTGCGGCGCCTGACGGTCGCTTGCAGCGAGGATATCGGGCTGGCCAACCCGCAGGCGATGGTGCAGGCGGTCAGCGCGATGGAGGCGTATCACCGGATCGGCTGGCCCGAATCGAAGTATATCGTCGCCCAGGCGATTCTGTTCGCGGTCGAGAGCCCGAAGTCCAATGCGATCGCGGTGACGATCGGCAAGATCGAAGCGTCGTTCGAGCAGACCAAGTCGGCCGAGGTGCCGATGCATCTGCGCGACGGACATTACGGCGGCGCGAAGAAGCTCGGGCATGTCGGCTACAAGTACCCGCACGATTTTCCCGGACACTACGTCGAGCAGCAATATTTGCCGGATAAGCTAAAAAACAAGACGTTCTACGAGGCGACCGAGCAGGGGATGGAGGAGCGGATTCGTACGAACCAAATGCGCCGCAGAAAGGCCGAACGGACCTGACAAAGCTTGCCGCATCGCCAAATCGGGACAAGCCGACAAGCCTGATCCGCGTCCAAACGGCCAGGATTCGGGATATGAGGCCTTTAAGGGGCATTCAAGCCGCATAGGAGCGGATTCAAGGCCGGTCGGACCGCTTCTTCTCCCGTTTTCGGCCCGATGCTGCGTTTGACGCGGCAGCCGAACATCGACTAAGCTTAGAATATTAATCGGAACGTTTCGTCGTTGTCTTTGTTTTTTGAATTTAAAGGAGGTGCACCTGTTCTCCGTTAGGGGGGCAGGGACAATTTGGACGGTGACCCTTTTCCGGTTGCGGTGAATTTAATCTTAATCTTCGTTTTGGTGTTTCTGAACGGCTTTTTCGTCGCGGCGGAGTTCGCGATGGTCAAGGTCCGCGGCTCCCGCATCGATACGCTCGTGCAAGAGGGGCACGCCCGCGCACGCTTCGCTTCGCATTTGACCTCACATTTGGACGCTATTGTATGCATCTATAAAGTAATATCTCATCACCAAATTCTTCTTGATAATGTTTACGTGATGATATGAATGCAT
>NZ_JAGXJW010000095.1 GCF_019091135.1 Cohnella sp. GbtcB17 | reverse complement strand
CATTGTGTACACCGATTACAAGACGCTTAAGCGGTATCCGAAGGACAGCTACCGGTTTATTCAAAGCGTGATCGAGAACGACGGGTTCGAGGCATAATAGGAAAAAGCGGCAGCCGGTTCGTCCGGTCTGCCGCTTGTCTTTATGTGGCGTCTGAATTCGCGCGGCCTACTTCTTCCGGCAGCAAGCCGAGAAGGTCCGCAATCTCCGAGTCGGAGAAGCCTCTGGACCGCATGCGTCCGATCGTAGCCTCTTGAAGGGCTTTTTTGCCTTGTTCGATGCCTTCCTTTATTCCCCGCTCGTAACCCCATCGTTCCCACGCCGGCATCAGTTCCATGATCGTTTCCTCCTCCTCGGGATGCATGCTCACGAATTCATGCATTATTGATTTCTCTTCGTTTGCGTCAGGTCCGTAATACAAATCCGCTATGGAGCGGACGAGCGCCAGCCTGGCGCTGTCGAGCTTGCCCTTCATGCGCAGCAGCATCGATAAATAGGCGAGCCTCAAGCTGCGTCTGTCCTTTTTATTATAGCCCATCTTCGCTAATAGTGCAGCGGCTACAGGGTTGTCGGAGTCGATAAATCTCCGCCAATCTTGCTGGCCTAGTTCGAGCTTGAGCATTCGGAATCGGAAGATTTCGTGCCAGGGCAACGCCATCGACAGGGTGTCGGGCTCGTTTTTCATTCCGTCTCCGGTAAAGATCGCGATCGGAACGATCAGCCTGTGATCCGCTCTGTACTTCTCGAACAGCCGGCTGAAGTAAATGTACATCCGTTCTACGAATTTCGGATCCCGGTAGGACTGCGGTTCCAGATGAATGAGAATATAAGCATCTTGGCCTTTTAGCTTGGTCTCGATAAGCAAATCCAGCTGCCTGGCCTCCGCGCCTACGATATCGACCAGCAGCTCCTGCATAAGCAAGCGCGTATGGGAATAGTCGATCCATTCGTCCAACTCGGGAAAGAACAACTGAATAAATTCTTTAAAAAAGGTTTGCAGCAGCTTCTTGAAGGCTTCGTCATGCGGCGCCATCTTTTTCCTCCTTTACGGTCCGCAAACGCAAAAAGCCGCAAGCTCTCGATTAGAGAAGCTTGCGGCGCATGCTTTGCTGCCGTGAACGTATTGCAACGATCATAGCATGCGGAGCTCGGATCGAGCAATAGTCATCGGCGACCAGTCGGAACGCCTCCGCTTTTACACGGCAACCGCAATCCCGTACAATGGAGAGAGCAGAAGTCTGTTTTCAAAAGAGAGGGACCATCATGAAAGTCGTCCTCGCGACGCTGAACGCCAAATACATTCATACGTCGCTCGCCCTGCGCTGCCTGAAGGCGTACAGCCAGGACGAGTTCCCGATGGACATCGCGGAGTATACGATCAAGGATCCGCCGATGACCATTGTGTCCGACCTGTTCGCCAGGCAGCCGGACGTGATCGGGTTTTCCTGCTATATCTGGAACATCGAAGAGACGATTACCGTCATCGACATGCTCCGCAAAATTTTGCCGAACACCACGATCGTCCTTGGCGGTCCGGAGGTGTCCTACGACACGAAGCTGTGGATGGAGCGCCTGCCGGCCGTCGACCATATCATCCTGGGCGAAGGCGAGGAGACGCTGCGCGATCTGCTGCGCGAGCTGTCCGTCAGCCGCAAGTTCCACTTCGTCTTCGGCCTTGCCTACCGCAAGGGGGACGAGATCGTCATCAATCCCGGCCGTCCCAAGTTGGATCTGGCGACATTGCCGTCGCCGTACCGGTTCGAGGAGGACGTGCCGAGCCTCGCCAATCGTGTCGTGTACTTCGAGACGAGCCGCGGCTGTCCGTTCAGCTGCCAGTTCTGCCTGTCGAGCATCGAGGTCGGTGTGCGCTACTTCGATATGGAACGGGTCAAGGCGGATATCTTGTATCTGATCGACAGTGGGGCGAAGCTGATCAAGTTCGTGGACCGCACGTTTAACATCAAACGGGATTACGCGCTCGAGATGTTCCGTTTTCTCATCGAGAACCACCGGGGCTGCGTCTTTCAGTTCGAGATTACGGCGGACATCATGCGGCCCGAGGTGCTCGACTATTTGGCGGAGCATGCGCCGCCCGGCATCTTCCGCTTCGAGATCGGCGTCCAGTCGACCAACGACGTCACTAACCTGGCGGTGCAGCGCAGGCAGAATTGGAGCAAACTCGTACGCACCGTGACGAAGGTCAAGGAGAGCGGGAAGATCGACCAGCATCTCGATCTCATTGCAGGCTTGCCGCATGAAGATTACGACACGTTTCGCAAAACGTTTAACGACGTGTTCGCGCTTCGCCCGGAGGAGCTGCAGCTAGGTTTCCTCAAGATGCTTCGGGGGACGGGGCTTCGGCTGGGCGCGGACAAGTTCGGCTATATCTACATGGACAGGGCGCCCTACGAGATGCTTGGCAACGACTTGATGCCGTTCGCGGACATCGTCCGCATCAAGCGCGTGGAAGACGTGCTGGAGAAATACTGGAACGCGCACCGTATGAACCGGACGATCGAATATTTGGTTCATGTGACGTATCCGTCGCCGTTCGATTTTTTCCAGCGGTTCGGCGATTACTGGGAGGCGCGCGGCTGGCAGCGAATCGGTCATCAGCTCGAGGACTTGTTCGTCCGTCTGTGGTCCTTCCTCGAGGAGGATCGGCATCCGGCGCTCGATCTGGACGTGACCCTTGCGTTGCTCAAGATCGATTATTATCTTCAGCACAAGTACAAGCCGCGCAAGCTTTGGTGGGAGGATCGGCTCGGGAAGGAAGATTGGACCGCCCGGTTCAAGCGGGCGGCGGCCGAGCTTGGCATAGAGGAACGGGACTTGGCCAAAAAGGCATCGGTCGACCGCGTGCCGTTCGATTACGCGCGCTGGGAACGTGAAGGGGTCGTCGACCGAACGCGGGAGACGACGCTCGTCTTCGTACATGGCGGCGAGGAAGCGTCCGCGCGCATGGTCGTGTTGGACGGTCCGGAACGGATCGAAGCGATATGAGAAAATAGAACGAACGGCGGATACGCGTAAAGATAAGGACGGACTCGCATTCCGAAGCGAATCCGTCCTTTTTATAGCGATTGCCGATTAAAAATAGCCGAATTGAGCAGCTGTCCGATATAGCGGTCCATCGTCTCGGCGGGGATGTCTCCGCCATGCTGCACCCACCAGGCGGCGAGCCCGTTGATCGCGCCGGCATAAAATTCGGCAATGATCTCGGCAGGGACGGGGAAGGGCCCGTCTTTTCGTTCGAGCGAGAGCAGCTCGTTTTTCATAAAGTCGGATCCGACGCGCTGCATAAGGCTCTTAATGGACGCGGATTCCTGCTCGGACTTCATCAAGGTGCGGAACTGCCGCTGATGACCGAACTGCTCGAGCAGCTGCATCGGACGCCGCATTCTTTCTTCGAAATCCATCGCCGCCAGCTCCTTGTTCAATTCCTCGAAGCCCGCGCACAGGAGATGGTACTTGTCCTCGAAATGCTTGTAAAACGTCGTCCGGTGAACCATCGCCCGCTCGCAAATCTCGGCGACGGTAAGCGATTCGAACGTCCGGCCGTCTTCGCCCAGGAGCGCCATCAGCGCGTCCCACAGCAGCTTGCGGGTTCGCCGCACTCGAAGGTCGGTAGACCCGTCGCTTTTCATATACATTAATGCCCCCAATGTAGATTAGACTACATTTATTGCGAATTGGTTCTTGACCGCGAACGGCGAACACATTGTATAGTTAAGACTAACACTTGTACAAATACATATACAAGTGTAGACAAAGAGAATGCGGATAGGAGGCTTTATCCATGAACGGGGCATCACCGTCGTCCGGAGGGGCGACAATCGATTTAAGCAAGATACGCAGGGGACCGATCGTTGTTTCGCTCATCATCGGCGCTTTTGTGGCCATCCTTAACGAGACGCTGCTCGGCAACGCGCTGCCGGACTTGATGAAGGAATTCGACGTCGGCGCGACGACGATCCAGTGGCTCAGCACGGCCTACATGCTCGTCATCGGCGTATTGGTACCGATTACGGCGCTGCTTCAGCAGTGGTTTACGACGCGACAGATGTTTTTGTCCGCGATGACTTTATTTCTCGTCGGCACGGCCATCTCGGCCTTCGCGCCCGAGTTCGGCATGCTGCTCACCGGCCGCGTCGTGCAGGCGATGGGGACCGGGCTCATGCTGCCCGTGCTCATGAACACGATCCTTGTCATCTTCCCGATCGAAAAGCGGGGGGCGGCGATGGGGTTGATCGGCCTCGTCATCATGTTCGCGCCGGCGATCGGACCGACGCTGTCGGGGCTCATCATCGACGCACTCGACTGGCGCTGGCTATTCTACCTGGTATTGCCGCTTGCGGCATTTTCCATTATTTTCGCCGCAGCCTTCCTTCGTAACGTCACCGATCTGACCAAGCCTAAAGTCGATATCGTCTCGATTCTGCTATCGACCATCGGCTTCGGCGGCATCGTGTACGGCTTCAGCAAAGCGGGCGAGAGCGGCTGGGGCGACACCGAGGTCGTATGGTCGCTCGCGGTAGGCGGCGTCGCCCTGCTGCTGTTCATCTGGCGCCAGCTGGTCGTGAAGGAGCCGATCCTCGACCTTCGCGCCTTCAAGTATCCGATGTTCAGCCTGGTGACCGTGCTGCTGTTCGTCGTCATGATGACGATGTTCTCCACGATGACGATCCTGCCGATGTTCCTGCAGAGCGCGCTTTTGCTGACAGCCTTCAAGTCGGGTCTGCTCATGCTGCCGGGCAGCATCATCAACGGGATCATGGCCCCCGTATCGGGCAAGCTGTTCGACAAGTTCGGTCCGCGGGTGCTCGTCATTCCGGGCCTGGCGCTCACGGCGCTGTCGGTATGGATGTTCACGGGCATCGACACGGACGTCTCCAAGGGCTACGTGATCTTTATCCACATCGTCATGCTCATCGGCATCTCGATGGTCATGATGCCCGCGCAGACGACGGGCCTGAACCAGCTGCCGCGCCATCTGTACCCGCACGGCACCGCGATCCTCAACACGCTGCAGCAAGTGTCCGGGGCGATCGGTACGGCGCTGTTCATCAGCATCATGTCCACGGGCTCCAAAAACTACCTGGCCGGCTCCGAAGATCCGACCGCGCCGGCCGAGCAGGTCGCCGGTCTGATGGCGGGCTTGCACGATGCGTTCTGGATCGGCTTCATCGTCGCGCTGGTCGCGCTGGTCGTCGGCTTGTTCATCCGCCGAACGAAGGCGCCGGATGCGCAGGAGACCAAGCAGGTCGCATAAGAATTGCCTTCTAGGAAGTATTGCCGCTCGCCGCTAGTCGGCGGGCAGGCAGTGCTTTTTTTGTTGTGGGAGCGGACGATGGCTATCGTTCAAGGTTGGCGTTTTTTTCGCTGTTGCTATTGGCGTACTGATGAAAATGGCGAGGATAGCGGAAATCGCTTCCGCTTCCCTCGCCAGCTATATCTTTCTAAAAATACAATTACTTCGGATCGTCTTTATAAATCTCGCGCATGACGTGGCCGAGTTCGGGGATGATGAGGCGGGTCATCGCGAGACGCACTGCGCCGGTTGAGCCTGGCATGGAGAATGCAGCCGTGCGGCCCATCGTACCCGCGATCGCGCGGGACAAAATGGCGGCCGTGCCGATGTCTTCGGTGAAGCTCAGCATGCGGAAAATCTCGCCGAAGCCCGGCATTTCCTTGGTGAGCATGCTGGCCACGGCTTCATAGGTCGTATCGCGCGCCGCAATACCGGTGCCGCCGTTCAGCAGCACGGCCTCGATCGCGGGATCGGCTTCGGCCTCTCGAAGCAGCTCGCGAATGCGCTCGTACTCGTCCGGCACGATGAGCGCACGCCGCACCTCGTGTCCGTGCGATTCGAGAAGCTCCCGTATGAGCCGGCCGCTCTTGTCGGTGTCCGGCGTACGCGTGTCGGATACGGTGACGATCATGCAGGCGACGGAGGACGGGGCCTCGCGCCTATGCTGTTCGGCGGAAGTGATGGATTCGATAGGAACTGCCTCCTTGAGTCGTTGAGCCATATCAAGTCGTGAATTATATCAAGACGCTGAACGATAAAAAAAACGGCGAACCCGATTTCCGGATCGCGAGGCGGATTCGGAAATGCAGGGTTCGCTTGTTGCTGTCGCTTGGCGACCGATCTTAGCGCCGTCAATGCTGTTACTCCGGCCGGTACGTCGCCGGGTCGTCCTCCGCATATTCGTCCGCGGGCAGGTCATGCGCCGCGCCGGCGCCGGCGGACCCAGTGCGGATGAGCCGGTCCGCGATCGCCGGCAGCAGCAGGAAGAGGGCGTAGGCTAGCGTCATCCACACCGTAAACGTGTGGTACTGCCCTTGATCGAGATCGTATAAGACCTTGTCTCTGTACAGAAGAACGAATGTGTTGAGCAAGAGACCGATCAATGCGCCGACGTACCCGAACCGCGTAGCCGAGCCCGGCGTCCTGAACAGCCGGAGCCGCACGACGAGCGCGACGCCCAGAATGACGAGCGCGGTGAGCGCCTCAAGCAAGAACAGCGAGGCGCCGAACTGCCGGTCCTCGGCGGCGACGAGCACCCAATCGCCGAACAGCATAAAAAACAGCGTGCCGAGCGCCCACATCGCGATACCCAGCCCGGACAAAATCAACATTTGTCTCAGCATGCCATGGATCTATCCTTTCGCATCCGCCGAAGGACGCGGGAATGGTCGGGCAATGAAACGGAAGCGCCGCAGCTCCAATCGCTTGAAGCCGCAAGCGCGTCGTCCCAAGTTAAGGCAGCTGGCTCCGCAGCACGGTCATGTCGCCGCCGAGACGATAAGCGCCCAGATTGGCGGGCAGAAGGAGGCAATCGCCGGCCTTGATGTCCAGGCTGCCGCCGTCCCAGCCGATCGAGCCTTGTCCCTGCACCGCGATCAGGATGACGAAGCTGTCCGACGGCGTCGCCAGCTCCCAGTCGCCCTGCACGACGCCTTTGTCGGTCTCGAAGTACGGCGAGGAGGCGAGGCGCAGCCACTCTCCGGCGGGCGTGCCCGCCGTGGACATGCGGCTCGCGCCGGCGCCCTCGTAGTCGGTCACGTTCAGCGAATCCTCGATATGCAGTTCGCGCGGCTTGCCGTCGAGTCCCGGACGGTCGTAGTCGTAAAGGCGGTAGGTCGTGTCCGAGTTTTGCTGGATCTCGGCGACCAGGACGCCTGCGCAGAGCGCGTGTACCGTGCCGGCGGGGATGTAGAACGTGTCGCCCGCTTTGACGGACACTTCCTGCAGCGAATCCATGATCTTGCCTTCAGCGATGGCGGCCGCAAGCTTGTCGCGCGTCGTGCCGGGCTTCAGGCCGTAGATGATCTTGGCGTCCGGCGCGGCGTCGATGACGTACCACATCTCGGTCTTGCCGAGCTCGCCCTTGGGCAGGCCGGCGTAGTGATCGTTCGGATGCACCTGTACGGACAGGTCGTCGTTGCAATCGAGCAGCTTGATGAGCAGCGGGAAACGGCCGAGTCCGGCGACGGCCCCCTTTGCGCCGAACCACTGCGCGCCGAAGCGCTCGCGGATCTCGTCGAGGCCGAGTCCGGCCAGCTCGCCGTTCTGCACATGCGAGACGCCGTTGGGGTGATCGGCGATCATCCAGCCTTCGCCGATGTGTCCGGGGGGCACGTCGAAGCCGAACTGCTCGAGCGCGCGGCCGCCCCATACGCGTTCCTTGAATTCGGGCTTGAAGTGAAGCGGGTAAGGTCTGGTCGATTGGGTCATGCTGGGTTGCCTCCTCTGGTCGATTGGAAAAATTCTAGCGACTCGCCGTCCGGTCCGCGGAAAAAGAAGTAACGGCTCCCGTTCGGCAGCGTCGTGATCTCGGCGTCGAGCCCCTCAACATCGAGCATCGAGATTCGCGAATACTCGGCTTCGATGTCATCGACGTTAAAGGCGACGTGGTGCACGCGCCCTCGGGGGCGAGTGTCCCGTCGTAACCTTCGATCAGCTCGAGCTCCGTCTCGCTTGCGCTGGGGAACGACAGAAACGCGAGACGGATGACGCCGTTCGTATGCGGTACCGTGTCCGTATGTACAAGTCCGACGACTTGCGCGTAAAAAGCGATCGACCGCTCCAGATCGCTCGTCATAATGCCGACGTGCTCGATTTTTCTGACAGCCATGATTGCCGCCTCCTCTTATTTTTTCTCCAACGCATACAAATACGGCGATCCCGTCCGCTTCGGAAAGCGGTATAGCAGCGCCTGGACGGCGTCTTCAGGCAGCGCGGCGATCCAGTCATCGACGGCCGCCGCCTCGTCTTGCCCGCCCTCGTGGCCGGGATAGACGGCGATCGTGGCGATGCCGCCCGGCGCGAGCAGGCGAAGCGCGGCGTCCAGGGCGGCCAGCGTCGTGTCCGGCTTCGTGATGATCGGGCCCGCGCCTTCGGCCGTCTCCGGTCCGCCGGGCAGATAGCCGAGGTTGAACATGATCGCGCCTACGCGCCCGTGCGCTTCAAGGGGCACCCTCGCCGCCATCTCTTCATGCCCGGCATGCAGCAGCACCACCTCACCGAGCGCCCGAGCCGCACCGCCGACGCCCGGCGCCGCCGACGGCGCTGCCTCAAGCAGCCGCTTCTTCGTGCGCGCCAGCGCCGCCTCCTGCACGTCGAAGGCGTACACCCGTCCGCCCGGGCCGACCGCTCTGGCCAGAAACAGCGTATCCACGCCGCCGCCGGCCGTGGCGTCGACGACCGTCGCGCCCGGCGCGAGGCGCTCGGACACGAGCCGCTGGGCCATCGTCAGCACGGAAAGGAAGCCCATGCGATCAGCTTCCCTTCCAGTGCTTACCCTGCCAGCTGCCGCGCCGCACCAGCTCCGCGTCGATGGCGTTCAGCACTTCCCATTTGTTCAGGCTCCACATCGGCCCGATCAACAGATCGCGCGGCGCGTCGCCCGTCAAGCGATGGACGATCATCTCAGGCGGCAGCAGCTCCAGCGAATCGACGATAAGCTTCACATATTCGTCCATCTCGAGAAAACGGAGCAGGCCGTCGCGCCACTGCCGCACCATCGGCGTCTTGCGCATGAGGTGAAGGAGGTGGATCTTGATGCCCTGTACATCCATCGCCGCCGTCTGCCGCAGCGTCTCCATCATCATCGCCTCGTCCTCGCCCGGTAGGCCGTAAATGATGTGCGTGCATACCCGGATGCCGCGCGCCCGAAGACGTTCGACGGCGTCCACGTAGCACGCGGTATCGTGAGCGCGGTTGATGAGCGTCGACGTGCTCTCGTGCACCGTCTGCAAACCCATCTCGAGCCAGAGGTACGTCCGCTCGTTCAGCTCCGCCAAATAGTCGACGACGTCGTCGGGGAGGCAATCCGGCCGGGTTGCGATGGAGAGGCCGACCAGTCCCGGCTGCTCCAGAATGACCTCGTAATACTCCTTCAGCGTAGCCAGCGGCGCGTACGTATTCGTATAAGCCTGGAAGTAGCCGATATACTTGGCCTCCGGCCACTTGAGATGCTGACGGTCCCGGATCGTATTGAATTGGGTAACGAGATCCTGCCGGCGGCTGCCCGCGAAGTCGCCGGAGCCGCGCGCGCTGCAGAACGTGCAGCCGCCGGCCGCGATCGAGCCGTCCCGGTTGGGGCAGGTGAAGCCCGCGTCCAGCATGACCTTGAACACCTTGGTGCCGAATTGGCGCCTCATCTCGTGATTCCACGTATGGAATCGTTTGCCGCTCCACTCCGCGGGTCGAACGGCATCGTCTGCTGTATTTTCAATGATCGGCATATTTGTCCGCCGCTCCTTGTGCGCTTGTCTTTAGTCGAGTGCCTAAGCTTCTTCTATTGTAGCTGAAAAAGCCCCGCCGTTCCATTTTCATCGATTCATTTTACAGCCTTCCGTTTTCCGATAAAGAAGTTTTCTTGAAAAAAAGGCTTCTTCAAGGCGTTCGCCTTCTTGCTAAACCTAACATGATCTGTTATATTAAAAGTGCGTCAGATCAACAATCAAATCTGACATCCATACAAATTCAGACGTCTGTCGGATACAGTCGTAAAGGTGCGGATATGCTAGGTTTTACCCCATCATAATTTTAAGAAAGCGAGTGAAGTTCATGAGCACTTCCGTACGCATTCCCCAAGGCGACGATACGATGAAGGTCGAGCTCACGGTCAAGGAAATGATGGCGCTGGCAGGCGTCAAGTTCAACAACAACCACCTCGTCGGCGCATCCGCGAAGAAGAAGCTGCAGGAAGCGATCGAAGTTCATTACCATATCGAAGAGAACCGTCCGCTGAATTAATCCGAAGCAGACTTTTATAGACCGCCTGTCCCGCCACCGGGAAGGCGGTTTTATTTACGTTCAGGGGCTCCGCTTGCAAAGAGGACTGGATGCGCGTCGCTCGCGTTCTTCCCGATTAACGCGGCTTGACTTATACTGAAGCTGGCACAGTTGGGAGGACGAGGCATGCTGAGCATTCAAGACGGACCGGTAACCGTATTCGAGAGCGATCTGTACCGGACAACTTCGACCGTCGTCGTGACGGATTCGCATGTCGTCGTGGCGGATCCTTGCTGGCTTCCGCGAGAGGTCGAGGAGATTCGCGCATACGTGGAGCGGGTGCGCAGAGATCGGCAGGTCGTGCTGCTGTTCACGCATTCCGATTACGATCATATTATCGGCTGGGGCGCATTTCCGGGTGCGGCCGTCGTCGCGAGCGGCAGCTTCGCCCGGAGTTCCGTAGCCGCTCGCGAGCGGAGTCTGGATCAGATCCGGGATTTCGACGACCAGTATTATTTGAAAAGAAATTACAAGATCGCCTATCCGGATGTGGACTATCCGATGGACGGCGACGGCACGGCGTTGCCGCTCGGCGGCGCGAGGCTCGTTTGTTACCAGGCGCCAGGCCACAACGCGGACGGGATGATGACGGTCGTGGAGCCGTACGGCGTATTGATTTTAGGCGATTATTTGTCCGATGCGGAGTTCCCGTTTATCGACCATGACAGCGCCGCGTACGAGGAGACGCTGTTCCAATTCGATGCGATCGCGCATCGCCACGACCTGAAGCTGTTCGTGCCGGGGCACGGCTCCCCGTCCGCCGACCTGGCGCATATGAAGGCGCGGCGCGACGCGGATCTGCGCTACATTCGGGAGCTTCGGCGGCTGGTCGCGGCGGAGGACGAGGCGGGCTTGGCCCGCTTGATTGACGATGCGCCGTTTCCCCGGAACCAGCGCAAGTATCATGAAGAAAACGCGAACCGAATCAGGCGCGAGTTGGCGGATGCGGCGAGGTAGCTAGCGGCCGCCGCTTTACAAAGAAGGCCGAAGACTGCAAAATGGATGCGGCACGGTTTTATTATCGGCGATACGGGAGGATCTACATGCGATTGCGCGGCAGGAAATTTAAGCAAGGACTCGAGGCGCAGACCGATCTGGTGGTGCTGGAGCCGCAGAAGCTCAAGGGACGGTGGCATGAATTTTTCGGCAACGACCGTCCGATCATGATCGAGATCGGCATGGGCAAGGGCCGCTTCATCACGCAAATGAGCGCGAGGAATCCGGATATCAACTACATCGGGATGGATATGTTCGACGAGCTGCTGCAGCGGGGCAGCGAGAAGGCGCGTGCGATCTGGCGCGAAAAGGGTGAGGAGCGCGTGCCCAACCTGGCGCTCGTGCGCGGAAACGCGGAGTTTCTAGAGGATATGTTCGAGCCGGGCGAGCTGACGCGGATCTACCTAAACTTCAGCGATCCGTGGCCCAAGAGCAAGCACGGCAAGCGCCGGCTCACGCATCCCTTGTTCCTGATGAGATACAAGCGGCTGCTGTCGGACATCGGCGAGATTCATTTTAAGACCGATTCGCTCAGCTTGTTCGAGTTTTCGCTGAACAGCTTCGCGGATACGGGCCTGCAGCTGCGCAACGTCTCGCTTCATTTGCATCGGGACGAGCTGCGCGAGGATCTTGTCATGACCGAGTACGAGACGAAGTTCGTCGGTCTGGGCCAGCCGATCTATCGGCTCGAGGCCGTCATCGGCGCGCGCGCGCGCGCCGAGCACCGGGAGCGTCTGGACGCCGAGCATGCGGACCAGGAGCGGCGCGCGGAAGAGGCGCTCGCGCGCCGCAAGGCCGGGCTCGCCGTCGCCGGCGACGCGGACGAGGAGCTCGAAGCGGAAGAAGATCGGGCGGACTAGCCAGCCGCCGAACCAAAAGGGATGTCCCCTTGGTCCGTATATATGGACCGCCCGGGACATCCCTTTTTTTGATGAATCGACATCGATTAAAGCTTGAACTTGTGCGCCATTCGCTGCAGGTCCGACGCCAGATCTCGCAGCGAGTCGGCGGACGAGCTCAACGCTTCCATCTCGGCGAGCTGCTCCTCGGTGGCTGCGGAGATCGTCTGCGCGAGCTCGTTGGCGTGACCCGAGATGCGATCCATCTCCTGCATCGATGCTGCCATCTCCTCGGAGCTCGCCGCCATCTGCTGCGCGGAGGAAGACGACTCCTGAATCTGCGTCGCGACGCTCTGCGTGGCTTTGACGATGGCGGCGAACGACTCGCCCGTCAGCTTGAGCGCCTGAACGCCGGCTTCGACCGCCGTATGATTCAGCGCCATCGTCGTCCCGGCCTCGGCGACATCCGCTTGTACCGTCCGGATGAGCTCGGCGACCTCGGCGGCGGAGTCGCGGGAGCGCTGCGCCAGCTTTTTCACTTCGGCGGCGACGACGGCGAAGCCTTTGCCTTCCTCGCCTGCGCGGGCCGCTTCAATCGAGGCGTTAAGCGCAAGCAGGTTCGTCTGGCTCGCCAGCTCCGCGATCGCCTCGGCGACGCCGCCGATCTGCGAGGAACGCTCCGTCAGGCGGGCCAGAATGCCGGAGAGCTGTCCGGTCGTCTCGCTGATCGCACCCATCTTGGCGTCGGTCGACTGCAGAAGCCGGTTGCCTTCGACCGCCTCGAACAAGGTCGTCTCCGACGAATCGAACGCTTCGGACGACGTGTCCGCGATGCGCTGGATGCCCTGCGTCATTTCCTCCATCGATTGCGAGCTCTCGGCGGCCGCGCGCGCCTGGGTCTCGTTGTCGGAGGCGATCTCCTGGGCTGCCAGCGCCACCTGCTTGCCGGCCTCGGTCGTCTCGGAGACGGCGAGGCTCATGTTGTTCGACGCCGCGTTCAGCCGGTCGGCGTTCGCGAGCAGCGCGCCGACGATGTCCCGCAGATTGTCGTGCATGCGAACGAAGGAGCGTGCCAGCTCGCCGATCTCGTCGCGGTTGCGCACGGCGAGGTCGAGTCGGCTCAGATCGCCGTCCGCCATGCGTGCCGCTTCGGACGTGATTCGCTTGATAGGTCTGACGATCGAACGGACGATCAGATAGAGCAGAGGAGCGAACAAGAGCCAGCTGATGGCGATAGTGATCAAGAGGGCGTTCAGAATATGGCCTTCGCCGGCGTTGTAATCCTTCACATAGGAGCCGGCCGCGACGATCCAGCCCCATTCGCCGGGCACCTGGAGGGCATATGTAATTTTCCGGGCTTCCTTATCGGAATCGGGCAGCGGCCAATCGTACAGGGTGAAGCCGCCTCCCTGCTTGCTTTTGGCGATCATATCCTTGATGTAATAGAAGCCCGAGCTCGTCTTCTTGTCGATGATGTTCTGTCCCTCGAGCAGCGGGTGGCCGAGCAGGTCGCCTTGTTCGTTTAAAATAAAAAAGTAGCCGTTTTTGCCGAGATCGAAAGCTTTCGTAATCGCGCGCGTCTCACCCGATTTGATGCCGATGAGCTGCTGCTTGACGTATTCCTGCGCCTTGGCGGCATCCATGCGGCCTTCCGTCGCCTCGGCTTCGAAGCCTTCGGTGATGCTTGCGGCCATGTGGACCAGGTTTTTCAGATTTTTCTCGATCAACTGATTCGACTCGTCCTCATAGATGCGGTAGCTGACGACGCCGAGCGCGGATACGGGAACGATGAGCGTCAGCAAAAACAAAGGAATAAGCTTAAGGCGGATCGATCTCCGCCAGGAACCAACAAAATTCATTGTATTTCTCCTCCTTATGACAAAGAAACTAGGACTTGCGACCTCTTCTATCGACATTATATTCGAAATTGGACAGTCTTACCAATCGAGCGACAGAAGGACGTCCCGGCTGCCCTCCCCGCGCTGCCGCAAAAATAGTGCCGATTAACCGGAAACCCGCACGGCTTGGCTGCCGTCTTATATTAAGGGACATCTTCCCTCGACTTTGCGAAAGACGTTCCTGGATGGCCGTTACGGCAAATTCTGTTCCGAGGAGGGATGCCGGAGAACGATGAAGGCGGAGCGTCGGCTTCAGCGGGATCGGGCCGTTTAACATGACCGGACGTATGGGTACACTTCTATGGAGATATTTGCGCGCTGCCGGAAAATGCATCCAAAAGCCCGTAAGCCGCGGTTGCCGTCGAACTCGGGAGCCAGGTGAGACTGCAGTCGCTTAAACGGAGTAACCGGGCGCAAGGGGAGGATATGAGGAAGCATTCAGGAATGGAGCGACGATGATCGCGGTTTAATCCGCGTATCCGGCCCGATAGCGCCGGATACGGCAGTCTGCCGGTTTTGACAAAGCGAACCTAAAGGTAAGACAATCAAGCGTATGCTTTCGGACTCTCCGAGCTTGATTGCACAAAAAGAGAAATCATGAAAAATAGGGGTCCAGGGGGTAATACCGCATATGTTCAACAACCTGCTGCTCGTCGTTCAGGTGTTCTTTTTCCTGATCGGAGCCTATCAAGTGATCCTGTCCTTCTTCGGCTGGTACCGCAAGAAGGAGACCATCACGCACAAGCCGACCAAGTCATTCGCCCTTCTTGTGGCCGCTCACAATGAAGAAGCCGTCGTCGGCGCCTTGATCGAGAATTTGCTGAAAATGAAATACCCGCGCGAACTGTTCGACATTTTTGTCATCTGCGACAACTGCACGGACGGCACGGCCAAGATCGTCCGCGGCTACGAAGGCGTCTATGCCTGCGAGCGCAACAATCCCGCTCAGCGAGGCAAGGGCTTCGCGATCGAATGGATGCTCAAGGAGCTGTGGAAGCGGCCCCGACAGTACGACGCCGTCGTCATGTTCGATGCCGACAACCTGGTCGCGACAGACTTCCTGCAGTACATGAACGAGGATCTGTGCAACGGACACCGCGTCATCCAGGGCTACCTGGACACCAAAAACCCGCACGACAGCTGGGTCAGCGCGGCCAACGGCATCAACTACTGGTTCTGCAACCGTCTGTGGCAGCTGCCGCGCTACAATCTCGGCCTGTCCAACTTCCTGGGCGGCACCGGGATGACGTTCGAGACCAAGCTGCTCAAGGAAATGGGCTGGGGCGCGACGAGCCTCGTCGAGGACTTGGAGTTCACCGTGCGCTGCATTCAACGTGGCATCAAGCCGAAGTTCAACTTCGACGCCCGCGTCTACGACGAGAAGCCGATCACGTTCCGCGCTTCCTCGCGTCAGCGGCTGCGCTGGATGCAGGGGCACTTCGACATCACGCGCCGCTACATGCTGCCTACGCTGTGGCAAGGCATCCGCGAGCGGAGCTGGGTGAAGATCGACGCCGCCATTTATATTTTTAACGCGTACAATTTTTTGATGGGCTTCCTGCTCACCTTTACGCTCTGGTTCGACCTGCTGCTGCCGGGCGCGCCGCACTTCGACTCGATCTACTCGGTCGCGCCGGCCTGGATCGCGGTGCCGATCTCGCTGTACATCTACGCGCAGCTGCCGCTGTCGATGCTGCTCGAGAAGGTCAGCTGGAAGCTGTACTTCAGGCTGATCACGTTCCCGATCTTCTTCTTCTCCTGGTGGCCGGTGACGTTCTGGGCGTTCTTCACCCAGAACAACAAGCAGTGGAGCCACACGGAGCACACGCGCGTGCTTCGTCTCGAGGAAGTTCAAGGCAAGCAAATGTAATGGGTTTGACATGGCCGTCGGGGCGTGCTATAGTAGTTCGGTAACTGTTAAATAACAGTGCTATCAAGAAGAAGCTCCCGCTTCTCACCTGTTCGGCGGACGCCGGCTGGTCAGCGTAGCCTACGTACCCGGTCCCCCGGGCGAGCTTGCTCGTCGCCGGCGGCCACCTAACGTTAGCGAGCGGAATGCGGGCGATCATGCCCGCATTTTTTATTGTCTTCTTGACATTTCGGTTGCCCAGGTTGCAACGACGACCTTTTTCCATTAATGGAGGTGGAACGTTATTAGCAAGGATCATCAAATCAATGAGGAAATCCGGGCGAAGGAAGTACGTCTGGTAGGCGCTGAAGGCGAACAGATCGGCATCAAGCCGTTCAGGGAAGCTCTGCAGATGGCGATCGACGCCAATCTCGATCTCGTCAACGTCGCTCCGCAAGCGAAGCCGCCCGTATGCCGCATCATGGACTACGGCAAATTCCGCTACGAGCAACAGAAGAAAGAGAAGGAAGCCCGGAAGAATCAGAAGATCGTCGATCTGAAGGAAGTTTGGTTCCGTGCGAACATCGACGAGCATGATTATCAGACCAAGATGCGCAACGTGATCAAGTTTCTCAAGGAAGGCGACAAGGTCAAGTGCTCCGTGCGGTTCCGCGGTCGTGAGATTGCCCACGCCAACATCGGCCAGAAGATTCTCGAGCGGGTCGCGCAAGAAGCCACGGGCGAAGACCTGTGCGTCATCGAACGCGTGCCGAAGCTCGAAGGCCGCAGCATGATTATGATTCTGGCCCCCAAGGCCACCCACTGACGACAGGAGGAAATACAGATGCCTAAGATGAAAACCCACAGCAGCCTGAAGGACCGCTTCAAGATCACCGGCACCGGCAAGGTCAAGCGTTTCAAGGCTTACAAGAACCACTTGCTGTCCCACAAGTCCGGCCGCCAAAAGCGCGTTCTGGGCACGCAGCCCCTGCTGGCCGACGGCGACGTTCGCCGCATGAAGCAGCAGCTGGCTAACCTGAAGTAATCACGAACGGATTCGCTGCATCGGGCAGCGGACCTATACATTCACCGGGAGGTTATCTCAAATGGCAAGAGTCAAAGGCGGGTTCGTAACGCGCCGCCGTCGCAATAGAGTCCTGAAGCTGGCTAAAGGTTACTGGGGCGCCAAGCACCGCCTCTTCAAGAAAGCCAACGAGCAAGTTCTGAAGTCCCTGACGTACGCATACCGCGACCGTCGCCAAACCAAGCGCAACTTCCGCAAGCTGTGGATCGTGCGGATCAACGCAGCCGCTCGCCAGAACGGCCTGTCCTACAGCAAGCTCATGTACGGCCTGAAGCTGGCCGGCATCGAAGTGAACCGCAAGATCCTCGCCGACCTGGCCGTGAACGACATCACCGCGTTCAACTCGCTGGCCGGCACCGCCAAAGAAAAAATCAACGCGTAATCGCTCGCGTTCAAGACGCCGTTCCCTTCGCCGGGGCGGCGTCTTTTTGCGTCCGTTCGCGATCAAGCAAAACGCGTCGCCGATCTCCGCGATTCGCCGCGTACAAGCGTACACCCCTAACCGAGGCCGCGGTCATATACTGAACGGACAAACGGTGAGAGGAGGAGTGCGCATGGCACGCGTGACCAAAGCGCAAGCGCAAAAGCTCGACGGACGCAATATCTAGGCCGTCCGCAAGGACCGCTCCGGCGCATACGGCGAGCTGGCCGGCAGCAAAGACAGCACGC
>NZ_JAGXJW010000094.1 GCF_019091135.1 Cohnella sp. GbtcB17 | reverse complement strand
ACGCCAACACCGCCCCCGCCACCGCCATCGACACCGACACCAACGCCAACACCGACACCGACACCAACGCCGACACCGACATCGACGCCAACACCGACACCGACGCCAACGCCGGTGTTATGGCCGGCCAACCTGATCGGACAGAGTGGCGGTTCGTATAAGTTCGATGGCGGAGAGATTTTGTTCCCGGCAGGCGTCATGGATCGCCCTTTTCTAGTAACGGTGGACGAGATTGTTGATAAGGATGCCCTCCCGTTATCGGATCGCGAGCGATTCGTCAGCCGCGTATTCGAGTTCAAGAAAGACGTGCCGGGAAATTTCCTCGTCGACTTGACCGTGAAGCTGCGCCTGAACGCTGCTGTAACGCGACAGGATGACATCGAAATCGTGCTTGCTTGGCTGAACGAGGAGACCGAACAGTGGGTTGCGTTCGGCAATCCGGACATCGACTACGAAAGCGGCACGATCGGCGGCACGATCAATCATTTTACTAAATTCGCGGCCATTGCCCGAACGGTCGAGCACGACGATGCTGCGGACGCTTTCCCGGATATTCGGGGCCATTGGGCCGAACCGTCGATTCATCGCTTTATGGAAAGCGGGTTCGTCAAAGGATACCCGGACGGCATGTTCCGGCCGGATCGTCCGATCACGCGGGCGGAGTTCGTAACGATCCTGACCGCTGCGCTGCAATGGGCGCCGACGGGGGATCGAACATTTGCCGACTCGAACAACCATTGGGCGAGGACGGCCATCTCCACGGCGTACGCCCATGGACTCGTGCGGGGCTTGGGCGATGATACCTTCGCGCCGGATCTACCCATCACGAGAGAGCAGATGGCGGTGATGGCGGCGAGCGCCTTGCATTTGGAGAAACCAAAGGTTGCCCCATCCTTCACGGACGGCGAGCAGATCTCGCCATGGGCGAGAGAGGCCTTTGAGGCCGCGGCGAAGCGAGCGATCGTCTCGGGCTATCCGGACGGCACGGCGAGACCTCAAACCCAAGCGACCCGCGCGGAGGCGATCATGGTGATCGAAGGCGTCTTGGGGAACAGGGAAGACGAATAGCGCGAAGTCGCTGCAATCAATCGTATTTTACAGCCTGCCGGCGAGATCCGGCGGGCTGTTTTTCTAATCAGCTGGACAGTTCCAAAATGTGTTAATATGGGCTTGATCTCGTGGCAAATTTCTTTTTAGATAAAGAGGGAGGAGTAGCATGGGGAGTAAAGAAGCAAGGGCCATCATTGAGAATTACGTGGTAGCGTACAACGCATTTGACGTTGAAAAGATGGTTGAGCTTTTGCACAAGGACATTGTTTTCCGGAATATTTCCAATGGAGAAACTACGACGGAGACGAACGGCATACAAGCATTCAAGGCGCTGGCCGAGCAGTCGTCCACGATGTTCTCCAGCCGTTGCCAGACGATCACCGATTACAGGGTGGAAAACGGCAAAGCAGTGATCGGAATCGATTATGAAGGTGTTCTTGCGGTGGATTTTCCAAACGGGTTAAAAAGCGGAGATAAGCTGCAATTAAAAGGAAAATCGACGTTCGAGATAAAGGAAGGAAAAATCTCGCTGATCGAGGATTACAGTTAAATAAGCGGCTTATACGGATTTCCCGCAGGGAAGGAGCATGGTATGTTAGGAGCCGCAGAAGAAGCCTATTTAGCATCCAATAAGAAGAGCTGGGATGAAGAAGCTCCGCGTTTTTTTGGGAGAACGGCTCTTCCCGTATATGGTCCTTTTTTGCCGACGGAAAGCGATTTGCGCCTGTTTGGCGATGTAACCAACCTGAAGGTATTGGAGGTCGGTTGCGGCAGCGGCCACTCTCTGCAGTATATGGCCTCACAAGGAGCCGCGGAGCTTTGGGGAATCGATTTATCCGATACGCAGATCGTTGCTGCGCGAGGGCTGCTCTCCGAATGCAAAGGCATCGTGAATCTTTTTCAAGGCGCTATGGAAAAGAATCCGGGTATTCCAACGGAATACTTTGATATCGTATATTCGATCTATGCGATGGGTTGGACCGTAGATTTGCCGAGTACGTTGAACCATCTGCACAGCTACTTGAAGCCTGGCGGGAAGTTTATCTTTAGCTGGGAGCATCCGCTTCATAGTCGAATTGAACAAAGCGGAGACCGACTGATCGTCGCCAAATCCTATCATGAGGAAGGCCCGCAGCAGTGCGAGCCGTGGGACAGCCCCGCCATCATGAATCAGCTTAAACTTGGCACGTATATTAACGCGTTGATCGAAGCGGGTTTTCAAATCGAGAAGGTCGTTGAAGATGCGGTCTTCGAAGAGGATGTTCAATCGTCAACTCCCGCATCGTGGTATTCGTATCAAAAGGCATCCTTGATTCCTCCGGCGTTTATATCAAGTGCGCGAAAAGGTGAAGCGACCGGGTTTCCAACCTTGACGAAGTTAGGAGTCGATTGCGATGATCAAAGGCTTTGGAGGCGTGTTCTGGAGAACCAACCAGCTTGAGGCGATCAAAAAGTGGTACGGCGAAGTGCTGGAGATCGAGATCGACGATTGGAACGGGACGATCATCCAGCCGCAGGAAGGCAACCGGACGGTCTTTTCGTTTTTTGCCGGGGACGACGGCTATTTTCCACCCGAGCAGCAGGTAATGTTGAATTTCCAGGCGCACGACCTGGACGAGATGCTTCGGCATCTGGAGCGGATCGGCGTGCCGCTTGCCAAGGACAAAGAGGTTGGCGACTATGGCAAGTTCGCTTGGATTAAAGATCCCGAAGGCCGCTTGGTCGAGCTTTGGGAAAAGTAAACTTAGTACCGAACAGACGCGATTCAACGCGTCGGACATCGTGGAGGATAAAAGTCAATGAACTGGCAGTTAGCACAGGCCGAGCCGCATGAACACGAGCGGCTGGTTGACATCTGGGAGCGCGCAGTGCGGGCTACCCATCATTTTCTGGCGGAATCGGACATTCAATTCTATCATCGTATCGTGCGAGACGAAGCGCTCGGGGCGGTCGAGCTATGGGTCGCGCGCGACGCGCATGGTGCCCCGGTCGGCTTCATGGGACTTGACGGCGAACGAATCGAGATGCTGTTCGTCGATCCCGATTATCATGGACAGAGAATCGGCAGCGAGCTGATCCGGCATGCAGAGCGCATGAAGGGCCCGGGTCTGGAGGTCGACGTGAACGAGCAGAATGAAGGCGCGTATGCCTTTTACAGCCGATACGGGTTCGTTCAGACCGGAAGATCGGAAATGGACGGCTCGGGCAAGCCTTTCCCGCTGCTTCATATGAAGCTTCGAAGTTAGGTAAGAGATAAGCCAACTGCGATTTGCGAGGAGCGTGCAAATGTGAAGTTAAACCATCTCAATCTAACCGTTACCGATGTGCAGGCAACTGCGGATTTTTTGGCCCGATATTTCGATATGCGAATCGGGCACACCCGCGGCAACGCCATGGCCTTCCTGTTCGACGACAGCGGCTTCATGCTTGCGCTGATGAAGGGCAAGGAAGTCTCCTATCCCGACAACTTCCATATTGGCTTCATTCAACCAAGCGAAGAACGGGTGAACGAGATCAACCAACGAATGCGCGAGGACGGGGTCGAGGTGGATCAACCGAAGCGGACCCACTCATGGACGTTCTACGTCAAAGCGCCGGGCGGATTCCTGATCGAGGTGCTGCATTGATTAACCGCTTCTCGGCGCCCACAGCATGACCGATACGCCCACGAGACAAATGGCGGCCCCGATCCAATCGTACAGGTCGGGCGCCTTTTTATCGATGAGCCATCCCCATAGAACGGCAAGCACGATAAACACGCCGCCATAAGCCGCGTATACGCGCCCGAACGAGGGGAAGTTTTGCAGCGTCGGAACGATCCCGTATACGACAAGGATAAGGCTGCCGACGATGCCGTACCACAGCGGCCTCGATTCCCTTAGCCACAACCACACCATGTAACCGCCGCCGATCTCGGCCAACCCGGCAATCGCGAATAGTAAAATAGCGAGCAGCAAACGAAAGCCCCTTTCCAACGAGCACCTTTTTAAAACTAGTTTAGCACGGCCGCAGACAGGAAGACTTCGGGAAAATAGAAGGGAGCCACAGCGCTGATGTTTGCGATACCCGATACTTTTAGGAAAAGAATGCATGAGCTCCACGGCGAGGAAGGAGCCGCATGGACGGAGGCGTTGCCCGGGTTGGTTCGCGAGTTCGCGCAGCGCTTCGGTTTTGTCCCGGAGCAGCCTTTTTCCAACTTGTCCTACAACTTCTTGCTTCGCGCGAAGCGCAGCGACGGCCATCCGGTCGTCCTTAAAGCGTCGTTCATGAAAGAAGAGCTGTCCAGGGAAATCAAGGTGCTTCGCGCCTACGAGGGGCGGGGAACGATCCGTGTGCTGGATGAAGACGAGGACAGGGGCGCGGCATTGCTTGAATGCGTAGAACCGGGCACGCCGTTATCGGCGATCGAGGACGATGCGGCCGCGACCGAGATTTTTTGCGAAGTATTTAACGGCCTTCAACACTCGGCTCCGACCGATGCGGGGTACCATTCCATGAAGCGGCACTTCGCGGGCATCGAGCGATACCGTGAGAGGCAAAGCGGCGGGGAGAGTGAAGCTCCGCTGCCGGAGAGCTGGCTGGAAAATGCGGAAGAATGCCTGGCCTACCTCATCTCGACGACGAGCGAGAATGTTCTGCTGCACGGCGATCTTCATCATGAGAACATCCTGCTCCGTGGCGAATCGCAATGGGCGGTCATCGATCCGAAAGGCGTCGTCGGCGACATCCATTTCGAGACGATACAATACCTGCTTAACTACGAAGATCGAGGCGGCGATCGCGAGCAAGTGCTGCACAATAGAATCGCCATTATGGCCGATCGTCTCGATCTGGACCGTCGCCGGATCGCGATGTGGGGCGTCGCGCGAGGCGTGCTCGACGCGTGCTGGACGATTGAAGACGGAGGAACGGACTGGCAGCGGGGGATCGGCATATCGGAGCGCTTTGCGAAATATTTAAATAAGATAGTTTAAAACAGTCTGGGGGTGCGTCTATGGTAGCTTTTCTTTTTAGCGCCATTTATCTCGTGCCGATATTGAGCTTCGTTTTTATCGTGACTTTATTAAAGGCGATTGAGAAGATCGTTCATAAAAGGCGTTACGGCGCAGTGATGTTTTGGTGCGGCATGTTTTTTGCTTTAGATATGTGGACGATTAGCGTGTCGGCGTCTTTGTCGTCTTTGAACTGATCGTTGGATGGGTGGAATGCGCGACTTGTCGGTCAGGAGGGGATTAAAACGAAAACAAGACTGGCATTGGCAAGTGTAATTGTATGCGTGTTGGAAGAGATGAGGAGATAAACATGGGAGACAGAATTACTCTTGCACTGTTCATCGCAATAATACTAATGGTCCCAGGGATATTCTCAATAATAAAACCTGAAATGATGTATAAGTCTTCAGCTACATTCGTATCTCCAAAAAGTCCATCAAAAGCTACAATCAAAAGATTTATTATAAGCGGATATGTTAGTGTTTGCTTAGGGATCGTATTAGTAATAGTTGCATTACTTGGAGGGTTCAAAGGGACGTAGTCAGTGTTACGCTAACGGAATACGTTAGCAGAACGAGCCTCGCGGCAGCCGGTCAGACGATCGGCTGCCGTTTCCGTTTGAAGTAATGGACAGTTATGCGTAACTTCCAGGGAATGTAAGCGTCTAAAAAAGTAAGGAACGAGGAGGCAGATATTTCATGGGAGGAACAAATGTATGGGATGCGGAGTGGGAGGTTAACGAAGAGCAGGCGCGGATGCTGATCGGCAGACAATTCCCTCAGCTGTCATCGAAAGAAGTGAGGCGATTGGACTGGGGCTGGGACAATACGGTTTTTCTCATCAGTGACGAGTACGTGTTCCGGTTTCCAAGAAGAACGATTGCAGTTAGCTCGATTCGTATGGAAGGGAAGCTGCTGCCGATGCTGGATGCATTTATGACCATCCCCTATCCCAAACCGTTGTTTTATGGCGAAGCAAGTGACGAATACCCGGCACCATTTCTTGGCTATGCTTATGTGCCGGGAGATTTTCCCATCGGGTTGACGGAAGAACGCCGGGCTTTATCGGCAGAGACGCTGGCGAAATTTTTGCGGAGATTGCATGCGTTTCCGGTGCAGGCGGCGCTGAAGTGCGGAGTTCAGCAAGATCATCGAAGCCTGACGGACATCGCATCGCGCAAAGTGAAATTGGAGGGCTTTCTATCGAAGTTGGTTGAGCACTTGTCGCCGGAGGAGTACGGCGTGATCGAAGCGTATATTAGCAGGCTGCAAACGGACCATGTCGAGGCGGTGAATGCACTGCTACATGGCGATCTTCATTTCAAAAATATGCTTGTGAATGAGAAAGGGATCGTTTCCGGCATTATTGATTGGGGCGATCTGAGCGTAGGCCATCCGGCTTGCGATTTGAGCGTTGCTTACAGCTTTTTACCACCATACGCGCGCGGCGTGTTTTTCGAAACTTACGGAGGAGCGGACGAGGAAACGAAGTTGCTGGCGCGGCTAATCGCGGTATATATCCCCGTACTGATCTTGATGCAAGCGGTCGATGACAGAAATAAAGCGATTGCGGCAGAGGCGAAATCCAACATCATGCGGGCACTGTCGGATTAAGCACATTATGTCGTTGCAGCTTTGGGCTATGGTTGCGCTGACGGAGAACGAGAGTTCAATCAGACACAACGGCAGCAGGTCAAAAGAAATGAACAAAGCGTTAGGGAGCTGTCTGAGTGTTCGATATTATTGAAAAGCAGCGGTTTTCAGTAATCGGTAAAATGGGAGAAGGACTCTCATCTGAAAGTTCGAATTGGATACCGCCTCTGTGGCAAGAGGCAAACAGTAATTTTATAGAAATCAGTACTCTCGCAAAAAAAAATGCGAATGGAAACATTGTTGGCATTTGGGGAGCGATGAGTGATTTTAGTGGTAAGTTTGAAAGGTGGAAGGAAGGTGGGAAATATCTAGCGGGATGCGAAGTTGCTGACGATGCAATTCCTCCAGATGGATGGACGAAGTGGACTCTCCCTGCATTCAAATTTGTTGTGTCAAAGTGTACGCAGAAGTCATATAAAGACACCTTGAAAAAAATTCTTTCGGAATACTTGCCACAAAAAATTATCCAATTGTCGGAGCAATTCAAGAGTTCTATGATCCAAAGGACAATAGCGGGGAATTGTTCTTATGCATACCTATTGAAAAAATCTAAATATGCCTCAAGAATCCATTTCGGAAAACGACACTTTAATCTTGCAGCTGCCAAGCTTGATCTGTCAGGCTGTTAAGCTAACTGGCGGTTTACGCAGCTATCATATATCTGACCTTTGGAGGTCGTTCCGCTGTATTACAACATCACTAAACGGATTTCGTATTTCATAATATTAATCGGAGTATTGTTGATTATTTTTGGTTTGTGGCAATACATGCCCAAGTCATTTTCATCCGACACACCAGACAATGTTTTTATGTCCATAATTGCCAAAAGAGTGATATATCCTATTTTTGGTTTTGTGTTAACGATTATTGGTTATACGTTTTTGAAATTCGTTCGTGAAAATGAAGAACAAATGCAGTTGCTTAGGGAAGAGCTAAGTCGGTTAACAAAAGTGGTTGAACAAATACAGAAGAAGCCATAACTTATTTGCTCGATGCTATAGCTGCGCTCCCTCGGGCTGGTTAACGCATTTGTTTAGATGAAATTATTAATTCAAGGAGAGGTGACAGTAATGAAGGCGCTAAGTAAAGAGGAACTGATTGAGTTGGTAAGGGAAATTATGAACGCTGATGGCAGGAAGAAGAAATCGATGATCGGATTGAACTTCTCAAATATAACGTCCCACATCCGGAAGTGAGTGACCTCATTTACTGGAATGAAAACGAACTAACTGCAGAACAAATCGTTGAACAAGCACTAAGTTTTAAGCCCATTCAGCTTGGGACCGGGGCGGATGAGTAAGCTTGGTTAAGAGGAAGCTGTACGAACTAGGAACGATATTTCGATAATGCGAAAAAGGGGGAGATTTACATCGCGAACTACTTCAATATTTCAATGCCTGTTATCGATTTTCTTATGCAGAGCCAGCATGCAATGATGAGCCATGGCGTTAAACTGTACGCCGAAATATTTGTTAATGCCGAAGGCGACCGTCAATATTCATCTTTCGAAAGTGAAGAAATGGAATTATTCGCGGGCTATTTCACAAATACGGCGTATAACTCATTTTTCTTTTCTTGCTATCCCGTACAAGCCACAACGCAAATCAAAAAATTCGGATATTTTTATAATGAACCGGGTTCCTATTCGATCGAAGTTAAAGGCGGCAGAGAAACCGATAAAAGTCGAGAACTCATTCAAATGCGTATGATATCCAAGCAACCGGATAAACAGATTCAATCTTTTTATCGAACTTTACAAAAAGACTTAAAGAAGATCTCGGGCTTGCAGAAACATGATCAAAGGAAATATTTTTATTTGCCGACGGAAAAGTTTATCATACCTGCAAATTCACAATCAAAGAACACGAGGGATCATTGGGAAGACTTTTGTCTTTTAAACATAAAGACGACTTGCTATTTCGTAAGCGCTGGTATTGCAGCGTGTACTTGAATTCCTAAGGCATTTGGATGCCCGAGCGTGGCAGCGCAAGAGGAGATAATGATGATCATCAGGGAAGCAAGTATGACAGACTATCCACGATTGAGACAAATTTATCTGGACGCCCGACGTGACAGTTTCCATTGGGCTAATGCTGATGAGATGACGCTTGATGATTTTGACCGGGATACGTCGGAAGAACAAATTGTTCTGGCGGAGGAGAACGCCCAAGTTCTCGGGTTCGCCTCCTTGTATGTGCCTAACCGCTTTATTCACAATTTGTTTGTCCACCCGACTGCTTCCGGCAAAGGTGTTGGCGGTCTGCTGCTCAAACGCGCTGTGGCCGAGCTTGGAACGCCAGTCACGTTAAAATGCGTCTCCGAGAATCATAGAGCGCTCCGTTTCTATAAAAATCGGGGCTGGAAAGCCGTCGTGGAGGAAGGAGCGCCTGGCGCGAGATATTGGGTTCTTGTTTATGAATGAACCAGGAAGAACCGAGAGATCAAGACTGCGAACGAGCCGTTCGCTCAATGGCATCGGAAATGACCGGGTACAGTTGATGCGGAATGTCGTGCCCCATGCCGTCAACAAGCATGAACTCGGCGCCGGGAATGGCAGAAGCCGTGTCCTCGCCGCACGCCGGGACGAATAAGGGATCGTCCGCACCATGAATGACAAGAGTCGGTGCTTTGATGGTCGCCAGCCGCGGACGACGGTCGCCGGAGACCGCGATCGCAGCGATTTGTCGTCCGACACTGCCTGGATCGTAGGCGCGCTGGACTTCCTCCAGAACAAGGGCCCGATAAGCGTCCTCTTCGAACGGATAGCCCGTGCCCGCGATGCGTTTGGCAAAAGTGAGGCTATGTGCCAAAAAGCCGGCTTCATCCTCAAAGGGGTTCGGCGCCGGTGTCGTCATCATCGCCATGACCTCGGGAGAAGCTTGCGGAAGGGCGGGATTACCGGAGCTGGACATGATGGAGGTGAGGGATAGAACC
The DNA here is from genome assembly GCF_019091135.1 of Cohnella sp. GbtcB17. Taxonomy (GTDB): domain Bacteria; phylum Bacillota; class Bacilli; order Paenibacillales; family Paenibacillaceae; genus Cohnella. Next base: position 8,091 of record NZ_JAGXJW010000094.1, on the reverse strand, counting down.
CGGTCAGGGTACTCGCTTGCAGCAATCTGGGCGATCATACCTCCCATTGACCTGCCAACGATATGGGCCCGGTCGATGGACAGGGCGTCGAGCAGTCCGATCGCGTCGTTTGCCATGTCATCTAGCGTGTAAGGGATGTCCGGCCGCTGTCCCGACATGAGCGCAGTCGCCAATGCGGCAAAATCCATCGTCCGGTAATGGCTAAAATGCGTTGAACAGCCTACGTCGCGATTGTCAAAGCGGATCACCCGGAACCCCCGCGCCGCCAACCCTTCGCAAAATGGAACCGTCCAGCGAATCATCTGGGTTCCAAGCCCGGCGATCAGGAGGATCGCCTCGTCAGTTTCATGACCGAATTGGTCATAGGCCAGCTCAACGCCGTTCACTTTCAAAATGTTCATCGTTATGTTCTCCTCTCTGGAAATGCATGGACGGATAATTTCTTGATATGGTCTCGGATATCAGGCGCCCAATCTTCGATAAAGCGATTAAAACGATCCCCATCACCGGCAAACAGTGCGCGCAAAGCTTCTTCGTAATGAAGGAAGTCCCCGGCCATCGCTGTCATAAAGTTATAGGTTGCTTCTTGTGACTCGCGGATGGTACTCCGCTGTTCTCCTGCGCGGCGAGCTTCATCAATCAGTTTTCGTAACGTTACCGACGCCCCGCCAGGTTGGCTCTTGAGCCATTCCCATTGCCGAGGCAATAACGTAACTTCGCCGGATACAACACCAAGCTTGGGGCGACCGACCCGCCGTGTCGTCTGGGGATTCACTTCCGTATCGGATGCGCCGCTAAATTGTTCTTCTAATCGTTGAAGCACATCATCTATCTTTCCACGAAAATCGACATCGATCGGCTTCCCCGTGGAATCGTCAAATATAAGCAGCTGTGTGCGTTCACTGTCACTCAGAGCAGCCTTCACTGTAGTAACGACGTGCTGCAACGAACCGCTTGCGACGATCCCCTCGCCCGAAAATGCCGTGCAGGTTAATTGCGTTAGGGCTTGATTCATGCGGATCTCCTTTCTGCTCATTTGAATTATACCCGGGTAAAAATAAAAAATCAATTAGCGCATTTTGGATTGAAAAAATTCAATGAGCCTCTCCGATAACTTCTGCTGGGCCTTGCTGATAAATCGGTCTGCATAGTACGTCAGCTCCAGGTGGCGAATGGGCGCAGGCTCGGAGATGGGGATGGATACGATATCTGGCCAATCCAAATGTTGTTGAAGCAAGTCTCTCGGTTGTATAGTGACGCCAACGCCGGCGGAAACTAATTGCAGCAATGAGGAGGCCGAGTCCACCTCCATTACAGTCGGCAATTCAAAGCCTTGTTTTCTGCATGCTTCATCCACCAAATCCCGACCCAAATAGCCCTTCGGGTACATCACAAGCGAATGCTGCTTGAGCTCCTCCAGAGCGATCTCATCCCTCTTGGCCAGCTCACTTGCCGTATGGACAAACAAGTAGTAAGGCTCGCTTCCCAGAGGGACTTGAACCAGTCTTTTATCAACGGGACTACGAAGTCCAATGCCTAAATCGACTTTATGATTAAGCACCTCATCCCTTACAAAGATCGTCGAGAAAACTTGGAGCTGGGTGTCGGGATATTGGGTCTTGAATTCGACGAAGAGCGGAACTAATCGGAAATCCAGATCCGACGGCAATACCGCCAGCCGAACGGTGCCTCGTTTCTCGGAGATAAGTTCTTTAATCGCATTTTTCGCATCCGTTTCGGCTTGCAGCATTTTGATACCGTATTGATGCAGCAGCTTGCCCGCCTCTGTCACGATCACTTTTTTGCCGATGCGATCGAAGAGCGGGATACCGAAATCTGCCTCAAGCAGGCGAATCTGCTGGCTTAACGTAGGCTGAGAAATACCGAGCGCCTCGGCGGCCTTTGTAAAATGAAGATGCTCATATACAGCCATGAAATACGTTATATTTCGAGTATCCACGTTTTTACCTTCTTTTCGATAGTATTTTACTATCATAATAATACGATTTATTGTATTGATCAATGATTGTTAGGGTTCTATACTCATCCTTACTTAGCAGCAGGGGGGATGAGCAGCAATGAAAAAACGATTTTATTTATTCGCTTTATGTATGGCGGCCCTGAATCTACGACCCATCATTACGTCAGCGGCCGTTTTGCTCGGTACGATCCAATCCCAGCTGGAGATGAACGCTTTGACGGCGAGTCTTCTTACCACATTGCCTGTTTTGTGCATGGGGATATTTTCTCCGGTCGCGACAGTGATAAGCCATCGAATCGGACTGGAACGTACTGTCTTTTTCTCGCTCATTCTCATTACTTTAGCTACGGTACTGCGGGGAAGCGACAGTTCTGTCATGATGCTGCTCGTTACTGCTCTGGCAGGAGGAATCGGTATCAGCTTGGCCGGGCCGATGCTGTCCAGTTTTATTAAGAAGTATTTCCCGGAGAGACCTGATATCGTCAGCGTTTATTCGATATCGATGACGGTAGGCGCTGCATTGGCTTCGGGCTTCACAATTCCGATATACACGCGCAGCGGACATAACTTGCTATTCGCTTTGTCCTGCTGGGCCATTCCAGGTTTGCTCGCACTTATGGCTTGGCTTGCCTTGGTTCGACGCAAGCATCATCCATCGAACGCTACCACGCGTCAGAAACTCCCGATCGCGAACAAAAAAGCGATTCAGTTGACCGTATTTTTTGGTTTGATGGCCAGCATGTTTTACTCGATGACAGCATGGATTTCCCCAATCGCCCGCAGCTTCGGATACAGCCCGGCAAGTTCCGCGATGTTTCTTACTATTTTCACCATGATCCAGATTCCGATTGCATGGATCGTTCCGCGTGTCGTTAAACGTTACGGAAAACCCAAATTGCTGCTTGTCTTATGCAGCTTGTCGGAGCTTATAGGCGTGGGCATGCTGCTGCTGCAGTTTCCGATGCTTCCGGCCGTCCTTTTTCTAGGGATTGGGGCCGGCGGATTGTTCCCTTTGGCGCTGATGCTCCCGATTAGCGAGACCAGGACGGCGGAGGAAGCCGGAACCTGGTCGGCCATGTCGCAGATGGGCGGTTATGTGATGGGGGCTTGCGGTCCGCTTTTGATGGGCTGGATCTATGATCAGAGCGGGAGCTTCAAATCTTCGATTTTCGCGATGCTCCTTATCGTTATGGCGATGATCGCCGTGCAGGTATGGATGACCGTGGGCAGCAAAGAAGCGGAAGGACAGGTGAATCATTGAAGATCGCGCTGTATTGAAGATGGATCATTACTGAGAACAGCCTGCCGACGGGATCGGCAGGCTGTTCGGCTAACGGGCAGGATCGCTCAACAGATTTAATGCATCGGCTTTTCCCATTCCCCTTTGATTACGATTCCTGTCTCTTTGGCCGCTGCCTCAAGATCAAGGATTTCCTGTGCGGTCAGCTCGATTTCGGCCGCTTTTGCAGCGTCGGCAATTTGGGCAGTTCTCGTAACGCCGATGATCGGAACGGTTCCTTTCGCGATGGCCCAAGCGATTGCAACTTGCGCAGAAGTCGCATGATGCTTGTCGCCGACTTCCTTCATCACATGGATCAAGCCTTCCAGCCTCGCAAGCACGTCTTCATTAAACGCCTCACCTCTTCTGGTGCCGCTTGGGAGAGGATTTTTCGCATTGTATTTGTCGGTTAATGCGCCTTGCTCCAACACCATATAGGAGAAAAACACGATGTTGTTTTCGTGGCAGTAATCAATAATTCCGGCTTCTTCGGACGAACGGTACAGCAAGCTGTAATGATTTTGTACAGCAGAGATTCGCAGCCCTTCTTCTGCCAGAATACTTTGCGCGAGTTTGATTTCCTCCAGATTGTGGTTGGAGACGCCTGCATATTTTACTTTTCCGCTTTTCATGAGCGGAATCAGCTCTGGCGTCCATCTTTTTACATCCAGCGGATTGTGAATCCAATAGATATCCATATGTTCTGCGCCGAGCCGCTTCAGGCTGCTGTTCAAGCTGTCTTCAACAGGCCCGCCAACTCGCGGATTAAATTTCGTTGAGAGCAGCACATCGTCGCGGCCTTTTGTAAACTCGCCCAGAATACTTTCGGAGGCTCCCATTCCGTACACAGGCGCAGTATCCCATAAATAGAGCCCGGCCTGCATCGCCGAATCAAAAACCGGTTTTAATTGTGCCGCGGAAAGATTATTCCCGAAAATAGCATCCCCGCCGCCTTGACCGGTCCCCCATGACCAGGTACCAAGCGCGATCGGAGGAATCCATTCGTTTTGCAATTTGATCTTTTTCATTTGTTTCAACGCCCTTCTATATTTAATGCTGCTGCGTTTACCGCATGAGTTAAGATTATCAAGGAGTCGAATGAAGATCTTTGCCTGCAGGCTCATCCTATTTGTTTATTTAGCTCATTTTGTTTCTAAACGCCGACGGCGGGAGTCCGAATCTGTCCTTGAATACTTTGGAAAAGTGGGCGATATTTTCGAATCCGGTCGAAAAACAGATATCCGTCACAGAAAACGCCGTATTCGCCAGCAGTTCCTTGGCTTTATCCAGCCTCCGATTGCGAACCCATTTGAGCGGCGTGGTGTTGTATACGGCTTGAAAATCCCTTTTGAACGTCGCTACGCTTCTGCCGGACAAATAGGCCAGGTCGTTCAGGGAAACGGGATTCAAGAAGTTCTCCTCCATGACCTTTGCGATGCTGCCTCTGTCCTTGCTAACGGGTTGCACCATTTGATGCAAAAAACGTTCATTCGAATCTGCGATGTGAAACAGTAATTCCATCAGCTTTACGCGAACCAGACCTTCTATGACTTCATCCGGATTGTTGAAATAGGGTTTTAACGACTCGATATAGCTTCCAATGCGGTCATTGATCGGGAAGATGGTGATCGGAACGACATCATTCACGAGATAAATGGGTTTGAGACCGGCAAAAGTGAGGAATTCATCTACGATCTTCTCGTTCAGGAAAAACATCATATAGTCGAGGATGTAATCGGAATCGGGTTCGCCCGTTTTTTCGTACTCGACGCCAATGGATTTATGAATAAGCATCATTTCGTTGCTTCGCATCGTATAAGCTTGATCGCCGAAGCGAACGGTATAGACGCCCGATTTGACGATGAGCAGCAGATGATCCTGCAGAAAAAAGGCTCCTTTTATGCCTTGCGTGTAAAAACAAAATTCGATCACGGACATTCCTTCCAGCTTCAAGCTCCCTTTTTTATGCGGAGACTTTACCAGTTCATGAGGCGCCTTGACCATCTTGCTTGATCTCATTGTCACGGATGTCCCCGCCTTGCTTGTACCGACGATTGCTCTATTTTCCACTACTTATTCACCCTTTCGGTTATGCCATTCCCGATGTTTCTTAACAAACGGTTCACCGCTTATCCTTTTAGTATAGCTGGAAACAGGCGCGAGTACTTTGCTGAAAAGCTCAAACGATTTGTTTATTTAGCTCCTGCATACGCTGTTGCTGAAGCTTGTTTTAATGACTGTATCGGTCAATGATATTGAAGTACACTACAAGTAGGAGATGCTTTAAATAGAGGCCAGGGATGATTCGATTCGCATGTCGTGGAGGAGGAACGAATTGCTTTTTCATTTCAGCGAGGACGATAGCATTCCCATATTTGTGCCTAAAGAGAAGCAAAATCGCCCGGATTTTCCTGCGGTTGTATGGGCAATCGACGAAGCACATGAGTTTACCTATTATTTCCCGAGGGACTGCCCTCGAATCGTTTGTAGAAGAGACGAAGCGACGGCAGACCGACACTTGCAGCTTTTCTTTAACCATACGATAGCCGATACTATCGTTACCGTAGAAAGTGACTGGTATACAAGGATTTCAAAGCAAACCCTCTTTAGATATTGCTTTGACGATGAGGGCTTTGCGCTTTTTGACGCGACTGCTGGATATTATATTTCTCGTCAGGTTGTACAGCCTAAGAAGGTTGAGGTGTACGGGAACTTGATCGAAAGATTAATACAAAAAGGAATCGAATTAAGGTTTACATCGAATTTAAATCCGCTCAGAGAAGCCATATTGGCTTCCGACTTTAAAGGATTTGGCATACATCGATTTAACAACGCAAAAAGGATGTAATCCATGAAGCAATCGGTGCACGAGTGCAGCGCCAAATGAAGGAGCCGATGTGTACTTGATCCAATTGACGAACCGCCAGGCACGGCAGTTTCTGCTATTGAAGCACGGACTATTGGGCGAATATCGTTTTGCCGGCAAGCAGGGCGTATTGGATTTTGTGCGGCAGGCCGGCTGTATTCAATACGATCCCATCGATGTTTGCGGAAAAAACGCCGAGCTGGTGCTGCAGTCGCGAATCAAAGGATTTACCAAAAGCATGCTCGCCGAGCTGCTGTATCAAGATCGATTGCTTGTCGATTATCCCGACAAAAATTTGGCCATTATCCCTGTCGAGGACTGGCCCTATTTTGAACGGTACAGGCAGGCCGCACGGCAACATGCCGAGCGCTATCCCGACATGGAAGCTTTGATGGAGCAAGTGCGCGCACACATTCGATATCACGGCTCGCTAAGTTCGGACGATCTGAAATTGGACGGGAACTTCGCTTGGCGATCAGCCATTCACTGGAGCAGCGGCAGCAATTCATCCCGGTCGGTGCTGGAGCAGATGTACTCGACTGGCGAGTTGATTATCCATCACAAAAAAGGAACGCGTAAGTATTACGATATCGCCGAAAAGTACATAACGCCGGATCTGCTGAATGCGCCGGAGCCGCTGGAGGACGAGCTTGAGCATCATAAGTGGCGAGTACTGCGCCGAATCGGTGCGGTTGGCCTGTTATGGAATCGCGCATCCGATGCGTGGTTAAACATATGGGGGTTCAAAGCGGAGCATCGCAACGAGGTTTTTCGCCAGCTTTTGCACGAAGCTCGCATCGTTGCCGTTGGCGTGGAACAAATGAAAGAGCCCCTTTATTGCCGCGTAGAGGACTTGCCGCTTATTGAAGCGGTTCTGCAAAATCCAGCGCCGGAATGGCGCTGCGAGCTGATTGCCCCGCTGGATAATTTCATATGGGACAGAAAACTGATTAACGAATGTTTTGGATTCGATTACACCTGGGAGATCTACACACCTGCAGACAAACGCAAATTCGGCTATTATGTGTTGCCTATCCTATACGGAGAAAGGTTCATCGGACGAGCCGAGATCATCGCGGAACGAAAAACCGGGACGCTTGTTGTCAAAAACATCTGGTACGAAAAAGACGTAAAGCCTACCAAGCCATTGCGAACATCCTTAAACGAGTGCTTTCAGCGTTTTGCGCTGTTCAACGAATGCGGGACGATTGTCGGAGCGATTATGGACTGATAAATAAGAATAAATCGGTGGTAGACAAATACAGGCTACTTCCGGGATTTAGGGATTATGCCGATTATGCTGACTATTCTACATTGATGAGTATGAAATAGACGAGGATAATTGGACAGAAGGTTTCACTGGATATAGCATGCTTCATAACGCTAACTGGAGACGATAGCAGAGTGAACATCGCGGCAGCCGGCTAGGTCGGTAGCCGCTGTTCATTGAAGTTACTAGCAGCATTCCTATAATGCAGAAGTATCAGGTTTGAGAAATAAAAAGACTCCTTGGTAAGAGGTTTAAGGGTCCAGTAAGCTGGCCAGCGAGCGGATCCAAAAACAAACCAAGGAGAGTACAATATGAATTCTACTCAAAACGTACGATTACTCAAATCACAGCCACGTCTCTCATCGTCGGGGTAGACATCGCCAAGTTTAAGCCTGTGGCTCGAGCTCAGGACTTCAGGGGCGTCGAAATCGGAAAGTCCGTAACCTTCGAGAACACGTTAAATGGGTTTGTTTTTTCTACAGCTGTCGCTTAATGAAGCGTCTTAGGGAAACCTTCACGCCATGAAGCGAACCGCGGACTCCAACCATTCCGAAGTGCCTTTGTATTAAGCGCTCCGCGTTCTCCTCTCCCGCTTCCTGGCATGGTCTTGGGTTCAGGAGCGTTAAGGGCTTTCGCAAAGACAGGAACCCATTCGGTACCCGCTGCCGGATCGCTGTCCACAATGTTATAGGTTC
>NZ_JAGXJW010000093.1 GCF_019091135.1 Cohnella sp. GbtcB17 | reverse complement strand
TCATCAGGTTGATGGGCACCTGCCGCAGCCGCACGGGATCGCCGAACATCAGCTCCGGGACGTCTCCTTCGAACCGGAGGCCAAGCTCGATTTTTTTGTCCGCGGCCTGCGCCTTGAACAGCTCGATCGCTTCGCCGGCCGTATCCCGCACCGGGATCGGCTCGTAGTTCAGCACGAGCTTGCCCGCCTCGATCTTGCTGAAATCCAAAATTTCGTTCAAAATGTGCATCAGCGACTCGCCGCTCCGGCCGATGACCTCCGCATAGCTGCGCTGTTCGTCGGTCAGCTCGGTATCGAGCAAAAGGCCCGTCATGCCGATGTCGCCGTTCATCGGGGTCCGCAGCTCATGGCTCATGACCGACAGAAATTCCGACTTGGCGCGATCCGCGCTCTCCGCTCTTTCTTTTGCCTCGATGATTTCCTTCTCGCCGGTCACGTCCCGGAAAACGACGACGGCGCCTTTGGGCGCGCCATCCTCGTAAGTCGGAGAGATTTGATAATCCGCCAGGAAGCTCGTGCCGTTGCTTTTCCAAAATATCGCGTCCTTGTCATGGAAGGCACGCCCTTCCCGTAGCGCCGCAATGAGCGGGGACTCGTCGTCCCAATAGCTCTGCCCGCCCATGCCGGTCTGCAGCAAATAGCGCAGTGCGGAGACGTCGGGCAGACGGTCCTCCCGCAAGCCGAGCATCCGCGCACCTGACTGATTGATGAAGGTAAAGTTCCCTTCCTCATCCAGGCCGAAGATGCCCTCGGATACCGAATTCAAAATGCGGGCATGCTCTTCGTTCAGCTTGTGAATGCGCTCGGTGTGCCGCTTCGCCTCTGTAATGTCGGTCGCAATACCGTATACGCCTACCGTCTCGCCGTTTACGACGATCGGCACGTTTGTGATGCTGAGCGTAAGGATGTCCCCGTTTTTGCGGACCAGACGCGCTTCGTAAGTCTGCGGGATGCCCTGCAGCGCGCGATTGACATGCTCGGTCAGCTTGACCAAATCTTCCGGGTAGGTGAGCGGCGCGAACGTCAGCTCGCGGAGCTCATCCTGATCGTAGCCGGTCAGCTGCTCCATCGCGGGATTGATCTTCGTAAACCTGCCCGTCGGATCAAACGAGCAGATCGGCGTGCTGTTGAGATCGAACAGACATCTGTACCGGCTCTCGCTCTCCGTAAGCTTCTCTTCGGCCCGCTTGCGGGCGGTAATGTCGATCGAGATGCCGTATACGCCGACAACCTCGCCGTCTACGACGATCGGGATGTTCGACACGTTCGTCTCGATCTCGCTGCCGTCCTTGCGGATAATCGTAACGTCGTAATTTTGCGCCTCGCCGCGCGCCGCCAACGCGAAGTGATGTGCCGTCTTTGCCTCCTCACGAGGCGGTACGAGCGGACCGTAGTACATTCCGATGAGCTCCTCGAGCGTGTATCCCGTCAGCTTTTCCAGATTCGGATTGGCGGTCAGATACTCACCCTCCAGATTCATCGAATATACGGCAGACTGATTGTACATGAAAAGCGACTTGTAGCGCTGCTCGCTCTCCTGCAGCCGCTGCTCGAACTGCCTGCGCTCGGTAATATCCTGGACTGTCCCCAGCAAGTGCGTCGGCTGCTCGGCATCCGTGTCGAGCACCTCCCAGGTGCCTTCGAGGATACGCGTCGAACCGTCGGGAAGCACGAGGCGGTAAACGACCGAATCCTTGAGCGTATCGGCGGACACCAACGCCAGGCGGCTGCGGATGCGCTGCGAGTCGTCCGCCGGTATGTTCGCCATCGCCGAATCGATGCTGCCCGCCTCGAAGCTCTCCGGCAAGCCGAGGACGCGCCTCGCCCCTTTGGACAGCGTAATGAAGTCGCGGGCGAGATCGATCTCGTACGTCCCCATCTTGGCGATCCGCTGCGCTTCATCCAGCTTGTCCTCGTATTGCTTGCGGTCGCTTACGTCGCGAGCGACCGACAACACTCTGTCCGCCTGCTCCGTCTCGTCCCAAATGACCTGGGACCACACCTCGAACCACAGATAACGGCCGTCCTTGCGGCGGACGCGCCGAAGAAAAAACTGATCGTTCGAGTATAGCTGGCCCGGCCGGCTCATCTCCAGCGCATCGTCCGGATGATAGTAGCTTTGCCGCAAGTTGCGGTTCATTTCCTCCGGCGTATACCCGAGCACGTCCAGGCAGGAAGGCGAAATGTAGAGCAGCTCGCCCTCGAGCGAACTTACGGATACGAGATCGTGCGAATTGCGGGTGAGGAGCATGTAAAGGTGACGGTTGTCCAGAACGGGAATCCGTTCGGTCTTTAAGCTCGTGATGTCCAGCATTTCCGCGAACAAATACAGCGCCTCTCCGGTCTCCGGGTCTCTGACGGAGGACAAGCGCATGCGCACCCATACGGTGCGCCCTTGTTTGTGGAGAAGGCGTTTCTCGATCTCCTCCATGTGGCCGCTTTGCGCCCTGCACCTGTCCGCCGCCGCCCGGTAGAAGGACGGACGATTCGGATCGCGGTCGGTAATATCGGGAAAAGGCACCCCGATCAGCTCCTCTTCCCGGTAGCCCAGCATGTCGCACAAGGCCGGATTGAGCTTCAGGAGCGTGTCGTCGGATGCCGAGATGACGGCAAAGCCGTTGATCGAAAAATTGCTGGCTTGCTGGAAGATGATGCCATAGTCCAAAAGGGATGTCATCCGCGAGCCTCCAAAGTTTGAGTGAATCGCCTCTGCGCGGGCCGGCTGGCGAAATTTCGATAAGATTATACCATGTGCTTGCAGCAAATACGCAACGTCTGTGAACCCCGCCCGATTCGCATCTTCTCCAATAATAAACCGAACCGAACGCCGCGAATCACGTCCGCGTCTTCGCGAACAGCTCGCGCGCGAGTGCGATCCACGCCTTTGCCGCGAGCGGCAGATAGCCCTCCCGACGCCATGCCATGTCCAGCTGCCAGGGCAAGCCCGGAGGCGCCAGCTCGACGGTTTGCACGCGCTCCGGACGGAGCTGTGCGCAGATCGTCGCGGGCAGCAGGGCGATGCCGAGACCCTCGCCTACCATCTGTCCGATGAAGTCCCACTGCGAGCTCTCTGCGACGGTATTCGGCTTGTAGCCAGCGGTCTCGCAAGCGGCCATGATCCGTCCGTGCAGCGCGAAGTCTGCGCGGAACAGCACAAACGGCTCCTCCGCGAGCTCCGCCAGCGCCAGTGCCGGCCGTTCAGCGAGCCGATGGCCCGCCGGCAGCGCGACCTTCAAGCGATCGTCGATGACGGTGAACGAATCGTAGAATGCATCGTCGGTCGGCGTCAGCAGAACGCCGACGTCCAGCAAGCCGGCGCGCAGGTCTTCGTCGAGCCGGTTGGCGCCCGCTTCGGACAGACGGATCGCGACGCCCGGATATCTCCTTTTGTATTCGCCGACGACGCCGGGGAAAAAGTTGGACCCGGCCATCGGCGGCAGCCCCAGCCGAAGTGTGCCCTGGCGCAGCTCGGCCAGGTCCGTCAGCTCCCTGCGCAGCGCGCCCATCTGCGCGAGGATCGGCTCCCCGTAACGGAGCACGGCCTCTCCCGCTTCGGTCGGCTTCGGCCGTTTGCCCTCCCGGCTGAACAGCGGCACGCCGAGCTCCTCCTCCAATTGAATGACCATCTTGCTGAGCGTAGGCTGCGCGATATGAAGCGCGTCCGCCGCTCGCGTGAAGCTGCCCCACTTGGCGATCTCCGCCACAGCCTCCAGATGCCTGATATCCATGCCTGCCGCCTCTCTCATAGCTATTTAGAATGATCTCTATGCCATATATTCATTTTACCTATGATAGGCCTAGACGTATACTGATTTTACGGATATGGAAAGGGAGCAATCGATATGAAAAGCGCCAAAAAAATTGTTAAAATTACGCTTCAGGTCGGCTTTTTCGTCGTCATGTCCCGCGCGTCGGATCTGGCGGTCGAAGCGCTTCGTTTGCCGATTCCCGGCAGCATCCTGGGGCTGCTCGCGCTGTTCGCGCTGCTCGAGCTCAACATCGTGAAGCTCGCCTGGATCGAGCTTGGCGCGGAATGGCTCGTCGCGCAAATGCTGCTCTTCTTCGTCCCCGCCACGGTCGGCATCGTTCGCTACAAACCGCTGATCGAAAGCAGCGGAGCCGCGATCCTGGTCACGATACTGCTGAGCACGGCCGTCGTCATGACGATCGCGGGATGGGTCGGCGAGCGCTTGGGCAAGGCGAGCCGCGAGGAGGCCGCATCGTTATGACGCTCGTCTGGCCGGCGTTTACCATCCTCGTCTATTTTTGTTCGAAATGGCTGTACGCGCGGACGCGCAAGCTTTATTTGACGCCGCTCGTCGTCACGCCCGCCGTCGTCATCGGCGCACTGCTGCTGAGCGGCTCTTCGTACGACACGTTCGACCGCGGCGGGCATTGGATCGGAGAGATGATCGGACCGGCGACGATCTCGCTCGCCGTCACGCTGCACAAGCAGATTCATGTGCTCAAAAAGCATGCGCGCGCCATCGTCGCCGGCGTGACCGCCGGCGGGCTTGCGGCCGTCGCCGTCTCCGCAGGGCTTGCCCGCCTGTTCGGATTGGCGGCGCCGATCGTGGACAGCTTGGCGCCCAAGTCGGCGACGACGCCGGTCGCCGTGTCCGTCTCCGGCGCGCTTGGGGGCTTGTCGACGATTACCGCTGTCGCCACCCTGGCGACAGGGCTGACAGGCATGCTCGTCGGCCCCTTGCTCGTACGCTGGATGCGCATCCGCAGCTCCGTCGGGCGAGGCATTCTGCTCGGCACCGCCGCGCATTCGGCCGGCATCGCCAAAGCGCTCGAATACGATGCCGACGCAGGCGCCTGCGCGGGCATCGCCATGGTATGCACGGCGTTTGTGACGCTGTGCGCCGCAGGTCCGATCGTTGCCCTGTTCCGTTGACGGCTTAGACCGTCGTCTCGGAGCGGGGCTTCGGCGTTCGGGCGGCTCCTACGAGCCGCATTACGATATACAGCGCAAGGAAGCCGGCCATGATCATCGCGGAATAGCCGTACATGCGGGCATAACCCGTATGGGCCGCGATCGCGCCGAGCAGGACCGCCCCGAGCGCGACGCCGAGATCGGTCGAATTGTAGAACATGCTGTTGGCGAAGCCGTGACGCTCCCGCGGCGTGTTGCGCAGCATCCAGGCCTGCAGCGTCGGTTGAATCGCGCCGAAGCCGAGCCCGTACAATAGCGCCGAGACGACGAGTGTCGGCATGCCGGTCGTGCCCGACAGCACGAGCATGCTGGCAAGCACGCAGGCGGCGGCCGGAATCAAGACCGCCGCATGTCCCCTGCGGTCGAAGATGCGTCCCGCGATCGGCCGGACGAGGATGACGGTAATGGCGTTAAAAAGAAAAAACAAGCCAACCTGCGCAATATGGACGCTCTCGCCGAACAAGGCGATAAAGCTGAGCAGGCCGCTGTATGTGATGGACAGCAGCGTGTTCAATAGCGCCGGAAGCACAAGCGGCGCAAATCCGCGGCGCGTCGAGTCCGAAGCGGAAGCGGCCGGCACCGGTCTCTTTCCGGCTGCGGCATCCGATTTCGCGGCTGCGACGCCGGGTGCCGCCGGCCGGCTGTTCCTTTTTTCGCCGCGGACGGCACCGGACAGCAGCAGGACGCCTGCGGACAAGGCCGCCGCCGCAGCGCTGGACAGCGTCAACGCCGAGAACCCGAGTCCATTCATCAGATTCATGCCGATCATCGGGCCGAGCGACATCGCCAGACTGGTGGACAGCCCGAAATAGCCAATTCCTTCGCCGATTCTATCCTGTGGGATGATCCGCGCCACGAGCGTCGGCACGATTGTGCTTGCCGTGCCGAAGCCGACGCCGTACAGCACGCGAATGGCGATCAGCGATTCGACCGCATTCGCGTAGGCGCACAGAAACGTCATGAGCACGGCGAGCGCGAGTCCTGCATAAAGCAATGCCGTACGGCCGAGTCTCGGCATGAGCGCTGCCGTGGCGAAGCGGCTCGCGATCGCGGCAAGTGCGAACGTTGCCGTCACGAGGCTGACGGTCAAATCTCCGCCGCCGAGCTCTCCTTTTACGTAAACTGGGAGTGAGGACAATAGCATTTGCAAATTGAGAAACAATAAAAAGAAGCCCAGCGTCAGGCCGATAAAAGCCTTCGTCCATAGCGGGGCGGTTCGTTCGGTATCGTTCATCATGCGATAACTCCTTCGTTGCGTTGTCTTGGATGATCTTGTGGCGACTGCCGCCTGCCCGCGAACGGGCGCTAGCCGTTTAACCGGTCCAGATGCCTGCCCACGCGATGCAGCAAATCGAGCAGCGTCTCATGCTCCTCCGCCGTCAGGCATGCGGTCACTTCGGCCAGCACGGCCGCCTCAATCGGCTTCGTCTCGTCGATCAGCCGGCGGCCGGCAGCCGTGGCCTCGATGTAGATCGCCCTTCTGTCCGCATCGTCCGGACGTCTCGCGACCCAGCCCTTGCGGACGAGATGATCGACGATGCGCGTCGTCGTCGGCTTGTCCTTGCCGGCCCGCTCGCCAAGCTCGCGCTGGATCAGCCCTTCGGACTGCGAAGCGTAGAATAGCACCGACCACTGCTCGGGCGTTATATCGTAAGCTCTCAGCCGCTGCATCAGCCGATTGGACATTCGCCTGTAGACGAGCCCCGTCGTGAAGCCGAGGGAGCCTTCCAAACCTTCTCTGGCCATACAACATCACCTCAAAATAGTTGTCATGACAACTATATAACTTTATTAGGACTTCGTCAACCCGGATTCAAATGTGCAGGAATTTCCCCCAAACTCGCCAGAGCCCGCAAAAGAGGGCGAGCTATCATGCACTTTCGCACAATAGCTCGCAACGGCGGGCAGACGGCCCGATATTACCCGGCGATAATATGGAAGCCCGCATCCACGTGCAGCACTTCGCCCGTTATGCCGCGCGAGAGCCCGCTGATGAGGAACATCGTAGCGTCTCCCACTTCCGACTGGTCGACGTTGCGGCGCAGAGGCGCCTTTTCCTCGACCGTGTTCAGAATGTCGTTGAAGCCCGAGACGCCTTTGGCCGCGAGCGTGCGGATCGGACCGGCGGACACCGCGTTGACGCGAATGCCGTATTTGCCCAGATCCTCGGCCAGGTAGCGGACGCTCGCCTCTAGCGCGGCCTTCGCGACGCCCATTACGTTGTAATTGCGCATGACGCGCTCGGCGCCCAGATACGTCTGGGTGACGATGCTGCCGCCTTCCGTCATCAGCGGCTTGGCGGCCTTCGCAACGGCGACGAGAGAGAAGGCGCTCGATTCCTGCGCGAGCAAGTAGCCTTCGCGCGAAGTGTCGACGTATTCGCCGCCGAGCTCGTCCTTGTCCGCAAATGCGAGCGAATGCACGACGCCGTGGACGACGCCCGCTTCGGCGCCGATCCGGCCGAACGCCGCCTCGATCGACGCGTCGTCGGACACGTCGCATTGCACCGTCAGCAGCGGCTCGATGCCGCTCTCGGCGAGCAGCTTCGCCAGCTTTTCGTACGATCTCTCCTTGCGGTACGTGAATATCAGGCGCGCGCCTTGCGCGTGCAGCGACTTGGCGATGCCCCAGCCGATGCTCCGTTCGTTGGCGATTCCCATGACGATGACAGTTTGACCGTTAAGCAATCCAGACACTTCCATCTACCTCCGCTTGCGCTATTCATTCAGGATGCTTCATTATAGCCCAATGCGGCGGCGAAGGACAGCCGCGGCCCGCGATGCCGCCATTCGCTCCGTGCGTTACCCGGCGCTGGCGGCCGGCTGGGCAGCCGCATCCGCATCGTCGGGATCGACGCCGCGCGTCTCCTTGCCCCATGCGAGCAGAACGACGACGCCCACGACGATCGCGGCGCAGAAGATCAGGAAGACGCCGGTAATGCCCGTTCCGCGTTCAAGCAGATAACCGACGAGATAAGGCCCGATCACGCCGCCGATGCGGCCGAACGATGCGGCCATGCCCGCGCCGGTCGACCGGATTCGCGTCGGATACAGCTCGGGCGTATAGGCATACATCGCGCCCCAGGCGCCTAGATTAAAGAAAGACAGGCAAGCGCCGGCGGTCATGAGCATGGTGTCGCTCGTCGCCCAGCCGAACCACCAGGCGCAGATCGCCGTTCCGATCAAATAGATCGTCAGCACCAGCTTGCGCCCCAGCTTCTCGATGAGCCATGCCGCACTGAAGTAGCCGGGCAGCTGGGCAAGCGTCATGAAGAGGACGTATTCGAAGCTTTTGACCAGGCTGAATCCCTTGAGCACCATCACCTGCGGCAGCCACAGGAACATGCCGTAATAGGAGAAGACGACCGTGAACCACAGCACCCAGAGGGCGGCGGTCGACGTGCGGTAGCGCGGGGCCCACAGCAGCGCGAGCCGGTCGCGAAGCTTGATCCGCTCGCGGGATCGCTGCTGCCCCCTGAACCTCGGCGCGTCCTGCACCGCGCGGCGCAAATAAATCGCGTACAGGCAGGGCAGCGCGCCGATGACGAAGGCGGTACGCCAGCCGTAGTCCGGAATGACGAAGTAGCCGATGAGCGCCGCGGCGATCCAGCCGACCGCCCAGAAGCTCTCGAGCAGCACGACGGCGCGTCCCCGATCCTCCTGCCGCACCGATTCGGACACGAGCGTCGACGCCACAGGTAGCTCGCCGCCGAGCCCAAAGCCTGCCACGAATCTTAGCAAGCAAAGCATCGCGAAGCTGGCGGCGAGCGCCGACAATCCGCTCGCGACGCTGAACACGAGCAGCGTGGCGAGCAGCACGGCGCGTCTGCCGTAGCGGTCCGCCATCGAGCCGGCTACGGCGGCGCCGACAGCCATTCCTACCGATCCGATCGCGGTCAAAAAACCGAGTTGCTGCTTGCCGAGCTCCCAGTCGACGGCCAGCGCAGCCGCAACGAACGAGATCAGCCCGACGTCCATCGCGTCGAACAGCCAGCTGAGACCCGCGCTGATCATCAGCTTGCGCTGTCCCGTCCGCCCGGCCGGTCCCGAAGGTCCCGAAGGATCCGATCGTCCGGTTGGTCCGGGCGATCGCTTTGCCGCTCCGTTCGCTATCGCTTTGCCCATGCAGCATCGCCTCCCTTTTCCGTCGTTTTGCGCTTCTTCTAGTCTTACCCGATTTCGGCCGATTTTTTGTTTGGCGGCCCTTTTTTTGATACATTTAGAAAATGGGAGAAGGAGGAAGCGACATGGCGAACACGGAATGGCTATGGTTAATCGGCGCAGCGGCTGCGTTATTCGCCTTCTTCTTGGCAGTCGGCGCGTACGCTTTTTTCGTCGAGCCGTTCAGGCTCGCCGTAACCCGCCGCGAGATCGAGTCCGCGTGGCTGCCGGCGGGCTTCGACGGCATCAAAATCGTGCAATTCAGCGATACGCACATCGGGCCGGATTTTTCGGTGAAGAGACTGGAACGGTTAATCTCGGTCATCGCCGCGGAAAAGCCCGATATCGTCGCGTTCACGGGGGACCTGTTCGATGCCAGAAAGCGCAATCCCGAACGGGATCAAGACCTGTCGCCTTTGCTGTCCCGCATTGAGGCTCCCCTCGGCAAGTTCGCCGTCTACGGCAATCACGACTTCGGGTACGAACGGAACAAACGCAGCACCAACCCGTCGCTTGCGAAGGCGGGCTTCGAGCTGCTGCTCAACGATTCGAAAAAAATCCGGCTGCCGAGCGGCGAGCATCTGTCCGTCGCAGGGCTCGACGACTATGTGCTGGGCAGACCGGATCCGGCCCGCGCGTTCGCGAAGCTGCGTCCGGACGGCTTCAACCTGCTGCTCGCGCACGAACCGGACGCCGCGGCTTTTCTTGTCCGCTACCCGATCGATCTGCAGCTGTCAGGCCACAGCCACGGCGGGCAAGTGAAGCTCCCTTTCGTCGGGGCGCTCGTCCGCACGAAGCTCGGCAAGCGCTATTTGTCCGGCCTGCACGTCGTCGCAGACCGGCGCCGGCCGCGCAAGCCTTACCTGCTGTACGTCAACCGCGGCATCGGCACGACGCGCCTGCGGGTGCGATTCGGCAGCGTGCCCGAGCTGTGCGTGATTACGCTGCGGCGGAAAATAACGAGCGGCGCCTGACGACCCGACCTATCTGCGCCCTCAAACGAACGACCCCTGCAGCGTGCGCTGCGGGGGTCGTTCGTTTTTCGCGTGATCGCGGAGATCATACCCGGTCTTACTCGGCAGCCGGCGGCGTGAACGTACGCTTCGCGAACTCGGCGTCCATCATGAAAAACGCGTTGCTGTCGTCGGCGATGCGCTTCAGCTTGGCAATAATGCTGTCGAACAACGCTTCCTCTTCGACCTGCTCGTCGATGAACCACTTCAGAAACTGAATGGTGGCGTGCTCGCGATCGTTCAGCGCGAGATCGGACAGGTGATAGATGCGGCGCGTGACTTCCTGCTCGTGCTCGTAGGCATGCTCGAATACTTCGAGGATGGAGCCGTAGTCGTTTTGCGGATCCGGGATGCCCTTCAGCTGCACCTTTTTGCCGCGGTCGTTCAGATACTTATAAATCTTCGACGCGTGGAAGCGTTCCTCTTCGGCCTGAATCACAAAAAAGTTAGCGAAGCCGTCCAGGCTCTCTGCGGAGCAGTAACCGGCCATCGCGAGGTAGACGTGCGCGGAATGCAGTTCAAAGTTAAGCTGCTCGTTCAGCGCGTCGTGCAGCGTATCGTTCATCATGTGAAGCGCACCTCCATCGTTTGTATTTCGAACGCTAATCAGTTTACCACATTTTGTCTCGCTCGCCCATGGCGTCAATCGACAATTCAAGCTGTTCCTTGCCGCCAATCGCGCCGGCGCCGCCGCGAATCGGGTAAGAAATCATGGACCGGGGCGCAGGTGCCGTGGCATAATCGAGGCAGGCAGGTGCTGGTTAAGTATGGGAACGGAAAAAAGCGAGGTGAACGAATGGAAACGGAATCTCTGCGAATGGTCGAAAAGCTGGCCGAGAAAAAAATGAAAATTTTCAAGCAAAGCAAGCTCCGCTATCTCGCCCGGTCGGCGCTCGCCAGCATGTTCATCGGCTTCGGCGTCATCGTCGCCTTCAAGACGGGCAACTACTTCTACCTCGAGCATTCCCCGCTGACATACCCGATGGCGGCGATTACGTTCGGGGCTGCGATCATTCTGATCGTATACGGGGGCGGCGACCTGTTCACCGGCAATACGTTTTATTATTCCTACACCGCCCTCCGCAAAAAAATCCGCTGGTCCGATACGGTGAAGCTGTGGTGCTGGAGCTATGCGGGCAACATTATCGGCGCCTGCCTGTTCGCGTTCATGATTTTCGCCACCGCGCTGTTCAAGGACGCGAGCGTCAACGGCTTCCTCCTCAGCGTCGTGGACAAAAAAATGAACACGCCGGTCGTCGAACTGTTCTTCCGGGGCATCCTGTGCAACTGGCTCGTTTGTCTCGCCTTTTTCGTCCCGATGTCGATGAAGGAGAACGGCGCCAAAATGTTCGCGATGATGCTGTTCGTCTTCTGCTTCTTCATCTCGGGCTACGAGCACAGCATCGCCAACATGTGCACGTTCGCCATCGCGCTCGTGCTGCACCACCCGGGCACGATCTCGCTCGGCGGGGTCCTTCACAACTTGATCCCCGTCACGCTGGGCAATCTGATCGGAGGCGGCGTGCTCATGGCGTACATGTATTATTATGTCAACAAACCGTTCATGGAAGATTTGCCGCAAGACGAACATAAATAAAGTGAATCGAAGGAGAGAATTCCAATGAAAAAATCGAGAATCGTCGTCATCGGCGCGGGAGCGGTGGGTTCCACGACCGCCTACACGCTCATGCTGCGCAACCGGGTGGACGAGCTGGTGCTCATCGACGCCAATCACAAAAAGGCGGTCGGCGACGCGCTCGACATGAACCACGGCATGCCCTTCCTCGGCGGGGGCGACCTTTGGGCCGGCGGCTACGAGGATTGCAAGGACGCGGACATCATCGTCATCACAGCCGGCGCCGCCCAGCGCGAAGGCGAGTCGCGGGTCGATCTGCTGAGGCGGAACGCCGTCATCATCGACAGCATCGTCGAAGAGGTGCTCAAGTATAACACGACCGGCATCCTGCTCATCGCTTCGAACCCGGTCGACATCATGAGCTATATTACGTGGAAAAAGTCGGGCTGGCCGGTCGAGCGGATCATCGGCTCGGGGACGCTGCTCGACAGCGCGCGCTTCCGCTATCTGATCGGCGAAAAGCTCAAGATCGACCCGCGCAGCGTACACGGCCACATCATCGGCGAGCATGGCGACTCCGAGCTGCCGCTGTGGAGCCTCGCCAACGTGGCTGGCGCCGAGCTGTCGCTCAGCGAAGCGGACAAAGAAGAAGTATTCGCGAATACGCGCGACGCCGCCTACCAGATCATCAGCGCCAAAGGCGCGACCTACTATGCGATCGCGCTCGCGCTTGACCGGATCTGTACCGCGATCCTGCGCGACGAAGGTGCGGTGCTGAACGTCTCTACGCTCCTGCGCGATTATCACGGCGTGTCGGACGTATTCCTGGGCGTCCCTTGCGTCGTCGACCGCCAGGGCGTGCGTAACATCATCGATATCGATATATCCGACTTCGAACGCGAGCTGTTGCACCGGTCGGCGGACAAGCTGCGCAATCTGATCGCGAGCATCGGCGTCTAAAGCCCGGGCCGGCAATCGGCCAAAGACATGCGCCGCCAAGCGCACAACAGACCCCCTGCCGTCCTGCCGGACGATCAGGGGGTCTGCCGCTTGTATACGCGCACCGCGCGCTTACTCTTGCGCGATCAGGCCGAGCCGGTTGCGCCATGCGACCGGGACGTCCGTCTCGGAGAATCTGCGCTCGCCCGCAGCCGACTGCAGGCTCGCGAGCTCGCTCGTCAGCTCGCCGAACCAATCCGTATCGCGAATCGCCAGCGATACGTCGATCAGGTTGCGCAGCTGCTCCTCGTTGTACTTCGTTGTCTGCGGCAGCGACCGCAGCGAGCCGACAGGCACCGCGATCTCCGTGCCGATCGCTTCGACGCGATCCGAGGCGGTGACGTATATGCCTGCGGCGCCTTGCATCGACAGAATCGAATTGACGAAGCCTTGTATCAGTTCACCTTGATTGGTCCTGCCGGCCACCCATTCTCCCATTTCAAATCGCATGCAAATCACCGCCTGTTCTTCGTTATGAGCCTGAATGCCGCAATCTGTATAGTACCTTTTCGGTATCGGCTTCGGCTATACTGTTATTATAATAGTTACAGTTAATTTCGTCAAGCGTTCCCACTTTCCTCCGCTCTAACCACTTCGGTGAGCATCCGTCCGAGATCCGCATAGACGCTGCCGATCAGCTTGAGCCGCTCGGCATCGACGCCGGCCATGCTCTGTCCGAAGCTGTCAAGCTGAACGCGACGCGCCCGCTCGGTCGCTTCGCGCAGTCTCTCGTGCGCTTCGGGCGAAGGATCGGTCACCGTGTCCGCGAAGCGATCCACGCAATCGGCCGCCGCCGCGAGCGCCGGGACGAGCCCCGGAACCCGAATCGCGGCCTCGCCCAGCTCGATCAGGCTTCGCGCGATGCCTCGCGCCTGCACGGACAGATGCTCCAGCCGTTCCATGGCGGCAGAGACGCGCTCCACGCGCTCGCGGCGCGCGCGGCCAAGCGGCACGAACTTCAGGCTCTGACGGGCGAGCGCCGTCGCTTCGTTGCCTCTTTGGATGAGCAGCAGCAGTCCGCGCGCCTCCTCGAGCACCTGGGCGGGGCGCCTCTTCCCGCGCACCGCTTCGTCATAATCGCGGAGCACGGCCGCAATTCGTTTGCCGAGGCCCGATGCCGCGTACAGCGCCTCGCGCGTCGTATCGCGGGGGACGAGCGCGAGATTGACGGCGACGGCGACGGCCGAACCGAGCAGCGTCTCCAGAATCCGGTAAGCCGCGTAGCCGTTCGTATTGCCGAAGGCCAGCACGAGCAGCGCCGAGACGCCGATCTGCGCACCGATCTGGGCGTTCAGGCGCAATGCGTTCGACACCGCCAGCCCGGCCAGTACGACCAAGGCCACCGTAACTGCGTTCACGCTAAGCCATTGGCCGACCAGCAAGCTGATCCCGATGCCGAGGACGATGCCGACGATGCGGTACAGCCCCTTCTGGATCGAATCGGCAACCGTCACCTGGAGCGTCAGAATGGCGGCGATCGGCGCGAAGTACGGATAGGAATGCGGCGCGACGGCTACCGCCAGCACCCACGACAAGCCGCAGGCCAGCGCACTTTTGAAGGACTGCAGATCGAATCCGAGCTTGCGCAAATACAACAACGTATCGCGTATCAAACGCTCACTTCCCATACGTTCATTTATTAACCTTATTATAGCAAGCCGTAACGATCGTTGAAGTTACGATGCGGTGTCGCTTCATCGCCGTGAACGATAGAAAATACGGATCGGACGATCGGGATTATCTATCGTGTCGTCCGTTGACATATGGGCGCCGATCCCTCTATACTCTGATCATAACAAATTATTCCAACATACTTACTATGTTTTAAAGTCGTCTACCGGACTTCCGGGGACCGGACTGCACGCGGAGCTTTCGAGACTTCGCGAGCGCCGGTCTTTTTTAATGGACAAAGGAGGAGAACCGATGATTCAAATCAAAGCGCCGGCTCAGTATTGGAGCCAGCCTGGCGTGCTTCGAGAGGCGCCACCCTGGAAGTTTTACGCCGGTCGAAAAGCGGTCGTCGTCGGCGGGCATACGGCCTGGAAAAACGTGTCCGAGCATCTGCTTGGCAGATTCTACGACGACGGCATCGCGTTCGCCTATTATCCGTTCGAAGGGTACTGCACGGCAGCCAAAATCGAAGCATACGCGGAAAAAGCCGGCGCCTTCGGCGCCGAGCTGATCGTAGGCGCGGGAGGCGGGAGTGCGCTGGACCTGGTCAAAGCCGTCGGCGAACGGCTGGGCCTGCCGGTCGTGACCATCCCGACGGTTCCCGCCACTTGCGCGGCGTGGTCGGCATTGACCGTTCTCTACGACGACGAGGGCCGTGCGGCGGGCTACCGGCCGCTAACCGGTTCGCCGGCGTTCGTGTTGGCCGACGGCGAACTGCTCGCCTCCGCTCCGGTCCGTTATCTGGCGGCGGGCATCGCGGACAGCGTCGTCAAATGGTACGAGACGCGCATCAACGTCTCCTACGGCAAATACGGCGGCTTGGACGGACGCATCGGCTGGCATACGTCGCTGCTGGCGCTCGAGATTCTCAAGCGCGATGCGCCCGCCGTTTACCGGGACGCGAAGCGGGGGAAGACGCATCCTGCCTACGCCGACGTCGCCGATACGATCTTTATGCTGTCGGGCCTCGTCGGCAGCATCAGCGGCGGCGCGCGGCGCGCGGCGTTCGCCCATGCCATTCACGACGCGCTGACCTGGTTCCCCGAGACGAAGGGGACGCTTCACGGCGAGAAGGTCGCGTTCGGCCTGCTCGCCCAGCTGGCGCTCGAAGGGCAGTTCGAAGAAGCGGCTTACTGGGCCGGCTTCTACCTGGAGTTGGGGCTGCCGGTCACGCTCTCGGAGCTCGGCTTCGCGAATCCCGGCGACGAGCTCGGCGCGAGCATCGCCGCGTACGTGCCGCTGGACGCCGATACCGTCGAATCGCTCGCGTTCCCGGTCAGCGAGCGCTTGCTGGCGGAGGCGATCGTCCAGGCCGACCTCATCGGGCGTCGCGCAGCCAGGCTCGCTTCCAACGTGCCTCCTGCCATCTGACAAGCCGAAGCACATTTTATAAATCGTCTCCCATTTTTAGAAAAGGTGGTTTTTCCGATGAAACGCTCCATCCGACAAGCATTCGTTCCTCTGCTCCTCGCGGCCGCGCTAGCCTTCACGGCCGGCTGCTCCGGCGAATCCAACGCCTCCGGACGCTCGTCCTCCCCGTCGGACGCGGCCGGCGGGCAAGCATCCGCAACGGCGTTAGCGCCTTCCTCCTCCGCTGCATCTCCTTCGCCGGCCGGCGGCGATTCGACCGTAGACCTGAGCAAGGTGACGCTGCGCATCGGCCAGACCGGCTGGGGCAACTACGAGCAGGGCTTCAAGGCCGCGGGCTTGGACGAAACCCCGTACAAGATCGAATATAGCGTCTTTCAGGGCGGCAACCTGCAGCTCGAGGCGATCGCGGCCGACCATCTGGACGTCGCGCTCACGAGCGAGATTCCGCCGATTTTCGCTTCGCTGGCATCAGGAGGCGGCAACTTCAAGATCATCGCGCTGCAAAACGCCAACACGCTTAATCAGGAACTGGTCGTCCCGAAGGGCTCCGCCGTCAAGACGGTATCCGATCTAAAGGGCAAGAAGATCGCCTATGTCAAAGCGACGACCGCGCATTATTTCCTGGTCAAAATCCTTAACGGAGCCGGACTCTCCTGGACGGACGTCGAACCCGTCGAGCTGACGACGGCCGACGGCCTGAGCGCCCTGCTGAGCGGCAAAGTCGACGCGCTCGCCAGCTACGGAAACGCGATCATCTCCGCCCGCGCGAACGGCGCGACGACGCTTGCCAGCGCCAAAGACATCTTGTCCGGCAACTTCCCGATCGAAGCCACGCCCGCAGCGATCGCCGATCCCGGCAAGCATGCGGCGATCGCCGATTTCCTCGGTCGCATCAACGCGTTTAACGAATGGCAGCGCGGCCATCAGGAAGAGTGGGCCAAGCTGACCGCCGAAGCGACGCACCAGGAGGTTGCCCAGGCGCTTCAGACGATTAAGGAAGGCGAGGCGCAGCGTCCCACCCGCATCAATCCCGTGACGCCGGAGGCAATCGCTTCGAATCAGGACGTCGCGGATACGCTGCAGGCGGTCGGCCTGCTGAAGAGCAAGATCGACGTCGCGGCATTGTACAGCGACGCGTTCAAAGACGAGATTCGATAACGCGACAGAAAGGCGGTTGACTTCATGACGATCCGCTCAAACGCGATCCGGCGGCGGCTGTCGAAGCTCCAGCCATGGCTGCTGCCCCTCGTCATCCTTCTGCTGTGGCACGTCCTTACGACGGCGGGCTGGATCGCTTCCAGCACCCTGCCTACGCCGGCCGCAGTATGGCATACTTTGCTCGATACGCTGCGCAGCGGCGTGCTCGGACACAACCTGGGCGTCAGCGCGCTCCGCGCGCTGATCGGCTTCGCCATCGGGGGCGGCATCGGCTTTTCGCTGGGCCTGCTCAACGGGCTGTGGCGGCAGGCCGAGCGTACGACCGACACGACGATCCAGATGATCCGCAACATTCCGCTTTTCGCGCTGCTGCCGCTTTTTATCATCTGGTTCGGCATCGGAGAGGAGATCAAGCTGGCGCTCGTCTCCGTCGGCGTCTTTTTCCCCGTCTACCTCAATACGTACCACGGCATACGCTCCGTCCCTCCGGGCCTCGTCGAGATGGGGCGCGTATACCGGCTAAGCCGCGCATCACTTTACTGGCACATCATCCTGCCCGGCGCGCGGCCGTCGGATCTCGTCGGCACCCGGTATGCGCTGGGCATCACCTGGCTGGTTCTGATCGTCGCGGAAACGGTGGCGACGGACGCCGGCATCGGCTATATGGCGATGAACGCGCGGGAGTTTTTCCAGCTCGACGTCATCGTTCTAAGCATCATCGTCTACGCCCTGCTGGGCAAAGCGTCCGACAGCGTCGCCAAGCTGCTGGAAAAGCGGCTGCTGCGATGGAACCCCGCTTACAATCGCAAATAAACCGCGACGCGGCTTCGCTCCTGAGGGGGCGAGGCTTCGCGCCGTGTATCAGAAGGAGGAACCGCCCATGTCAGATCAAAAAACGGGCTCGCGCTTCGAGCTGCGCCAGCTCGGCATTCGGTTCGGCGAGAAAGCCGTGCTGCAGCAGATCGACCTGTCCGTCCGCGAAGGCGAATTCATCGCCGTCGTCGGCCGCAGCGGCTGCGGGAAAAGCACGCTGCTGCGACTGATCGCCGGAATCGAGCGTCCCACCGAAGGGCAAATCCTGTTCAACGACGCGTCCGGCATCAATCCGAACGCATATACGCGCGTTCTGTTCCAGGAATCCCGGCTTCTCCCCTGGAAGACGGTCCTCGACAACGTTCGCGTCGGCGCCAGGTCCGACCGGAATCTGGCGCTGGAGGCGCTCGCCCATGTCGGGCTTGCCGACCGAGCCAAGGAATGGCCGCATGTATTGTCCGGCGGCCAGAAGCAGGGCGTCGCGCTCGCGCGGGCGCTGGCCAGCTGTCC
>NZ_JAGXJW010000092.1 GCF_019091135.1 Cohnella sp. GbtcB17 | reverse complement strand
TGAACGCGCTCGCCGGTAAGGGCGTGCACGTCGTCACGGTCAACGATTATCTGGCGCAACGGGACAGTCAGATGATGGGCCAAGTTTACAATTTCCTGGGCATGACGGTAGGCTGCAACCTGCACGGTCTGTCTCATGAGGAAAAGCAGGCGGCCTACGCTTGCGATATCACATACGGCACGAACAACGAGTTCGGGTTCGACTACCTGCGCGACAACATGGTGCTGTACAAGGAGCAGATGGTTCAGCGTCCGCTCTATTACGCCATCATCGACGAAGTCGACTCGATCCTGATTGACGAGGCGCGTACGCCGCTGATCATCTCCGGCCAGGCGCAGAAGTCGACGCAGATGTATTATCAGGCGGACCGTGTGGCGAGCCGGCTGACCGAGACCGAGGACTTCACGATCGACGTGAAAATGCGGAGCATCGCGCTGACGGAGACCGGCGTGACGAAGGTGGAGCAGGCTTTTAATATCGAGAACCTGTTCGCGCACGAGCATGTGCTGATCAACCACCACGTGAACCAGGCGCTGCGCGCGCGCTTCATTATGAAGCGCGATGTCGACTACGTCGTGCAGGAAGAGGAAGTCGTCATCGTCGACGAATTCACGGGCCGTTTGATGGCCGGACGCCGTTACAGCGACGGACTGCACCAGGCGATCGAGGCGAAGGAAGGCCTGAACGTCCAGAACGAGAGCATGACGCTCGCGACGATCACGTTCCAGAACTACTTCCGGATGTATCGCAAGCTGGCCGGCATGACCGGTACGGCGAAGACGGAGGAAGAGGAGTTCAAGCGGATCTACGGCCTTGAGGTCGTGCAGATCCCGACGAACCGGACCAACATTCGCAAGGACATCCCGGATGTCGTCTACAAGACGGAGAACAGCAAGTTCCGCGCCGTCGTCGAGGAGATCGTGAAGCGTCACCAGACGGGGCAGCCGGTGCTGGTCGGTACGGTCTCGATCGAGAACTCGGAGCGCGTGTCGGAAATGCTGAAAAAGAAAGGCATCAAGCATCAGGTGCTGAACGCCAAGTACCACGCCGAGGAAGCCGAGATTATCGCGAGCGCAGGCCAACGTGGCACGGTTACGATCGCCACGAACATGGCTGGTCGCGGTACGGACATTCTGCTCGGCGAAGGCGTGCCGGATCTCGGCGGTCTGCACATTATCGGTACCGAGCGGCATGAGAGCCGCCGGATCGACAACCAGCTGCGCGGCCGCGCAGGCCGTCAGGGCGACCCGGGCTCCTCGCAGTTCTACCTGTCGATGGAGGACGAGCTCATGCGCCGCTTCGGCGCGGACAACATCATGGGCATGATGGAGCGTCTCGGCTTCGACGAAGAGTCGCCGATCGAGAGCCGCCTCATCACCCGCGCGATCGAGTCGGCGCAGAAGCGCGTCGAAGGCAGCAACTTCGACGCCCGCCGCGTCGTTCTGCAGTACGACGACGTCATCAACCTGCAGCGGGAGAAGATCTACGGCGACCGCCGCCAGATTCTCGGCGCGGAGAAGATCCGCGACGTCGTCATGCCGATGATCAAGTCGGTCGTCGAGCGCGCGGTAGACAAGCACTGTCCGGGCGACGACGTGCCGGAAGATTGGGATCTCGAGGGTCTCGCCAGCTACGCCCACGCCAACTTCCTGCCGGAAGAGCGCGTGAACAAGGACGATCTATGGGGCAAGGAAAAGGATGAGATCGTCGAGCTGCTCATGGCGCGCATCGAGGAGCTGTACAACGAACGCGAGCAGATGATCGGCGAAGAGACGATGCGCGAGTTCGAGAAGGTCGTCGTGCTCCGCGCGGTCGACAGCAAGTGGATGGACCATATCGACGCGATGGACCAGCTGCGTCAAGGTATCCACCTGCGCGCTTACGGCGGCAACGATCCGCTTCGCGAGTACCAATTCGAAGGCCACAACATGTTCCTGTCCATGATCGAGCGGATCGAAGAAGAAGTGACGCTCTACATCATGAAGGCGCAGGTCGAGAGCAACGTGAAGCGCGAAGCCGTCGCCGAAGGCCAAGCCGTCGATACGAAGGCGGAAGCGGGACCGAAGCGCCCGGCGCGTTCGCCCGAGCAGCGTGTCGGCCGCAACGACCCTTGCCCTTGCGGCAGCGGCAAGAAATACAAAATGTGCCACGGTCGCATAGACTGATCGAAGGCATGGGAGCGGTGCTCCGCCGAGCGGCCCAACCGGACCGCGCCGGGGAGCATCGCTCTTGCATGTCGGGAGAGCGGTTGCGATCGTTGAACTTTTCCCGGACCCGCAAGCCGGGCCGCATTCTACGATGAGGTGATTTTACATGGCCGTCAACGATTACACAGCCAAGCAAGACCTTCGCGAATCCGCGAAGCGACTCACGTATCTTAGGGGGTCTCTTTGACTTAGATCTCAAGCAAGAGATGATCGCGAACTTCGAGGAAAAGATGAGCGCGCCGGACTTCTGGGACGACAACGAGAAGGCGCAGGGTGTCATCTCCGAGCTGAATGCGATTAAAGGCGTCGTCGAGCAATATGCGACGCTCGCGGCTGAGCAGGAGGATCTCGAGGCGATGCAAGAGATGCTGGAGGAGGAGTCGGACGCAGACCTGGAGACCGAGTGGGTCGGCAGCGTCAAGGCGCTGTCCAAGAAGGTCGACGACTTCGAGCTGCAGCTGCTGCTCAACCAGCCGTACGACAAGTCCCATGCCATCCTCGAGCTTCACCCGGGCGCAGGCGGCACGGAGTCCCAGGACTGGGCTTCGATGCTGTACCGGATGTACACGCGCTGGGCGGAAAAGAGGGGCTTCAAGGTGGAGCTGCTTGACTATCTGCCGGGCGACGAGGCGGGGATCAAGAGTGTCACCATCATGGTCCGCGGCTACAACGCCTACGGCTACCTGAAGGCCGAGAAGGGTGTGCACCGGCTCGTGCGCATCTCGCCGTTCGACGCTTCGGGCAGACGTCATACATCGTTCGTGTCTTGCGACGTCGTGCCGGAGATTCCGGACGACATCACGATCGAGATTCGTCCCGAAGACCTGCGCGTCGACACGTACCGGGCAAGCGGCGCCGGCGGCCAGCACATCAATAAGACCGACTCGGCGATTCGACTCACTCACTTGCCGACCGGCATCGTCGTGGCCTGCCAGACCGAGCGCTCTCAGATCTCGAACCGCGACCGCGCGATGAAGATGCTCCAATCCAAGCTGTACGAAAAGAAGATCCAGGAGCAGCAGGCCGAGCTGGCCGCCATCCGCGGCGAGCAGCTAGATATCGCCTGGGGCAGCCAGATCCGTTCGTACGTGTTTCACCCGTACAGCATGGTCAAGGATCATCGTACGAGCGTAGAGACGGGCAACGTGCAGGCGGTCATGGACGGCGATATTGATCCGTTCATCGACGGCTATCTGCGCAGCCAGATCAAGACGGATCCGGCGGCGGCCGCCGAATAACCGATCGGCACGCGCTTCTTATTCGAATAAAGCATGCGGCAAGTTCCGACACTAATGGCAACGCGAGGAAACGTTTCTTCCGATCGCCGGCTCGGCTCCCTCAACAGGAACCGATGCGGGCATCCGTCCGAAGTGAACCTATCGCGCCGCCGGGTGGAGGGGCTTGCTTTTTTTGTACGTCATTACGCGTTCATTCATAAAAGAAAGTGGGCTTCCTACGATGGAACATGCAAACGAAGCGAATCGCGCGGAGCTTCCGCCTTACTCGGAGCCAAGGCCCAACAAGCGCCGTCGCAAGCCGCGCTCGCCGCTGTATCGCAATGCCGTGTCGATGACGCTGCTGCTCGTGGGCTCTTTTCTTATTGCGGTCAGCTTCAACCTGTTCTTCCTGCCGAACAACATCGCCTCCGGCGGCGTCTCCGGCATCTCGGTCATCGTCAACTACTTGACCGACATCAAGCCCGCCTACACCCAGTGGACGCTTAACATTCCGCTTTTCCTCGCGGGCCTCGCCGTCTTCGGCACTCGCTTTGGCGTCAAGACCGCCGTCGGCTCCGTCGTGCTGCCGCTGTTCGTGCTGCTCACCGCGCACTGGACGCCGCCGACGCACAACCCGCTGCTCGCCGCCATCTACGGCGGACTCGGCGTCGGGCTCGGGCTCGGCCTCGTGTTCCGCGGCCAAGCGTCCACCGGCGGCCTCGACACGGCCGCGCAGATCCTGCATCGCTTCACCGGCCTGCGCCTCGGCCTCGCGGTCGCTACGCTTGACGGCCTCGTCATCCTCTCCGCCGGCATCCTCATCGCGCCCGAAAACGCGCTCTACGCCCTCATCGGCCTGTTCGTCACGAGCAAGACGATCGACGTCGTGCAAACAGGGCTGCAGACGTCCAAAGCCGCTTTTATCGTGACAACGCAGCCGGAGAAGGTGTCGCAGGCGGTGCTCGTCGACCTGGATCGCGGTCTCACCAAGCTGCAGGGCGAGGGCGGCTACACCGGCCAGCAGCGCCCCGTGCTCATGACCGTCGTCGGCCAGAACGAAGTGACGCGACTCAAGCTGCTCGTGCAGGACGCCGACCCTGGCGCCTTCGTTATCATTACGAACGCGGCGGAGGTGCTGGGGGAGGGATTTCATGAGCCGCATCCGCCAGGCGGTCGAACCAAAGATTGACGATGGAGCGAGCGCTAACCGAACTGGGCGGGACCCGAGCATGGCCAATGCTGCTGTCGGCCAGCACGATCGTCAGCGGTTGCACTCAGTCTGCCGGGTGACTTCCGGCTGACTTCCGGCTCTCCATGAATCGGCCTTCGCACCGACGCTATTGTTCCTATTCGAGACTTATTGAGACGACGCGATGGGTAAAAAACGATTGTGCTCCTATCCAGGACGTTCTACCATGGCGATGAGTGCGAGATGGCACATTTGTTTCCAATAGAGACGTCTTGTCAGGACACGATGTTCTCGCAGGTGGATTTGGTTCTATCCAAGACTTTCGAAGACGACGCGATGGGTGAGACGACGATTTTGCTCCTATCCAGGACCTCTACCCCTGGCGATGAGTGCGAGGCCCCGCATTTGTTTCCAATAGGGACATCCTGCACCGACACTGCTCGCGTGACAGCACATTTATTCCTATCCGAGACTTTTGGCGCACAGTATGTGCCAGTCGACGTCCCCCTTCCCCGACTCGAAAAAGTATTGACGACAGACTCGAATCTTTCATTGAATAAATACTCATTCGAATGTATAATGATACACATCGACAACCGGACCCTGCGTGCCGCCGAGCCGCCGTCCGCCGCGTCCCCGCAGCGCCCACAGTGCAGCTGCATCTTACATAGCCGGGACGCGGCGGCGGGGCTTGAATTGTTTTAGACATCATCATCGCGATCCGGTACAATGGGAATAGTTTGCCATGAACGGCGGGCGCGCGCCCAATCGCGCTAGTGCGTCCCATTCCTTTATAGAGCAAGGAGTGTATCTAAATGCCATCATCCTTATCTTCATCCTCGGCGCAGCCCCAAGTGCGCGCCGCCATCGTCGGCTCCACCGGCTACGGCGGCGTCGAGCTGATCCGCTTGCTGGCCGCCCATCCTTACGTGACGGTCACGTCCGTCATCTCCTCGTCTAATGCGGGCGAGCCGTTCGCGGCCGGTTATCCGCATCTGACGGAGATCCGCACGGACATCCTGGACGCCGTCGATCCCGAGCTGATCGCGGGCAAGGCCGACGTTGTTTTCTTCGCGACGCCCCATGGCGTCAGCACGAAGCTGGCGAGCCAGTTTCTCGCGGCGGGACTCAAGGTCATCGACCTGTCCGGCGACTTCCGGCTTAAGAGCCGGGACAGCTACGCTCAGTGGTACAAAAAAGAAGCGCCGCAGCAAGACGAACTCGAGCGCGCGGTGTTCGGCATGAGCGAGCTGTTCGGCGATGAAGTGCGCGGCGCGGACTTCGTCACCAATCCGGGCTGCTTCCCGACGGCGACGACGCTTGGCCTGTATCCGGCGGTCAAAGCCGGCTGGATCGACCCGGACAGCATCATCGTCGATGCCAAGACCGGCGTGTCGGGCTCGGGCCGGGGCCTCAACATGGCCGCCCACTTTTCCGAAGTCAACGAGAACTTCAAGGCTTACAAAGTCCATCAGCACCAGCACACGCCGGAGATCGAGCAGACGCTGGCGCGCGCGGCGGGCGCTCCGGTGACCGTGTCTTTCACGTCGCATCTCGTGCCGATGACGCGCGGGATCATGAGCACGATGTACGCGAGCCTGACGGACAAGAGCCGCACGACGGCCGATTTCCGCGAGCTGTACAATCAGTTCTACGAGGGCCGGCCCTTCGTGCGCGTGCGTCCGGAGGGGACGTACCCGTCGACCAAAGAAGTGTACGGCTCGAACTACTGCGACATCGGCGTGCTCGTCGACGAGCGGACGGGGCGCCTGACGGTCATCTCCGTCATCGACAACCTCGTCAAGGGCGCGTCGGGCCAGGCGATTCAGAACTTGAACTTGATGATGGGCTGGGACGAGACGACGGGTCTGACGTTCCTGCCGGTCTATCCATAACGGACGGGGGAACGGGAGCGACATGGGGAAGAGCTATCTCATCGTGCCGGACGGCGGCGTGACGACGCCCAAGGGCTTCAAGGCGGGCGGACTGCACTGCGGTCTGAAAAAAACGGAGCGCAACGATCTCGGCGCGATCGTCAGCGAGGTGCCGGCAGCGGCTGCGGCGGTGTATACGACCAATTTGTTTCAGGCGGCACCGCTGCAGGTGACGCGCGAGAGCCTGGCGGAAGAAGGCCTGCTGACCGCAGTGCTCGTCAATAGCGGCAATGCCAACGCCTGCACCGGCGCCCAAGGCGAAGCCGACGCATACGCGATGCGCGCGCAGATCGCCGAGGCGCTCGGCGTGGCGAAGCATCAGGTCGCCGTCGCCTCGACCGGCGTCATCGGCGAGCCGCTCAAGATGGATCGCGTCAGCGCGGGCATCGAGCGGCTTCCTGAAGCCTTGAAGGGCGACGCGGCCGGCTCCGACGACTTTTGCCAGGCGATTTTGACGACCGACCTGGTCAAGAAGACCGCCTGCGTGCGCGTCGTCGTGGACGGCGCCGAGGTCACGATCGCCGGCGCCGCCAAAGGCTCCGGCATGATCCACCCGAACATGGCTACGATGCTCGGCTTCGTCACGACGGATGCAGCCATCGGCGCCCCGGCGCTGCAAACGCTGCTGCGCGACATCACCAACCTGACGTTTAACATGATCACCGTCGATGGCGACACCAGCACTAACGACATGCTCGTCGCGATGGCCAACGGCCTCGCGGGCAACGCCGAGCTGACGCCGGCGCAACCGGACTGGGCGGCGTTCGCCGAAGGGCTGCGCTACGTGTGCGAGGAGCTGGCCAAGGCGATCGCGCGCGACGGCGAAGGCGCGACCAAGTTGATCGAGACGACGGTCGCAGGTGCGGCCAGCGACGCGGACGCGCAGGCGATCGCCAAGACGATCATCGGCTCGAGCCTTGTGAAGTCGGCAGCATTCGGCGCGGACGCTAACTGGGGCCGCATCATCGCAGCGGCAGGCCGCGCAGGCGTGCCGCTTAACGTGAACACGGTCGACGTGCGGCTCGGCGACATTCTCGTGCTGGAGCAGTCCCGCCCGATCGTGTTCGACGAGGACGCAGCGCTTGTCTACCTGAAGGGCGACACGGTCGCAATCCGCGTCGACCTGCACATGGGCAGCGGCAAGGCGCTCGCTTGGGGCTGCGACCTTACTTACGATTACGTGCGGATTAACGCCGCTTACCGGACTTAAGGGGGGCGACGACAACGATGGCATTCGTCATGAAATGCGGCGGCAGCACGCTCGCCGCGCTGCCGGACGCGTTCTTCGAGGATCTGCGCGACCTGCAGGAGAGCGGGGCGCAGCCGGTTATCGTGCACGGCGGCGGCCCGGCGATCAACGAGACGCTCGGCCAGCTTGGCATCGAGAGCCGCTTCGAAGGCGGCTTGCGCGTGACCGACGAGCCGACGCTCGAGGTCGTCGAGATGGTGCTCGCCGGACGCATCAACAAGCAGATCGTGCGGCGGCTGCAGCAGAGCGGCGCGAAGGCGCTCGGCCTGTCGGGCACCGACGGGCAGCTAATCGAGGCCAGGCCCGTGGCGAACGCGGACGTCGTCGGTCTCGTCGGCGACGTGACCGGCGTCAACGCCGAGCTGATCCAGGGCATCGTGGCGCTCGGCTACCTGCCCGTCATCGCGCCGATCGGCATTGACGCTGCCGGTCAGCGCTACAACATTAACGCGGACACCGCCGCAGGCGCCGTGGCCTCGCATCTGGGCGTCGCTACGATGATCGTCGTGACCGACGTGCCAGGCATCATGCGGACGGTGGACGGCGAGAAGCGGGTGCTGCCGCAGGTCACCTTCGCGCAGATCGAAGAGATGATCGCGAGCGGCGAGATTTACGGCGGCATGATCCCGAAGGTGCGGGCCGCGATGGCCTGCCTGACCGGCGACGTGCGCGAGGTGCTCATCGTCGACGGCGCCGCGCCGCGGGTGCTGAGCCGGGCGGTTAACGAGGGCAACCTCGGCACCCGCATCGTACGCGAATAATTTATCCAACGAAGGAGTGGAAAACATGAGCAGCTTGTTCCCGACCTACGCACGCTATCCGATCGCCATCGTCAAGGGCAAAGGCAGCCGCCTGTGGGACGATCAAGGCAAGGAGTATCTCGACTTTATGGGCGGTCTGGCCGTCACCAGTCTGGGCCATGTGCCGGACGAGGTGAAGGATGCGCTCGTGGCGCAGCTCGGGGAGCTGTGGCATGCGTCCAACCTTTTCGTCAATCCGTTCCAGGAAAAAGCGGCGAAGCTGCTGACCGACAACAGTTGCGCCGACGCCGTCTTCTTCTGCAACAGCGGCGCCGAAGCGAACGAGGCCGCGATCAAGCTGGCCCGCCGCTATCACCAGAAGGTGCTGGGCAACGATCGCTATGAAGTGATCACGTTTACGCAGTCGTTTCACGGGCGTACGCTCGCGACGCTGACCGCGACCGGGCAAGACAAGGTCAAGGAAGGTTTCCTGCCGCTGCCTGAAGGCTTCGTCCACGTGCCGCTGCACGATCTGCCGGCACTGGAAGCGGCGATCACGGACCGTACGGCCGCGATCATGCTCGAGCTCGTGCAGGCCGAGGGCGGCGTCATCGTCGTCGAGCCCGAGTTTCTGCGCGGCGTCCGCGAGCTGTGCGATCGTCACGGTCTGCTGCTCATCCTGGACGAAGTCCAGACGGGCATGGGCCGTACCGGCAAGCTGTTCGCGTATCAGCACTACGACGTAGAGCCCGACATCTTCACACTGGCCAAGGGCATCGGCAGCGGCTTCCCGGTCGGCGCGATGCTCGGCAAGGAGAAGCTGATTCCGGCCTTCACGCCCGGCTCGCACGCCACGACGTTCGGCGGCACGCCGATCGCTTCGACGGTCGTGACCGCCACGATCGAGTCGATGCTGAAGCAGGACGCGCCGGCGCGCGCGGCCGCTTCGGGCGAGTACTTGATCGCGAAGCTGAGCGACAAGCTGCTGGATCTGCCGGTCGTCACCGAGGTTCGCGGCCGCGGCCTGCTCATCGGCATCCAGTGCACCGAGCCGGTCGCCGATTGGATCGGCGAGCTGCAGAAGCGCGGCCTGCTCGTCGTCCCGGCGGGACCGACGGTCATCCGCCTGCTGCCGAGCCTGCTCGTGTCGCGCGAGGATATCGACCGCGCGGTCGACCTGATCGCCGCCGTGCTGACCGAAGCGGCCGCAGCGAAGGCCTCGAACTAATCGCGCCTTAGCCGGCTGCGCGCTCGAACGCGGCCGGTCGGCGTTTCGCCAACACTTTCTCTAACGCGGGGTCTATGCGCCCCTTTTCATACCAAGGAGGTATCGCCATGCCTAACCCGGCCGCAAACGCCGAAGAACTCGCCCAAGGCCTCAAAGGGCGGGATTTCCTGGGGCTCGTCGATTACCAGCCTGACGAGATCCGTTATCTGATCGACCTCGCCATCGAGCTCAAGCGCAAGCAGAAGAGCGGCGAAGTGTACCAGCCCCTCAAGGGCAAGACGCTCGGCATGATCTTCGAAAAATCGTCCACCCGCACGCGCGTGTCGTTCGAAGTGGGCATGTTCCAGCTCGGTGGCCACGGCCTGTTCCTGAGCAAGAACGACATTCAAATGGGCCGCGGCGAGACGATCCGCGATACCGCGCAGACGCTGTCGCGTTATCTGGACGGCATCATCATCCGTACGTTCGGCCATCGCAACGTGGTCGAGCTGGCCCGCGGCGCTACGATCCCGGTCATCAACGCGCTGTCCGACCAGTCGCATCCGTGCCAGGCGCTCGCCGACTATCAGACGATCCTCGAGCACAAGGGCAAACTGGAAGGCCTCAAGGTCGCCTACATCGGCGACGGCAACAACATGGTGCATTCGCTCATGATCGGCGCGAGCAAGCTCGGCATTCACTTTGCCAGCGCGTCGCCGGAAGGCTACGAGCCGGATGCGAACCAGGTGAAGCTGGCGCGCGAGTTCGCCGAGCAGTCGGGCTCCCGGGTCGACATCGTGCGCGACGCGCGCGAGGCGGTCGAGGGCGCAGACATCATATACACCGACGTGTGGGCGAGCATGGGCTTCGAGGCCGAGCAGCAGGAGCGCGAGCGCGCGTTCAAGAACTACCAGGTCAACGAGGAATTGGCCAAGCATGCCAAGTCCGACTACCTGTTCATGCACTGCCTGCCGGCGCACCGCGGCGAGGAAGTGAGCGAGGGCGTTATCGACGGCCCGCACTCCATTATCTTCGACGAGGCGGAGAACCGCCTGCACGCGCAAAAGGCCGTCATGGCCGCGATTATGTAAGCTGCCGCCTTCCGCATAACCGCGGTTCCGGCGATCCGACGCGCCTGCCGCGCCGCATCCATTTTTCCAATAGAGGAGCGTTCATCCCTACCATGGCAAAAGAAAAAATCGTGCTCGCCTACTCCGGCGGCCTTGATACCTCCGTTATCCTCACGTGGCTGAAGGAGACGTACGACGCAGAGATCATCACCTTCACGGCCGACATCGGCCAGAAGGAAGAGCTGGACGGCCTGGAGGAAAAAGCGATCAAGACCGGCGCCTCCAAGGTGTACATCGACGACCTGCAGGACGAGTTCGCCAAGGACTTCATCTACCCGATGTTCCAGGCCGGCGCGCTCTATGAAGGCCAGTACCTGCTCGGCACCTCGATCGCGCGTCCGCTTATCGCCAAGCGCATGGTCGAGATCGCCCGCGCCGAAGGCGCCACCGCCATCGCGCACGGCGCGACCGGCAAGGGCAACGACCAGGTCCGCTTCGAGCTGACTGCGGCCGCGCTTGCGCCCGACATCAAGGTGATCGCGCCGTGGCGCGATGAGGCGTTCCGCGAAGCGTTTCCGGGCCGCGCCGAGATGATCGCCTACGCCGAGAAGCACGGCATCAACGTGCAGGCGTCCGCCGCCAAGCCGTACTCGATGGACCGCAACCTGCTGCACATCTCCTTCGAGAGCGGCATGCTCGAGGATCCGTGGTTCGACTCCAGCGCAGACGACGTGCAGGACATGTACGTGCTGAGCGTGTCGCCGGAGAAGGCGCCGGACCAGGCGGAGTACGTCGAGCTCGACTTCGAAGCGGGCAACGTCGTCGCCATTAACGGCGAGAAGCTGTCCCCGCTCGAAGTGATGAACAAGCTCAACGAGCTGGGCGGCAAACACGGCATCGGCCGCGTCGACATGGTCGAGAACCGCTTCGTCGGCATGAAGTCCCGCGGCGTGTACGAGACGCCGGGCGGCAGCATTCTTTTCACCGCGCACCGCAAGATGGAGTCGCTCACGATGGACCGCGACGTCATGCACCTGCGCGATTCGCTTA
Organism: Cohnella sp. GbtcB17; assembly: GCF_019091135.1. Taxonomy (GTDB): domain Bacteria; phylum Bacillota; class Bacilli; order Paenibacillales; family Paenibacillaceae; genus Cohnella. The sequence continues at coordinate 6,479 of NZ_JAGXJW010000092.1, read as the reverse complement.
TCGCGAAGTACAGCACGCTCGTGTACAACGGCTTCTGGTTCGCGCCGGAGCGTCTGGCGATCCAGGCGCTCGTAAACGAAAGCCAGAAGAATGTCACCGGCACCGTGCGCCTCAAGCTGTACAAGGGCAACATTCTGGCCGCCGGCCTGAAGAGCCCGGTCAGCCTGTACAACCCGCACATCGCCACGATGGAAGCCGACCCGACTCAGGCGTACGACCAAGGCGACGCAACCGGCTTCATTCGCCTGAACGCGCTTCGTCTGAAGGTGTCGTCCGGCGTGAACGGCGCTTCGGGCGTTTAAGTAGCCGCCGGCGGCAGAGAGATGAATAAGGATGCCGTGCATCCTTATTCGCTCGAAATCCTCCGGTCGCCGGTAAATAGCGATGCCGCATATCGTTATTTGCTCGGAAACGCTTCGCGGGGATTGGATAAGGATGCCGCATATCGTTCATTTGCGTAAAATCCGGCATGTTGAGCGGATAAGGATGTCGCGTAACGTTATTTGTCCGACTCGCCGGGTTGGCGAGCAAATAACGGTGTCGCGCATCCTTATTTGCCGAATAGAGAGGGGCTAACTAGCGTCATGAGCAAGCTGTGGGGCGGCCGGTTCACGAAGAAGACCGACCAGCTGGTAGAGGAATATACGGCGTCGATTACGTTTGACAAGGAGCTGGCCGAGGAGGATATCCAGGGCAGCCTCGCGCACGTGACGATGCTGGGACGCTGCGGCATTCTGCCGCAGGAGGATGTCGAGACGATCAAGGCGGGCCTGCTGAAGGTGCAGCAGCGCATCCGCAGCGGGGAGCAGCAGTTCCTGATCGCGGACGAAGACATTCATATGAACATCGAGAAGGCGCTGATCGAGGAGATCGGTCCCGTCGGCGGCAAGCTGCACACCGGCCGCAGCCGCAACGACCAGGTCGCGACCGACATGCACCTGTACCTGCGCAAGCGCGTTGTCGAATTTGTCGGCCTGCTGTCCAAGCTGCAGGAAGCGCTGATCGGCCAGGCCAAGGCCAACCTCGATACGATCGTGCCGGGCTATACGCATCTGCAGCGCGCGCAGCCGATCCTGTTCGCCCATCATCTGATGGCGTACGTGTCCATGTTCGGCCGCGACATCGAGCGCCTGCAGGACAGCTACAAGCGTATCGACGCGCTGCCGCTCGGCGCGGGCGCGCTCGCGGGCACGACGTTTGCGATCGACCGTCTGTACACGGCGGAGCTGCTGAACTTCGGCCGCGTCTACGAGAACAGCCTCGACGCCGTCAGCGACCGCGACTTTATCGTCGAGTTCCTGGCCGGCGCGTCGCTCATCATGACGCATCTGTCGCGTCTGAGCGAGGAGCTCATTCTCTGGTCGAGCACGGAGTTCCAGTTCGTCGAGCTGGACGACGCGTTTTGCACAGGTTCGAGCATTATGCCGCAGAAGAAAAACCCCGACGTGCCCGAGCTCGTACGGGGCAAGACGGGCCGCGTGTACGGCAACCTCGTCGGCCTGCTGACCGTGCTGAAGTCGCTGCCGCTCGCGTACAACAAGGACATGCAGGAAGACAAGGAAGGCATGTTCGACACCGTGAAGACGCTGCAGGGCGCGCTCCAGCTGTTCGCCCCGATGATCGCGACGATGAAGGTGCGCAAGGACAAGATGCGCCGCGCCGTCGACCAGGACTTTTCCAATGCGACCGACATCGCCGACTTCCTCGTGAACAAGGGGCTGCCGTTCCGCCAGGCGCACGAGGTCATCGGCAAAACGGTCCTGTACTGCATCCAGCAAAACAAGTTCCTGCTAGACCTGACGCTCGACGAGTTCAAGCAGTTCTCCGAGCTGTTCGACGAGCGCATCTACGAGACGCTGAAGCCGGAGACGGTCGTCGCCGCGCGCAACGTCTACGGCGGCACCGCCGCCAACCAGGTGAGCGAAGCGATCGGCCGCGCCGAGACTGCGCTAGCGCAGACGCAGGCCTGGACCGAGGAATACGACGCGAAAAGCCGCTAAGTTGACATAACGAAACGGCGCGCCATCTACAACCGACACGACCGGCCCCATAGGGAGGCCGGTTTTTTTGTTGTATTTGTGAGGTGGCATCCCTACACCCCGAGCTTCCCCCGCATAAAGTCGATAAAGGCGGCCGCCTGACGGACGGGGATATCCTCTTTACGGTAAACGAGGCAAATCCGGCGGACGCTGACCTTGCCCGGCAGCTCCCGCAGCACGAGCTCGCCGGACAGCTCCTCCCGGCGCGCGCTGCGCCGCGGCAGAATGCCGATTCCCATGCCGTGCTTGACGGCTTCCTTAATCGTCTCGATCGCGCCGAGCTCCATCCGGATTTGCCAGTTCAAGCCGTTATCCGCCGCCCATCTCTCGGACAGCCTGCGCGAGGTCGAGCCGCCCTCGTGCACGAGGAACGACTGGCCCTGCAGGTCCTCGATCCCGATCTTCCCCGAGGCCAGCGGGTGAAAGGGCGCGAACGCCAGCGTGAGCGGATCTTCGCCGAGCGGGATGACGTTGAGCTCGGGGTAGGGCTCCTCGGACAGCGAGACGACGGCGACGTCGATCTCGAAGCTCTCGAGCAGGGCGAGCGCGTCTCCGGCCTGCTTGACCGTCAGCGTTGGCAGCGCCAGCGGGTACTGCATCTGGAATTCCGCCAGATAAGCGGGCAGGAAGTAGGTGGCCGGCGTATAGCTGGCCCCGATCTTCAGCCTGCCGCGGCCTTGCTCGCGGTAGTCGGCCATCAGCTGCGAGGCTTCGTCGAGCAGCGCCGAGATTTTGGCGGCATAGGGGAGCAGCGCCTCGCCCGCATCGGTCAGGCGCACGCGACCGGCCTGCTTGCGGAACAGCGAGATGCCTGCCGACTGCTCCAGCTTTTGCAGGTGAAAGGTGACGGTCGGCTGCTTCAAGCCGAGCGCGGCGGCGACCTCCGTCAGGCTGCGTCCATCCGCGGCTTGCATGAAAACACGCAGTTGTTGGGGATTCATGGAACGTTCGCCCTCTTTTATCGTCGTCAAATACATGCTACAGCAAATATAGATTCTATCTATGATTTTATCAATACACATAGATAATATTTAACTTCGATTTGTTATCCGCTTTACGTCATGCTGACAAACCCCCTTTAAAGTGAAGGTATCACGAACGATTACGAGGGGGATATCGAAAAATGAATCTCACGCAGCACCGCAAGCTCGCAGCATTGGCGCTCGTCGGCCTGTCCTTGACCGCAGCAGGCTGCGGCAACGCGAACAACAACAACGCGGGCGCCGCGGCGGCCACGGCTTCCGACACTGCCGCGCCGTCAAGCGCCTCGGCATCGCCATCCGAGACCGCAGCCGCAGCGTCTTCCGAGAGCGCGAGCGCATCGACGCCGGCCGGCAACGGCGAGACGCTGACGGTCTACCTCAATGATTTCGACGACATCGTCAAGCCGATGTTCGAAGCGCAAACCGGCTACAAGCTCAACATCGTCAGCGGCAACGGCGCCGAGATCATGTCCCGCATCGAAGCCGAGAAGGGCAATCCGCACTGGGACGTCGTCTGGATGGACGCGATGCCTTCGATCGAAGGGCTGGGCAAGGCAGGACAGCTGCTGGAGGGCTGGGAGCCGACTGCCGCGGCAGGCCTCACGGACTTCGCCAAGGCATTCGTGCCTGCGAACAAGGCATATTACCCGACCGGCGCGCATGCAGCAGGCGTCATCGTCTACAACACGAAGTCGTTTAGCGCGGCCGAAGCGCCGAAGAGCTGGGCAGATCTCGCCGACGCGAAGTACAAGGGCACAGTCGGCATGGCAGACCCTGCGGTAGCGGCGCCCGCTTATCCGTTCGTATCGTGGTTTTTCAAGGACAAAGGGATCGAAGGCGGCCAGGCTTACTTTGACGGCGTGCTGAAAAACGGCGCGCACGTCTACCCGAAAAACCCGAATGTCGCCAAGGCGCTCACGGGCGGCGAGATCAAGGTCGCGGCGCTGCAGGAGAGCAACGCGTACACGCTGAAAAACGACGGCGAGCCGATCGAGATCGTCTGGCCGGAAGAGGGCGCGCCGGCTTCGGTACGCGTAGCGGCGATCCAGAAGAACAGCCAGCATCAGGATGCAGCGAAGGCGTTCGTTGAGTTTCTGCTCGATCCGAAGACGCAGCAGGCGCTGATTGACCAAGGCGACGAGAGCTATTTCGAGCCGAGCGTCGCGGGCGTGACGATGAAAGCGGATCGCGCGCCAAACGCCAAACTCGTCGCGGCGGACGCATCGTGGGCATCGGAGCATGAAGCGGAGATCAAGCAGTGGTTCGCCGATCGCTCGGTGAAATAAAATGCGCTTTACGATTTTCGCTCACGGAAGCAGGACGGGCTGGCTGGTGCTGGCCCTTCTTGTTTTGTTGATCATGCTGCCGCTTGCCGCGGTCGTCATTCAAGTGCTGCTGCCCGGCTTCTTCTTCGGCAGCCGCCGGATCGGCGACCTCTCTCTGCTGGGCGAGATGTTCCGCCGTCCGCTCTGGTATCTCTCGCTCAAAAACACGCTCGTCCTCGGCCTTGGCACGACGGCGCTCGGAACCGCGATCGGCGCGGCGCTCGCTACCGCGCGATCCCGCTGGTCGTTCCCGGGCGCGCGGCTGCTCGACGGCGCGGTATGGCTGCTGATCGTGACGCCGTCCTTTATCCTCGCGCAAGGCTGGGTCATGTTCGCCTCGTCGGACGGCCTCGCGGCATCCTGGTTCGGCTGGCGCTGGGTTCACGATGCCGTCTTTACGCCCGCGGGCCTGATCGCGGTCATGTCCTTGAGCAAATTTCCGTTCGCTTATCTGGCCGTCTATTCCGCGCTGGAGTGGAAAATGGAACGCCTGGGCGAAGCCGGCCGCCTGAACGGCGGCAGCGCCTGGACCGTCTGGCGCACAATCGAGGCGCCGCTGCTGTTGCCCGCCTATTGCTCGGGGGCGCTGCTCGTCTTTATGGACACCGTCGGCGACTTCGGCCTGCCGGCTTCGATCGCGGCCGTTTTCCGCTTTCCGACGCTGCCGTATTCGATTTACTCGGCGCTGTATACATCGCCGATCCGGTTCGATATGGCCGGCGTGCTGTCGTTCTATCTCGTCGTGCTGATCGCGCTGGCGATGAGCGTGCAGTTCTGGGCGCTGCGCCGGGCGCGCTTCGACTTCCTCGGCGGCCGGGCGACGCGGGCCAAGGCCGAGCGGCCGCGCAGGGGCGCCTTGCTGCTGGCGGTCGGCAATCTCCTCCTGCTGGCGATCGCGGTCGGCATTCCGTTAGGCGCCAACCTGCTGACGTCATTCACCCGCCCCGGCCAAGCCGGCGGCTCGGCGTTCACGCTGGACCATTATCGGGAGCTGTTCGTGTCGGGCGGGCAGTTGACGGATGCGCTGCTGCATTCGCTCTCGATCGCGGCGTTCGCCGCCATCGTCGGCCTGTTCGTCGGGCTGCTCGTCGCCTACGTGCTCACCTATTCGAGGTTCAAGCTAAAGCGGGCGATCGACATCATCTCGCTTATCTCGCTGGCGGTTCCGGGCGTCGTGCTCGGCATCGGCTATATCTTCATCTGGAACCAAGCCTGGCTCGAGCGGATTGGGCTGCTGCTCTACGGCAAGCCGGCCATCCTCGTGCTCGCCGGCGTCGCCGGCGCCATTCCCGTCATCACCCGGATCGTGACAGGGGCGATGGCCAAGGTGCCGCAGGGGCTGCTGTCGGCGGCGCAAATGCAGGGCGCTTCTTTTTCGCGCAGAGTGCGGACGATTCTGCTGCCGCTGCTGCGTGGCGCGCTGCTTTCCGCCGCGCTGGCGGCGTTCGGGGCGAGCGTCTTCGATCTGGCGATGACCTCGATTCTGTTTCCACCCAACTTTATGACATTGCCCGTTGTCATCAACAAAGCATTCGAGGACCTGAACTTCGGCTACGCCGCCGCCGCGACTCTAACTGGAGGCACCGCCGTTGTCGCACTCATCCTCATCATGGAGCGATTGTTCAAGCCGAAGGAAGCAAGGAGGCCAAGCCGTTGAATCCAATCCTAGAGATCCGTCAGCTTCACAAGTCCTACGGGGGCCAGCCTGCGCTTCGGGGCATCGACTTCAGCGTCTCCCGCGGGCAGATCATCAGCGTGCTTGGCCCGTCCGCCTGCGGCAAGTCCACGCTGCTTCAGCTCATCGCCGGCCTGCAGCAGCCCGACGGGGGCGAGGTGCGGCTGCGCGGCGAGGCCGTGTCCACGGCTTCGAAGCTCGTGCCGCCCGAGAAGCGGGGCATCAACATGGTGTTCCAGGATTACGGGCTATGGCCGCATTTGAGCGTGTACGACAACATTTCGTATGGGTTAAAAAGAAAGAAGGCGGCGTCCGCTGACATTCGAGCCAAGGTCGGGGAGCTGCTGCGTCTGCTGCATTTGGAGCCATTCCAAGGACGCCTGCCCGCACAGCTGTCCGGCGGACAGCAGCAGCGTGAGGCGGTCGCGCGCGCCCTGGCGGCGCAGCCGGCGCTGCT
>NZ_JAGXJW010000091.1 GCF_019091135.1 Cohnella sp. GbtcB17 | reverse complement strand
CTGGGAAAGTACACTCAACACCGACGCCGTAGGAAATCTTGCGAACCGTAAAGGTCTCGCTGATCCCGCCGCCGCGACGCTTGATCACGACGCCTTCGAAAAGTTGTACCCGCTCGCGGGAACCCTCGACGACTTTAACGTGAACCTTCAGCGTGTCGCCAGGACGGAATGTCGGGATGTCCTTGCGCAGTTGCTCTTGGGTGATCGTTTGAATCAGACTCATGGGGGTGTCCCCTCCTTCCGCCATAGACGTTCGTGCCGCTCCCCGAATGTTCGAATCCGGATCTTAGCGCGCAGAGGACCGCCCGATTAATCATGCCGTAACCTCGCGGCACTGGGCCAAACACAGGCTTCGACATACACAACATTTGAAATTCTATCATAAATGCACGCCGCATTCAAGTCCGAATCATACAAGCCCGCGCGAGCGCCCGAACAGCCCGTCAAAATGACAACAATCAGCGCGCGTCGCTCTCGCTTTGCGATTTGATCGCGTCTTCGAGCCACTTCTTCTCTTTGTCGGACAGCTCCGCGGCGTCAAGCAGCTCCGGACGTCGCGCATGCGTCCGCAGCAGCGACTGCTGCCTTCGCCATTTGTCGATCTCCGCGTGGTGGCCCGACAGCAGCACGTCCGGTACCTGGAGGCCGCGAAAATTGACGGGACGGGTATAGTGCGGGTATTCGAGCAGGCCGTCGCTGAACGAGTCGGTGACGGCGGAGCTCTCGTTGCCCAGCACGCCGGGCAGCAGCCTGACGACGGCGTCGACGACGGTCATGGCAGGCAACTCTCCGCCTGTCAGCACATAGTCGCCGATCGACAGCTCGTCCGTCACGAGGTGGCTGCGGATGCGTTCGTCGTAGCCTTCGTAATGACCGCAGATGAAAATGAGATGCGCTTCCCGCGACAGCTCCTGCGCCTTCGCCTGCGTGAAGGTCTCCCCCTGCGGGCACATGAGGATGACGCGCGGCGGACGCGGGCCGTCAGACTCCCGAGCAGGCGCGCCCTCCGCAGCCGCGTCGTCGCCGGGCTCTGCCAGCGCCTTGCGCCCCGTAACCGCTTCTACAGCTGCGAAGATCGGGTCCGGCTTCAGCACCATCCCGCCGCCGCCGCCGTACGGCCCGTCGTCGGCGGTGTTGTGCTTGTTGTTCGCATAGTCGCGGAAGTTCACCGTATTCAGCGAAACGAGGCCGCGCTCGCGCGCTTTTCCGAGGATGCTGCTGCCGAATACGCCCTCGAACATCTCCGGGAAAAGCGTCAGAACGTCTACGCGCATCGTCAGAGCAATCCTTCCATCAAATGAACTTTGATCCGGCGGGCGGCGACGTCGACTTCCTTGACGACATCGTCGATAAACGGCAGCAGCAGATCTCCGCCCTTCGGACGTTTGACGACCCAGACATCGTTCGCGCCGGGGGACAGTATCTCCTTGACGTAGCCGAGCTCCTCGCCCTCCTCGGTGAAGACGGCGCAGCCGACGATATCGCTCAGATAGTACTCGTCTTCCTCCAGCTCCACGCGGTCCTCGGCTTCGACCTTAAGCTCCCAGCCTTTGTACTTCTCGATCTGATTGATGTCGTCCCAGCCCTTCAGCCGGACCACGAACATGTTTTTTTGCTCGCGGGCGCTGACGACCTCGACTTCGGCCGGCTGCCCGCCTGCTTCCGGGTTGACGAGGAGCAGCTTGCTGCCCGCGCGGAACCGCACGTCCGGAAAGTCCGTCTGCGGCCACACCTTGATCTCTCCCCGCACGCCGTGCGTGTTGACGATTTTGCCGACATTCAGCAAATGTTGCTCCGACAAGGGAACGCCCCCTTTTACGATAGAATGTCCCGTTCCTCCGCCTGCCCATACGGCAGCGCGTCGCCGCAAAGGACGAAAAAGCCCGGTACGCTGTTCGCGCGCCCGGACTTCAGCTGCCTGCTATTCGGATACGATGTCCACGATGACGCGTTTGTGGGTCTTGACCGCGGCGGACGAGACGACCGTACGCAGCGCCTTCGCGATCCGCCCCTGCTTGCCGATGACCTTGCCGACATCGCCGGGATGAACGGTAAGCTCGTACACCAGGCCGCGCGCGACTTCCTTGACCTGAATTCGTACGACTTCCGGATGATCCACCAATGCCTGTGCAATAACCCGTATGAGTTGTTCCATGGCCGTCAGCCTCCGGGAAATCCGACGTCTTACTTCGAGAGCTTGGATTCGTGGAACTTCTTCAGAACGCCAGCCTTGCTCAGGAGATTGCGGACCGTATCGGACGCTTGCGCGCCGGATTGCAGCCACTTCAGTGCCTTCTCCTCGTCGATCTTCACTTCGGCCGGTTGAGCGACCGGGTTGTAGATGCCGATCTCCTCGATGAAGCGGCCGTCGCGCGGGGAGCGGGAATCAGCTACGACCACGCGGTAGAAAGGGGCTTTGTGAGCGCCCATACGCTTAAGACGAATGCGAGTTGCCATTTTAAACTTTCACCTCCTTAACGAGATCTCGTTGCCTGCGACATTTAGAAAGGAAACTTCATGCCCTTGCCGCCTTTGCCGCCGAGCAGATTCTTGAGGCCCTTCATCCCGCCCTTGGGTCCCTTAGGTCCCATCATGCCGGAAAATTGCTTCATCATCTTCTTCATATCCTCGAACTGCTTGAGCAGCCGGTTCACGTCGGCGACGGTCGTGCCGCTGCCGGCCGCGATCCGCTTGCGCCTGCTGTAGTTGATCATGTCGGGCTTCTGCTTCTCCGCCTTCGTCATCGACTTGGCGATCGCCTCGGTGCGCGAGATCTGCTTCTCGTCGATCTTGAAGTTCGGATTGGCCTTCAGCTTGTTCATGCCGGGCATCATATCGAGCAGTTGGTCGAGCGGCCCCATCTTGCGAACCTGCTCCATCTGCTCGAGGAAGTCGTCGAACGTGAACTCGGCCGTGCGCATCTTGCGCTCGAGCTCCTTCGCCTTCTCCTCGTCGATGTTCGTCTGCGCCTTCTCGATCAGCGACAGCATGTCGCCCATGCCGAGAATCCGCGACGCCATCCGGTCGGGGTGGAACGCCTCGAGCTGGTCGATCTTCTCGCCCGTGGAGGCGAACTTGATCGGGCAGCCCGTCACCGCCTTGACCGACAAGGCCGCGCCGCCGCGGGTGTCGCCGTCGAGCTTGGTCAGCACGACGCCGGTCAGCGCAAGCTGCTCGTGGAAGCTCTTGGCCACGTTGACGGCCTCCTGGCCGGTCATGGCGTCGACGACCAGCAGCACCTCGTCCGGATTAACCGCCGCGTGAATCTGCTTGATCTCTTCCATAAGCGCTTCGTCGATCTGCAGACGGCCCGCGGTATCGATCAGCACGTAGTCGCGGCCCTCTTCCTTGGCGCGCGCCACGCCCTGCCGGGCGATCTCGACCGGGCTCACCTGGTCGCCCAGGGAGAATACCGGCACGTCGATCTGTCCGCCGAGCACCTGCAGCTGCTTGATCGCCGCAGGGCGATAGATGTCGCCGGCCACGAGCAGCGGCTTGTGGTTCTGCGATTGCAGCTGCTTCGCCAGCTTGCCGACGAGCGTCGTCTTGCCCGCGCCCTGCAAGCCGGCCATCAGAACGACGGTCGGAGGCCGGTTCGCCTTGGCCAGCTTGGACTGGGTGCCGCCCATCAGCTCGATCAGTTCCTTGTGGACGATATCGACCACGACCATGCCGGGCGTGAAGCTCTTCGTCACTTCCTGGCCGACCGCCTTCTCCTTCACCTTGGCGATGAAATCCTTGACGACCTTGAAGTTGACGTCGGCCTCCAGCAGCGCCAGCCGCACCTCGCGCATCGCTTCGTTGACATCGTCCTCGGACAGCTTTCCTTTGCCGCGCAGCTTGCCGAACACGTTCTGGAGCCTTGTCGTCAATCCTTCGAATGCCATAAGCCGGTCCCTCCCTTCTTCGGAAATCTCGCATCTATTCGTTCAATCATATCATTTGTCGGGTTCGCGTTCAAAGCTCGCCGTCATCCGATCCCCGAAGCGCCGCGGCCGTCCTGGCCAACGCTTCGCGATGCGGCTCCGGGAGCCCGCCGATCTGCCGGTCGAGCGCGTCCAGCCAGCTGTGCAGCCGATCGTGCCGCGCCATGAGTCCGAGCTTGTCCTCGTAGCCCTCGAGCGCCTGCTCCGCCCGTTTCAGATGCTCGTAGACCGCCTGGCGGCTGATCTCGAAGTCCGCGGCGATCTCGCCTAGCGAGTAATCGTCGTGGTAATAAAACTTCAGAAACGTCTGCTGCTTGTCGGTCAGCAGAGGCCCGTAAAAATCGAACAGCATGTTCATCCGGGTCGTCTTCGCGAGTGCGCGCTCTCCCTGCATCACGATCACTCCTATGCTGTCAAGGGAAACGACTTGACACGCCGCGTCCGAAAACTATCATAAGCTTTCGCCCGCACGTTGTCAAGGCAAATACCTTAACACGCAAAAAAGAACCTGCGCCCCCTCTCAGGTCGCGCAGATTCCGCATCTCTCGGCGAATTAACGTCTCACGAAATATCCGAGCAGCTTCTCCGTCTCCGGATCGAACACGACCGTCAGCGGCCCGATCAGCGCGTCTTGATCCGTGCTGTAATAGACGGCGATCAGCTTGCCTCCTGCGGCTTTGATCGCTTCGACGCGCTTCTTCGCGGCGTCGTCGGCTGGCATCAGACCGGCGCTGTCCGCATCGATGACGGCCACCTGGGCTTCTTCCTTCTTGGTCAACAGATGCGGCAGCTGTTCGGTCGGCACGAGCTTCCAGGCGATCTCGCGATAAGCCGCGATCTGTTCGGCCGTCGGCTGGTCCTCTAAAATGACGAGCGTATCGATCGGCGCCGCCGTGCCTTCGGCAGGCGTCTCGCCGTAGTAAGCGCGCACCGGCGTGCCCGGCTTGATTTGCGTCCAGTCTGCGGATCGGCCTTCTTTGTCGACGAGTCGCGTTTCCTTGCCCGACTGCAGCGCTAGAACGGGGGTCTCGACGCCGTTTTTCAGCTCGGAAAACTGGATCCGCCAGCCGCCGTCCGCCTTCTCGATCGTATACACCGCCTGCTCCTTGACCAGCCGCTCGGCCGTTACGTTGATCGATGCCGCATGCGATTGCCCCGGGTAGCTCATCGCGATGATCGGTCCGTACTCGGCGATAATGTGCATGCCCGCTTTCAGGTCGCCTGCCGCAAGCTTTTTGCCGTCTGCGCCGGCGATCGTCGTCTTGGCGTCGGCCGTTAGGATAATCCAGGGATTTTGCCCGGTGCCCAGCACCTCGAGCCTGACGCCGCCGTCTGCGGTCGCGGTGGCGCTCGCCACGACGCCGGACGTCGTAATATAGCCGGCTTCTTCGGCCGGCGGCGTTTGTTTGCTCGTCAGATCCAGCTGCTTTTGATGCCACGTGATGCCGTAGCCGAACGCTTCGGCCGCATCGCGAACCGGAATATAAGCTTTGCCGTCGATATAAACGGGGTGAAGCTGGGTTTGCTCGCCATTGACCGTGACGGAGATGTCGCCGCGAAGCTGGCCCGTCACCTTCTCGATGAGACCCGCCGCGCTCGCGCCGGTCGTCGCGAGAAGCCCGGCCGCTGTCGCGAGTATGATCCATTTCTGCTTTTTCATAAGAGATGCTCCCTTCTGGACGTCTGGTTAGCGTCGCGCTCAAGCGCTTGCAAAGTCACTGACGCACCGATGCATCCAAAAGTTACACCTCTTTAAGGGAGCCCGCCCGGTTTTTATAAAGGAATGTGAAGCTCCCGAGCTACGGAACGGATATAACGAGCGGCCTCCTCGCCTTCCTCGGGCGTCTTCAGATGCTCGACGATCAGCGAAGTATCCGGATCCAGCTTGCTCAGCTCGCGAAGAAACGTGCGATAGTCCAGCGCGCCGCGACCGGGCACGACCTCGTCCAGATGCACCGTCAGCTTGCCGGCCAGCTTAATGTCTTTGGCATGGCAATTGCGGATGTAGGGGCCGAGCTTGACGAAAAAATCGCGGATCATATCGCCGTTCTTATAGTAGATTCTCGGGCTTGAGATCATGTTGACCGGATCGAAGTGAACGGCGAAAGCCGGGCGGTCGATCGCCTTCAGCATCGCCACGTACGAATCGGCGGAATCCGGAAAAATCCACGGCATCGTCTCCAGCGCAAAAAACGTGCGTTTCGGCTGCACGGCGTCGATAATCTCGCGCACGGTGTCTACGATGAGCGCAAAGGTGTCGTCCGAAAAATTGTCCGGATGCGGCCCGTCCCACTGCTCGCCGCGAGAACCCGCGATGTTGACGCAGCAGCGCGCGCCGACCGTATCGGCGAGCGCCAGCCGCCGCTTGCAATGGGCCAGCGCCTCCCGCCGCACTGCCTCGTCCGCGCTGATCGGATTGCTCCAGGCGCCGACTTCAGAGATGGTAATGTGATTGGCCTCCGCCGCCCGCACATAGGCACGTACCATATCCTCGGACGTTTCGTCCAAATCGGGACATACAGCGGAACGGTAGCCGCCTTTGAGCACCTCGTTAACCCACGATTCGGGCGTGCTCGTATCGCCGAAAAGCTGGCTGCCCAATCTCATGCTATTCACCCTCTCCCGTTCGTTTAAAAAACGGCGCATCGTTTGGTACATCGCATTATAGCAAAGGATTCTTATTCATGGAAACCGCCATGCCTGCCCACGGCCGAATACTGGATCCCGCGTAGCTTCGCGCAATTCATAGTCGCTCATTTGCCGCTAATCAACGCTGCTATATGTCGTTTCCGAACCAGCCGGACACCGCGCCGAGCAATCTGCCGAGCGGCTCCGCGGCATATTCGTTAACCGGCGCCTCAAAATAATCGCTGTCCGACGTCCAATGAACATTGCCGGCCGCGACAGCGGGGAGTTGAAGCCAGTCCTTGGAGCGCGACAGGCGATCCCACACCTGAGCCGAGCCTGGATCGCTGCTGCGGTGAACGACGATACGATCCGCCTCCAGCCGGGGGAGTATAGAGAGATCGATCGCTTTCGTCCATGCGATATTTAGCTCCCGAACGCCCGCAGGCTCGGCAAATCCAAGATCGTCGTACAACAAGGTTGCCGCCCGTCGTCCGCACACTTGCATGCCGCGTCCGCCGACCGTGAGCACGAGCACGGCATCTTCGCCGACAATTTTCCTTAACCGGTCCCGCACTGCGACGACCGTGCGGTCGTATCGCTCGAGCCACCGCTCCGCTTCGCCCTCGCAGTCCAAAAACGCGCCTGTGCGCCGAAGATGGCTGCGCCAATCCTCCTCCCAGTCCAGGAACAGGGCCGGGGCGATTTCCCTCAGCCTCTGCTGCTCCTCCGGCGGTATAAACGAGTCGACGCCGACAATTTTGTCCGGCTGCGATCGCAGCAATACGTTTCGGTTAAATTCGTATTGATGGCTGAGCGGCGCCTTCACCTCATAGCCGAACCGGTCCCGGTAATAGTCGGTCCAATATTGGTCCGTCGGCGCGGCATGCGGAATGGTCCCGAGCGCCAGCAGCTGTCCGACGTTGACCCAGCTATAGGCGGCGATCCGCCGCTTTTGATTGCGCTGATAGACCGCCGGCGCGATACCGGTCTGTTTTTTGAACAGGCTGCTGAAGTAGCTTTCGCTCGTGTAGCCGACGCGCTCGGCAATCTCGGCGAGCGGCGGGCCGTCGCGACCGGTCAGCAGTCGCTTGGCCTCCCGCAGCCTGAGCTCCGTCCGGTATTCGATGACGCCCCTGCCGTACCGTTCCTTGAACAGCCGCATGAAATGGAATCGGCTAAGTCCTGCTATGGCGGACAGCTCATCGATCGTCACGTCGTCCGTATAGCGAAGCTCAAGTTCTCTTCGCGCGGCGTCCAACGCCTTTTCCGTTTGCTGCTCCCCGCAGCTCAGCGCCAGGCTGAGCAGCTCGAGCAGCGCGGCTTCGCACCGGAGTCGATCCGACGGCCGTCCCGTTTGCCAGCCGGCTCCGAGCAAGCCGTAGAGACGTCCGGCATCCGTAGCTGAAGGAAGCTGCGCAAAGGGCGGAAACGGCAGCTCCGGCGGCACGTGCAGGCCTTCTTTTTGCGCCGCATCCGAATCGGGCGGGATAAAAACGTCGAATTCAAGCATGAGAAGCTGGGTCGAAACATCGGAATAGTTCGTCAGCTCGATCAGGCAGCCGGGCAGGCAGACGTGCAAAGATCCGGGGCGCAGAGCATGGGACCGGCCGTCAATGACCAGTCGTCCGCCGTAGGCGTTTGACAGCAGCAGCGCAGTCGACTTCGTCTCGATAAACCGCCGCTGCGCCGGTCCGCTTTGCGGCTCTTCGCGGATCGGGACGACGTTCAGCAGCCGATAGCAAAGCTGACCTGCAGCCCCGGGCTGCAGGTCGGACATCGCGTTATGCATTGAGGTTTTTCAGCACATCGTCCATGATCAGGCCGCTCGCGATCGAGTTCAAATTGAACCAATAGCCCGAATCCGCTTCATATACGTGCCCGGCCTTGACGGCCTTCAACGCCTTCCAGAGCGGGTTGTCTGCCGGCGGCGCCGCGCGCCCGGGGCCGGAGAGGACAAAGATATAATCGACGTCCTCAAGCTCGGCGAGCTTCTCGATCGAATACGTCTCGTAATTGCCTGTCACGACGGCCGGCTGGCGGAAGCCGAGCGCCTGGTACAGCGTCACGCCGCCGTAGAAGTTCGGGCCGAACAGCTTGAAGCCCTTCTCGTCGACGCCTTGCAGCAGGACGGCCGACTTGTCCTTCGGCAGGTCGCCGAGCCGCTTCTTCGTCTGGGCCAGCTTGTCGTCGTACTGCTTAAGCGCCGCGGCCGCGGCATCCTCGTCGTTCAGCAGCTTGCCGAGCTTCTCCAGATTGCCGCGCCAGTCCGAATCGTTGTCGGACAGCACGAACGTCGGTGCGATTTGCGAGAACTGGTCGTAGCTCCCCTCCGGCACATATACCGGCGACAGGAACACGATGAGGTCGGGGTTATAGGACAGCGCCTCCTCGGGCTTTAAGCCGCCGTCCATTTTGAGCGCCGGAACGCCTGCGAGCTTGTCCTGCAAATATTGCTGGGGAACGCCGCCGGCGCTCCACTGCGCGACGGGCTTCATACCGAGAGCGCTCAGCGGATCCTCCAGGAACGGGGCGATAATGCGCTGCGGATGCGTCGGCACCTTCACTTCGTGCCCGGCGGCGTCGGTCAGCACGCGGAATTCCGCGCTATCGCCCGCATCGCCTGATGCTGCGGATGCCGAAGTGCCGGACTCGGTTGTCGCGGCGGAAGTCGGCGAAGCCTGGCCGGATGCCGTCCGGGTTGCGGAAGACCCGTCGTTCGAGCTGCCGCATGCGGCAAGTACGGCAATCATAACGGCGAGGGAAATCAATTGCGTTAACCGGATCAATCTGTTCATGTTCGAGGACCCCTGTTTCATTGATATTGATTATCATTCTTACGATAGTATAAAGGCTATTTCACCGGTTGTGAATCGCGAATTGTGCTGTCTTTTCGCGCTTGCCCGCATAATGGCTAAAACTAGGGACGCCCTCTGCCCCCGTAACGCGAAAAAAGCGCCCATGACCGTTAAGTCATGGGCGCGATCGGCAATCGACGATCCACTTATCTATTAGTAGCGTTCCAATATTTTTGTCGTCTTGAGTCCGTCCTGCGGCAAAAACCAGCCTTCGGCAACGAGCTTGTTTTTCAGCGAATCTCGCTTCGACGCTGCCGCCGCATAATTGTCTTCCTTAAAGGATGCTTCGACGAGATATTCGTAGCCGCTGCCCGATGCCTTCTTGATCTCCCACACTTCGATATAAAGCTTCTCGCCGTCCCACTCGCCGATCGATCGCTTGGCGCTGACCGGTCCGTATATATGGGCGTCGTGAACGATGTCCACCGCCCAATCGCCCGATCGCCAATTTTCCAGCTTGCCCGGAATGAGATCCTCCGCGATCTCTCTCGCGTCTCCCTTGTCGGGCAGCTCCATGCCGTCGTACCCGTCCAGCTCCGTCTCCTTTTTGTTGCTGAAGCTGAGCGTTTGCGACGAGTAGCCCCAATCGACCTGCGCTTCGTAGTCGTCCTCGTCCGTATCGAAGCCGTCCGCCGCGGCTGCGTTCAGCGCAGCCTGAATATTGCCGCCAGCGATCGGATAGCGCATTTTGTAGGTGACCTCGAATTGCTCGTCGCTGTATGCCTCCATTTTCCGGATCCGAACGTTCCAGCCTTCTGCGTTCAAGTCCAGATCGTCGCCGTCCAAATACGCGACGTTCATTTTTTCGACCGTGGACGGCATGTCGAACGCACTTAGCACCGCGCTCTTCAGCTTGTGGTCCGAGCCCAACACGACGGCCGGGTCCAAATACCATTTTACTTCGTAGTCGGGCGTCGCAACGCCCGCGGCGTGAACTGCCGGTCTGTCGGACCATCCGGATAAGAGCGTACCCGCGCCAAGGACGGCGCAGGCCAGAAGCAGCGCGCTTCGTTTCATTCATCATTCCCTCCTTTAGTACCGTCCCCTTTAACGTGCGCCGATCAACAGGCGACATGGCAGGTCCGGCTGGCTTAAACTGTACCAAGCGATTGTTCGGGCCGCATTCGTAGGCCGTCAACGGGAGATCAAGCCTTGTTCGGCATCTTGTTGGTTGTTATCGAATGTATCTATACGGCGAGAAAAACGAAGTGCAAAACAAGCACAAAAAAACGCCTCGCGAGCGGGAACGATTGTCCCGTGCGAGGCGTTTGCCGCCGCCTGCGATCAGCGCGACGACTGGGCTTTGGATTGAGCCGCTTCTGCCGCGGCATTGCCTTCCGACTTGAGCACTTCATGATGCGGCTTGACTTTGCGGATAAAGAAGGCCAGCACCAGTGCCGCTACCGTGATCCACGTCGCCACGACGAACGCATGCTGAATGCCGTACAACGTGGCTTCCTTGCCGATATCCGCCAGCTGCGCCGCATTCGCCTTGTCGGTCGGATCGATCCCCGCGGCGATCGTGAGCGCCTTGCCTTCGTTCGCCGCCTTGTTTGTCATGATCGTGACGAGCAAGGCAGTGCCGAGCGCGCCGGCAACGTTCCGCAGCGTCTGCGACATCGCCGAACCGTGCGAGTTGAGCGTCTGCGGCAGCTGGTTCATGCCCGCCGTCTGAATCGGCATCATGAGCAAGGACATGCCGAACATCCGTGCCGAGTAGATCAAAATGATATGCATATACGTCGAGTCCAGTTCGATCCGGCTAAGCTCCCACGTCGTAAACGCCGTGATGATGAGACCGATGACCGCCAGCCAGCGCGCGCCGATCTTGTCAAAGATCATGCCCGTGATCGGGGACATGATCCCCATCAGAATGGCGCCCGGTAGCAGCAGGAGGCCGGATTCGAGCGGCGTGAAGCCGCGGATGTTCTGCAGATAGATCGGCATGAGCACCATCGCCGAGAACATCGCCATCGTGATGATAACGTTGATGACCGTCGTCAGCGAGTACATGTCGAACTTGAACACGCGGAATTCGAGCAGCGGCTTCTTGGCCACCAGCTCCCGCCAGACGAACAGGATGAGCGCCACCGCGCCTACAACCAAACTTACGATAACGCGGCTACTGTCCCAGCCGTCGTTGCCGGCGTCGCTGAACCCGTAGAGGATGCCGCCGAAGCCGAGCGTCGAAAGCACGACTCCAAGCACATCCAGCTTCGGCTTGGACGTTTGGGTGACGTTTTTCATGGCGAACGAGCCGTAAATGAGCGAAAACACCGCAAGCGGCAGAACGATGTAAAACAGGACGCGCCACGAGTAATGCTCGACGATCCAGCCGGAGAGCGTCGGACCGACGGCCGGCGCGAAGATCATCGCCAGGCCCATCATGCCCATCGCCTTGCCCCGCTGTTCGATCGGGAAGATCGTCAGGAACACGACCGACATGAGCGGCATCATGATGCCGGCGCCGACGGCTTGAATCAGACGGCCGGTCAGCAGCGTGCCGAAGTTCGGCGCGACCGCGGCCACGACGGTGCCGACCGTGAACAGCCCCATGGCGACAATATACAATTGACGCGTTGAAAATTTAGAAATCAAGTAGGCGGTAACCGGGATGACGACGCCGTTGACGAGCATGTAGCCCGTGACGAGCCATTGTATCGTATTGGACCCGATCTCAAGGTCCGCCATCATCTTCGGCAGCGCGACGTTCAGCAGCGTCTGGCTCAGCAGCGCGACGAAAGCGCCGATCAGGAGCGACGCGACGATCGGACCTTTTCTCAGGGTGGACGTTATGGCATTACTCATCTTTATGTTCCTCTCTCGCTTTGTGTAATAGGTGCACGATGCGGCCATGAATGCGCAGCAGGTCGTTCAAATCTTCCTCGCCGAGCTCGTTCAGCGGCTCCAGCATCAAATTGCGCCGTTCGTCGATCTTTACCCACAATTGCTCGCCTTCCGGCGTCAAGCGCAGCGAGATCGACCGGCGATCGTTCTCGGGACGCTCCCGCGACACGAGATTGGCTTTGACCATCCGCTCGACGATGCCGCTAGCGGTGCTCGGGCCTACGAACAGGCATTCGGCCAGCTCAGACAGGCTCATCTGCGGCTTGCCCCGCAGCGTCTTCAAGACGAGCAGTTGGATCGGCGTAACGCCCAGATGCTGTCCTGCGCGCTGCATCGATTGGTAAAAAGACTGGTTGACTTCCCTGAAGGATGTAAACAATTCCGAGATCAGCGACTGATTCTCCATCTCCCTCCTCCTTATCCGATGTAATAGGACATTTCCTTAGAACCATTTCCTTGCAAATAATTGCTCAACAAATAATTCGCATACGAAGTATATTAGTACAGCTCGCAAATCGGGTCAAACCTTATTTTTACCCAAAAACAAAGAAAAACCGCAGCAAGCTGCCCTGAGGGCAGCCGCTGCGGCCGGATGATCATACTTTTCCGCGTTGTCTCTTTATTGCTCTTCGGTTGTCGGTTGTTCTTCGGCCAGACCGGCGAACAGCGCGTGCACGAACTGCTCGGCGTCGAACTGCTGCAGATCGTCCATTTTTTCGCCGAGTCCGACGAACTTGACCGACAGCGACATCTCGCGCCGGATGACGATGACGATGCCGCCTTTGGCCGTGCCGTCGAGCTTCGTCAGCACGAGGCCGGAGACTCCGCTCTTCTCGCCGAACAGCTTGGCTTGCTGAAGCGCGTTCTGTCCCGTGGCCGCGTCCAGCACGAGCAGCGTCTCATGCGGCGCGCTCGGAATCTCCCGCTGAATGACGCGGTAGATCTTGGACAGCTCCTCCATCAGGTTCGCCTTGTTCTGCAGGCGTCCCGCCGTATCGCAGAGCAGGACGTCGACGCCGCGCTGCTTGGCCGCCTGGACGGCATCGTACATGACGGCCGCGGGATCGGAGCCGGCCTGCTGGCTAATGACTTCGACGCCGACGCGCTCGCCCCATACTTGCAGCTGCTCGATGGCGCCGGCACGGAACGTATCGCCTGCGGCGAGCAGCACTTTTTTGCCTTCCTGCTTGAACCGATGCGCCAGCTTGCCGATCGTCGTCGTCTTGCCGACGCCGTTGACGCCGACAAACAAAATGATGGTGATGCCGTTCGGATTCATTTTCAGCTGCGAGGATTCCCCGCTTTCCGTCAAGAGGCCGACCAGCTTTTCGGACAAGATAGGCTGAAGCTCGGACGGCTGCTCGATGCGGCGCTTTTTCACCTCGTCGCGAAGATCCTCGATCAGCTCCATGACCGTATTGACGCCTACGTCGGCGCCGATCAGAATCTCCTCAAGCTCTTCGAAAAACGCCTCGTCGATTTTTTTGCGCCGGGTGAACAGGTCGGTCACCTGGCCGACGAAGGCGTCGCGCGTCTTCGCGAGGCCTTCCTTGAACTTGTTCGTAACCGCCTCGGTTTTCGAGGCGATGCTTTCCTTCAGTCGTTTAAAAAAACTCATTTTTGTTCCTCCTGCCGGTCGGCCCGCCCTAACTGCGGCGCCCGTCCCGTCCTTCGATATAAATCGCCGCGGCCGGCCTGACGCCGATCAAGCGGTCGCTTCTTCGGTAAATGCTTCGCTCTCCTCAAGCTTGACGCTTACGAGCTTGGACACGCCGCCTTCCTCCATCGTCACGCCGTACAGCATGTCCGCTTCCTCCATCGTGCCCTTGCGGTGCGTGACGACGATGAACTGCGTCAGTTCGGAGAAGTCGCGCATATACCGCGCGTAACGCGCCACGTTCGCCTCGTCCAGCGCGGCCTCGACTTCGTCGAGCACGCAGAACGGGACTGGCTTCACGTTCAGAATCGCGAACAGCAGCGCGATCGCCGTCAGTGCGCGCTCGCCGCCGGACAGCAGCTGCAGGTTTTGCAGCTTTTTGCCGGGAGGCTGGGCGACGATCTCGATGCCCGTGTCGAGCGGGCGCTCGGGCTCGCTCAGGATGAGATCCGCGCGGCCGCCGCCGAACAGCTTGGAGAAGACGACGACGAAGTGGCCGCGAATCTGGTCGAACGTCGTGCGGAACCGTCTCGACATCTCTTCGTCCATTTCGTGGATGATCGCGTGCAGCTTGCTCTTCGCCTCCATGAGATCGTTCTTCTGCGCGTCCAGAAATTCGTAGCGTTCGCTGACGCGCTTGAACTCCTCGATGGCGCCCAGATTGACCTCGCCGAGCATCGTGATCTTGCGCTTCAGCTCGCGAACGTCGTTCTGCGCGGCGGGCACGTCCTCGGGCACGGCGTACTTTTCCTTCGCCCATTCGTAGCCGATCTCGTACTCCTCGCTCAGCTTGCGCAGAAGATTGTCGAGCTCCACGTCCATCCGGTTCGAGGAGATCTCCGCCTGGCGAAGCTGGTCCTCGACTTGACGGAGCTGCGTGCGCTGCTCGCGCGTCTCGTTTTCCTTGCGCTCGAGCTCGCGCTGCCGCTGCGCGCGGTCCGCGCGCCGGAACTCGATCCCTTCGGTATATTCCTTTTTGGCGAGCCGGAGCGCGTTCAGACGCTCGCGCTGCTGGTTCTGCTCGGCTGCCGTGCGCTCGGTATCCGCCGTGTTTTGTGCGAGCGTCTCCTTGAGCTGGCGCGATTCGGCGGACAGCCGCTGCTCTTCGCTGCGGTGACGGCCGGATTGCTCCGCGATCGACGCCCGCTCCTGCTCCATGCGCGCGATCCGCACCTTCATCTCGGTCAGCTGCGCCTGCAGCTCTTCCTTCGCGCTTGCGCTCCGCCGCTTGAACTCCTCGGCCTCGCGAATCGCCCGCGACAGCCGTTCTTCCTCGGCGGCGTGCTTCTTAAGCCGCGCTTCGGCCTCGGCCAGCGCGGATGCAAGCTCCGCCTTCTCGCGGCCGAGCCCGCCTTCGTCGCCGCCGATCGCGGCGAGCTGCGCCTGCAGCTGCTCCCGTTCCTCGGCATGACGCTGCCGCTGGGCGGACGCCTGCTGCTCTTCCATCCGCGCGCGCTCGCCGGACTCGCGGAGCTGCTCGATATTTTGCTGCGCCAGCGCAAGCTCCTTTTTCAAATCGTCGAACTCGGCGCGCAGCTTGACCCTGGCCTGCTCCGCCGCTTTGATCTCCTTGGCCAGCTCCTCGAGCTGGCGCTGACGGCCGAGCAGGTTGGACGATTTGCGCGCAATGCTGCCGCCCGTCATCGAGCCGCCCGCATTGACGACGTCGCCGTCTAGCGTGACGACCCGGTAGCGATACTGCAGACGCGAGGCGATCCGGTTCGCATGCTCGAGCGTCTGCGCGATCATGACGTTGCCGAGCATGCTGCCGACGATGCCCGCGTACCGCTGCTCGAAGCCGACCAGCTCGGCGGCCACGCCGACGAACCCGTCCAGCTCGACTACGCTTCGGCGGTCGCTGTCCCCGACGTTCCGCGGCTTGATGACGTCGAGCGGCAGGAACGTCGCGCGTCCCGACTGCCGCTGCTTCAGGTAGCCGATCGCGGCCCGCGAGGTCGCTTCGTTTTCCATGACGATATTTTGCAGCGCGGCGCCGAGCGCCGTCTCCACGGCGACTTCAAGATGAGCCGGCACGGTCACGAGCTCGGCGACCGCGCCGTGAACGCCGTGCAGATGCCCGCGCTTCGCCGCCTTGAGCACTTCCCGGACGCCGTGCTGGAAGCCGTCGTAATCGTTCGCCAGCTCCGCGATCGTATCGCGCCGCGACACGAGCGCCTCGCGCTTCTGGTCCCAGCGGCGGCCTTCGCCCTGCGTCTCCTCGAGCCGACGCTGCAGGTCGGCGACACGCGTGCCTTCCGCGATATAGCGGTCGCGCGTCTGCGCGACCGCCTGTGCGCAGGCTGCGACCCGCAGCTCCAGCTCCGCGCCGCGAAGCTTAAGCGCTTCGCGCTGCTCCTCGAGCTTGGCCCGTTCGCCCGCCGTCCGCGCCGACTTGCGCGCAAGCTCCTCACGCTGCTGCTCGCAATACCGAATGTCGTTGCGCGCCTGGGCCATCGCGTTCATCGTCTCGAACAGGTCCGTCTTCAGCCGTTCTTCGGCGTCCTCGCTGCCGTCCGCGATCGCCAGCTTCACTTCTTCCTCGAGCAGCTTCGCCTGCAGTGCCTCGAGCTCGCCCTCGACCTGCGCGCGCCGAAGCTCGATTTTCTCGCCCTCGGCCTTCGACGTCGCCAGCCGCTCGGTGACGAGCGCCAGACTCTCCTCGAGCTGCGCGCGGCCGCGCGCCAGGTTCGCCATCCGCTCGGTCAGCAGCTCGCCGTAGCCTTCGCTTTTCTCCGTCTCTTCGGTCGTCCGCAGCAGCTCGTCCTGCAAGCGCTCAAGCGCCTCCTCGAGCCGCTGCAGCGCCTGACGTTCCTCTTCGAGCTGGGCGTCGTGCGCAGACACGACCGTCGACAGCTCGAGCTGTTCCTTGCGGAGCTTCTCGAGCTTGCCGTTCGTTTCCGCCCAGGTCTTGTGCACCGTGTCGATCTGATGCACATACAGCGCGATCTCTTTGTTTTTGAGCTCTTCCTTCAGCAGCTTAAACGACTCCGCCTTCGCCGCCTGCTTGCGAAGCGGCTCGACTTGGCTCTCGAGCTCGACGACGAGGTCGTTGATCCGCAGCAGGTTGCCTTCGGTGTCCTCGAGCTTGCGCTGTGCTTCTTTTTTTCGCGATTTGTATTTGACGATGCCCGAAGCTTCTTCGAAGATGCCTCGCCGGTCCTCGGAGCGCGTGCTCAAAATCTCCTCGATACGTCCTTGGCCGATGATCGAATACGCTTCCTTGCCGATACCCGTATCCATAAACAGCTCCGTAATGTCCTTCAGACGGCACGGCTGTTTGTTGATCAAATATTCGCTGTCCCCGCTCCGGTGCACGCGGCGCGTGACGGTCACCTCCGCGAATTCGAGCGGGAGCGCCTTGTCGCTGTTGTCGAGCGTAAGCGACACCTCGCCAAAGTTGACCGCCTTGCGGGCGTCGCTGCCGGCAAAGATGACATCCTGCATGTTGCCGCCGCGCAGACTCTTGGCGCTCTGCTCGCCGAGCACCCAGCGAATGCCGTCGGAAATATTGCTCTTGCCGCTGCCGTTCGGACCGACGACCGCCGTGATGCCGCGGCCGAACTCAAGCTGCGTACGGTCCGCGAACGACTTGAAGCCGGCAAGCTCAATGCCTTTCAGATACATGGGGATCCCTCACCTTTTGTCTCTCGCTGCCGGAAGCTTGTCCGCCGCCCGTCTCTGCGTCCGTCTTCAGCTGGCGCAGCGCTTGCGCGGCCGATTGCTGCTCGGCTTCCTTCTTGGAGCGCCCGGCCCCCTGGCCGAGCCGCCGCTCGCCGATTCGGACCTCGACGACGAACTCCCGGTCGTGCGCGGGTCCCCGCTCCTCGAGAATCCGGTAATCGAGCGTCCCAAGCCCCAGATGCTGCACGCGCTCCTGCAGCTCGGTCTTGTGGTCCTTGATCGGCGCCTGACCTTCTTTGGGCAGATGGGCAAACAGATGCTCGCCGAGGAACCGGTTCACTTCCGCCAGCCCCTGATCCAAATAAAGCGCGCCGACGAACGCCTCGAAGGCGTCCGCCAGCAAGGACGGACGGCTCCGCCCGCCCGTCTGCTCCTCCCCTTTGCCGCGCAGCACGTCCTGCCCGAATTCGGGCGCCTCGGCATAACGGACAAGCGACGGCTCGCATACGATCGCGGCCCTGAGACGAGTGAGCTCGCCCTCGGGACGGTCCGGATACATCCGGTACAGCGCCTCGGACACGGTCAGTTGAAGAACGGCGTCGCCAAGAAACTCAAGGCGCTCGTTATGCTCTACGCGCGATCCTCGCTGCTCGTTTACGTAAGACGTATGGGTAAAGGCCTGCCTTAGCAGCGAGACGTTGCGGAATCGGACGCCCGCTCGCTCCTGCAGCCGGTTCATGACTTCGCTCATGTACGGCATCCTCCTTCGTGATCCTCCGCAAGTTTGGCGTATCGTTCCCCCGCAGCCTGCGGCGGAATCAAACGTCTTCTTTTGGAAAAAACGCAGGCGGCACGCCGCCTGCGTTAGGGCCGATCGCTTGCATTTATGCCTCGTATTTGCGCAAAATAACGGTGGCATTGTGACCGCCGAAGCCGAACGAATTCGACAG
>NZ_JAGXJW010000090.1 GCF_019091135.1 Cohnella sp. GbtcB17 | reverse complement strand
TAGCTCGCCGGGCTCCTAACCCGAAGGCCGCAGGTACAAATCCTGCCCCCGCAACCAACTTATAATTTCGATCGATGCACATAGGAATGCCCCTCGACCACCGCAGTGGATGAGGGGCATTTTTTCATTAAAGGGGCTTGTTTTCTTTATTTGTAGAACACTTTATCCACATTGTACTTGGCCTTGAATTCGTTGATGATGAATGTCTCGTAGAGCTCCCTATGGACGGGATCCTCGACCAAACAAACCTCGATCTTGGTCACCTCGTCGCGCTTGTCTTTCATGACCGACGTCGAATCCTCGAAGTGTTTCTTGATCCGTGGCCTGAGCTTCCGCGCCTTGCCCACGAATAGAAGCTCGTCGTTATCGTTATAAAACATAAAGATTCCCGCTTTATCTCTAGGAATCAGGATAAAATCCGTAAATCCGTAAATATGGCTGAGCTCTGGAGCCTCCTGCTTGTAAATCGTGACATCGGGCGTAGGTGCCGTTATTTGTATCATGAACATTCACTCTTTCTTATGCGCGACATTATTTTGGGTTTCAAGTCCAGCTTACATTCTATCCATTAAAAGCATAGCCGTCCACCAATATGATACCATTTGGCGGGGCTATCCATGCGGAGATCAGCGTAATGGCCCCTGGCACCGCCATCCTTTTATTTTGAACAATGGATCCATGGGGTAAGCCTTCTTAGAAATGAAGCTGCTTCGTTGCGAAGGATGTGATCGATTGGAACGCAGCCGCGACAGAGAATTCTTTTACGTCGAGAACGAGGTTATCAAGCATTTTGTATTGGGCGTTGTCGCCTCCATCATCAGCAGCGCCGTATTGGCCAGTATGGAAGGGGAGGCGGTTGTCCATTATTTTTTTATCTATTGGATATACACGTTCCCCGCTATACTCGTTTTAGGCGGCGTCATTTCGTATCTGATCGAGAAATGGATTGCCGCAAAATCCCGAATCGCCAACAAGTACTTGGCGTATCTGTTCAGGCTCGTTTTATATCTGATTGGCAGCTTCGTTTTTATCACCCTGTACTGGATGATCGTCTTAAGAACCCTGCCTTACTTTAGTCCATGGCGTGCATTTATTTCCACTTACGCTTACGGGTTTATTGGAGCCCTGCTGTACTTTCATCTTTATCTTTTATACGAGGCCGCCATGCGATTCTACTTTTCGATCAAACGGCCGTTTTCCAAATAAAGCACGCGGTCGCACAACGGGAGGACGCGTTCGTCGTGCGTCACCAGGACTGCGAGAAAAGCCACCCGAGAGGTGGCGTAAGATGGAATTATATAGGTTGTACAACTCGCCTTGTCGGGGTAGTCCGCCTCCAGATCGGAGGTGAGGCTACGACATTTTCTTTTCAGGAAGTAATAATGCTCGGTATGTTTATCCTTGCGTTGCTTACTTACCTGAATAAAAGAAAATAACCCGCCTAGGTTCGCGCCATTGCGGGTTATTTTATCGGTCGCTCGACTGGAGGTAACCCCGCCGAAGCAGTTGTGCGGGAAGTCGGTGTTGGCGCACCGGCTTCTTTTGTTATTCTAAGCATACCATACCCGTTTTAGTCGTCAACCATTTTATACCGCGTTAGCCGCAGCTACCGCCAAATCAAGTTAGTCCAACACGGCCGTCATATGCGCCTTGGTCACGGCCCAGTGCGTAGCGCTCCAGTACTTGGCCTTATCCTTGATGTAAATGATCTGCGGCGATTCGTGCTTGACGTTCAAGTCCTCCGCAATCTGGTTCGACACGGGGCGGGATTCGATGACTTTGACCAGCGTATAGTCTACGTCCGGGTTCGGCGCGGCCTTCAGGTACGCTTCGTATTCACTCAGCGCATTGGCGCTGACGGGGCACGTCGTGCTGTGCTTCAAAATAACCTGTCCGCGCTCGCCGGATTGGGCCAGCAGCGTATTCCACTCGTCGATCGTCGAAATTTCTCTCCAGGTCATCGTCGTACCTTCTTTCGTCGATTGAAGTTCCAATAATGGATTGAATTGTACCATATTGCAAGACACGGCGAAAGCGAGCTTAGGCAACACGAATGCGCGGCTCGCTTAGATTTCTATGCCGTTTGACTCTCCCGCATCCGCTCGGATGAAGTATAATAATTCCATGTAACTCGAAGGCTACACGCAGACGTAGACCGACGTACACCAGCTTTGTAAAAAGGGGACGTTCCGAACCGCCATGGAATTATTTTTTACGATCTTGATCCTGCTCGCGCTGGTCGGCGTATCCAACATCCTGGGCGGCAAGTTCCCGCTCGTGCCCGTGCCGCTCATGCAGATCGCGCTCGGCATGATCGTTGCCGCCATCCCTTCGGGCCTGCATATGCATCTTGAGCCCGAGCTGTTCTTCGTGCTGTTCATCGCGCCGCTGCTGTATAACGACGGCAAGCACGTGTCGAGATCCGAGCTATGGAAGCTGCGTGTGCCGATTCTTGTGCTCGCCGTCGGCCTGGTGTTCGCGACCGTGTTCCTGATCGGCTACGCCATCCACTGGATGATCCCGTCGATCCCGCTGCCCGTCGCGTTCGGTCTCGCGGCCATCCTGTCGCCGACGGATGCCGTCGCGGTGAGCAGTCTCGCGGGCCGCATCCGGCTGCCGAACAACCTCATGCACCTGCTCGAAGGCGAGGCGCTCATGGACGACGCGTCGGGCCTCGTCGCCTTCAAGTTCGCGATCGCCGCCGCGCTCACCGGCAGCTTCTCGCTGGCGAACGCGAGCGTCAGCTTCCTCTTGATCGCCATCGGCGGCCTCGGGGTCGGTGCGGTGACGGCGCTGCTGATCTCCGGCTTCCGGGTATGGCTTCGCCGGTCGGGCCTCGAGGACGAGACGATGCATATGCTCATTCACCTCCTGACGCCGTTCGCGCTGTACATGATCGCCGAGCAGCTCGGCGTATCCGGCATTCTGGCCGCCGTCGCCGGTGGCGTCGTTCATGCGGTCGAACGCGACCGCATGTCCAGCATCAAACCGTTGTCCAACGAGCTGTCGGACAACACCTGGTCCGTCATCGTCTTCATTCTCAACGGGCTCGTATTCGTCATTCTCGGCCTGCAGCTGCCGAGCGTGTTCAACGAAGTATTCCAAGAGCCGACGCTGAACAACGGCGAGGTGATCGCTTACGCGGTCGTCATTTTCCTCATGCTGCTCGTCCTGCGCTTCCTGTGGGCGTTGGCTTTTTCTCGGGGCGGTCGATGGATCGGCAAGAAGACGGCGACCAATGTCAAAGTCTCGTTCCGAAAGCTCGCGATGACCGCCTTGTCCGGCGTCCGCGGCGCGGTGACGCTCGCCGGCGCCTTCTCGATTCCGCTGCTGCTGGACAACGGGGCGCCGTTCCCCGAACGAAACCTGGTCATCTTCCTGTCGGCCGTCGTCATCCTGCTGTCGCTCATCGCCGCGAGCGCGCTCCTGCCGCTGTTCGCGCAGCAGCCTGCGCACAACAGAGCGGCGGAGCTCGCGGCTGCGGAGCGCAAGGGAGAACGGCTGATCATGGGCGCCGCCATCCGTGCCGTCCATTCCGCGACGACCGAAGACAACGAAGTCGAGGCGGCGTCCGTCATCTCCGATTACGAGCGCTGGCGCAGAAATCCGGAATTGGACATGCGTCGCATACAGCATAGTAAATTCGAGCTGGAAGAGCGGGAGATGCGCCTCAAAGCGATCGAAGAGGAACGGCGCACGGTGAACAAGCTGCTGCGGGAAGACCGCATCACCGAGACGCAAGCCGTGCTGTTTCAGAGCAACCTGGAGCAAATGTCGATGGTATTGTCCGTACGCACGAATCTGTTCACGCTGCTGGTGAAGTTCTGGCTGCGCGAGCTGAAGGCGATGGTGACCAAGCAAGAATCCCGATTCAAGGCGATACGGGACTTGTCGCAGGCCGATCGGGAAGCGATCCGCGGTCTGAAGGTGCAAACGTGCGAGGCGGCGCTGTCCTCCCTCCGCTCGGAACGCAAATGCGAGGCCCGGGCGGCCGTCATGAGTCAGTATGAGCATATACTGGCGAAATTAACGTCGCCTTACTCGCTCGGAAAACCTCCCGCAGGCAACGAAGAGGTTCGGCGCGACCTGCAGTGGATCGCCATTCAAGCCGAGCGGGACGAGGTGCAGTCGCTGTTCGAGCGCAACGAAATCACGCGCGACGTCGCCAACAAGCTGCGCCGCACGATTCGAACGCGCGAAGCGACGCTCTTGAGCGAGGCGCTCGACTAGGATTCGTACGGTACGCCGTATTTGCTGAAGATCGCGCGGTATTTACCATCAAAAATCGCCCAGCGGTTTTCCGACCCGTGCTTGTCCTTCAGCGCCTCCAAATAGCGTCTGGCCGCCGCCTCGTCGCCGGATTGCAGCAGCAGCTCAAAGCTTTCTTCGCTCAGATGCAAATAGGGCCCTGCGACGTAATAATCGACGATGGATCTGGCGCCGGTCATCGTATCGTAGAATTGAACGACTTCATCCAAACCGTTGAGCAGCGTGTCTCTTAAGTCGTTCATATTCGTATCGTCCGTTAGGGAAAATCGCGCTGGAACAGCCCGGGCCAGCTCCTCGATTCTTGCTCGGAAGTGGCATTCCGGCTCCTGGGGCGCCGTTTGAATCTCCTTTGATTGCAAGCGTGCCAGTTCCGCCGAATAGATGCCGCAGTTTACGTAAAACATCACATGATCCGCCGAATTGCCGGCGGATTTTTGGAAGTTGATGATGTAGACTAGACCGTTCGCGCTTTTGCTGAAATTCAAACTCTTTTTAGCAAAGCCGTGCCCGGCAAGGAACGGCTTGACGTCCTGCTTTATCAGGTCATTAAAACGCTGCTGCAACGGAATCTCTCCTCGTTTAACACGTTTTACCTCATTATACCGGTTGCCCGATAACAAGAAAGACGCCTGGTCCAAAGGCGTCTTTCTTTTCATACCTGCGGCACGAATCCCACTATGTCTTCACCCCGCACGCAGGTCCACGCCTACGCGCAACCGCTTCATGCACAATTCTTGCATCTTCGCCCTACTCCGCCAGCGCAAGTATCCAGCGCTAGGTTGGGATGGAACCGTCGGCTTTTTCGAAAAACGCCCCGTCCTGCAGATCGTTCACGAACCGCTGCAGCCATTCGTAGTAGCCGACGGCATGCTTCAGCTTGTGCAAGTCCTGAAGGCAGAGCTTGCGCTCCTCGTCGGGCGTGCCGGCATCCAGGATCACCTCGGACAGCTCCGGAATGGCAGCTTCGATGGCGCCTCGCATGACGTCGACTTCGCGCTGCAGCTTGGCGGCGAAGAAGTTGCGGAACGCCTGGAAAAAGTCCGTCTCGGCGGCGTACAGGTCCTTCCGTTCGTCCTTCTCCTTCAGCTTGGTCACCATCTTGGAATCCAGCAGCGATCGGACCGCGTAGCTCATGTTGCTTTTGCTCATGTTCATGTAGCCCTGCATGTCTTCGAGCGTCATCGGCTTGTCCTCGAAGTACATAATGCCGTAGAGCTGCCCGAACGTATAATTGGCGCCGTACAAGTCCATCGTCTCTGCGATCGCGTCGATCACTTGATGGCGTATCGCCTCGCGCGGCTTCGACGGCTCTTTTAAGCTGCTGCTGGCTTTTTTCACGAACGAACCTCCCTCTCCGCGCGCCGTCCCGCTCGCACATGCGCGAAACCGACGTAATTTACGAAAATTTAATGCTCGCATGATGGAGCTTTAACCATCCAACCCTCAAATGAACGTACAATAATTTTTGAACAAACAAGCAATCCAGCTTTAAATCACCTTGATTATAACGAAGATTAAGAGATTTTTGAATCTTATTAAGGGAGGGGTTCCGACAACGCCATGAGACGGACAAGACTCGCCTCGGAAGGGAAAGCGCTGCTGTTCACGCTGCCGGCGATGATCCCGCTCAGTCTATTCTGGTTCTACCCGCTCGGCTATGTCATCTACCTCAGCTTCACGGAATGGGACTTCATGAGTCCGGTCAAGACGTTCGTCGGACTCGACAACTACCGGTACTTGTTCGAAAATCCCGAGTTTTATCAAACGCTTCGGGTCACGCTCCTCTTCTGCGCCGGCAGCGTGCTGCCGGTCATGGCTGCGGGACTCGGCCTCGCCCTGCTGCTTAGCGGCAAGCGAAAAGGCGGCGCAATCTATCGCACGCTGATCTTCTCGCCTTGGGTGACGCCGACCGTCGCCGTGTCCATCGTCTGGTCCTGGATCTACGAGCCCGACGTCGGGCTCGCGAACAACGTGCTGCACGCCTTCGGCTTGTCCGGTATTCGCTGGCTGGAGGATCCGAACTGGGCGCTCGTCAGCGTCCTCCTCGTCACCGTCTGGAAGTCCGCCGGCTGGAGCATGATCTTCTATCTGGTGGCGATCGGCAACGTCCCGCCCGATTACCTGGAGGCGGCCGCGCTCGACGGCGCGAATCGCTGGGACAAGTTCCGCCATGTCACGCTGCCGCTCATCTCGCCGACGACCTTTTTCCTGTTCGTCGTCCTGACGATCTCGTCGCTGCAGGCTTACGACCAGATCAACGTGCTGACGCAAGGCGGACCGGCCGGCTCGACGCGAACGATGCTCTACTTCTACTACCTGTCGGCCTTCGACGCCTTCCAGATCGGAGAAGCGTCCGCCGTCGCCATCCTGCTCATCGTCGGATGCGTCGCGCTCTCCCTATTGTCGTTCGGGATCGGCCGCCGCACCGTTCATTACTCCTGATTCGCAAATCCGAAAGGCAGGGATATCGATGCACCCACGCAGCGGCGTCCGCCGCCTGCTCTCGCACCTTTTTCTCGCCGCAGCCGCCCTGCTCATGGCCTTCCCCTTCTACTGGATGGCGATGAGCGCGCTCAAGACGAACGATGAGATCTGGCAGTTCCCGCCCACGCTGTGGCCGCACGATCCGCTCTGGCGCAACTTCGCCGATGCGTGGGACGCCGCTCCGTTCGCCCGCTATCTCGGGAACAGCATTCTCGTCGCCGCGGCAATCGTCGTCATCCAGATCGTCAACTCCGGGATGATGGCTTATGCCATGACGCACATGTCCTTTCGGCTGAAAAACGCGTTCACCGCGCTGATCCTCGTCGGCTACATGGTGCCGGTCACGGCCGTCTACCTGCCCGGCTACGTCGTGCTGAGCAACCTCGGTCTGCTGGACTCGTATGCGGGCATTATTCTCTCGAACTGCGTCAGCATCTTCTCGATCTTTCTCATCCGCCAGGCGTTCCTCCAAGTGTCGCACGAGCTGGTGGAGGCGGGGCAGATCGACGGCGCTTCGCAACTCCGCATTTTATGGACGATCGTATTCCCGCTCGCTCGCTCTTCCTTCGCGGTGCTGGCGCTCATCACCTTTATCGAGCAGTACAACAACTACTTCTGGCCGATGCTCATCACCAAAAATCCGGATCTGCAGCTCGTGTCGGCCGGCCTGCGAAGCTTCTTCGTGCAAGGAGGTGCATACGGGCTCAAGTGGCCGCTCATCATGGCCGCCAGCGCATTTACGATTCTGCCGCTGCTTGTTCTGTTCCTGCTGACGCAGAAGACGATCATGCAGAGCGTGAACCTGTCGGCCGGCGCCAGCAAGGGATAACGCAACCTAACCTATACCAAAGAAAAGGCGGAGAGAACGACTTATGAAAACGATGAAAAAGACGACGGCGGGATTGGCGCTTGCGACGATTATGGCTTTGACGGCTTGCGGCTCGAGCAATTCGGGCAATTCGGGATCGGCGGCATCGCCTTCCGACGCGCCATCCTCCGAAGCGTCCGCTTCGGCATCCGCATCCGAGACGAGCTCCGCATCGGCGGAGACGCCGAAGGCGCCGGTCACGATCGAGTTCTGGTACGGCCTGGGCGGCAAGCTTGGCGAGAACATGCAGACGCTGATCGACAAGTTCAACGCTTCGCAGCAGGAAGTCATCGTGAAGCCGGTCGTTCAAGGCGACTATTCGGAGACGGAGAAGAAGCTCCAGGCGGCGATCGCTTCCGGCACCGTGCCGGCCGCAGTCCTGTCCTCGAACGTAGACTGGGCGCGCAAGGGCTATTACGCTACGCTGGACGAGCTGATTGCGGCCTCCGCCGATTTTAACAAAGACGACGTCATCCCGACCTTCCTCGAGCAAGGCCAAGTGGACGGCAAGCAGTACTTCCTGCCGATGTACGGCACGACGCAGGTGATGTATTATCGCAAGGACGCGCTGGAGAAGGCGGGCCTGAAGCCCGAAGACCTGACGACGTGGGAAGCCCTCGCGAAGGCGGCCGAGAAGATGACCGTCAAGGAAGGCGGCAAAACGACGTTCTACGGCTGGGAGCCGATGTGGGGCTACGACAATATGATGGACGCCGCGCTTAGCAAAGGCGGCAAAATGCTGAGCGACGACGGCAAGACGGTGCTCATCGACTCTCCGGAGTGGGTGGACACGTGGGAGCTGTTCCGCAAATGGATTCATGACGACAAGATCATGCGCATCCACT
The DNA here is from genome assembly GCF_019091135.1 of Cohnella sp. GbtcB17. Taxonomy (GTDB): domain Bacteria; phylum Bacillota; class Bacilli; order Paenibacillales; family Paenibacillaceae; genus Cohnella. The sequence goes on along the minus strand of NZ_JAGXJW010000090.1, from coordinate 11,597 downwards.
CCGGCGGGCAAGGCTGGGAGTACTGGTACAAGACGATCGACGACGTGATGAAGGGGCAGGCGGCAGGCTACACGGGCTCCAGCGGCGACCAGGGCGATCTGGACTTCAACATTGTCGGCGCGATGGAGCAGCCGGGCTGGGAAGGCGTCGGCGCGGGCAAGCCTGTCGCCCAGGCGATCATGGCGGGTATCCCGGCGAAGGCGAGCGCGGAGCAGCAAGCGGCGGCCTTTAAGTGGTTCCAGTATTTCATGAGCGCGGAAAATACGGCCTTCTGGTCGATGAACACCGGCTATATCGCGGTGCGCCAGTCCGCGCAGCAGGATCCGGCGTTCGTGGAGTTCAGCAAGACGAATCCGCAAATCACAATTCCGCTGAAGCAGGCGGCCCATGGCTCTTCGCCGTTCGCGGATCCGACCGGCGGCAAGATCTCCGATGCGCTCAAGTTGGCCGCAGACAACGTTCAGATCAAAAATATGCCGGCTGCACAAGCTTTGAAGGCGGCTAAAGAAACGGCGCAGCGCGAGCTGGATCGCATCAACAAGTAGGAGGAATCCGCATGGCGGTGCTGCGGGCGGCGGGCGCGTCCTATCGGGTAGACGGCATTCTATTTGATAAGGACGGGACGCTGCTGGACTTTATCTATACATGGGGGAACTGGAGCGAGCATCTGCTCGCCCGGTTCTCCGCTTCGCTTCAGGAGAGAGAATTGCCGCCGATCGGCGCCGATCTGGAAGCGCTGTGGGGGGCGATCCGCACGGAAGACGGCGGCCCCGTCGTCGACTACGATCGCAACGGACCGCTGGCCATGGGGACCGTGGAAGAGATGCTGGCGATCCTGGCCTGGCATGGCTACCGGTCCGGCTTGTCCTGGGCGGAGGCGAAGACGCTCGCCGCGGAGGCCAAGCTTGCGGCGGACGCGCAGCTCGAGGCGGTGCGCGCGGCCCGTCTGCTGCCGGGCGTGCTCGAGTTTCTTGAGGACTGCCGACAAGCAGGCGTGCCGCTCGCCGTCGTGACGGCAGACGAGACGGAGGCGGCCGTCAAGCATCTGGAATGGCTCGGTATTCTGGATCGGTTCGACGTGGTTGTCGGGACGGATCAGGTCGAGCGCGGCAAGCCTTATCCCGATATGGCGCTGCTCGCATGCAAGCGGCTGGGACTTGGCGGCGGGCGCTTCGCGGTCATCGGCGATACCCGGGGCGATATGCGCATGGCCAAGGAAGCCGGCGCGGCTGCGGCGATTTTGATCGCCGAGCCTGCGGCACCTGCCGAGCCCGGCACCCCTGCCGCGTCTTCCGGACCTGGCAAGCGCCTGGACGGGCCTGAAGCGGATGCGGTCGTCGCTACCTTGCGGGAGCTGCGCATCGTGAAGGAAGACAGCGCAACATGAAAGGTGCGACAACGATGGGATGGCTTCTGCTGAGCTTGGCGATCGTCTTCGAGCTCTCCGGCACGATCTCGATGAAGCTGTCGGAGAGCTTCACGCGTCTCGTTCCCTCGCTGCTGATGTTTCTGTTTTACGGCATCAGCTTTACTTGCCTTAACTTTGCGCTCGGCTATATGCAAGTCGCGGTCGTCTACGCGATCTGGTCCGGCATCGGCATCGTGCTGATCTCGGTCGCGGGCTACATGATCTTTCAGGAACGGCTGCCGCTCAGCTCGATGCTCTGGATCGGCATCATCATTGTCGGCGTCATCGGGTTGAACATCAGCAAAAACGGCCATTAAACGCGTGCGCCATTCGGCGAGGGGGGACCATTTATGAGGCGAAACGGCGAAAACCCGCTCATTGCGTTTCAAGTTATCACCGATACGCACGTGACGGCGGATCCGGACCATCTCTACAACCGGAATTTTGAGCAGTCCCTGAGGGACATCGCGGACAACGCGCCGAACAGCGTTGGCATCATGCATGCCGGGGATGTGACCGACCACGGTTTTCCCGCCGAATACGAAGAGCTGCGGCGGATCGTCGGACTCTATCAGGATAAGCTGCCGCCCATCTATATGGCTACAGGCAATCACGACGTCGGCCTGGGCGTCTGGGCGTCGCGCCTCGGGAGCTTCCTGTCCGCGACGGGCATGACAGCCGCCTACCACGATCACTGGATCGACGGCTATGCTTTTCTTTTCCTCGGAACCGAGCAGGGCCTGGAGCTGTTCTGCGATCTGTCGGAGACGCAGCTCCAATGGCTGGACGCGAAGCTGGGAGAGGCAGCGGCTGCCGGCAAGCCTGCGTTCGTTTTTCTCCATCAACCGCTTAAAAATACGACGGCCGGATCGATGGAAGCGCAGAAATGGTACGGCGTGACGCAAGACGACGAGCTGAAGGCGATCCTGGCGAGATATCCGCGAACCTTCCTTTTTACCGGGCACGGTCATTGGGAAATGGAAGCTCCGTGCAATCATGCGGTCGGCGACGGCCGGACACCGGCCATGTTCAATGCCGCATCCGTCGCTTACCTGTGGACGGACGAGGACGTACGGAAAGAAGGCAGCCAGGGCTACTACGTCGAGGTCTATGCAGATCGCGTGCTCGTGAGGGGCAGGGACTTCGCGGCGGGGTCGTGGGTGGAGGCGGCGCAGTACGAGGTGTTGCTCTAAAGACGAAATAGAACGACCCGCCAAGCGGCCGTGCGCTATGCCTGACACGCGATCACTCCCCTGCCAGCGCCTTCCGCTTCTCGTTTAACCCGTTCAGATCTTCGATAAAATACTTCAGCAAATTGGGCCGCCTTCGGACCGCAAGCGGATGATAGGTGAAGCCGATGGGCGTATCCTGATACGACAGCCAGCTGCCCCGCAGCGCCTTGACGCTGGCATCCTCAAGCTCCGGGAACAACGCTTCGGAAACGACATTGCCGAATCCAAACAGGACAAGCGGGCGCTTCTGCAAGATCTGCATCTGCAGGTGGGGAAGGCAAGCCGCTCTGGCCTCCGGCTTGTTGTAGGCGCGCAGCGGCCGGCACTTCAGCAGATAGCTCACGAATACGTCGCTCGTATCGATGCCCGCTTCGCGCATGCCGAGCTGGAGCGTCTCCCGGGTGCCGCACAGAAACGCGTTGCCTTCGCGGTCCTCTCTGGCGCCGGGGTTATCCAGGATCATCATGATCGGCGCGTCCGGGCTGCCTTCTCCCCATACGACGCGCGTCCGCTGCCCCGCCAGCTCGCAAAGCTGGCAGTTTTCTATCCCTTCGGGGGCCCGTTCTTCGGCCAGGATCACATAGGGTGGATTCTTTTCCATGTCGCGCAGCTCCGTCCTCGCATGGTGGATGAATCCATTATGCCCATCCAAGGCAGTGTCGGATCACAAAAAAGGCGGCCGAGTGGCCGCCGTGCGTGGATCCCTGCGATTATTTCATTTTTAAAGCCTCGGCCGCGTTCTTCTGATCGCTCGCCAGAAGCAGCTTCAGATCGTACGCGGGGTACAGTCCCTTGCTCTGCATAAAGGCGAACACCTTGTAGTGGAGCTGAATCGCCTGATCCAGCTGCTTCACGAGCGTATCGCGCAGCGCGGGCGTGGCCGTCTCCGTAATGGCGATCGCGTAGTTGCGAACGGCGGTCTTGGCGAAAAGCAGCAGGTGCGCCGCGAAGAAGGCCGTTTTGTCGTCCGTACCGGTACGCAGTTCGCTCGTCGGCGCCGCCTGGTAGAAGGGGAGCAGCTCCTTCAGGTTTTGCTCGAGCGAGCGAATCGTCTCATGATACAGCTGCCGGAGTCCGGGGTCCTTCACTTCACCGATATGCATTTTGAACGCCATCAGATGATTGGATTGAAATGCGACCGTCTCGTGCAGCTCCATCGTTTCGTGCCATGCCAGGTGCTGATGCTGGGGCTGTGTCTGCCTTGGGTTGTCGTACAATCGGGTAACCTCCATCGCGTTGATTGGGATACTGTATGCCCGATTGCCCAGATCCGTATGTTGTCCCCGGCTATTCGCCTTGCGCTTCTATCCACCGCTCCATGAGCCGATCAAGCCGCTCCCGAAGCGCCTCGCGCTCCTCCCAGGCGGACTGCATGCGGGCGACCGCTTCCCCGTCTTGCTGCAGTTCGCCCATCAAGTCTTCGAGCGCCGCCAGGCGGCGCTCCGTCTCTTCAATCTCGGCCTCGAGCCGCTCGCCGGACAAACGCCCGCGCTCGCTTGGCGCGGCGGACGTCAGCGCGCTTTTCCGTTCGGGTCGCTCCTCGGATCGCGCCGGGATCTCTCGCGAGCCACCGGCCTCATTTTGCCTGCGTCGGCTCTCGGTCCTATAGTCGTCGAATCCACCCAGATAAGCCGCCAAGCGCCCCTGATCCAACGCCCATACCTGCTGTGCCAGCCGGTTCATGAGGTACCGGTCGTGGGTCACGATCAGCAACGTCCCCGGATATTGGTCCAACGCTTCCTCCAGCGCCTCCCGCGACGCGATGTCCATATGGTTCGTCGGCTCGTCCAGAATGAGCAGGTTCGGCTTCTTGTGCACGAGCAGCGCCAGCCGCAGACGCGTCCATTCGCCGCCGGAGAGCGTGCGGACAGGCTTGAACACGTCGGCGCCGTAGAAAAGATAAGCCGCCAGCCGATTGCGGGCCTCGCCCTCATCGAGTCCCGCTCCGCTCCGGTAGTAGTCCAGCACGGACGTCTCCGGCTGGTCCGGGAGCTGCTGCTGCGCAAGATAGCCGACGTCGACGCGGGCGCCAAGCCGCGCCTCTCCTCCGTCCGCGGCAATCTCTCCGAGGATCAGCTTCAGCAGAGTCGACTTGCCGGAGCCGTTGTCTCCGATCAGTACGACCTTTTCGCCATAGCGAAGCTCTCCCGTGACGCCGGCGAGAACGGTTTTCGCCCCATATCGCTTCGCTACGCCGTCCAGGATAACAACTTGCTTCCCGGATCGTTCGGAGGGCCGCAGCTCGAACGCCGCTTCCTTGCGGTCGATGGCGGGACGCTTCAGCTTCTCCATGCGATCGAGCGCTTTCTGCATGCTGGCCGCCCTGCGAAAAAACTTGCCGTTATCGCCGATTCTCCCCCAATCCATCAACTGCTTGATGGTCTCCCGCATTTTCTTGATCTGCTTCTGCTGCTCCTGGTAGTCGGCGAACTGCCGGAGGAGCAGTTCTTCCTTCTCCTTGACGTACTGCGTGTAGTTCGTATGAAATACGGTCGACTCTCCGTCCTCGAGCTCCACGATCTTGGTGACGACCCGGTCGAGAAAGTACCGGTCATGGGACACGATCAAGCAAGCCCCACGGTACTTCAGCAGAAAATCCTCCAGCCACTCCACGGCGGCCATGTCGAGATGGTTGGTCGGTTCGTCCAGCAGCAGCAGCTCGGGCTCCATCAACAGCTGCGAGGCGAGACCGACCTTCGTCTTCTCCCCGCCGGACAACGAATCGTAGCGACGGTCGTACCACGCCCGGGGAAAACGCAAGCCGTCCGCGACCTGATCGATCCGGGCGTCGAGTTCGTAGCCCCCGTCCCGCTCATATCGCTCCTGCAGCTGCGCATAGGACGCGAGCAGACGCTCCAATCGCTCCGGCCTCACATCCGGCGATGCCATCTCTGACTCGAGCACGGTCATCCGTTCCCGGCAATCGAGCAGCTCCCGGAAGCCGGCGGCCAGCACGTCGTACACGGTCGTACCGGGGGGCATGTCCGGCATTTGGCGCAAATAACCGATCCGCGCGTTTTTGCGAACCGCGAGCATGCCTTCGTCCGGGGCGTCGAGCTTGGCGATCATGCGCAACAGCGTCGTCTTGCCGCCTCCGTTGCGGCCGACGAGCCCCGCCTTTTCGCCGTCGTGCAGCTCGAAGGTTACGTTCTCGAGCACCAGCTGGGCGGCATTGTATTTTTTCACATTTTGGCAGTTTATCGTTAACATGGGGGTTCCTCCTGGGGCGAGGCCCTACCCGTCTTAGCCCAATAGAAAAAGGCGCAGGGAAAATTCCCTACGCCTTAATCGGATCGATCCGTTAGGTCAAGGTAGGAGCCTTTTCGCGAGTTTGTGATATCGTATGGTTCAAAAAGGGCAGACTGCTCCCGTCCTGCCGAAAACCATGAACGATGCCAGCCATCGCGATGGGCAGCCGGCTCACCTGATTATTCACAAACTCCCGATTCATCCTACCTTCACCTCCTTTGCATACTTGGTTCCGAGTATACTATGGAACCGGCGGCGAAGCAACGCCGTCAAGGCGTCGCCTCTGCAAAACGCTTACTTCGAGAAATAATGGCCCTGCTCGAGGTCCGGGATTAGCGCGGCGTGCACCGGACGCCATCCCAGAAGCGCCTGCGTCTGCGCGCTCGACCGCGGGATGTCGAGCGCTGCCAGCATGCCGAGAAACCCGAAGTGGTCGTTCGCTTCTTCGCGCGAGATGCTGACCGTCGGCAGGCCGAGATGCTTGCCGATGACGCTTGCGATGTCGCGGAAGGGTACACCCTCATCGTGCACGCCGTCAAGCCGCGCGCCTGCCGGAGCGGACTCTGCGGCCAGACGGAACAAAGACGCAGCATCGAGACGGTGGATCGCGGGCCAACGATTGGTTCCGTCGCCGACATAGGCGGCTACGCCTTTTTCGCGGGCAATGTCGATCAGCCTCGGCACGAAGCCCTTGTCGCCCTCCCCGTGCACGGTCGGCGCAAGCGATACGATCGATGCCCGCACGCCTTGCGACGTCAACGCCAGCGCCGCCTGTTCCGACGCTTCGCCGTTCGCGTGCGCTGTCATGACAAAAGGCTTGCCGGAGCCCTTGAGCGACTCGCCCATCGCTTCGACGGCGCGGAGATCCATGCCGAGCGAACCGGCGAAGTCGGAGAAGTCGTGCCTGAACGCCAGGTGAATAACGCCGTCTGCCGCAGCCGCGCCGCTCTGAAGGCTGTCCAGATCTTCAAGCGTCCCCGTATGCGCCTCGGCCCCCGCAGCTTTAAGCGCCGCGGCACCGCGATCCGAGCGCGTTAGGCCGACGACCTGATGACCCGCCCGAATCAGCTCTCCGACGACGGCCGAACCGATATACCCCGTTGCTCCCGTTACGAAAATTTTCATCCCGATCACTCCTTATGCTTTTGATAATCACGGCTTTACTGTAAACTATAGAGTTGACTCTAATGCAAGCCGTTCACAGGGAGCGTCGGGGATGAAAATTCAGGAACTCGCCGAGCGGACCGGATTATCGGTCCATACTATTCGTTACTACGAAAAGGAGGGGCTGCTGGACGAGCGTCACGTCCGGCGGGATACGAACAACTATCGCCATTATTTCGACGAAGCGATCGAGCGTCTGAAGCTTGTCAAGAGATTCCAAAGCGTCGGCTGCTCGCTGACGGAACTGAAGCAGATCCTGCAAGGCCTGGATACGAACACGACGACTACGCAGCAGGGGATCGACTGGGTGTTGTCCAAGATGAAAGAGATCGAGCGCAAGAAGGAAGAATACGATCAGGTGCTGGCCACGCTTAACAAAATGCTGGATTACAAAATCGCCCGGCAGGACGATCCCGGTAACAAGCATCGTTGACCCCGGCGGTGCCGGCCGTCGACGATCAGTCCCGTCCCGCCTCGTACAGCTTTTGCGCCACCATAGCCGGCCTTGTACGCGAATCCGTCATGTGGTCCCCATCGCCGACGATCAGCCGGAACAGACCGAGCCGCGTGGACATATGCGGATTCCAGCCGAAGCCCTCTCCTTGCGGCAATACGTTGTCTTGATAGAAATACACATAGCTTTTGGGCGTTGGCAACGCATAGAACGCTTTAAGATCCAGCTTCTCGAAGAGCGGCACGGCCGGCTCCGGAGCGACGCTTGCGTAGATCCATTGGGCTACGTCCAAGGCAGCCGTATTCACGAACGAATCCCGGAACAGCGCGAACGGAAGCATAATCGTATCGTCCTTCGAGCTTGCCCTGAGCTGCTCGAAGCCTTGCCTCGTTTGGGGCGGCACCTCGTCCGCCAGCGATTCGCCGTCCTTCAATACGAAGGCGTCCCAAAAGACGAGACGCTTGATGCGCGCAGATACCTGTTCGGCCGCCTTCTGAATGACCGTTCCGCCGAAGCTGTGCCCGACGAGAACGATATCCCGCAAGTTCAGCTTCGTTATAAAGTCGACGACAGACTTCGTGATCATCGCATGCGTGACCTTTTTGTTCGGATCTCCTCCGTGCCCGGCATATTCCGGCGTATAGACGACATGCCCGTTCCTGCGCAGCACCGCCGCTATATCGTCCCAGAATCGAGCGTCGGCCCATGAGCCATGCACGAGCACGAAGGTAAGCCGCTGCTGCGCGGGAGGCCCGTTCCGATAGTCAAGACAGGGGGAGCGGACGGTTTCCGGGTAATAAGGATACATGCACACACACCCTCTCGGATTAGCATTTATCAGCTTATGCCCAGCGCGATCGAGAGGTACCTTTGCCCCTGCCGTAGACGGCGGTTGTCCGCTACTTTAATTCGAAGGCCATCAAGTCCCGGCCGACCGTAATCGGACCGGCGTAAATATCGCTCATTCCCTCGACGTACGCTTGCTCCGCCGCGGGATTCGCCTCCGGCGCGGGAATGTGATGCGTCAGCACGAGATGCTTGACGCCGGCCCGCTGCGCGATGTGCGCCGCCTCAAGCGTCGTCGTATGATACTTGGCGGGGTTCGACAGCGCCTTCTCGTATTGCGGATTTTGCGCGATCTGGGCATCCAGCCAAGACTTGTTGTACGCCTCGTGAACGAGCAGATCCGCCCCGGCCGCTTGCTTCACCATGCTCGCCACCGGAATCGTATCGCCGGAGATGACCGCCGTCTTGCCGTTATACTCGAACTTATAGGCGACAGCCGGATACACCGGGCGATGGTCCACCTCGAAGGCGGTAATCCGTATGCCGTCCTTGTCGTAGACGACGCCTTCGTTGCACTCCGTATATTCGATTCGCGAGCCGGCTTCGTCCGACAGGTTATAGCTGATGCGCAGCTTGACGTCGAATTCGAACGACTCCCGCATGCGGCCGATGATCGCCTTCGTCGTCTCCGGTCCATATACGTGCATGGGCACCGACCGGCCTTCGAAGACGCGCTCCGCCGCAATATGCGTGCGCCAGCTCGTAATGAAGACGTCGAAAAAACCGCCGTTGTGGTCGTAATGATGATGCGTGAACAGGACGTCGGAAATCCGCTGAGGCATGATGCCCGCCTTGACCAGCTGGTCCACCGCGGCGCCCCCGCAATCGACGAGGAACGCCTTATGCCCGGCAAGCACCGCGACGCCGGGCTTCGCACGTCCGTAGAAGGCCCGTGGGGAACCCGTTCCGAGCAGAACGACGGTCAGATTCGGGTGGTAATCCGGGCGCAAGTTCTCCTGCGGCTGAATGAAGATCTCTGTCATCGCTGTCATTCCTTTCTTCGTCGTCTATTTGCCTTCCTGCGTCTCCTTCAGCAATGACAGATCGTACAAGCCTGTCAGATCCAGACCGTCCGCGCCCACGTCCTTGATGTAACCGGCATCGACCGCAACCTGCGCCATGGCCTGCAAGGCGTCCTGGTCGATGTTCGTCGTCAGGCTGAGGTGCGACAGCGCGGCCTTGATCAGCTCGGCGTCCAGGCCCTTCCCGGTCAGTTCCTTCAGCTCGTCGCTGACCAGCGTATAGGTGTCGTCGGGGTTCCCCTGGATAAACTGAATGGCGTCTTCGTTGGCGAGAAGCACCGACTTGGCCAGATCCCGATGCGCCTTCAGGAAGCGGTCGCTTGCGACGACGATCGTCAGCGGGTAATTGCCCTTGTTGGGCGGAATCTGATCCCAGTCGACGGCGATCTCGCCGATGCCTTCGTTCGCGATCTGCGTGCCCCACGGTTCGGGCACCAAAGCCGCGTCGACCTGGCCTTGCTTCATGGCCGTCAGCGTATCCGCCGGCGCCATCGCGATGATCTGCACCCCGCTCTTGTCCGTCGTCACCTTGAGGCCCTGCTCCTCCAGGAGCAGACGAAGCGAGATCTCGTTCGTGCTCCCCTTGGTCGGAATGGCGACCAGCTTGCCGGACAGGTCCTTGGCGTCGGTCACGCCCGCGCCCTTCCTCGCCACGAGCACGGCGCCGCCGTTGTTCGCGCCGGACAAGATCTTGATGTTCTTGCTTCTGACGTATTGGTTGATGACCGGGCTGGGGCCCACATAGCCGATGTCGATCTCACCCGTCGCCATCGCCGTCGAGAAGTCGGAGCCGTTGTTGAAGCCCTGCACTTCGAGCTTCACGTTCGCGCCGAGACGGTCCTGCAGATAACCCTTCTTGATCGCGACGAAGGCCGGCGCATGGGTCACGTTTTTGAGCAGGCCGATCTTCACCGTGATCGGGTCGGCCGACTTGGAGCCGCCGCTGCTCTCCGAGCCTGAGGAGCTTGAGGAACCAGAGGAACTGGAGGAGCCGGAGGAGCCGCAGCCGGACAGCAGGGTCAGCATCAAGACGAGAACAATACTTGCATAAATCGCTTTTTTAGACATCGTGCATTCTCCTTTTTCAATTTAAGCTTATGCTTTGGCTGTCTGGAGCCCGTACAGCGTCAAGACCCGGTCCTCGATGCGCTTGAAAACGAGGTGATCGGAGATCGTGCCGAGAATCGCGATCACGAGCACGATGCAGAGCATAAGCGAGGTGTCGCCGAGGCTCCGCCCCTCCTCCAGCAGCTGTCCGAGCCCAACGCCGCGCGCGATGAGCTCGCCGGACACAAGCGCCCGCCAGGCGAACGCCCAGGCCATGCGCATGCCCGTGATAAGCTGCGGGATCGCAGCCGGAACCATCACCTGATAGAAAAGACGGAGCCCGCGGCCGGTACCGAACATCTGCGCCGACTTCAGATAGATCGGCGGGATGTTCTTGATCCCGCTCCGGCTCGCGATCGTCATCGTCCAGGTCGCTCCGATCGTCGTGATGAACACGACGGCGAAGTCGTTCAGCCCGAACCAGATGATCGCAAAGGGCAGCCAGGCGATGCTCGGCACGGTCTGCAGCGCGACGACGACGAAGCCGAACGTCTCGTCCAGCAGCCGGCTCCGTGCGAACAGGACGCCCAGCGTCACGCCGATGGCGCACGACAGCGCGAACGCGACGAGGATGCGCCGCAGGCTGCCGAGCGTCGCCTTGAGGAGCTGGCCGTCCGCCATGCCGTCGTAGAACGTCCGCATCGTCTGCAACGCCGACGGGAAGCGCCAGCCCCAGTGCATCGTCCTATATGCCGTCTCCCATATGATGAGCAGCAGAAGGAGAAAGAGCGCTTTTCTCCAAAGTGTAGTCATCGCCGTATTCCTCCTTCGCCACCTTCTCCAGCTCGGCGGCCAACGTGTCCATGATCTGGCGCTCGATGTAATGCAGCACCGAATCGCCCGGCTCCCGCGGCCGCGCCGCCTGCACGCGGAACTCTTTTTTGATCCGTCCCGGCCGGGTGGACATGACGAGCACCCGTTCCGACAGCGTGACCGCCTCGCGGATGTTGTGCGTGATAAACAAGATCGTCTTCCGCGTGCTCAGCCAGATCTGCTCGAGCTCCTTGTGCAGCAGCAGCCTCGTCTGCTCGTCGAGCGCGGCGGACGGCTCGCCCATGAGCAGAATCTCCGGGGCCATGACGAGCGCCCGCGCGATCGCGCCCCGCTGCTTCATG
>NZ_JAGXJW010000009.1:44442-160413 GCF_019091135.1 Cohnella sp. GbtcB17 | reverse complement strand
GGAGCTGGTGGCGCGCGTGAAGTCTCAGCTGCGGCGGTACAAGCAGTTCGGACGGCCCGACGTCCGCGACGAGTCGCAGCTCGAGATCGACGATCTCGTCATCAATACCGCCACGCACAAGGTCACGGCCGACGGCGAGGAAGTCAAGCTAACGCCGCGCGAGTTCGCCATTTTGCGTCTGCTCGCCGTCAATCGCGGCATCGTGCTCAGCATGGACAAGATTTATCAGGAAGTATGGAACGAACCGTTCATGGAGTCCAAAAATACGGTCATGGTCCATATCCGCAAGCTTCGGGAGAAAATCGAAAAGGATCCGCAGAACCCCCGCTATATCAAGACGGTATGGGGCATCGGATACAAGATCGATCCCGAATAAGGGCCGGCTTGCCAAGGACGCAGCCTCCCCGCCTTATTTTCGCATAGAAAGAAGCGTGTCTCGACTTATGCCCTTCAAGCTCGACTTCAAATGGCTGCGCACGATCCGCTGGAAGTTCCTCGCAGCCGCACTCGCCGCAGCCGCGCTGAACGCAGCGACGCTGTACGGCCTGTATTTGGTCGCCGAATTTTTGATCAGGCTTCCCTTCTTCCGTCCGCCGATGGCGCTCGTCATCAATCGCATCGGCTCTACGCCCGTGCTGGTCGTGTTCGGAACGGTTCTCTTTTTCGTCTATTATTTTCTGCTTAGCCGCAGCACGATCCGCCGGCTGGAGGAGCTGGACGACGCGCTGCGCGGCATGGAGAACGGCGAGCTCGGACAGGCTTCGTTCACGACCGCGAACGACGAGCTTGGGCAGGCAGCCGCCAGCATCGACAGACTCGCCGACAAGCTGGCCGACTACCTGGAGCGCATCACCGAGGGCTTGCAGGCCGTGGCCGGCGGCCGGCTCGAGTATCGGATCGAGATGGACCGCTCGTACGGCGACTTCGCCCGCATAGCCGAGAGCATCAACGCGATGGCCGAGCAGCTCGACCGTTCGATTCGCGACGAGCGGCACGCCGAGAAAACGAAAAACGACCTCATCACCGGCGTGTCGCACGACCTCCGAACGCCGCTCACGTCCATTCTGGGTTTCCTGGAGGTCATCGAGCAGGATCGGTACAAGGACGAAGTCGAACTTCGCCACTACGTCAATATCGCCTATGAAAAGGCGCGCTCGCTGAAAAAGCTGATCGACGATCTGTTCGAGTATACGCGTATCGGAGGCGGCATGCCGCTCGTCTGGACGAAGCTGGACCTGACGGACCTGCTGCGCCAGCTCGCGGAAGAGTTCGTGCCGATCCTCGAGAAGGCTTCGATGACCTGCCGTCTGGCCGCGCCGGAAGCGCCGCTCGTCATCGAAGGCGACGGCAATCTGCTGGTGAGAGCCTTCGAAAATCTGGTCTCCAACGCGATCGCGCACGGCAGCGGAAGTCCGTACGTGGACATCGAGATCGAACGCCGGGACGATATCGCGCTCATCCGCGTCATCAACTATGGCGAGCCGATTCCCGCGATGGATCTTCCGTTTATTTTCGACCGCTTTTACCGCGGGGACCGTTCGCGCGCTTCCGGCGGGACGGGTCTTGGGCTCGCCATCGTCAAGAGCATCGCCGAAGTGCACGGCGGACGCGTCCAGGCCCGCAGCGACAGGAGCCGGACCGCGTTCGAGATCGCATTGCCCGTCGCGCGCAGCTTATAACGCTCATAACATCGTCAGCGTTTGTTAAGGATTTGATAAGCTTTCGTGCAGGCGTCCGTTAAGATTCCTCTACTATACTTGCTTTCGATAGCAAGGATACGAAGAGGAAGGGGATACATAGGCATGGAAAGGTTAGCGCCATCCCGAACGCCGGTGTTCAAGCCGGCGCTTGCCCTCGCGTTCGCGCTCGTGTTCGCGTTGGCCGCTTTTTTAAGATTCGATTTTTTAACCTCCGTCACGCATCAAGTTACCCACGACACCGTCTATTACGACAAGATGGTCCGCCAATTGATCGAGAACGGGGTTTACGGCTACAAAAGCGAGACGCCGAACGCGAAGGTGCCGCCCGGCTATCCGCTATTCATGGCCGCCGTATACAAGCTGGCCGGCTATACGGAACACGATCCGTACCCTTATATTCGTTATGCGCAGGCGGTAATAAGTCTCGCGACGTTGGCGATCGCCGCGTACATCGCGAACCGGCTCGGCGGTCCGATCGCCGCGCTCGCGACATCGGCCGTCATGGCCGTCTATCCGCCGTTCATTTGGGCCAACGGGGCCATCCTGACGGAGACGCTGGCCGCCCTCCTGCTGCTGGCTTACCTCGCGCTGCAGCTTGCCGCGCTGGACAAGCCGACGCCCCGCGCATCCATACTGGCGGGCGCCGCGCTCGGACTGGCTATGCTTGCGCGTTCCGAGTTCGCCGTCCTGCTGCCCGCCTCCTATCTGCTGTTCTGGCTGATCCGCAAAGACGCACGCCATGCCGCCAAGCTTCTGCTCTGCGCCGGGCTCGGCACGGCGCTCGTGCTGTCTCCCTGGATTCTCCGCAACGTCGTCACCCTCCACAAGCCGATCATCGCGTCGACGCAGGTCAACCCGTTCGCGGCCGGCACTTATCCGAACAAAAACTACGAAGACGGACTCGTCGACCGTCACGGCAAGACGCAGATGGAGGTCGCCAAAGAACGCCTTCGCATCGGGTTTACCGAGCATACCTGGACCTACGTGAAATGGTATACCGTCGGCAAGCTGCGCGAAATATACGGCCGCATGTTTTTTGGCTCCGGGCACTCGCCGATGTACCTGGATTTTCCGTTCCGGCAGCAATTCCACGTCGTCATCGTACTCGGGGGGTTGCTCTCCGGCGCGCTGATGCTGCGCAAATGGCGCAGCGCCGCGGTGCTGCCGGTCGTCTTTTTGGCCACGATCTCGGCGACGCGCCTGGCCTTTGTGCCCGAATACAGATACAACTTCACGGCAATGCCGATCCTCATCGTGCTGGACGGACTGCTGGCCGCCGCGCTGGCCGGCTGGGCGCTGAAGCGTATTCGCGGCTCCAAAGGCGCGGCCACCGGGAAGGAGGGCGTCACGTATGAAGCAGGCTGAACTGCTCATCATTGTCCCTGCCTTTAACGAAGCCGAAGGCATTCGCGGCGTCCTCGCCGATATTCGAAGCCATATTCCCGATGCCGACATCCTCGTCGTCAACGATGGATCGACCGATGCGACCGCTTCGGAGGCCGCCGCAGCCGGAGCCGCCGTCCTCACCTTAAGCTGCAACCTCGGCATCGGCGGCGCCGTTCAGACCGGCTATCGCTACGCGGCGGAGCGCGGCTACCGCCTGGCCGCCCAGATGGACGGCGACGGGCAGCATCTTCCCGAGGAGATGGACCGCATGCGTCTTGCCCTCGCCCGAAGCGGCGCAGATATGGTCGTCGGCTCGCGCTTCGTCGAGCGGCGGGGCTTCCAGTCGAGCCGCGCCAGACGGATGGGCATCGCGCTGCTGGCGGGGCTGCTCACGCGGCTGCTGGGACGCGAAGTCACCGATCCGACGTCCGGCTTCAGGCTGTGCGGACCGAGGGCGATCGCGCTGTTCGCCTCCGATTATCCGACGGACTACCCCGAGGTCGAAGCGCTCGTCGAGATGGACAACGAGGGCTTGCGATGCATCGAGGTGCCCGTCGTCATGCGGGAGCGGCTGACCGGCAAGTCCAGCATTTCCCCGTTCAAATCCGTGTATTACATGTGCAAAGTCACAGTCGCCGTGCTGATCGCGAAGACGCGCAAAAAGAAATGGAGCGTCCGCTATGAAGGTTAATCTGTACCTGCTTAGCTTCCTGCTCAGCGCTTCCTTCTTCGTCGTACTCGTCTATATGATCCGCGGCCGCAAGCTCAGGGAGCAGTACGCGCTGCTCTGGCTGGCGCTCAGCGCCATCATGATGACGCTATCGCTGTTCCCTTCGGTCATCGACCGGATGGCTCGCCTGATCGGCGTGGTTTATGCGCCGTCGCTGTTGTACCTGCTTGGACTTGTGTTCGTGCTGTTCCTGCTGCTGCATCTGACGATCGCGGTATCCACGCTGACGCGCCGTGTCATTACGCTTACGCAGACGCTGGCGCTGCTCGAGCAGCACGACAAGCGCGTCGATGCCCGGTACGTCCGGCAATTGCCGGACGAAGGCGGACAGCGCCGATGAGCGGTCTCTTGCTCGCGATCAACATCGTCCTGCTGGCAGCCGGTCAGCTTTTTTGGAAAAAAGCGATGCTGGTCGCCGGAGGCATCAGCCTGCAAAGCTTGCCGGGCTTGCTCATGTCTCCCTTGTTTCTGCTCGGGGCGATCTGCTACGGTGCCGCGACGCTGTCCTGGATCGCCGTGCTGTCCCGGATGCCGCTCAGTCTCGCCTATCCGCTTCAAAGTTTGACCTACGCCATCGTCATGCTGGCCGCCTGGCAGCTGTTCGGAGAGGCCGTGCCCCTGAGCCGCTGGATCGGCGCCGGCATCATTCTGGTCGGCGCCTTCGTCGTCGGCCTGAAGTAAAGAGAGGAGAATTACATCATCATGAGATTGGCAAAATGGAGTTTAGCCGCACTGCTCGCCGCCGGTTCGTCGGAGGTGCTGAAGCCGCTCTCCGCCCGGGCGGAGAGCGCGGCCCTGGCGTCTGGCGCAGTATCCGGCACGAACGTGTCGGGCAAGCTTTTCCTCACCGTCGGCAGCGCAAATGCGGCATTCGAAGGACAGACCTACATGGCGGCGCGCCCCGTTGTCGTCAAAAAAGGCGTGACCTACGTTGCGCTCCGCTTCATGGCGGAACGTCTGCAGGGCTCGCTGTCGGCGGATCCCGCGACGGGCGAGACCGTGCTGTCCGCCGGAGGCATATCGCTCAGGTACAAGGCGGGGAGCAAACAATTTAAAGTCGACGGCGTTGCGCGCGCGATGAACGGTGCGCCGTATGCGGACCGTTACGTCTTGATGGTGCCTTTGACCTCGATCGCGCAAGGCTTGAATCTGCCGCTGTCCGCATCCGGATCATCGCTCGTCCTGCAGCTCGGCGCCCCCCATGCGCTGCCCCAAGCTTACTTCGAGACGGACAAGCCGTCGTACAAGATCGGCGAGCCTGTCCAATTTTCCGACCTCAGCACGGACGCGGAAGGCGCAATCGTGGCGCGCAGCTGGACAGGGAAGCAGGACGCTTACTTTGAGCCTGGCGACCGGACGGTCACGCTTACGGTCAAAGACCGCTATGGCTCGGTGTCCGCCTTCAGCCGCACGATTCGCATCGAAGACGAGGTGATGTACACTAAAGAGACTTACGATTTGCTGTTCGCTCCTGTGGGGCAAAACATCGCGGTGGACGGCGTCGGCGTAAAAACGATGGAAGCTTTGCCTTACACCTATCGCACGGAAGGACCCGTGCTGCTCCGGAGCACCGGCCCGGAGACCGTTTACGAGGAGGGCATTCTATATGGGGACGTCGCAACGGGACCGGTTCGCTTTTTGCTGCACCATAAGAACAGCTCCGGTCGAAAAATGAAGCTTCATATCGTGGCGACGAACGCCGGTACAACGTCCGCCACACTCACGCCCGGAGCTTCAGGTGCGGCGGGCCCGACCTACTCTCCCGGGCAGGCCGGCAAGATGTCGCTGGCGAGGTATCTGAGCGCGCTCTCTTCGGGCACGGCGGATCCGGCCATCATGCTGGAACCTGGCCAAAGCGCCCTGCTGTTCGCCGATCTCCAATCCCTTCCGGCCATGTCGGACAGCGACGTCATTACGTTCACCGGCGAGGTAAGCAGCGACGCGGAGATCCGCTATACCGTCCTGATGACGACGGAGGGCAGCGATCCGCTCCTCGCGCTGCCGAGTCTGCCTGCGCTGGACCCCCGGGAGTGGATCGTAAGGGGCACATTCGCCGGCGCGACGAGGACGTTCGATTATGCCGAGCCTGTAGGAGACCGCATGGTCAAGCTCTCCCTGACCGACAATGCGGCGGACCCGTTCCAGGAAGGAACGGACGGCATTCTGAATACAGTCGCCCTAAATTCGGGGAACTACGGTCTGCTGTACAACATCAAGCTGCGCAAGGTCGCGCCGCGAACGCTGATCGTATTCAATCCGCGCGGCGGCATGTATGCAGGCGCGGCGCTCGTCAACGGTCGAACTGTGACCTTCTCCCACCTGGGCGCCGCCGGCATCCAGAACGAAGCAAGCGTGCTGTACCGGACGGGCGACGCCGAAGAGGAAGTCGACATCGCGATCAGCCCGGCAGCGGGCAGCAACCTGCCGTTCGTTCTGCTGTTCGTGCCGATGCCGGATGCCGCTAGCGGTTAACGACTGGGGACGCGCTTCACATCCCGTCTTCAGCCTTATCCTTCCTCACCCATCGCCGCGGCATGCAGCCCGATCCGCTTGAGCAGCTCGGCGAGCGTGCGCTTCTCCTCCGCCGAGGCGACGGACAGATTTCGCGAGATCATGGCCGTGTGCTTCGGGAAAATATCGTCGAACAAGGTGCGGCCATCGTCGGTCAGCACCGCGTTCGACGTCCTGCGGTCCTCCTGGCTTTGCCTCCGCTCGACGTAGCCCTTTTTCTCCAACTTGTCGATGACATACGTGATGCTGCCGCTCGGGATCTCCAGCCGCTCGCTGATCTTCTGGATCGGCTGCGGCCCTTTATTGTATAACAGCTCGAGGATCATGAAGTTGTCGGGGCTGAGCCCGTGACTCTCGATATCCCGTCCGACATTGCTGAAGATCGCGCGCGACGCGCGCGACCAGATGCGGAACAATCGCAGGTCGTCCTCCAAGCCGTCATTCATCGTCTCCATGTGCAGCTGCCT
The DNA here is from genome assembly GCF_019091135.1 of Cohnella sp. GbtcB17. GTDB lineage: Bacteria > Bacillota > Bacilli > Paenibacillales > Paenibacillaceae > Cohnella. Next base: position 153,619 of record NZ_JAGXJW010000009.1, on the reverse strand, counting down.
CCCGTTCGTTAAACGTTCGTTTGTCATAGGGAAATCCTATTCTTAGGATAATCGAAAGTCAAGCCGCGGAACAAGTAAACAACGCAAAAAGAGCAGTGACGATAATCGTCGCTGCTCTTGAACTTTAGAGGTGGTAGGCCCTGTGGGGATCGAACCCACGACCCGTTGATCAAGAGTCAACTGCTCTGCCAGCTGAGCTAAGGACCTGTAAAGAACTTTTATAATATAACACAGCCGGGACAGGAATGCCAAGCTTTTTTCGAAATTTTTTTTCGAGGGACGAATCCGCCGGCGGATCGCAGCGCGTATAGGTACATTAGCGATGTGCCAAATCCTTATCAGCTGCGCAGCCCGCTTCCGGAGCAACTTAACGATGCGCGACATCGTTATCTGGAGACAAATCGTCTCTGCAGGCACGATAGCGATATGCCGTATTCTTAAATCGCACGCAAAGATCCCCATTGACGAAATAACGATACGCGAACGTCTTATTCCAATCGTACGCTCCGTACGCAGCTCAGACAAAATAAAAAGAGAACGGAGCGAAAATCGCCGCCGTTCTCGTCGTTTACGGGATGGTAGGCCCTGTGGGGATCGAACCCACGACCCGTTGATTAAGAGTCAACTGCTCTGCCAGCTGAGCTAAGGACCTGTAAAGAACTCTTATAATATAGCACGCCGCTCTCCTCCATGGCAAGTCCAATTTCAAAAAAAATTTCAACTGCCTGACAGAGGCTCTTCTAGCCGAGTCGGACGGCCGGTAAGCGCCCCTTGCCGGGAATATGGTATGATACGTTTAATTCCAGTTCTCTTCTATATAAATATAAAGCGAGTGGTAACGCATGGCTACGATCCTTACGGTCGAACATTTGACGAAAAGCTACGGGGACAAGGTCCTCTTCGAAGACATCTCCTTCGGCATCGAGGAAGGCGACAAGATCGGCATCATCGGCGTAAACGGTACCGGCAAGTCCAGCCTGCTGAAGGCGGTCGCCGGCATCGAGCCCGCGGACGCCGGCCGAATCAGCGCGGCGGGACGCACGCGCATCCGCATGCTCGCGCAGGATCCGGTCTTCGCGCCCGGAGAGACGGCGCTCTCGCACGTGCTCGGCGGCGACTCGCCGCAGCTCGCCGCGCTGCGCGCTTACGCGGCCGCGCTCGAAGCGCTGGAGCTCGAGCCCGAGCGGGCCGGTCTGCAGGAGAAGCTGATCGCGGCCAGCCAGCGGATGGACGAGCTCGACGCCTGGACGATGGAGACCGACGCCAAGACCGCGCTCGCCAGGCTCGGCATTACGAGCTTCGAGATGGCAGTCGACACGATGTCGGGCGGCCAGCGCAAGCGTGTCGCGATGGCGGCGGCGCTCCTGCAGCCGTCCGATCTTCTCATCCTGGACGAGCCGACCAACCATATCGACAACGAGTCGGTCTCCTGGCTCGAGAGCATGTTGCAGAAGCGCCGCGGCGCCCTGCTCATGGTCACGCACGATCGCTACTTTCTGGACCGGGTGAGCAATCGCATCCTGGAGCTGGACCGCGGGCGCGCCTTCTTCTATGAAGCGAACTACAGCCGCTTCCTGGAGCTGAAGCTTGAACGCGAGGAGCGCGAGGCCGCCTCCGAGGCGAAGCGCAAAAACCTGCTGCGCAACGAGCTGGCCTGGATTCGCCGCGGCGCTCAGGCCCGCTCCACGAAGCAGAAGGCGCGCATCGACCGGTACGAGGCGCTCAAGGCGAACGCCCCCAAGGCAGCGGCCGGCAAGCTCGACATCTCCGTCGCCTCCTCCCGTCTCGGCCGCAAAATCGTGGAGCTTGACGATGTAACCAAGCGTTACGGCGACAGCATGCTCATCGACGGCTTCAGCTACACGGCCGTGCCGGAGGACCGCGTCGGCATCGTCGGGCGCAACGGCAGCGGCAAGTCGACGCTGCTCAAGCTGATCGCGGGCCGGCTGCAGCCGGATCGCGGCGCTGTGGAGCTCGGCGACACTGTCCGGATCGGCTGGTTTTCCCAGGAGCACGAGGAAATGGACGAAAACTTGCGGGTCATCGAATATATCCGCGAAGGCGCGGAGCAGATCACGACGGCGGAGGGCGAACAAATCTCGGCCGCGCAAATGCTGGAACGATTCCTGTTCCCGCCTTCGGCGCAGTGGACGCAAATCTCCAGGCTCTCCGGCGGGGAAAAGCGACGGCTGCAGCTGCTGCGCGTGCTGACCGAGGCGCCGAACGTGCTGCTGCTCGACGAGCCGACCAACGACCTGGATATCGCGACGCTGTCGGTGCTCGAGGACTATCTGGACGACTTCCCCGGCGTCGTGTTTGTCGTCTCGCACGATCGCTACTTCCTCGACCGGACGGTCGATCGCATCTTCGGATTCGAGGGCGACGGCGTCATTTGCCAGCATACGGGCAACTATTCGGATTATCAGGCGTATGCGGAAAAGCAGCAGGCGCTCGAAGCTGCGGCGCAAAATGCTGCGACGTCAAAAAAACCGGCTGCGCCCGCTCCGGCGGACCCGGCTTCCGGCGGTGCCGGCGACGCGCGCGCGAGCGGCAAAGCGCTGAAAATGTCGTACAAGGACCTTAAGGACTACGAGCAAATCGACGGCTGGATCGCCGAAGCCGAGGAGCGAATGGCGCATCTGGGCAGGCAAATGGAGGACGCGGCGAGCGACTCTTACCGGCTGCAGCAGCTCACGACCGAACTGGCGGAGCAAGAGTCGAAGCTGGACACCCTGCTCGAGCGCTGGACGGAGCTGAACGAGCTCGCCGAGGCGATCGCCGCGCAGAAGAAAAACTGAAGGCGAAATGTAAAAGGACCGGATCGATCGCGAGATCGCCGGTCCTTTTGTATGGAACACGTACCTATGCGGCAATGTTAGTCCAGCTCGACTTTGACTGCCCTATAGGCCATCGTCCGCACCCCCGTTTCCCAGGCCCTTATTGTTTTGCCTACCATCTCTTCGGTAAAAACGGGCTTTACGATCGTACCGTCCACAATCAGCTTTGCATCCTCATAAAGTGATACGGAAAAAGGAAGTTCCTGCTTTATTCCGCGAATCTCCCCCGATACCTCAATCACCTTGCGAGTCGTATCGACCTTCTCGACGACGCCTACTATATCCGGGTCGCGGGTGCAGCACTCGGCGACATCCAATATCAATGGAAATTCCTCGCCCGCAATCCGGTACATCGCAGCTCTGACAGCGGCGAGCTCCGCATCGCCGAGCTTCCTTTCCACATCCCCGTAGCTTCGGATTTGTATCCACACCTGTCCGTTCACCACGTCTCCCGACAGCGGCATCACCCCGATGCCATCCATGAGCTCGTCATGGTGCTCGAAGACGGCTTGCATCAAATGCGCCAGGCGCTCGTCGAGCGACTCCTGCTCCTGTTCGGCCCTTTCGTAATGCACACGCACAGTCAGCGGGGACCCGCTCGCCGCGATGCTGGCGCCAATCGCCAGACTGACCGATCGGAGCGGAACATACAGCGTTCCGACGCTCATCCAGGAAGGCTGGCTCAACAAATATTGCTCGCCGTTAAAAACAAATTTGGACGCGCCCGCCGTGATCGCGGCGGTAGATCCGTCTAACGTCGCATTCGCGCTGCTCGTGCGGTCGTCCCAGCTGACCTTCCCCCCGAGCGCAGCGATAAAAGCGCGGAAGGGCACAAACGTCTGCCCCTGCCGGAGCTTCGCGGGAATCTCGACGCTTGCCTGTTCGCCAACGGTCACGATCACCTTGACCGGCGTTTGAGCCGCGGCACTCCCGGCGAGCGCGGGAACCGCCGCGGCCGAAGCGAATCCCGGCAATGACACGAGCAAAGCGGCGATCGCCAACCAAAACAACCCATTTCTCATCATCCTCATCCCCTTCGTCGATTCTCGTATTGACTCCAGCATAGATGGGATTTTTAAACAAAACAAGATATTAATTTCCGTTTTTTCATTCTTAAGTAGTCAAATCGGCTCGAATACTGCGCTTTCCCATGCGTCCGACGGTTCACAAAACTGCAGGCAGGCGATAGAATAAAGCTATATTTGGAAGGAGCGGAGAACGCGAATGACGATTCGAACGATACTGCCGTTCGGCGAAGAGCTGCTGCGGAAAAAGTCGAAGCCTGCCGACGGCATCACGCCGCGCATCGAAAAGCTGTTGGACGACATGGCGGAGACGCTGTACGCGACCGACGGACGGGCCGGACTGGCTGCGCCCCAGATCGGCATTTTGCGGCGGGTGATCGTCATGGATTGCGGCGACGGGCTGATCGAGCTGGTGAACCCGGAGATTTTGGAAATGAAGGGCGAGCAGATCGGCGCCGAAGCGTGCCTGTCCTTTCCCGGCTATGCGGGCATCGTCAAGCGGGCCAACGAGATTACGATCACGACGCTGAACCGGCAGGGCGAGACCGAGACGATTCATGCCGACGGTTTTCTGGCCCGGTGCATCCAGCATGAGATCGACCACCTCGATGGCATCCTCTTTATCGACCGCGTCCACGGCCCTACCCTGTATCATGAGGAAAACGGCGACAAAATTTCGATCCATCAAGTAAGGAAAATCGCAGGCCCGCCGCCTGCCGGCCGCTAGTCCTCTTAACGTCTTACATTCCAAGCCTCCAAAGGGGAACACCCGTCTGATTGCCAACAAATGGAGTACCATACTCGGCCGGTTCGCCGGCCAGGGAGCGGGGAACGGCGGCGAGTACGCGAAGGTCGCGCTGCTGTTCCTCTATTTTTTCTGCACGGTCGCCGCCTCCATCCTGGGCAGGACGGCAGCCGATGCGCTCTTTTTGAGCCGCTTCGACAACACCGCGTTATCGGGCATGTATTTGCCGCAGGCGGCGACCATGATCCTGACCAGTCTCGTCTTCCAGCGATACGCCCACCGCGTCCGGATCGAGCGCCTGCTCTTCGGGCTGCTCCCCGCGGTCGCCATCCTCATCCTCGTCTCCCGCGTCGGCGTCGGACTCGAGCTGGGCTGGGTTTTTCGCACGATTTACGTCGGCTACGACGTGTTTAACTTTCTGATGATCGTCTGCTTCTGGCAGTTCGCCACCTCGGTGCTCGACCAGCGCAAGGCGAAAAAAATGATCGGGCTCGTCGCCAGCGGCGGCACGCTCGGTACGGTGGCGAGCGGCTTCGGCATCCGTGGCATCGTGCCGGTCATCGGCACGGCCAATCTGCTGTATGTATTCGCCGCACTCGTCGCGGCCGGCCTGGCGTTCGTCATCGCGATCAACGCGCAGCGCGCCCGCGGCGCCGACAAGACGACGGGCGCGCCAGCCTCTCCTTCAGCACCCTCCAAGACGTCCGGGGCTGCCGCGGGAAGGAGCGACGGTCTGTTCAAAAACGTTCCCCACCTCAAGTACATGATCCTGCTGGCAGCTTCAGTCACGTTGTCGCTGACGCTTATCGACTACCAATTCAAGGTGCTGCTGCGGGAAACGCTGCAGAACGAAGCGCTGGCCGGATTCATGGGCAGCTTCCAGGGCATATCCGGCATCGTCGGCCTGCTCGTTCAAGTCACTTTGTCCGGCTGGGTGCTCACGCGCTTCGGCGTCACGACGGCGCTGCTCGTCTTCCCCGTCGCACTAGCGGCCGCCAGCCTCGGTCTCATTTTCCTGCCGGTGCTCGCGATGTCGGTCGTCGCCAAGGGCAGCGACAAGGTGCTCGGCGACACGCTTTATTCCTCCGCCAACCAGCTCATCATGTTCCCGGTGCCGCCGGCCTGGCGCTCCAAGGCCAAAAACTTCATGGACGGCATCGTTCGCAACGGCTCCAAAGGTCTCGCCGCGCTGCTGCTGCTCGTGCTCAGCCATTGGCTGGCGCCGTCGCAGTTCAGCTACATCGTCGCGGTTCTGCTCGGGATCGGGATCGTATCCGGCCTCAAGATCAAGAAGGCTTACCTGCAGACGCTCATGTCGACTTTAAAAACCGGGCAGGACGATCCGCAGCGGGCCGAGCTCGACTTCATGGACCCGTCGAGCCGCGCGCTGCTGGCCGACGCGCTTCGGCAGCCGGACAAGCAGCAGGCGCTCTATGCGCTCCGCCTGTTGAAGGACATCGATGCGTTCGATCTGAAGCCGTATCTCCCCGGACTGGTGGCCCACCCGCACGCGCAAGTCGTCGTAGAGACGCTGGCCTACATCGAACTGCATAAGCCCGCCGGCCTGGAAGCGCGGCTGCTCGAGCTGCTCGGCGCAGACAGCGAGCCCGTTCGGGCTAAGGCGATCCTGGCGCTGGCGGCATATATGGACGAGGCGCATCTGGACGAGATCTCCCGACGGCTCGAAGACGAATCGGCGGACGTTCAGGCGGCCGCGATCGCCGCTTTGGTGAAGTATTTCGGCATCGAAGGCATGTATCGTTCGGTCGGCGTGCTCAAGCGTCTGACCGAGAGCGAGGTCGAGGCCGAACGGATGGCCGTCGCCTCGCTGTTCGGACAGATCGGCGTGCCCAGCTTCTACAAGCCGCTGCTCGGTCTGCTGCGCGATCCGTCGAGCCAGGTGGCCGTTCGCGCGCTCGACTCCGCGGCGAAGCTGCGCGTGACCGCGTGCATTCCGCCGATCGTTGACCGCCTCGCGGACGGCGGCGCGCGGCGGCATGCTATTCAGGCGTTGGCGGCCTACGACGAATCGGTTATCGTTCCTGCGCTCCGGACTTGCCTCGATCGAGCGGACATCTCCGTCCATCTGCCTGCCGTATTCGAGCGCATCGGCACGCAGCAGGCAAGAGATACGCTCCATGAAGCCTATGAATCGGCGGACTACGCGCTGCGCGACCGCATCCTCGAATCGCTGCTGCGCATGCAAAAGGAGCTGCCCGCCGTGCCGGTCGCCCTGGCCGAGCGATACGCGCGGCTGGAGCTCGCGCTCGACGAGCAATACGGCGAGCATGGCGGCGCCGTCGCCGGCAGCGCTGCCGGCTCCGAGCTGTCCGGGAGCGTCGCGGAGATTCGGGCGGGCATCGTCAGCCGGATCTTCCAGCTGCTCTCTCTGTTGTACGACGAGCGAGCGATGCAGGCCGTCTACGCGAACTGGACCGAGGGCGACGGCCAGCGTCAGGCAAACGCCATCGAGGTCGTCGACCAGACGGTTCACGGCGCGCTGCGGGCGCCGCTGATCAAGCTGATGTCGGGCTCCCGGGCGTTGACCGCCTCGAAGGCAGCGAACGCAGCGGCGCATTGGGCGTGGCTCGCGGAGCAAGGCGACGCCTGGCTCGCTCGGCTTGCGGCGTACGAGCGCGCCAGGCAAGAAGGCGTCCCGGCGGATCCCGCTGCGGCGCTGCAGGTCGAGCAGGTTCGGCTGCTCAAGAAAATCAGCCTGTTCCAGGGCGTGCCGCGGGCCGAGCTGGCGGCGCTGGCCGATACGCTGCAGCCGGTGACGGCGGCGGCCGGCGACGCGATCATCCGGGAAGGCGAGCCGGGCGACTGCCTGTACATGATCGAGAGCGGCAAAGTCGGCGTCTACAAGGGCGACATGCGCGTGCACGAGCTTGGGCGCGAAGAGTATTTCGGCGAAATGGCCGTGCTGACCCAAGGCGCGCGAACCGCCACGATCACGGCCGAGGCGGATGTGCGGCTGTGGAAACTCGACTCCGACGTCTTCTACGAGCGGATGATCGACCGGCCGAGCATGGCGGTCGAGATGATGAAGCTGCTGTCCCGCAGAATCAGGGACGCGCTGGGTGCAGCGGGCGCGGGCACGGCGGGGGACGGAGCGGCGGTTGGAGCAGAGGCGGTAGCTGGAGCGGCGATTGTAGTCGGAGCGGTCGTTGAGGCTGGAATTGAAGCGGCCGCAGCCGGAGATTTTGGCGGCGCTGCTGCCGAAGCGCCGTCCGGCAATGCGACGCTCGTCAAGCGCGTGCTGGTGCTTCAGCAGGTGCCGCTGTTTCAGCATTTGAGCACGGAGGGCTTTCTCGATCTCGCGCAGCTGGTGCAGGAGGAAGAATACGGGCCGGGCAAAACGATCTGCAAGACAGGCGAGTACGGCGACACGCTGTACGCCGTCGTAGAAGGCGTCGTCGGCGTGCGCCGCGACGGCCGCGAGATCGCAAGCCTGGGTAAAGGCGAATATTTCGGCGAGATGGCCATCATCGACAGCGGCCCCCGCTCCGCAGATTGCGTCGCCGTCAGCCGCGCTTCCCTGCTCGCACTGCGCAAAGAGCAGCTGCAGGCCTTCTGCTTCCGCGACGCGCAGGTGCTCCGCGGGATGATGCAGGTGCTTTCGGAGCGACTGCAAGGCATCGCATAAACAAGAGAAACGGGACGAAGCAGCGTTTATGTCTGCCTCGTCCCGTTTCGTTTATGGCTGGAGTTACTCGCAATCCAAGTTACTTCAAGAACCAATTGCTCCCGCGCGGCAGGTGTTCCTAGCCGGGAACTCTCTCGCCATCCTCCTACGCCCTGCGTCACAATTGTTCCTACCTGAGAACTCTTCCGCCATCCTCCTACGCCCCAAGCCGCAATTGTTACTACCCGGGAACTCTTCCGCGAACCATCTACGCCCGCGCCGTAATTGTTCCTATCTGGGAACTCTTTCGGGAACATCTACGCCCGCAGCGGCCAGTTGTTCCTAACCAGGAACTCTCTCGCCATCCTCCTACACCCTGCGCCACAACTGTTCCTACCCAGGAACTCTTTTGCTAACCTATCACGCTCTGCATCGACTAAAGCCCAACCGGGTCGCCTGCGTTCGGCGCGCGCTCTCCGAGCCAAGCGCCCTGCTCGACCAGTCGTGCTTGCAGCCGACCGACGTCGACCTCGCGGGACGACGCGCCCGCGACACCCGCTAGCGCGGCGGCCGTGCCTGCGGCCTGGCCCATCGCGAAGCAGTTCGGCATCACGCGAAGCGAGCCTTGGACGACGCGGTCGGCCGAAGCGGCGCGGCCGGGCACCCAGACGTTGTCCAGCCCTTGCGGGAGCAAGCAGCGATACGGCACGCCGTGGGACCGGCCCGGCGGCAGGTGCCGGATATCGATGCGGTCCTTGCTCGTCGCCATATGCACGTCAATGAAGTAGGCGTTTCGCGCGATATCGTCGGGGAAGCTCCGCATTTCCAAGAAGTCCTCGGCTACCAGCATATAATCCCCAACGATGCGCCGCGTCTCGCGAATGCCCACCTGCTCCGCCGTAGCGACAAGATGCGCGTCCTCGAACCCCGGCACGTATTTCCTTAAGAAGCGCAGCTGCGTCTGCACGATCTTCCTCCCCTCGATCGCGCCTCGCGTGAGGTCCTCGGCCTTGGTGCCGTCGATGCCGAACACATGCCCGAAGTTGACGCCCACATGTTCGTTCGACGCCCAAGCGAAGCCCGACACCTCCTTGCGGCCTTCCGGCAGATCGCCGCTCTGCTGCGCGAGCGTCACCAGCTTGCCGATCTTGCCGTTATCCCCACTCTCTTTGAGGTAAGCGTCGAACCGGCGCTTGTCGACGCCGCTCAGCAGATAACACATCGTGCCCGGCTGCAGCTCGCCCTGCTCGCCGCCCTTCTGGAACGGCGCGCCGGCTCTCGCCGCAATGTCCGCATCGCCGGTGGCGTCGATCACGTAGCGGCAAGCGATGGCGGACAGGCCCGTCTTGTTGGCCACCGCCACACCACTGACGGACCGACCGTCCTCGCTTAACAGCGTGTCGACGACGAAGGAGTGGAACAGCACGTCGGCCCCGCTCTCCAGCACGGCTTCGTCGTACACGACTTTGAGCGTTTCCGCGTCGATCGGCACCCAATCGAGCCGGTCCCGATGCATCGCCAGGTACGGCTCGGAGCATCTTTGCTTCATCTCTTCCATCAAAGCCAGTCCGATCCCGCGCACGACCGGCTTTTCCTTGTCGGTAAAAGGGCAAAACGCGGGCACGAGCGACACGGTCGCCATGCCGCCCAAATATCCGCGCTGCTCGAGCAGAAGCGTCCGCGCGCCGTTGCTCGCCGCCGCGATCGCAGCTGCAATACCTGCCGGACCTCCCCCTACCACGAGCACGTCCGTCTCGTGCGCAATGTCGAGCGTTCCGTTTTTCCAAGGCATCGTCTTTGCCATCTTCGCCTCTCCCCTATCTCGGTTCGAATGTCTGCTTCTATTTTAAGTTATTTGTATGCTTACTTTTAGCTTACATTTATAATAAATGTAAACTTACTTCAAGGAGCAGGTGCCGATGGCCAAGCGCAGCAAAGTAACGATGGAGCAGCTCGCCGCGCAGCTCGGCCTGAGTCGGCTGACCGTCTCCAAAGCGTTGAAGGGGCAAGCCGGGATGTCCGAGGAGACCCGCAGAACGGTGCTGGAGATGGCCGAGAAAAGCGGCTACCGGACGAAGGCGCAGACGGAAGCGGACGCGGTGGAAAACACCGGTCCATCTTCGCCCGCCCGCCGCTTCGCGTTCGTCATGGCCGGCGAGCAAGCCGAGTTGTCGGAGATTCATATGAAGCTGCTAAGAGGGCTCCACGACAGATACCAGCCTCTGCGTCATCAGGTCGTGCCGCTATTCATGCCTGAATCGTTCGCGGGCAAAAATAGCTGGACCGACTGGCAGGAGGATAGCGGACTTGCGCACTACGACGGTCTGTTTATTCCGCCCATGCTGAAGCCCGTGCAAGAGCGCATGCTCCTTGCGCTCGGGCTGCCGCGGATCTTGCTCAACTATCCCCGCCCGGGGACGAAGGCCGACAGCGTCATCTGGGACAGCTACGACCTGGTGCGCCAAGCCGTGCAGCGCTTGCTGTCGGAAGGGCGCAGGAACATTCTTTTTGTCGGAGGCATGCGGCTCGAAGGGCTCCGCCTGCGCTGGGCCGCCTTCCGCGACGAAATGGAGGTAGCGGGATTGCCCGCAAGCGAAGAAAATCATGTGACGACGCCGATCCACGATAGGGATCGCTGGCAAGCAGCGGTGTCCGAGCGAATCCGGTCGGTCAAGCCGGACGCCATCGTCAGCGCCATCGAGCACGATCTGCCCTGGATCGTCCATTTGTGCGGCCGCGAAGGCATCCGACTGCCCGAGGATTGCGTCGTCGCCGGCCTTGATCACGCCGAAGACGGTCCCGCGCGGGACGGCGTGGCCCGTTACTATTTGCCGGTTCTTGAGACGGGCAGGCGCGCGGCTGAATTGATGCTCTGGCGCATCGCCCATCCCGCCGTGCCTTACGAGCATATTCGAATTCAAGGCAGGCTCTTGCCGGATAAACCAGGAAAAAAGGGAAAGCCGGAAAAAACCGCTAAGTCGCTCGCGGACGAGCCGGAAACCGAAACCGCCGTGTTCGGCGCCGACGATTGAACGGGCATGTCCGATGCTGGGCGGACACAAATGCAAAAGGCCGCATCTCCGTCATACGAATGACGAAGATACGGCCTTTCTCGTTTATCATACCTGCCAGGTTAGTTCGGCAGCTTGATCTCGACTTCGCGGCGCTGATCCGCGGAACGCAGCACGCCGTCGATGATCGCTTGCTGGATCAGGATCTCCTCCGCCGGGATCGGAGCCGGACGGCCGTCGCGCACCGCTTCGGCGAAGTCGCGGACCTTCTCGTCGAACAAATTAAGCGAATGCCCGATCAGCGGCACGGCCGTCGAGGTGTGGCCGCCGAAGTCGTCGTGATACATCGTCATGCTGCCGATCGCGCCGTCCCAGACACCGGACCAAGGACCGGAGCCTGCCGGCGTCACCTTGAGGCCGGCATCGGTGCCGAGGAACATCGTGGCGCCAAGCGTATCCATGTGCATCGCCCAGGAAATCTTGAACTGAAGCACGAGGTCGTTGTCGAAGCGGACCATCGCTACGCCGAAGTCTTCGACCTCGAACTTCGAGGCTTCCTTGTGGTAGAGCGGATTCGTGCCGAAGTGATTCGACGTAAACGCGGATACCGATACCGGACGCGGATAGCCGAGCGTGTTCAGCGCCATGTCGAGCGAGTAGCAGCCGATGTCCGCCATCGCGCCGGCGCCTGCGAGCGCCTTGCTGATGAACGTGCCGCCCGGCATGCCGCGACGGCGTCCGCCGCCCGTTTCCGCATAGTAGACGTTGCCGAGGCGTCCGGATTGGATGATGTCCTGCAGCAGCTTCATGTTCGGATCGTAGCGCGGCTGGAACCCGATCGACAGCATGCCATCGTGGGACTTCACCGTCTGCACCATGTCCAGCGCTTCTTCAAGCGTGACCGACATCGGTTTTTCCAGCAGCACCTTCTTGCCTGCGCGCACCGCGTCGACGCTCGTGCGGTGATGCGAAGCGTTCGGGGTGCAGATGCTGACCGCGTCGAGGTCGTGCGCGAGCAGCTCGGTATGGCTGTCGTATGCGCCCGCGCCGACAAGCTCTTCGCGTTCGGCGAACTCACGCGCTCTGCCCGGCATTACGTCGGCGACCGCCACGATGTCTACGTACGGCAGCTTGCGATAAGCCATAACATGGTAACGCGCGATGCCGCCCGTTCCGATAATGCCGACTTTAACTCTTTTTTCGCTCATGATGATCTGTCTCCTCTTCCGGCGCGCCTGGCTGCCTGATGCCGTGCAAGCGGCGATAGGCCGAAGGCGTCATGCCGAATTTATGTTTGAATACCGGGTATAAATAGTTCGGATTGCCGTAGCCGTGTCCGGCGGCGATCGCCTCGACCGGACTGGACGAGCTGAGCAGCTCCTCCGCGATCCGCTGCAGGCGGACATGCTCCACCCAGTCGCGGAACGCAGTCCCGCCCTCGCTTCGGAAGATCCGCTGGAGCTGGCGCGGACTGACCTGCACCCGCTCGGCGACCTCGTCGAGCGAGATTGGCCGGGCCGCGTTGTCCTCGATATACTGGACCGCGAGCCTGAACCGGTGGTCGTTCATGTCGCGCGCGGGAATGCTGCCGGCGGCCTTCGGCGCGGCGTGCGCGCGGGCCGCGCGCAGCAGAATCTGCACGATGTGCTGCTTGAGCGTCGTATAGAAGCCGACCGGCTGGTCCTCCCAGGCCCGGTAAGCGTCCAAAAACGCGTTCATCCCGTGGTAGCGATCGAGCGCAGGCATGGCCGGCATCGTCTGCAAAATCGCCAGACATTCGTCCGCCTCTCTCCGCTCCAGGGGGTCTCCCCACGCCGCATCCGCGCCGGCATCGTCCAGCCTCGTAATTTCGCAGTGAAGACACAGCTCGTACATCGGTTCATCCGGATCCGAGCGCTGCTCGTGGACGACGTCGGGACCGGTGAGATAGAACAAGCCTTCCTGGAGCGGATAGGTCGCGTCTCCGACGATCAACATGCCCTTGCCCTTCGGAATAAAATGAAACTCGTACTCCGAATGCTTGTGCGCCGCGATCACTTGACCTGCCGCGAAGCTGGTCAGATGACAGCGCAGCACGCGAATGCCAAGGCCGCCCCACCGGAACCGAAGATCCAGCCGGTCCAGCGCGTCCCAGCGGCGCTTCATGCGGGCAAAGGCGAACGGCGGCTCGCCTGTCCGGCGCTCGGCCTGCTGCGCTTCGGTCCGGTTCGGGGTTTGGCCGCTCATCGGCGATTAGCCCTGCAGATCGGACAAGCGCACGGATTTGCCTTCGGCGGCCGAACGGTTCGCAGCTTCCATAAGCCGCGTCAGATCGAGCGCGAATTCGATATTTTCGGATGCTTCGGTGCCAGCTTCGATGTGGCCGACCCATTGCTCGAACGCGAACGGCAGACGATCGCCTACCGGCACTTCGGTCCATGCTTTTTCAGTATCCTGGTTGCTGCGAACCAAAATCTTCTCCTCGGGGAATCCGTACAGCAGCGTGCCGTCGGTGCCGTGGAGCTCGATGGAGAAAGGCGAGTGGCTGTTCACGAAGCCGGCTTCGGCGATGCCGACCGCGCCGTTCGGATAAGCGAAGACGGCAACGGCGTTATCCTCCACCTCGCGGCCGCTGACGAAGCCGAAGGTAGCGCTTACGGACTCGGGCAGGCCGAGGAATTTGCGTACCAGATATACCGGGTGGCAGCCCAGGTCGATGAGCGCGCCGCCGCCGCATTGTTCCTTCGAGTAGAAATGCGCGGGCAGCCAGTTCGCGGTCGAGCCGTTGTGCGACAGCCGTACGCGCGCCAGCGTCAGCTGGCCCAGCTTGCCGGAAGCGATTACTTCCAGAATCGACTGCGTATAGCCGTCATACAGACGAGGCAGGGATACCGCCAATTTGACGCCTGCATCGCGGACGGCAGCTGCGATCTCGCTTGCTTCGGACACGGTCGGGGCTACGACTTTTTCGGTGAAAATATGCTTGCCGGCACGCGCCGCCTTCACCATGACGTCCCTGTGTATATTCGTCGGCGCGTCGACGACGACGGCGTCAATATCTTCGCGCGCGAGCAGTTCGTCCAGATTCGCGATATAAGGTACGCCATACTTGGCAGCCTTCTCGGCGCCCCGCTCGGGCAGCTCGTCCCAGATCGCGGCGATTTCCGTATTCGGATGGCCCAGCACTTGCTTCGTATAATCCTCTGCGTGCACGTGCCAATAGCTCAGCATCCCGATTCGAATCATTTTAACTGCTCTCTCCCTTCAAATATACGACACTACCACAAGATAGCACGGACCAACATCCGATTTAAATGCAATTTCGTGTCATGTAGACTATAATTATGCGACATGCCTCCTCTTCATTTTAACTGAAGTCGCGGTTGTGTTACACTTCGCGTTAGACGCTTTTATATGGAAAAAGAAAGAGGGAACGAGGATGAACGCCCAGCTGTCGCACGATAAATCGCGAATCCGCGATGCCATAGACGCTTACGCCCCGAAGCTTCGCGAGCTTGCCGCCTATATCGCGGTGAACCCCGAGCTCGGTCACGAGGAAAAGCTGGCTTCCGCCCGCTTGACGGAAGCGCTGGAGGCGCTCGGCTTCGCCGTCGAGCGGGGGACGCTCGGGCTTGAGACGGCGTTCGTCGCGGAATACCGGTCCGGCAAGCCGGGTCCGACGGTCGCCTTGCTCGCCGAGTACGACGCGCCGCCGGAGATCGGCCACCCCTGCGGGCATCATCTGATCTGCACGAAGGCGCACGGCGCCGCCGCCGGACTGGTGCCGCTGTTGGCGGAGACCGGCGGCACCCTCCGCGTCTACGGGACGCCGGCCGAGGAGACCAAAGGCGCCAAGGTGGACATGGCGGCCGCCGGTCTGTTCGACGACGTGGACGCGGCGCTCATGGCGCATCCGTACCATAGCTTCGAGCGCTCTGGCTCCTCGCTCGCGATGGATGCGCTGCAATACGAGTTTTTCGGCAAAGCCGCGCACGCCGCGGCCAACCCCGAAGACGGGATCAACGCGCTGGACGCGGTCATCCAGCTGTTTAACGGCGTCGGCGCCCTGCGGCAGCAGACGCGCAGCGACGCGCGCATTCACGGCATCGTGTCGGACGGCGGCCGGGCGCCGAACATCATTCCCGACTACGCCGCCGCCCGCTTCTACGTCCGCGCCAAGAGCCGCGCCTACACGGACGAGCTCGTCCGCAAGGTGAACGCCTGCGCGGAGGCCGCCGCGCTCGCGACCGGCAGCAGGCTCGCTGTCAGCAACTACGAGTATTCGTACGACGAGCTGCGCACAAACGTGGCGCTCTCCGACGCATTCACGGTCAACCTGATCGAAGGCGGCGTCCGGTCGGAGCAGATCGCCGCCGGCCACGACAACGGGTCGCTCGATCTGGGCAACGTCTCGCTGCGCTGCCCCGCGGTGCACGGCTACATCAAGGTCGTCGACGCCCCGTACGCGCTGCATTCGCTTGAATTCAGGGACGCCGCGCAGCTCCCCCGGGCATACGACGGCATGGTGTTCGGCGCCAAGACGCTGGCGCTAACCGCCTACGACGTGCTGACCGACGCCGATTTGCTCTCCCGCATTCGCGCCGAATTCGCGGCCGCGACAGGGAAGCAACAGCGCTGATCGTCTCTAAACCGATACCTGTCGTACAATTGCGCGTCCGAAGCACCGTCGCCGATCCCGGCGCGGGATGCCTCGGACGCTGACCAATCTCTACAGCCAACCAACAATGTGCCGCATCCTTATTTGCGCTCAACCTTGCACGCCGTTCATTTTGTTTTCCAAGGCTCCGCTTTCTCGCCGAGCCTATAAGTTCGAATACGCGTTGAACCCGACGCGACCGCCAACCAGGCATCGTCAATCAACTCATGGAGCATCTTGCGCGCATACTGCAAACTGATACCTAACGGCAAACTGACTTCTTCAGGCGTAAACGGCCTCTTATAGCCTACCGCAAGACGATCGATCTCCCGCTTGAGCAATGAAAGCTCGGATCGATCGCTCGTTTGGAAATCGCCATACAGCTTGCCCATCACTTGCCATACAAACTGCTGGCATTTCCGCGGGTGCTCCCTGATCATATCCAACGGTATCCGAAACACCTTCCAACCGTCCAACGTCAGTTGATTCTGCCGATCCCGTTCGTACTCGAAGGTGCGCCGATTGACATGCTTGCCGTGCGTCGCAAAATCGTCGATCTCCCAATCGATAAGATGCGGCGGTCGTGCATAGGCAAAATCAAGGTAGAAGGAGCCGTCCCGATGGCTCAGAACTTCAAATTCGGCATGCAGAAAATCAAAGCTGCCGCTTAGCGGCCACCAGATAGTTTTGGCGAACAGCTTCTCGGATTCTCCATGCCCTTCCAGAAGACGGCGACGCGATTCTCCGGCCCGGCTTTTCGCTTGATCCGCCATCCAAAGCGCATGTTGATTTTCGAGCATATCCATAGCCCTGGCCTCCCTTTATGTACGAGGAACGCAAAAAACCGCCAGCTCCATTCGGAGAGGCGGTGTGCTTCACTCGCGTTCAATACTTCAATACTTTTATAATACTCGGTCCGGCAGGCTCGTTCAACTCTTCGCTACTTCGTCCGCATACGCCTGCGCGAGCTTCGCCAGCGCCTTGAAGTCGCCGTCCGCGACGAGCTTCTTGTCCACCAGATTGCCGCCCAGGCCGACGGCCACGGCACCGGCGTCCAGCACGGACCGGATGTTCTGCAGGTTCACGCCGCCGGTCGCCACCATCGGAATGTGGTTCAGCGGCGCACGGATCTCCTTCAGGTAACCGACGCCAAGGCTGCCGAGCGGAAATACTTTGACCGCCGAGGCCCCTGCCTTGTAGGCTGCCACGATCTCGGTCGGCGTCCTCGTGCCCGGCCACACCTCGATGCCCTGCTCGACGCCGAAGCGGACAACCTCCAGGTCCAGGTTCGGCGAAATGATGTACTCCGCGCCCGCCGCGGCCGCTTCCTTCGCCTGGTCCAGATCGAGCACCGTGCCGGCGCCGATCCGCATTCGGCCTTCGTAGCGCTCGCGGAACCGCGAGATCATGCCAAGCGCGCCGTCCGTGTTCAGCGTCACCTCGAGGAAGACGACGCCTCCCTCCGCCAGCGCTTCGGCGGTCGCGTCTCCCTTGTCCTCCGGAATGCCCCGGATAATCGCGACGATCTTGCTCGCCGCCAGCGACTTCATCAGCTCGCTCTGCGTTCTGCCTGTCGTCATCTTGCCAGCCACCCTCCATCCACGCACAGCACATGGCCATTCATATAGTCGGACGCCGACGATGCCAGGAATACGACCGGCCCCTTCATATCCTCGGGCTGTCCCCAGCGCCCTGCCGGAATCCGGTCGGTGATCGACTGGTAGCGGGCCTGGTCCGCGACGATCGGCGCCGTATTGTTCGTCGTCATGTAGCCCGGTGCGATCGCGTTGACCTGGATGCCTTTGCCCGCCCATTCGTTCGCCAGCGCTTTGGTGATGCCCGCGACGCCATGCTTGCTCGCCGTGTAGCCGGGCACGTTGATGCCGCCCTGAAACGTCAGCATCGATGCGATGTTGATGATCTTGCCGCTGCCGCGCGCGATCATATGCCGCCCGGCCAGCTGGCTGAGGAAAAACACCGAATTCAGGTTCAAGTCGATGACGTCGAACCAATCCTTGGCCGCGTGATCCACGGCCGGCGTACGCCGGATCGTACCCGCGTTGTTCACGAGAATATCGATGCTGCCGTAGAACGAGAGCGCCTTCTCGAACACGCCCTCCAGCCCGTCTAGCTCGCTCAGATTCGCGGAGATCTGCTCAATCGTTCCGCCGGCTTCGCGTACGGCCGCTACCGTCGCGTCGCAATTGGAGGAGGCGACCGCGACGACCTTGGCGCCGGCCTCGGCGAGCCCCATCGCCATCGCCTGGCCCAGTCCGCCGGATGCGCCGGTGACGAGCGCCGTCTTGCCGGTTAAGTCGAACAACATTGGCTCTATCCTTCTTTCTCTTCATTGATAAGTAATCGGACGCCCGCTTGCCGGTACTGCGCCGCCACCTCCGGAGAGAGTCCTGCGTCGGTGACGATCGCCTCGACCTCGGTCAGCTGTGCGAACGTGAACAGCGCGCCCTGCCCGAACTTGTGATGGTCCGCCGTCACGTAGGACAGCTGGGCCGTCTCGATGAGGGCGCGCTTCATCTCGCCGAACTCTCCCGTGTAGATCGTGAAGCCGGAGTCCGGCTGAACCCCCGTCGCCGCGAGAAACGCCTTGCGGATGTTGAGCTTGCGCACGTAAGCGACCGCATCGGCGCCGACCAGCATGTTGCGCACCCGGTAGCCGCCGGGTACGACGAGCCGGATCGCGTCCTTGCGCACGAGCTCGCTGATGATGACGATATCGTTGGTCACGACGGTCATCGGCTGGTTCGGCAGCTGCCGGGCCATCTCCTGCGTCGTCGTGCCGCCGTCGAGCGCGACGATGTCGTTCGGCTCGATCAGGGACACTGCCAGCCTGGCGACCTCCGCCTTTTCGGCGGCATGGCGCGCGACCGGATTTTTGAGCGACAGGATGCCGAGCTGGTCCGCCTGCGCAAGCACCGCGCCGCCGTGCATCCGCTGCAGCAGCCCCTTTTCCTCAAGCTTGGCCAGATCCTCGCGGATCGTTTTTCCCGTCACCTCAAGCCGTTCGCTGAGCTCTGCCACCGTCACCTCGTTCGCGGCCAGCAGCATCTCCATGATCATCTCGTGTCTGCGCAGAGGGTTCATTGCCGAATCTCCAATCCTAGCGATTTCCTTCTATTTTATATCTTTCATCGCGACGGCATCCATATCCTCGAAAATTTGATTTTCGCCGGCCATGCCCCAGATGAACGTGTAGCTGCTCGTGCCGACGCCGCTGTGGATCGACCAGCTCGGCGAGATAACGCTTTGCTCGTTGCGCACGGCCAGGTGGCGCGTCTCCTGCGGCTCGCCCATCAGGTGGAAGACGACGCCGTCTTCCGGCATGTCGAAGTAGAAATAAACCTCGGAGCGGCGGTTGTGGGTATGGCAAGGCATCGTGTTCCACATGCTGCCGTCCTTGAGCAACGTCATGCCCATGACCAGCTGGCAGCTCTGGATGCCGCCGGTGTGAATGTAGCGATAAATCGTGCGTTCGTTCGAATTGGTCAGGCTGCCGAGGTGGTTAGGCGAAGCTTCGCTGATTGCTGCCTTCACCGTCGGGTACGTCTTGTGAGCCGGCGTCGAGTTCAGGTAGAACTTGGCCGGCTGCGAGGCGTCGTCGCTCGCGAACAGCACTTCCTTGGCGCCGAGGCCGATATAGAGGCAATCCTTGCTGGCCATCGCGTAGGTCTCGCCGTCGACCGTGACGGTGCCCGCTCCGCCGACATTGATGATGCCGATCTCCCGGCGCTCCAGGAAGGTCGCCGCGCCGATCGCCTTCGCGTCCGCTTCAAGCTTGACGGAGCCCTTCACCGGCAGCGCGCCGCCGACGATAAAGCGGTCGACATGCGTGTAGGTCAGCGTCAGCTGGTCCGGCTTGAACATCTCCTCGATCAGAAATTCCTCGCGCAGGCGCGCGGTGTCGAACGACTTCACTTCGCGGGGATGGGATGCATAGCGGTTTTCCATGGTTTAAAAACCTCCGATTGTTTGTTTTGGTTCATATAAGTTCGTGTAGGTTTATATTAAAGAAGTTTAGGTTCATTTGCAACCTGAAAAGGAAAAATAGTGCTTCGCAGCAAGTAGAAAAAGCCGCCTTCGAATTTTGATGGCGCAGGATCGCGCAGCGGACAGACTGAGGAGCCGTTATTCCTGTTCCTATCACGATTCGCGGCCCGCTCGAGGACTCAGGCGCCGCTATTGCGGGTTTGACGGCGCTTTTTAGCCCTGCTCCAGGTTCATAAGGTCTCTCCGGTCCGAAAAGCTCGTAAACAACCCATTTTTACGAAAATAGCGCCTCCTGAGTCCGAAACTCGCCGATCAAAAAAAGCCACTCAGCTTTGGCTGCGTGACTTCGTTCGATAACACGACTTCTATTGATAATGTGGCTTCTATACGATCACGTGACTTCATTCAATACCGGGCGTTCCTCTGCCGGTCTCATGCTTCTACATTTTACGAGTTTGCCGCTACGTACTCCCGACCGAACCTACTTACCCGCACGATCAGCCAAATCCCGGCTACAAACTGGCCGAGGCCCGCTAGCACCGCGACTACGGTCACCGATCCGTGCCATCCGTTCAAGCTGAAGGGCAGCACGAACAGCATGACGGCGCCCATGGCGAGACTAGTATTCCACACGGCGCGGAACGATCGGGCCGAATCGAAGAGACCGAGCGAGGCAGCCGTGCGCTCGAACCCCTCGCAAATGCCGTACAGCAGCGCAAGCAAAACAAGCAGCGAAAGCCCGATTGGAAGCAAAGCGGGCAGCGAATAATATTGATTCACCTGCATGATCGTCACGGCTACCGGCATTACGCCCGCGAGCTCGGCGATCGCCCCGACGAGCAGAATGACTGCCGCGATTTTCGCGATCCCGAATGCCCGCTGACGAACCGGCTGATTGGCGAGGCCAATCAGAATTAATATAAAGCCAAGTACGTCCGGCAGCAGGTCGAAGCTATTAAACCGAAAGTCGAACAGCATCAGTCCCAGTCCCCAGGCGATCTGCGAGCAAGCAGTCCTCATTCCGTCGCCTCCCTCTGCGCTTTGACGTACGCGCGAATGGCCGCCTCCGACGGATAGGGCTGCCGCTCCAGCGGAATCATTTGAACGCGCTCGGTGCCGTCCTCATCCGAATATTCAAGCCGGAGCCGCATCGAGACGGGCTGCAGGTAAAGCTGCGAATCCGCCGGAACGTGAAAATTGGAGATGAACGATATCGACTCGCCGGCCTCGACCGCTTGCGGAAAGACGGCCGCCTCTTTTCCCGCATGCAGTTCATAAGTAAAGGCGGAGCCGAGCTCGTTCAAAAAAGCGGAGCTGAAGCCGTTGAGGGTGACAGGTTTATCCACCTGAAAGGCCGCCGTTTGCGTCCCGTTCGAAGATGAAGAGCTGTTCGTCTGGCTGATCGAACCGCCGCTCGCCCAATCCCCCCGGTACACGATCATCTCGCCGATATCCGCTTTTCCCCGCGTACCGTCGCTGTAGTAGACGTCAACCGAATGGATCGTAAGCGGCTTCGCCTTCCCGAACGGCGTATTGTCCGGATCCCCGTTGAAATGCCCGAGCAACCGATACATCCGCTGATTCCGGAACGTCATATATTCCGAGACCGGATCAAATTGCAGCGCCGACATCCCCTCGATCGAGACCGATATGGGCAGCCGCTTGTCGTCGTTGTTCGCGATGTAATACAGCCAGAAAGAGTCTCCGGGCGAATCGGTCGCCTCGATGCGATGCGATAAAAAGCGGCCTTCCGGCAGCCGGTTCGTTTGATGCGAATAAAGGTTGTAGCCCCAGCTTGCGACGATAAGGACAACGACGATCCATCCAATGTATGTCTTCCGCAAGCGATCTCCCCACTCCCCCTCGTCTAAAATCCGACGGTCTCAACCGTCCAGCCGCGTCCAGGTCGTCCGTACATATCCCAGCTTCATCCCGGCCCGATCCATATTCCGATGGCTCTGGGACAAGTATGCGCATTGGCTCACGGCGATCCTGCACCCTCTCCGGTGCGCTTCTTCGATTCTGGCGTCCAGCAGCCGCCGGTGGAGCCCTCTGTTCCTGTATTCCGGCAGTACGGCCGCGAAGGTGAACGAGGCTATGTCGCCCTGGGTGAAAAGAACGCCGGCAGCGGCTGCGACGCCGTCCGCATAGGCGAGGTAAAACTGCCAGCCCGGACGCCCGTACAGCACGCGATTATTCGCCGCGACGGGCGAAATTCCCGCTTCCGGCAGGCCGGTCGCCCTGCAGTGAATAGACGCGTACAGCTCCATTTGATCTTCCCGGAGCGGCTCGATCGAGATCGTGGCCGAACCCGCGGCCGCATCCTGAGCCGAGCCCGCCTGTCTCTCTTCTCGTCGTTCAGGCTGCATATACATAGACGTATGAATGCCGGAAGGATAAAATCCCGCCTCGGTCAGCTTTCGGAGCAGATTCGGGCTCGCCAGGCCGGGCACCGCTTCGAACTGAACGGCGCGCCCCCTTTCTCCGTAGAACGCGACGATCGAATCGATCTCATCCGCATCCGCCTCGGAAAGTCCCTTTACCGTGTTAAAGGCAGGCCAAGGCATCGTCTTGCTGTAAAAGCCTACGGCATTTCCGAATCGGACGATCTCCACGCCTTCCGGATTGCCCGGCCTGCCCTGAATCGCCAGCATCCGATCCGTCATAAATTCGATCTCCGACGCTTCGATATCGCGGACGAGCGCGAGCGACGGCAGTAATCCGTTCATCGAGAACGCCTCCAGGAATAAGATTCATCCCCTGATTTTACCACTCTTTGCTCGCGAATGACTACAGGAGCTCGCTCTTGAAAGCCTGGCTCGTACACAATACATGTGGATTGGAACAAAACCAGTATATCTGCTAAATTTGTGCGAAACTAAAATTGTTTAAATAACGAGAGACGATAGCAGAACGAGTATCGCGGCAGCCGGTCAGACGATCGGCTGCCGTTTCCGTTTTGTTCGGCTTTATTTGCGGGCAAAATCCCCTGATTATTACACTCGCTCATAAATGAAATATCTGATGACTCTACGTATCTGGTGAAGTTTTAAAAATTCTACTATTGTAGAAGGAATAGCATGCAGCGAGTTGCCCTTCCTAGTCATCCACTTCTTAAAAGGGTATGCTGCACCAAATGAACTAATAGTGAATTTTTTCGTTGGAGGGAATGAATCTTGAAAATAAATGGCTCTACTCTTCCGGCGGGGCTGACGCCGATGTCGATGTCGATCAACCGTGCGGCTTTTAAAATCAGCCATCCAACGGACAATTCGCAGCTTGCCTTGTCTATTTCCCCTGTCGGCAACGCTAAATCCCAGCTTCTCGAGCGGTTCCGCGCAGCGTTGAATCCCGATGCAAGTCCCGCATCTTATCTGCCCTCTTATGCGGAGACATACGCGAAACTCCGGGAAGAGATTTTGGGCGGCGAAAGCGACGCGCAGGAAATGTCGTTGAAGCTATTGGACGAGGTATACGGCGAGGTGACCGGAGAGGCTGCAGATCGGTTGGCCAACCGCTTCGACGCCTTTTTCAACGGGCCGGAGAAGCTATTGGATAGATATCGGATGTCTTCAATGCCGTCCGGATTCGACCGCGATTCGTTTCGCAACCATTTGACCCAGCTTGCAGAGGAGGCTCGGCAGCAAGCGCTTGCGCATCCGGGAGAGGCAGCCGCTTACTTGGAACGTTCCGGACCCGCCGATACGCTGGAATCAATGAGCTATCGCGATATAAAGGCACTCTCCGGTGCGTTGGCGGAAATCGGCGCCTTGCGACCGCCGATCGCAGTCGGCAACGATCCGGATAAATTCGGCGCTGCGGTAGCGAACTGGGAGGCGGACAGCAGACGGATTCTGGATGCCGCCGGCCTCTCCGATAGCGTCAAGAACGCGGCCTCGAAGACGCTCCATGATTCCTCACAAGCTCGGCTTAAGACGGGGTCGTATGCGCTTGCGGTGGATTCTTACCAGAGTAAAATCGATGAAACGTTCAAAAAATTGTCGCATCTCTCATACTTGATCTCGACGATCAACGGCAAGCTGAATGAGTTCAAGGGACTGGACCCCCGAGATCCCCGCTTACAGAACTTGTTGCGCAGGGAGCAGGAGCTGGAGAAGAGCCGCGCCGATTATTCCTCGGAGCTGAAGTCGGATAAAGCGAGCCTGAAAAAGCTCGAAAACGATCCGGACTCCGTCGAAAGCAGCGATACATACCGCCGAGCCAAGTCGGCTTACGACAACGCTTCGAACAAACGATCCAATCAATAAGCGAAGAACGAAGGATAACTCAATCTTTATTACGAAGGCAGCTGAACACGCGTTCAGCTGCCTTCAGTTAACAGTCCACGTGGACGTGGAAGTAAGTCAAACATATATGAACGTGTCTAAATAGAATACAAGCGGGTACTAACTCCAGTAATACTCGAAAGCGTTTATCACTACGTCAATGAGATCAGGATAACTGAGGAGGCTGATAATGTAACCTGAGAGCACACTCACATTTACTCCAGGCAGGAAGGGATTGCGATGCTAGACTACGCTGGCAACGAGGTGTGGCTGGCGGACCATGTGCCACCGGTATGCTTCTCGGTAGAAGCTGCGAAATGAACAACGCTCCTTTATCAAAGGTTGTTTATACCAACCCAATTTGGTTTTAATAATAAATGGTACAATCTAGGCGGTTCTCGGGAAGGTCATAACACAGGGGGCGCTTATATTGGAAGTTTATTTGAAACGAATCTGGAAATACCGATTTCACTATTTGCTGGCCCTTCTGCCTGTGCTTGTGATCTTACTGTTAAAAGGGATACCGTTTATATTGGGCATCCGGACTGCCTTTGCCGATTATGATCCGTCGCGAGGCGTCTTCGGGAGCGCATGGACGGGCTGGACGAACTTTAGAACGCTGTTCGCATGGCCGGAATTCGGGAATGCCCTGGAGAACACGCTTGCGATCAAGCTATCGTATCTCGTCATTGTCAGCGTCGTATCGCTGCTTCTGACGATCGCACTTTGCGGCATTCGATCGGCCAGGCTGAGGAACGCCTTTGTCGTTTTGTTCCTGCTTCCGTATTTCATCCCTTCCTCCGTTTATGCAAATACCGCCATTTATTTTTTATCGCCGCCAACCTCGATCTGGCCGCTGGGAGACTCGTTGCCGTTGATGGATCCTGCGTCCTTCCGAGTCATCGTGTATGTTCTGGAAACGCTGAAAACCTGCGGCATTCCCGTATTTCTCGCAGTAACGGCTATCCTTGCTTATCGATCGGGAGCGCTGGCGCAGACGCCCCGGCGCGCTTCTTCCTTTTATCTCGCCTTCCGGGCGCTTGCCGCTTCTCTGCTTATCCAGCTGTCAACGATTCTGTCAACGGACTTTGAGCTCCTCCATCGGCTTAACAATCCGACAGTTTACTCGGTCGGCGATACGCTGGATACGTTCTGGTTCCGGATCGGATTTCTGAATCTCGATTTTAGCAGGGCTACGGCGTTGTGGCTATTCCAGTTCGCGGTTCAGCTGGCTTTTACGCTAATCGCCTACCTGCTCGTCCGCAAATGGTTTGTTCGCGACCTGTTCGCGGGAGAGGCAGCCCGGACTGCAATGCGGCATGTCAAGGCGCGCGCCGGAACTGAATTCCCCGTATCGCCATGGAAGAATACGCTGGGCATCGTCGCAGCATCGCTTTATTCGGCCATCGTGCTGTTCGTTTTATACGCGTTGTTCGTTTATCCCTTCTTAGCCGGCCAAGGCGGCGGTCAGGGGCTATCGCCTGTCCTCTCGGTTCAGAATATCGTTTTTTACCTGTTCTTTTATGTTGCAGCGACAGTGGTCGGTCTGATGCTGATCCTCATGCTCGCCTATCCTTTGACCGTCCGCCAGCTGCCCGGCCGCAGTTTATACAAGCTCCTGCTGCTGTTCGGATTGACGATCGGTACAGGCGGTACCTTGCACGACTATATGATGCATCAATCGTTAGGAACGGTAAATTCCATTTTTCCGTTGTTCGTTAACGGTATGATCGTGATCATGGGCGTATTTGTGGTGAAAAGCATATTCAACGCGGATGCGGAGGCGTCGTTGAAGCTGCGAACCGAGCAAGAGGAACGGGGATCGATGGCGCCCTTTTTTACTTTATTCATACCGCGCGTTTGGAGACCTTTGCTAGGGCTCGGGGTGCTCAGCTTCGCCGCTTTGTGGAACTCCTACTTGAATCCTTTGATTTACCTCAACGATCCCGAACTTTTTCCTCCGGTCTATCGGGTCGTCATGATGAGCAACCAGGGAGGGCTTGAGCAATATCCCGAGATCATGCTGCAATTCGGAGCGATTGTCAGTCTCCCGCCGATCCTGCTCTTTTTAGCTTTAAGCAGATTTTTGACATCGGACGTATTTGTGGGTGCGCTGCGCAGGCTGTAGGTTTGCTGGCCCCAGCATCTTTTGCCACTCTCTACTCGCGAACGGCGTGATGCGGTTCAACCCGACTTCGCCGAAAAACGGGAGATGACGAAGACGAGCGGAATATAGGAAAACACCAGGAGCTCGCCTGTTTTTGCATACATGTCGATCAGCTTTCTCGTATCCCCGGGATCGTTGTCCAAAAAAAACAAAAGGAGAAACAACGCCAGCGCGCCCGCCAGCGCAATCCGCGGCCTGACCCGCAGCTGCTGCTTCAGGCTGTGGCAGGCGGCCCATAAGCCGAGCGATATGTTCGACACCATTTTGAGCAGCCATAAATTGAGAACGACGTATTCGAGACGCTGCATGAGCGGCACATGAATGATAGAGACGATGCTGAGCGTCGGCCAGACGGTCTCCTTCAGCTGCTGCGGGCTGAAAAACATGATCGAGATCAGCAGCATGACGATATAGATAAAGGCAGCCGCGCCTGCGGCCAGATACGCCCATTTGGCTGAGCGGGCGCCGTCCTTAATGAACGGATACACGGCCATGAGCGCCACGCATCCCAAAAATTGCTGGGCCATCAGCCTGGTCGAGCCGAAAATCGCGGCTGCGCTGTGATCGATCGCCGGCATCAAATTTTGCGGATGCAAAAATGGAAAGACGAGCACCGTCTGCGGCAGCACGAACAAAAAGATGCTGAGCGTTCCCCAGAAGCATATGCCGGCAACCGTCTGAATGCCTCCGGACACCGTATAATACAGCAAAACAAAGATGCAGAGCACGAGCGGCCACTGATTCATTTCCGGAAAAATCCACACCTCGATCACATGCAAATAAAAGCGCAGCGTCAAAAACGCGCCCCACAAAAAATACAAAATAAAGCACAGATTCAGAGCCGCGCCGACCACAGAGCCGAAATACCGCTTGTTGACCGCCACAAGATGGGCGCCCGACGCCTCCTGCCGCTTGAGGATGCCGTACATCATCCAGATCAAAAGAACGATGAACAGCGACGCCGCCAACACCGCAATCCACGTATCCTGCTCCGACAGTGCCGCGACATGCCGCTGAAAATCCATAAGTCCCGCTCCGACCAGGCTGACGTAGAGCAAAAAAAACAGATGAACGGCCGACAGCGTATACTTGTCGCTCTTCGATTTGTCCAAGACGACGGTCCTCCCTGCTTTAATCGATCGTCCCGCTCTGCATCAGCTTTGCGCGCACACGCACTTCGGTCTTCATCGTCGGATAAGCCGCATAGAACGCTTCGCTGTCCCAATGCCGCCGGTGCGTCCGGGCGTAATCGCCGAAGCCTGCCGGATCGATGCGCAGCTTTTGGCACTTCGCGATGAATTCGGACAAGCCGTTCTCGATAAACCGCTCGATCGTTCGCTCCATCTGCGCCGCTTGCGATACATCCTCGATTTTTATCGAGTCCGAGATGCTCTTGATGCCCACGGTCATATGCAGCGCGATCTTGAAGGACGGCGCCGGACCGCCCGTGCGGAGCGTCCAGGAAGGACGGGAATTTAAAATGCGCAGCAGCAAGTACTGATCAGAGCCTCCTTTCGCCTCAAGCGGAACGAGCAGCATGCCTGCGCGCGTCTTCTCGGACAGAAGCTTTAAGTACAGCATCTCCGCGCCCTTGGCGACGGCGACCAATCGATCCTCCTTGAACAGGGCGATCCCTCCCGCCTGCGGCCGACGATGGCTGTTCATCGTAATATAGGGCAAGTAAAAATCGCGGCCTTCGCCGTAGTAGCCGTACATCACCTCCTGCAGATTTTTGCCCGGCAGCTCGGCCGTTCTCGAATTTTGCTCGATCATGTTCGTCAGAAACAGCGTATCGTCGGAGTCGGCGGTCGCCGCCATCGTCTCTCTCGCGGACGTGTCCGCGACGGCGAGCAGACAGCGGTTCTGAACCTTCACGTCGCGGGAAAGCATCTTCAGCACATGCGAGATGCCATGCTCGGCGTACGCTTTGCCGAACAGCATGAGCTTCATCTGGCCGTATTCGATCGGCTTGTTGGTCTGCCGGTTCAGCAGCGGCACCATATCGAAGCTGTTGTACGAATCCGTCTCGAGCAGCTTGACCTTGGTCTTGTCCTGCTCGGTATACTCGCCGATCAGCATGCTGGTCACGATCTTCCCTTCCTGCCTGTCGTAGCCCGCCGTCTGCACAAGCGAGATCCGGTCCACGATCTGCGAACTGCCGCAGCCGCACAGGGCGAGCGTCAGCAGTGCCGGCGCGGCGCCCCGCCGGACTTTTTTCCATGCTCTGCTCATCTCCTGCTCACTCCTCGTCAAAGTCGTTAGCTCTCCGCTCGGCCTTCGGCTTATAACGCCGCATCGACGCCGGCTTCAGGTAGGACGGCCGCGAGCCCGTGACGGAATAGGAGGATCGCACGAGGCTGTCCTTCAGATCCTTGGCCCGGACGGGGAAGAACGGGACGGTATACGGATATCCGAGCGACCGGAGCTTGGACAGATGCACGAGCAGGAAGCAGACGCCGATGGCGATACCCAGACTGCCCCAGACCGCGGCGAGCAGGATGATGGGAAAACGCAAAAAGCGGATCGCGTTGGACATTTTGTAGATCGGTGTGACGAAGGACGTGAGCGCGGACAGCGATACGATGATGATCAAAATGTTGCTGGTCAGCGACGCCTCGACCGCCGCTTGCCCGAGAATGACGCCGCCGACGATGCCGAGCGACTGTCCGATGCGGCTTGGCAGACGCGCGCCGGCTTCGCGCAGGAATTCGACGGTGATCTCCAGAAAGAGTACCTCGAGAAAAGGCGCGAACGGCACGTTTTCCCGCGAATAAATCAGCCGGCCGAGCAGCTCCTTCGGAATGACTTCGTAGTGATACGTCATCAGCGCTACATAGAAGGAGGACGCAAACAACGAAAAAATAACGCCGAAAATGCGAATCATCCGAAAAAAAGAGCCTAACACCCAAGGCAGAAAATAGTCTTCCGGCGAAAGAAAAAAATCGAAAAGCGTGGACGGTCCCGTAATGAAATACGGGGAGCCTTCGCTGATCACGGCCACCTGCCCCGTGATGAGCGCATAGACGACCCGGTCCCGGCGCTCGGTCGTCGTGAACAACGGGAACGGCGTCCTTGAATTGTCCGCGATGATCTGGTCGAGCTGCGAAGTGTCGAAGACGACGTCGAAGTCGATATCGCGAAGGCGCTTCTCCATCTTGGCGACGTTTTCGTCGTTCGCGATCCCGTCGATATACAGCATGGCGACTCTCGATCGCGAGACGCTGCCGACGACGATCTCCTTGAGCAGCAGATCGGGCGTATTCAATTGCGCGCGCAGCAGATGGATGTTCGTATCGAGATCCTCAATGAACCCGATCTTCGGGCCGACGACGCTGAACTCCATGTCTGTCTCGTTGCTCGAGCGCAGCCCCTTCTTGGCCGGCAGCGGGATGAGGGCGCATTCGCCCTCCGCATCCTTGCCGGGATAGGCGAGCAGATAGCCTTTGAAAATTAGCTTGCGCACGCGCTGCGGATCGGGATCGAGCTCGATGCCGTCCATCGGCGCGTGCGCAAGCAGCGAGTTGAGATCGCCGCTCTCCTTCGCCTGCGTCGAGGCTTGCAGCGCATGCAGCAGATGGCCGAGCGCTTCTTCGTCGATCAGCGTTTTATAGTAAGAAAAACTGAATTCGAGCTTGCCCGTCGACAATGGCGTCGTCACGAAATCGACTGAGCGTTTGCAGCTGTCGAGGATGTCCGTCCTGCTGTCGCGTTTTTGTTCCGGCAAATCGATCCCTCCGTTGCCCACGGTTCCCGGTCCTTCCAGTAGTATCCGGTTTAGGGGAGCCTTTATGCACAAAAGAGCGCGCCAAAAGCTCCGCCTGGCAGGCTGAGCCTGAGGGCGGAGCTCTTTTTCGCGTCGGATTAACCTTGGATGACCAACTCCATCTCGTCAAACGAATTCGGCACTTGCAAGCTGAGCGTCCGAAGCGCTTCGTCGTAGGACCAGCTTCCGCCGGCTTCCTCCAAGCTTGCCTGTCCGGCTTGAACGGCCGCTGGCGCGAAATACATCGACTTCACTTGAAGATCAAGACGATCGCGATCGCTTGTCATCCCTTTGGACGCATAAGACAACTTCAAGGTCAGCTTGTCTTCCTGGAATACGGCCTTCGACTCCAGCAGATTGAAGCCGCCGGTCTCGTAAGCGTAAGTACGCGCATCGTCCTCATACCATCGACCCGAAGACTCGGTCCCCGACGCTCCGGCATATACACTCAGCGCAACGTTCGCCCGCTCGTCCATGACCGGCTTCCACGCATCCTCTGCAAGCTCGGACACCATGCTTCCCGCCTTCACATATAGCGGCAATACGTCGACAGGCGCATGCGCCAATATCGTGCGGCCGCCATCGTGGCGCTCGCCCGTCCAATAATCGATCCACTCTCCCGCAGGCAAATAAACCGAGCGGTACTCCGTGCTTGGACGGAGAATCGGCGCGACGAGCAGGCTCGTTCCGACCAGGAACTGATCGCAAAGGTTAAAGACGCTGCGGTCGTTCGGATACTCCAGAATGAGCGGGCGCATGATGGGCAGCCCGGTCTTATGCGCTTCATAAAATTGCGTATACAGATAAGGCATCAGCTTATAGCGAAGACGAATGTACTTGCGGCAGATGTCTTCAATCTCCGGGCCGAACGACCAAGGCTCCTGGCGGATCGACTCCAGCACGCTATGGTTGCGGCAGTAAGGGAAGAACACGCCTGCTTGCGTCCAACGCGCCAGCAGCTCCGACGTCGTGTTGTGGGCGAAGCCGCCGATATCCGGTCCGGCGAACGGCTGTCCGGACAAGCCGAGGTTAAGCACCATCGGAATCGCCATCGCCAGATGCTCCCAAAAGCTGCGGTTGTCTCCGGTCCAAGTCGCCGCGTATTTCTGTATGCCCGCATAGCCTGCGCGCGTCAGTACGAAGGGACGCTCCCCGTCCAGTTGCTTTTTCAAGCCCTGCTGAGTCGCCATCGACATCAACATGCCGTACAAATTATGCAGCTCGCGGTGCGTTTTTGGTTCGCCGTCATTGCCGTGGACGACGTCGAGATCCATCGTCTTCGAGGCGTTGAACACGGCCGGCTCGTTCATGTCGTTCCAGATGCCGTGGATGCCGAGCTCCGTATAATAACGGTGCTGCTCTCCCCACCAGGAACGTACCTGCTCTTCCGTGAAGTCGGGGAATGCGCTCGCTCCCGGCCATACATTTCCAATGAACACTTCGCCCTCCAGCTTGCGGCAGAAGTAATCGTTTTTCGTACCTTCGATATAATGCGCGTACTCCGGGTCCTTCTTAACGCCCGGGTCTACGATCGGAACGATCTTGATGCCCATCTCGCCCAGCTCGTCGATCATCTTTTTCGGATTCGGGAACCGCACCGGGTCGAACGTGAACACGCGGTATTCGTCCATGTAGTGAATGTCCAGGTAAATAACGTCGCAAGGAATGTTCTTGCTGCGGAAGTTCCGTGCGAGCATCATGACCTCTTCCTGATCCATATAGCTGTACCGGGACTGATGATACCCGATAGCCCATGCCGGCGGAAGCTCCATTCGCCCCGTCAAGCCGCTGTACCTTCGTACGACATCTTTCAATTCCGGCCCGTACACAAAGTAATAATCGATCGTTCCCGCATGAACCTGGACCGTGTAGGCCATATCGCTCGTGTGCATATCGAACGTGGAACGCCCCGGATTGTCGAGAAATATTCCGTAAGCCGGCCGATCGTAGCGGAAATGGATGAGAAACGGAATCGACACATACAAGCATTGGATCTCCGGCACATGGGGATCGAACACGTCCGAATTCCACATATCGTACTTCTCGCCTTTTTTGTCCAGAAAGCTCGTCTTCTCCCCCAGACCGTAAATGTGGGAGTCTTTCTCCATCGCTTTTCGGAAGCCGTATTCGCCTCTTCCCGCCCTGTACAGCTCTTGTTCCCTGGAGATCAATTCGCCGTCGGTATCGTAAAAGTCGATCCGGGCATTCGCTTTGTGCACGACAACCGCAAGCGTCGGCAGCACCAGCTTGTACTGCTCCGGCTCTTCTTCCAATCGTGCGTCAACCTTGACATAAGCCTCCTGTTGAACCGCGATTGTCGACTTCAAATCGAGCGCATGGTCGAGCAGCAGCTTCACGCGAACAATGTGATCGTTGACCGGCTGCAGCATAACCGACGCGTGTGCGCCGCGGAATACGTAGGCGCCTTGCTCTTCTTGAACCGACTGGATCGCGCCGACATGCCAATCGACCTTGGGAGCTTCCTGATGTTCGATTTTATCGGGGTGGATCGTTTCACTCGTTTGCACAAATAGATCTCCTATTCTGATTAGACTTTATTTAGGGTCCGCCTTTAATCGTCAGCCTTTAACCGATCCAAGCGTTATTCCTTTTACGAAGTACTTTTGGAAGAAAGGATAAATGAGCAGCAGCGGCAGCATGGAAATGAAAATTTTCGCCGCATTCAAGGTCTGGTTCGACATGGTCGCAAGCCGCTTGGCCGATTCCGCATCGATTTTGGCTGGATTAAGCACGATCGTCACTTGGCGGATGTACGATTGCAGCGGATAATTTTCGTTTTTAGTCATTAACACAGGCGCCTGGAAAAACTCGTTCCAATGTCCGACGATCGTGAATACGAGAATCGTCGCCATGACCGGCGTAGACAGCGGCAGGAAAATGCCGAACAGAATGCGCCACGGTCCCGCGCCGTCGATCAAAGCGGATTCTTCCATCTCCTTCGGAAGGTTGCGGAAAAAGTTCATGACGAGAATGACGTTAAATACAGGGAGCCCGCCTCCCAGCACCAACCCCCAAATGTTATTGATCATACCCAGCGACTTCATCGTCATGTACCAAGGCACCAGGCCGCCGCTGAACAGCATGCAAAAGATCAAGAGCCACATGAGGATATTTCTAGGTTTGAATTCCTTAGCGGTCTTCGATAGCGGATAGGCCATGAGCAGTACGACGAAAAAAGCAATGATCGCCCCGAGGACGACGCGCTCTACCGAGATGAAGAACGATTTGAAAAACTGCCCGTCCTCGATGATCGTTGCGTACGAATTGAACGTTAAGCCCTGGGGCCAGAAAAACACGTCGCCGGCCGCTACCGCCGCTCTGTCGCTCAAGGATACGACGAGCGTATACCAGACTGGCAGGATGCATAGAAGCGTGATTAAGATCAGCAGAACTTTATTGACTCCGTTAAACAGCCTGGTGACAGCGGAACGATCCTCTACCATAGTGATCACGTCTTTCTGTTAAAAAATTCTGTAGTTCGCAAATCGGTAAGCGAGCGTGTAAGAAACCGAGATGAGAACCAAACCTACAACCGATTTAAGCAAGCCGACCGCCGTCGCAAGTCCGTACTGCATATCGATGAGACCCGCCCGGTAAACCCAGGTGTCGATTATATCGCCGGTTGAATATACCGTGGGATTGTACAGATTAAATATTTGATCGAATCCGGCATTTAGAATATTCCCGAGACTAAGCGTACCCAGCAGAACGGCGACCGGTAAAATACTCGGAAGCGTAATACGCGTCAACCGTTTAAATTGGGATGCACCGTCAATGGCAGCCGCTTCGTACATTTCAGGGTTGATGGACGTTAAAGCCGCAAAGAAAATGATCGCCGCAAATCCAAATTCCTTCCAAATGTCGCTAAAAACAACCATCCAGGGGAATAGATTAGGATTCGCAAAGAACAGCATCGGCTCCGCGCCGAACAGGGAGAGAACCTGATTAATCGGGCCGGAGTAGGAGAAGATATCCAGCATAATGCCCGCAATAATAACCCAGGACAAAAAGTGAGGCAAGTACACGATCGTTTGAACCGATCGGGTAAACAACCTGTTTTTTACTTCATTTAACATAAGCGCAAAAACGAGAGGAACGATCAGGTTGCCGAGCATTTTAAACAGCGCGATCACGATCGTATTTTTGAATATGACTTTGCTGTCGTCGAGCTGGAACATGTATTCGAAGTTGTCCATACCGATCCATTCCGACTTGAATATGCCGAGTCCCGGATTAAAGTCCTTAAAGGCCATCAGCACGCCATACATCGGAAGCACGTTATAAAGCGCGAGCCATATCAATCCAGGGAGGAGCATCAATAAATAATGTTTAGAAACGCCTCGGTTAAGCATATCCATTCTCCTTAACAGGATCATCAAGGCGAGTGAAGTTGCCACTCGCCTTGAACATGATCCTTTATTTCAGTTCATTGACTTCTGCCGTGATTTCGTCGCCGCCCTGCTGCTTCCACTTCGTAACGAAGGTATCGAATTCGTCGACCGGCGCGATTCCCATAATGATTTTCAGGAAGGTCTCGTCTTCGAGCTTCTTCAGATTGGTCCACTTCGTTTGCATCGTTTTCGTTTGAGCCGTGGCGATACTCTTCACATAGTTGACGTTTGCATCTACGAACGTAGATCCGCCATTCAGATGCGCATATACGTGAGCGAAGAAGTCCGGATCTGTCTTTTGATCCCAGTATTGAATGTCATAGTTGTCAAACGGCTCTTTCTTAATATTTTTCACGTGCGAGGAAAGCTCGTACGTAAAGCCATAGTTCGCTTTGTCGACTTCCTCAAGCTTCATTTCGCCCGTAAGAACCTTCTGCGTCGTTTTAACGGCGTACTGCAGTTGATCGCCGAAGCCCATGACCAGGAACAACGGAATTTCCTGCGAGGTCATTTCTTTGCCTACGGCCGTCTTGTAGCTCTCCGGCTTTTCGGATACGTGCAGGTTCAGCATTTTGATGATGGCTTCCGGGTGCTCGTATTTTTTGTTCACGACGATGAAGTTGCTGCCCGTCGCCTGATTGGAGTTGAATACGCCCGCATCGTCAAGCGGCGCTGCATAAGGTCTCCAGTTGGCTTCCGGATTGCTCTTGATCGCATCCTGCAGATCGTACGGGGACCACCAAGGACCGAAGAAGATACCTGCCTGCCCGCTGGTGAGAGCTTCTTTCGAGCTCTTTCTAAGGCCGATTTCCTTATCCAGGATACCTTTGGCGTACCAGTCGCGCATGAGCGACAGCGACTTCTTGGTCTCGGCCGTCGTCGAGCCGTATACGGCGTTGCCGCTCTCATCCTTCACCCAGATGCCCGGGTAGGCGTCGTTGGCGAAGAACAAGGACGAGAAGTTCATGAAGTGGTCGCCGGACGACAGGAACGTGGAATACAGCGAACCGCCCTGCTGCGTGCCTACGATGCCGAGCGTATTGTCTCCGCCCATTTTGTTGTCGATGAATGCTTTTGCAACATTTTCGAGATCCTGCAGCGTCTTAGGCGCTTCGAGTCCGAGCTTGTCGAGCCAGTCTTTGCGGATCCAGGTCATCGGCGCCGAAGGCAGCGTCGTCTCTGGCAGCGCATACAGCTTGCCGTCGAACGTTACGCCTTCAAGCAGGCCCGGGTTCGTCTTGTAAATCTGCTTCAGCCGCTCTGCGCCGTACTTATCGTAGACTTCCGTCAAGTCGGCCAGTTGTCCGGCCTTCACCATTTGTCTCAGCTGCGTTTCGTTAACGAGCATCGCATCCGGCAGGTTATTGCTTGCGATCGCCAAGCTTACCTTCTGACCGTAATCGGCCGGGGCGGCTTCCCATTCGTGCTTCACGACGATGTTGTAGGAGTCCTTGAGCCAGCGGGTATAGATGTTGTCCTCGGCCGTGTCATTGCCTTCGTATTTGTAGGTAGGATCGACCCCTCTGCCGAGCGATACTTCGACAGGCTCCGCGAACTTGCCCATCGGATCGACGGCTGCCTCCGATGGTGCTGCGCTGCTCGAGCTGCTGCTTGCCGCAGGGCTAGCGCTGCCGGTGCCGGCAGCGTTGTTATCCGCGTTGTTGCTCGCGCATGCACCCAAGCTGAACGCAACGGTCAGACCAACTGCCAAGGTCTTGAAGCTCTTATTCATTTTCTTTCCCCCAGATGGTTTATTGAATTAGCATCCTTGCAAATTTATTATAGTTCTTCATGCGAGCAGCCCGCGTTAGAAGATCCATGGCAATAAGGATGACAATCCGATGAAGATCATAAAAATAAAAAATTCGTCCGAAAACTGTCTAACCTGTTTTCGGACGAATTTCTACTTGGCTTGCGGCAGGTTTAATGACTCCTGTCGTGTATGCTCTCTTGCCGATAGTCGCTAGGCAGCACGCCGACATGCTCCCGGAACAGACGACTAAAATATTTATCGTCATTATAGCCGACTTGTTCCGCGATCCATTGGATGGTCCTCGCCGTATTCTTTAAGTAATGCTTGGCCCGCTCCATGCGAATATCCCGCAAATAATCGGTGTACGTTTTGCCAACGATTTGCTTGAAGCATTGACTGAAATAGCTGCTGCTCATATTGACCATCTGCGCCATTTCGCCTGCCGTCAAAGACTGGTTCATCATCGTTTGGGCCAAATTCGTCGCTTTCGCGATACTGTTCTGAATCTCGAGGGAAAATTGCGGCTTGATATTCGCCTGTCGGATTGCTTCCCGTGCGCCGCTCAACCACGCTCCGAATTGCACGAAGTAATGAAACGAATCCTCTATCGCGACAGGGCTTTCCATGGCCTGCCCGTACAACCGGTTCCACTCATCCGTCAGCGAGAAAAACAATCGAGTCAATCGGATTGGCGGCAGCTTGACGGCCTTGAGCTCCTGAAGCATCTGCTCGAAAATGCGGTCTTCGTAGAGCCAATCAGGGGACAGCCATTTGCTTTTCAATTCATTCAGATCCAGACCGCTATCCTTACCGACATTGACGATCTCGTCCCGACGGATATCAAGAAGTGTCCGCGCCGGATCGTAATCGTAGAAAAATCCGTTTCTGCGGTAAGTCCGAATGAGCTGCACGATCGCCTTGCGGTCCAGTTCCATCAGGTCGCGGATGCATACAAGGGCATGGCCGGCGCTCGATGTCCAAACGCCCGGGGGCAAATCGCGCCAATACCATACGCCCATTTCAACCTCTACGGCGTCATTGGGCATGGAGGCGTCCCATTTCGGATCGTCGTGATGCGGATTTAACATATAAACGACATACACCTGATCGACTCGACTTTTTTCCGTTTGTTGAACTCCTAGCTTCTTCTTATCCAACAAAGAAGCGATTCTCCCCAGCACGTCCTCGAATTGTTCCTTCTCAAGCTGCGTTTTGGCAATATAATCGATGGCGCCAAGCCGCAGCGCTTCCTGCACGTATTCGAAATCGGTATGCAACGTCAATACGACAACCTGGATATGCGGGTGATGCTTGCTGACCTCCTTCATGAGCTCAATGCCGGACATGACCGGCATCGAAAGGTCCGTCAGCAACAAATCTACCTTGTTATTCTCGATGAACTTCAGCGCATTCTCGCCGTTATTGGCTTCCCCCACGACTTCCATTCCGAATTCCTTCCAAGGCATGAAGTTGACCAGACCGATTCGAACCATTTTTTCATCATCAACGACCAGTACGCGAATCATGACGGGAGTTCACCTCTATAAACAGGCAAGCTTAACGAAACGGTCGTTCCGTTGCCAATCTCGCTTTTAATCGTAAACTTCGCCCGATCTCCATAGTTTGATTCCAGTATCCGGATGACGTACTTCATGCCGATTCCCATGCCTACCTTCTGGCCTTCGAGAGGATCGTCGTTCAGCAGCTGCCGGATTTTCTCCGGCGTCATCCCGACCCCGTTATCTTGGACCTTGATTTCAAGTTCTTCATTTAACCGTATATCGACATGAACGTAACCGTCGTCGCTAACGCCGTGGTAGAGCGCGTTTTCCACGAGCGGTTGAAGGATGAAGCGCGGGATCTCCAACTGCATCGCCTCCTCGTCCACATCAATATCGACATCGAACTGGAAGTCGTATCTGATTTTTTGGAGCTGCAAATATTCCTTCAACGCTTCGATCTCGCCTTGGATCGTCGTTCCTCCGCCCATTTTCCCCAAATTATATTGCAACAGCTTGTTGAGAGAGAGCGTCAGCTTGTCGATTTCCTCCTGTCCATTCATCATTGCCAGCCA
This sequence comes from Cohnella sp. GbtcB17, assembly GCF_019091135.1. Taxonomy (GTDB): domain Bacteria; phylum Bacillota; class Bacilli; order Paenibacillales; family Paenibacillaceae; genus Cohnella. Next base: position 115,280 of record NZ_JAGXJW010000009.1, on the reverse strand, counting down.
ATGCACGGTATCGAGCGTATTCATCAGAAAATGCGGATTGATCTGATACAATAGTTTTTCTACCTCTAAATCCGCTCTTCTTTTTTCTTTCTGTTCGATTTCCCCATACAGCTCCCATACCTTCTTCTTCATCACGCGAATCTTAAACAGGAGGTAATCGAATTCAGGAATATTCGTTAACTCGGTGTTGTCCTTGGCATTGGATTGCACCAGATTTTTGATCTCCATGTTAAATCGCTCGAGCGGCTTGTAGACCATTCTTGACAATAAGAGGGCGAGACCGATCGCGGCCAATTCAAATAACAAGAAATATAAGGCGATTTGCAAAAACCACTGATTTTTCTCCCGGTTCAATTCCTTCTCGGGTACGACCGACACGAGGCTCCAGCCTTGGTTGCTCGTTTCTTTATGCCATACGGATTGTCCGTATACGCCCGACGCTGCTTTTTTGTCGCTTGAAGGAAATAGACTGTTCAGAGGAAAATGCGCTTCATCCTGGGTGTACGTAATTCTGCCTTCATTGTTGAGAATGAGGAGATTGCGCGATCTGTTGTCCGAAGACTTGGATTCCAACAGCTTCTGAGCCGTATTAAAGCCTGTCTCCACGTACAATTGTATGTCCTGATTGGCCACGTTTACCTTGCGCATGATGCTGAAAACCAATTGATTCGACGACCTATTATAGCTTTTATGCGGACCGAAATAAGTAATTTCCGGATAGCTTTCCATAATTGGAAGCAACTTTGGATTAAAGGTTTCTCTGACCATGAAGTTTTCAAAATCGTATTCGCCTGTATCCTGATTGTAATACAACGTCAAGCCGACATTAGGGTTTGAAAAGGTAACGACGTTCAGCTCGTACTTCATCTCGTTCCGAAGTCTTATAATTTCGAATCGGCTCGTCTCCTCCTGCAGCTGCTCCAGGATCCTGTTCGTCCCTCCGCCGAAAGCGAGCTGTTGGGATACATGATTCAAGTTGTTTAACGTATTGTCCAAAATCAGTAAATCCTGCTTTAAGTTGCTCTGAAGGGAGGTGCCGACCTTATTGACGAGGATCGAGTTGATGGTAAAGAGCGAAGCCAATCCCAGACATACAAAGGGGATCAGAACGATCAGGAAAAATATTGAAATGATCCGGTGTTTAAACGTGAATTGTCGAAAGCGCTTGGATATAAAACCTAATTTCACTATCTCCCCTCCTGATCTCCCTTTATATTATCATGGATTGCGCTTGTTGCTTACATCATGAGAAGCAAGCCATAAACCCCGTACCTTTCGGCATTGGGGCTTATGGCTGCAATCATTAGATATTCAAAAGGGTGTATACGATCTGTGCGGCTTCTGCCCGTGTCAGGGAAGTCTGCGGCATGAAGACGTTTGCTCCCTTGCCTTTCAAGAGACCCAGAGCGCTCGCCTTCGAAACGGCATCCTGAGCCCAGGCACTGATGTTTGCCTGATCCGAGAATGCGGCGCCTGCCGCCGGAACGTCGCGGTTCCCGCTTTGGAACGCATAAGCGCGCATCAGCATCACGGCAGCTTCTTGCCGGGTAATCGTCTTGGCCGGTTCAAACGTTTGAGGGTCGCGGCCGGCGACGATTCCCGCTTCGAATACGGCCGTCACTGCATCGGCATACCATGCGTCTTTCTTGACATCGTTGAATGGATTTGAGCCCGTCGATTGGAGACCGAGCGCTCTCGTCAGCAGCGCCGCGAATTCCGCTCTCGACACGGAACGATTCGGTGTGTATTCCGTCTCCGTCGTTCCGTTTACGATTTGCTTCGCGGCCAGCGACTTGATGGCCGGAGAAGCCCAGTTCGATTCGCTTACGTCGCTGAAAAGCTTGTTGATTTCCAATACGGCATAGGTGCTGAAATGACGGACCTGCGCGGTAATGACGTTGTTTTCGATCTTGCCGCCCGCGTACTGAAGCTCATTTTGGCTGCCGATGAAGTAGACGCCCGTCAGATCCGGATTGACGGCTGCCTCCACCGCAAACCGAAGCGTAAGCGGCTTTGCGAATTCGCTGATCTTCGTTGCTTCGTTGCCGTCGGTCTTGACGGACAGCGAGAAGTCGTACATGTGCCCGACTACCTTGACGGCAGCGCGGTTCAGAAGACCGGCATTTTGGATTTGCTCCGCTCTCGCTTGCGAGACTGGGGCAACCTCAAGCGCAATCTTTGTCTTGTCTGCCGGCTGACCTGCCGCGCTCAATTGCGCTGCGCCGAGCACTTCTGCAGGGAGCTCGATGGTGATGGCATTAAACTGGATCCGGATCGGCTTGTTGCCGTTCAGATCGGCAGCCTGGATCGGAAGCAGAACCTGCGTCGCGTCCTTCGCTGCGATAAGAACCAGATCCCCGCTCAACCGCTTCAGATCTTCTTCATTAAAAGTCGTAACGACTTTGTTGTCGCCGGTCGGTGTCGGTGTCGGTGTCGGCGTTGGTGTCGGTGTTGCCGGGTCAGGTATGATGACCGGACCTTGCGTAATGACGGCCTTCTTGAACGTATCCGCCGCCGATGCCAGCGCTGTCAGCGCATCGGCCAATTGCTGCTCGGTTGCAGCCTTATTGCCGTATACCGTCTCTGCCGCAGCGATGGCTGCTTGCAGCACAGCCTTGGAGCCCGCCGGATATTGTCCCGGACTTTCGCCCTCTACCGCCCCGTCCAGCAATGTTTGCGCTGCGTCGATCGCCTGGCGGAGCGCCGTCCGGTCTTCGATCGTGAGCGACTTGACGACAATCGTGAAGGTTTTCTTGTCGATCGCTTCGCCCTTCGTTACGGTTGCGGTCAAGGTCACCGTGGCGTCCTCCTGGCCTACGGCCGGACGAACGACTGCCCCCTCCGCACTGACGACTTCAGGCTTGTCGCTGGACCAGGAGATGGCGACATCTCCCGCTGCAGTAGTCGGCAGCGTCACGTTACTCGTGACGAGCGCTGCATCGTTGCCCTCGGCATAGCCCACTTCGAGAGCCGCGACCGCAGCCGTTACCGCTTCAGCATCCAGATCTCCCTGGAGAACCCAGTGCGCGTTAAGGCTGGCGACGGATTCAGTCGACCAATTGCCCTCGAACACGCGGATGCCGTTGCTGTTGTAGTACTGCTGGCCTTTTCCGTCCGTGTTTTCATAATAGCCTCTGAACACGTAGCCGGCTCTTTCCGGCGGGGCGATGCCGATTGGCAGCTTGCCGCCATGAGAGACCGATACGCTTGCCGTACCGCCAGATCCGCTCAGCGGATCCAGCGCGACATTGTAGCGGTTCGCATCGAAGCGGGCGTACAGCGTCAGATCGCCTACGGAGCCTTCCGCGATGCTGTCGAGCTTGGAGCTCATCTTAAATTGCGGATCGGTGAACCAGCCGACAAACGTATAGCCTTCCTTCGAGCTCGGGGCGATCAGGTCAAGCGTCGGCGTGACAATCGTATAGGCAGCCGGTTCGGTGCCCGGCATGACAGCGGAACTTGCACCGTCCTTATAAGCGATCGCGTAGGACACCAGGTTCCACTTGGCGAACAGCGTCATCGACGCCGCCACCGTATCCGTGCCGAAGTTCCATTCGTTGTTGAACTCCGCATCCTTGTACCAGCCGCCGAACGTATAGCCGTTCCGGACCGGCGGCTGCGGCGCTTCGATCTTGGTGCCGTAAACGACGTTGGCAACGGACATGACCGGGCTGCCGCCCTGGGTATTGAAATCGACCAAGGCTTTGTCCGCATCCAGCTTGATCCATCCGGCATAAAGCGTCATGGCGTAAATTTGATCTTCGCCGAGGGTGTTGACCACCGGCTTGTCGAAATCGTATACCTGCGTCATCGCCGGATCGGTGTACCATTTTCCGTCGAAGAGGTACCCGCTGCGCGTAGGATCGGTTGCCGGCCGGGTCGCTTTAGCGCCGTCTCGGACATACTGATTCGGGACCGCGCTGCCGCCCGACGTGTCGAACATCACGCCGTTGCGTCCCGGCGGGAATACGCCGCTGGCCGCGTAGCCGATGTTGTTGCCTGCGGCAAACGCCGTGTCCCAGTTGGCGCGGGCGTTGTTGCCGGTATCGGACGAGCCGTTGATGTTATAGTTCGTCAGCGTATTGCTGGTGCCATAGAAGTACAATTGCTCGTTGTTGAGCATGGAGGCGGTAATCGCCGGTTGATTGGATTGCTGTTGGACGTCCGCGTTCGTGCGCGTGTTGAAGATGATACCGCCGACGGCAGCCCGCGGCATTTTAATCATGTACCAATGGGTGTCGGCACCGTTGTACTTCATTCTCGTCATCGTGCCGCCGGGCCATCCGCCGAACAGCTCGGGATTAAAGGTATAAGCCCTCACGCCGTAGGTGTAGGTGCCCCACGCCTGGTAGTTCGCATGACGGTTGATGGAGAAATAAACGTTGACGTGCGTCGGCTCAGCGATCGGCGGCGCTGTCGCTTTTTCAGGCTCTACCCTTGTGTAGGTGAATTCCCGGGTGATCCAATTGCCACCGGCTGCCCGGCCCATCAGCGTGACGGTGAGCGGATCGTTGTAATTGGCGCTCACGGTGATGATGTCGTCGTTGGCAAAGCTCGCGGCGACGCCGTTGTTGACGGCATACATCCCTTCGGTCACATTGACCGCCGACAGTCTGAGCTTCAGCTGATTGCCGGTGAAGCTATTGCCGGCGATGACGTCGTCATCGCTCGGCATGGCCGCCAAAATGGCGGGCATTGCGCTCTCGCGGTCCATCAGCACCACGAGGCCCGGATTCGGGTTGGTATCGGTGTTCGATACTTTGGCAGGGTTGCCGGGAAGGGTCCCGCTGATTCTACCGTTCGCCACGGTGAACACGTTGCTCGGGTTCAGCGTGTTGACATAGAAGCCGTCCTTCAGGAACTTCACCGGCACGCTGCCGAGCACGCGGTCGGTCTTGCTCGTGTTGACCAGCACCGCGCCGCCGCCGTCCGCGGTCGTGCCGCGCTCGATCATAACGGCAGTGTTGCCGAGACTTACCAGATTCTCGTCGCGTCCCGCCATCGCGTTGTGGAACTTGTTGACGGCCACGACCTCGGGATGCGTCCATTGGGGCTTGCTGTTGGCGACGTTGTCCGCAGTCCGCACATTGGCTCGCTGCGTACCGTCGGCATTGACGTTACGGGCGAAGAAGAGAGGCGAAGCGTCCTTCCGGGCGGCGATCATCGCCCAGCCCTGCCGGATCTGCTTCGGGCTGAAGCTCAGGGACTCTCCTTCGTTGTTGTAAGTATCGTGGGATTCTACCCACGGCACCAGCCGGTCGGGCGTCAGACCCTCGGCGCCGTAATCAGCCCACTTGTCGAGACGGCCGATATCACCGACTTCGAGGACGCCGCGCACATCATGACCATACTTGGAAGCAGTCAGGTCGACATACTTGGCATAGCCTTGCATCCTGTCCATGTTGGGGTCTCCGCCTTGCAGCACCTCGCCGTACTGGAAGTTGACCTTGCCTTTCTCCTCCAGATAAGCCTTAGCGGCGCCGGTGATGTTCTTAATGTAATCGCTGGCAAACTTCCCGTCCGCATATCTCGGATTCGTGGCGCCCGCGGCGATGCTCGCCGGGGAAGGCTCGTCGTCGTCCAGCTCGATGTGCTTGATGGCGTCGTAGCGGAACCCGCTCGCGCCGGCGTCGATGATGTCTTTCAGATAAGCGATGTAGGAATCTTGAACGAACTTGGAGTGCGTGTCCAGATCCCGCAGCCCGCTGATCATCTCCGGCTGGGTCAGTAGGAAACGGTCATTGTAGCCTACGTTGCCGGTCACATTGTGGAAGTACGTGCTGTCGTTCCAAGGGGCATCCGAGTTGGCGGCGGCGCCCATGTGGTTCGCGATCACGTCGACGATGACCTTGATGCCGAGCGCATTGGCGGCGTTGGTCAGACTTACGAACGCGTCCCTGTCGCCGAATTTGTTGCCGTTGCCGCCGGCGACCATATTGCGGGGTGTATAGGAAGAAGCCCAGCCGGTCCCCCCGGAGGAGCTGCCCATGATCGGCGACGTCTGGATCGCCGTGTAGCCTGCGTCGGCGATCGCCTGCAGGTTTTCCTGGATGACGTTCAAATTCCAGTCAAAGGCGTGCAAAATAACGCCGTCCCGAATGCGATCCGGCGTGCCGCTGTTCGCAGCGACGGCTGACGCCGTCACAGGCGCTTCGACCGTTTCTTCTGCGAACGCCGGATTTGATGTCGTGACAAACGGGAACGAAACGACTGCCATGCACCATACGAGCGCATGAGCCAAAACCTTATTCCATTTCCTGTTCAATTCAATTCCCCTTCCAATCTTTTTATATGGCCCCGTAAATATATCACCTCCTCTTTTTTTTCGAGGTAGATATCGATTGCGAATGTAGACGATTATTAAGCGATTACAAAAAAGCGCCGCGAAAAATTTCTATCCTGTTTTCGTCGAATTGCCTAACCATAGACATGCTCGCTGCCCGATTGGCATTTGACTAATCCCGTGAAAAAAAGGAGAGGCCGCGCGCCGCTTCCATGCGGGCGAGTCCTCTCCTTGCTCGTAAACTTGCCGTTCGCTATTCCTTATAAAAATAGTTGTACAGGCGATGCATCAGCACGGCCGTTTCCGCCCGCGTCGTCCACGCTTTCGGATGGATCTGCTGATTCGAACCGTTGACCAGGCCCGCATGAATCAGTCCGGCGACGCTGTCGCGCGCGTACGCTGCCACGCTGCCGGCATCGGTGAACCCGCTCAGCGGTTCGGCAGGCGCAGGTACGGCTTTGTCTGCGTATGCCAGCGCCTTCGCGATCAGCACCATCATGTCCTGTCTCGTGATGGCGTCGCTCGGGCGGAACCGGTTGTCTCCGGAGCCCGTGGCGATACCCAGGCCGCGCAGCACGGCTACCGCATCCGCATAGTACGCGTCCGCCGCCACATCGGAAAACGCTTCGCCCGCCGCTCCCTGCAAGTCCATCGTTCGGACGAGCAGCAGCGCAAAATCCGCCCGGCTCACGGAAGCCCCCGGCCTGAATTCCGTCGCGGATACGCCGTTGACGATTCCTTTGGAAGCCATCGCTTCAATCGCTGATTTCGCCCAGGCGACTTTGCCGAGGTCATCGAACGTTTTTTGCACGAACGCGACCGCGTATTGGCTTAAATGCGTCACCTGGAACTGGACGGTTCCCGATGCCGGATCGTACCGACCGCTTGGTACCGCGGTCGCCTTGCCTTGTCCGTCAATATACCAGATCGTAATATGGTCCGGCGCTCCCTGTTCCTCCGCCGTCGGACTGTAAGGCACGCTGATCGTCACAGGCGCCTTGGGATTGCTCCAGGATATCTTCTGTCCGCCGCTGAACACGCTCACGTCGATAACGGGACGGTCCCCGATTTGCGCGCGCAGCTTATCGTCCAATCCGCCGACGTCGGCTTGCTCGATGCGGAATTCGATATCGCCCGCCGGCAGCTCGCCGTCCCGGAACATATGGTTTGGCACAGTGACCGTGGCAAGCGGCGTGGAAATCTCGACCAGCAGCGCTTCCGCGGAAGCGCGGAAAGCCAAAGCCGGCAGCTCCAGCGCGTAAGATTTGCCGCCGGGCACCTCGGCCAATGCCAATTGAATCTTTTTGAGTTTGCCGCCCCCAGCCACCGTTTTTTCGACGGCCCTTAGCCAGGTCGGCTCGTCGATTTTCGCTGCGACCCGCCCCGTCGAGCCGTCGACCTTCGGCGTCGGCGTGACCACGACTTTGCCGCCTTCGTCGTCTACAACGACAGGCGTATCGCCGCCGGAGCCGTTCCCGCCGCCGGGGTTGCTGCCCGGACCCGGATCAATCGGCGCCGCGACCACCGTTACGCTCGCGACCGCGTTCGCTTCGACGTCGGCGACTTTCATCGCGCTGTCCACCGTTTTAACTTTTTTGAGCTCGACCGTGCCGCTGCCCAGTGCCGTCGTTTCAAATACCATTTCCGCCAGCACGGCCGTCCCGGATTCACCGGGGATCGGTCCGACTTTCGTAAATGCCAATACGATCTGGCCGCCGTTCACGGAAGGCGTCACGGCATAGCCGAATCGCTCGCTCGATGCGCTTTTGAATCGCAGATGATCGGCGTCGAACGTCGCTTGCAGCTCTGCCGCATACACGTCGGTCAGCTCCTGGCCAACCACCTGGACTCTCACTTCGCGGCCGACGATCGGCTGACTGTCCAAGACGGATAGCGTATACGCCGAAGCGGCGTAAGCGACCGAAGTCGCCGATGATAACAGGCTTAACAGAAGCGCGCTCGCCAGCAAAAGACTTAAGCCGACGATTTGCAGCTTTCTCGGCACGACGGAATAGCCGCTTCTTTTTGTTTGTCTCATTCGCCAACTTCCTTTCCAAATAGATGGGGGGAGGAAGGCGCCAAAGCGCCTCCTCCCGACCAATCAGCTTAACGATAATTTTAGAAGCGATTCGATTACTGCCAATTTCCCAAGATGCGTGAGTTCCCCCTGATGCGTTAGTTGCCAATGATGCGTTAGTTGCCAATGATGCGTCAGTTGCTCATGATCCGTTGAGCGACCGCAGCCAGATCCTGAATCCCGATCGGGCGCGGCGTCGTAATACCGAGCGCCTTGTACAGCGTCCAATTGACGTCCGCGCTGCTTTGCCCGTAGTACTTGCCGATGACCGCCAGATCTCCGATGGTCACCGTACTTGCGCCAGCCAGCGTTTTCAGAGATCCGCTGAACGCGGAGGTCGCGTCCGTCAAAGCCGTCACCGCCTCTTGAATGCCGGCCTGAGACAGATCGGGATCGGCCAGTGCGTCCCTGGCCGCAGTCAGCTTCGCTTGCAGCAGCGCTTTGGAGCCTGGCGCATATTGTCCAAGGAACGTGCCTTCCATCGCGCCGGTCAAGAGGTTGTCGGCCGCGGAAATAGCCGCGCTCAGCGCCGCTTTGTCGTTAAGCGCGATCGCCACATTATGGCTGGCGGCGCTTACCGGTGTTTCCGTGACGCCGTCAGAGATGACGACGTTTTCGACTTTGATGGCGTTCGCCTCGACTGCCGTGGCGACTGTTTTCGCCTTGAAGCTCAGCTCCAGCAATTTATCCGTATTGGAGATGGCCTGACCCGAGCCTGCGGCAAGGAATCGGATCTTGGCCTCGCCGCCCGAAGTGCCTTCCTGGTCAAGCACGATCGAGAAGCCGTCCACCAGAGAGACGCCCGACACGTACTCTACCTTGTCTGCATCGTATCGAACGGTCAGATCGATCGCATATACCTCCGACGTCAGGTTGTTCAAGCCGAAGTTCAGCTTGAACGGCTCGCCGGACAAGACGGACGACGGTCCGCTCAGCAGCGCGCCTTCTTGCCCGCTGATCGTGATCAGCGCGAAGCCGCTCAAACCGGAGTCGCTGGCTTTTGCCGTTACTTTTACGACGCCGTTCTTTTTGGCCGTCAGCAAGCCCGTCTCGCTGATGATCGCCGCTTGCGTCTCCGAACCGTCCTCTGCGGTTACGGACCATACGGCGGGCACTCCGGCAGACATTTGCAGCGTGCCGTTTTTCGTCGTGATGGAGGTCGCTCCCCCCTCGCCGGTGACGACCAGCTCCGTATACAGTTGAAGCGATTTGATCGCGCCGCGCAGCGCGTAGTATGCATCGTCCGCTGCATCCTGCCCGATCGCGCCGTTCGAGACGGCCGCTTGGGCCGTTGTTAAAGCGTTTGCAAATACATTCCACGAGTCGGCCGTATACTTCGTTTGGTCCAGGTTATCGACGGTTCCGATCAAGGCGGTCAGCAGCGTTTTGTCGACGCTCGCCGGAACGCTTGGGTTTGCGGCGCCGCCGCGGCCTGCTTTGACTTCGCTAAAGTAGGTTTCGATTTTCGCAACTTCCTCAGCCGTCAGTACACGATCGTAGATGAGAACCTGCAGCACTCTGCCCATGAAACGATACGGAGTCGCAGCCGCCATCGTGTAGCCTACGCCCAGATCCGATCGGTTCCCTGTCAGCGCCTTGGCGTTGGTTCCGGTGCCGATAGAGTTGTTGTTCACATACACAGCTCTGTTCGTTCCATCGAGCTGCGCCCGGACACTGACCAGGTCGTTCGTGGCCGACGTGGCGATGGACTGCCCGCCGCCGGATACGCTGCCGTCCGCGTTGCCGAAGCGGAGGTTGACTCTGTTCGTTCCTACGCCGAGGTTAATACCGCTCCACCCGTCGTTGGCGGCCCATGTCTGATAAGCTTCGTTTAATCCGAAATAAACGAGGCCGCTTTGGTCGCTGGAGTTGTTGGCCGTGGTAGTCGGCTTAACCAGCGTGTAGATCGTCATCTTCGTGCTGCCGTTGTAATTTTTGAAGCCGGCAGCTTTAAGCGGCCTGGCGTTCGCCGCGAAATCTACATAGTCGTATACGTCTTTCTTAATCGTGGGATTGCCGGTCGGCGTTCCCAGATTGTCGCCGCCGCTGCCGGGGACGTTCGCAGGGACGAGCTTCGCCGGGACACTTCCCATATTCGTCCATCCGGTCACGTTGCCGCTGCCGTCTCTTTCCACGCCCTCGTCGGCCTTGAGCCATAAGTCGAGACCTTCTCGAGGAATATCTGCAAGTGTCGTATCCGTCACCACGACACGAGCGTGCGACTGACTGAGCACTTCGCCGTCTTCCGCCAGCACATAAATGATGTACGGACCGGGCAGCGCAGGCGCCGTCATCCCGACCTTGTCGCCGGAGGTCACCGTCTCGTCGTCGCCGCCGTCGAAGTGTCCGCCGCTTGACGAGGAGATCCATATCTTTTTCGTCGGATCGTTCAAGTCGAGCGCAAATCTGACTTGGCCGCCGGGTGCCACCGACACGTCGGCCGGAAGCAGCTTGTTGGCCACCGATATCGTGGTGGTGAAGGTGACGTTGATCGCGTTCGGCTCAGTCGTCGTGCTGCCGATCAAGTTCCAGGTTCCTTCGGTAGCGATCTTGTACCCGCTCGTCACCGCATTGCCATTGAGCTTGAAGGTGTAGCCTGCGCCCAGTGTCAGTTCAAGCGGACGCACCGCCGATACTTCGTATTGATCTCCGTCGTTGACATTGACCGCCGCAGCGCTCTGGTCGACGTATACTGTATATTTGGAGGTAGCCGTTGCTTTGCCGTCTCCGTACTGAATATACAGCTTGTATTCCCCTGCGGCATTCGGCGCTTTGATGGAATTGGCGTCGCCGGCCGCCTTTGTCATCGTGTTGCCTTCGCTAAACGTCGTCGTGTTCGCGGGCGCCAGCCAGACCGTGTCCTGCGCTTTGAGCAGACCTCTGCGGTTCAGCTTCTCGCCCTTGCCCAGGATGACGTTGGAAGCCAGCTCGAACTCGGTATCGGCAATGAGGCTTCTCGGGATCATGTGCGTATATTCGTTCGTCAGACCCGAATTCAATACGATCTCGTTGCCCTTGACCGGCCAGATGCGGGCTTCGCTCTTGAAGTTGTTGTTCACGATGCGTGGAGCGCCATTCTGATTGTTGTTGCCGTCCACATAACCGTCGACGGCAATCATGTCGCTCTTGCGCTTCCAGTTGTTGAACTCGAACAGACGGCTCTGTCCGGGAGCATGGGAGAGCTTGGATTGTATGACGTTGCCGATCATCTTGATAAATGTGCTGCCTTCGTCCGGATGGAACCCGTTCGTCCAGTTGTTGGAGGTCGTCGGTTTGTCGGTCGGATTCGGGTTCAGGAAGTTGTAGTTCATCTCGGTAAAATTCGTCCAGTTGTCGGGATTCCAGTTGCTGTTCTTGTCGGTGACGGGGTCGTTGGTCAGGTTGTTGACGGTGTCCCACGTGCCGCCGCCCGGCAAGTTGCCCGGATCGCCCTGCCGACCCAGCGAGTAAATGGCGCCCGAGTCGTTAACGACCGTACAAATTTCCTCGATCCGATTGTAATTGATTTTGTTGTTTCTCGACGTTGTCGTAATGTCCGGAGACCTGGCGATGCTCGTTTCATGCGTGCCATGGTAGGGACCGCCGGTCTTGTTGGTGCCTTGGGCAGTGAAGCCGAAGCCGTCGTACTCGTCCCAGCCCCAGCCGATGCTCATGGCGCCGTAAGTCGTGTCGTAAATATAGTTGTGCAGCACCTGCATGTTGGTCGTATAGAACGAGGCCAGCGCGTTGGCGCCTGGGAACCCGTAGCAGGTTCTGTACAAGAAGTTGTTCGTAATATAAATGTTTTCCGGCACGGCTTCCGTACCCGCCGCGAATTTCTCCTTGTCGACGCCGGCCCAGCTTCTGATCGGCGTACCGGAGATCGAGACGCTCGATTCATGCTTGATCGCCTGATCGTTTTCGTAGATATGCTGCGGATGTCCGACGACAATGCCGGAGGCGAGCGTATCGACAATATAGTTGCCCGTCACCTCGATATCCTTGACATCGTTTTCAATATGAATGCCGTTAAATCCGGCAAGCCCGATCTCGCCGTTCAGCACCTTGATGTTCCGCGCCGCGTTGATCATGACCGCCGCAGGCGGTATGTCATACCCGCGGTAAAACGTCTCATGCCAGTTGATGCTGCTCGGGAAGTAAACTTTATTTACGATAGAGCCTTGAACGGACGCATAGCCGCGCGAACTGGTCGTCACCGGACCGGTTCCGTCGCTATATGTATAGGTGCCCGTCAGTTCGAACAGCTTGTAATCGGTATGGGCAAACTTCAGCCCGTTAAAGGTGATGTTTTTGACGCGTCCGTCGTCCGAGCCCGCAATCGGGTTCAGCCGGTCTCCCACAGGGATGCCCCGGATGTCGACGACCGTCTCCAGCCTTGGAATGACCACCTCGGCGGTATTGATATCCTCGCCTTCGAGCGGGATGTAGTAGAGCGTGCTCTCCGCCTGGTCGAAGTAGAAGTCGCCGCGCTTGTTGAGGAACTCGAAGGCGTTGCGGATGACTTGATTGTTGCCCGGATTGTATTGCGTATTGTTGCCCAAAGACTGGGAGATCGCGCCATACGGCATCTGGAACCGGAGCATGACGCCGCCTGGCTTGCCGCTGGCTGCCGGCGCCTGTTCGATCGACGCGAAGGTGACAAAAGGCCTCGCCCATCTGGCAGTGGAGCCCCCCATGCTTTCGGCTTCGATGTTCTGCGGGTTTTTCGTGTCGGTCGTCAGACCTACGCTGGCATCGAAGACGATGCCGCCCCGGATGTTGCTGCCGTTCTGCCACGCCCAAGGGTTGTCGGCCGAAGTGAAGCTGACGGTAGGCGTACCCGTGACGGTTCTGTTGCCCGATGCGATTTGCGCACTCGTCGTCATGTTGGCCCGCTTGTCGTTGACATAGATCGCGCGAAGCTTGTCGCTCCGGTTCAAGGTCGTTTTATACGCTTTTAGCCCGTTTGTCTGCGTCAGGCCGACAGCTTCCGTCCAGACGCCTTTTTCCAGCATTTGACCGGCGCTGACGACCGGCTGCGCGCCAGGCGCCGCCTCGTAGCGAATCGTGCTGGTTGCGCTTCCGGAATCCTCCTTCGTGAAAACGAGGGTTTCGTCCAGCGAATAAAATCCGTCCGCGATTTGAACGACGATATCGCCGCCGGTCTTGGGCATCGTCCTGACGACTGCTTTGGCCTTGCCAATCGTTTTGTACGGCTTCGCTTGCGAGCCGTTGCCCGTATCGTCGTTGCCGGTGGGAGCGACATAGATCGTTGCGCTCGGCGTGCCGCCGTCGGCAGCGGCTGCCGCCCCTGCAAATGGCAGCATAGAAAATGCCATAACCAGAGTCATCATCCAGACTAACGCTCTTTTTCTCACTTTCCTGAAACCTCCTTGAAAAAATATATACACATTACCGCCATAAGCGGTATTAGTGCCGATGCCTGTGGGTGCGTTTTGCCGCATTCACCAATTGTATAAAGCGCTTTCAATTCCTTACTGCGAACGAGCCGGATTTGAAGATCCAGGGGGCTGCGGATTCACAATCCCTATACTAGATCGGTGCCCCTGTTTATTGAAGGGAATATTGTTAGGGGACAAGTAAAATCATCGGTGATATGCTGCCGCCGGAGCGATTTGTTGTAAGCGCATTCAGCTTGCCGCGTTTTTATTATAGTTGAGCCCTGTTTAGGCCTCCATGCATATCCTTGTGCGTTTGTTTGCATTAATTTTCCGCGGACCGGGGAGCCCTTATTCTTGCTCCTTTCGCTGGTCACGGTCCGCTTGCGGACCCAGTAGCCGTTATTGCGGGATTATAGGCCTTTTTGGGCCTCGATCCGGATTCATAACGTCCCTCCAGTCCGATACGATCGCCCTTCGGACCGATTTTAAAGAAATAGCGACTCCTGAGTCCGACACCCCAAATCCGGCTCGCATGTAACGGTTGCCCGCAGCTTGCGTTTGCCGCGATTTCTCCGAGAACTAAAAAAGACTGGAGAACGCCCGGGAAATCCCGTGCATTCTCCAGTCTTGTCGCTCCAACTAGCTTTGCAATTGATAGATGTGAACCATGTAAGGCGAGAAGGTGTCCGTGTAGGAGCCGCCGCTTACCGCCAAGCTCCTGCTTTCATAAACCGGCGAAGCGGACGTGATGCCCGTCAGACCCGTACCCGAAAACGCGGGTGTAACCGGGTGGCCCGTCGTATTGACCGCAAACAGGTAACGGATGCCATTGTATTCCCGCACCTTGATATCGAGCTCCGAAGCGGAAGCAGCAATATCTTGCGTGACGTCCGGTGCCGCGATCACATCCTTCAGCACTTCCAGTTCCTGATTCATAATTTTGTACATCGCCCACAGCGGAGGACTATCGGTTTTCATAAACCACTGCGGCGATACGTCATAGGCATAAAATCCCGTCGATTTGGCGCCATGATTAATCGCCAGATAAGTCATGGCCCGCGTCTCCTCCGGAAGCGGCGCCCGATTGGTCAAGCCGTACGATTGCATTACCATATTCACCGGCTTGCCTGTCGCCGCTACGGCATCGGTCATATCGCGTACATCCGTAATATCGAAGTCGGGAACCGGATAAGAGTCGGCGGACAGAATGTCCGTTGCGTTTGTATAGGTCCCCGCCTGGACGACGTTTTTGGTGGACATGTTGACGTATACGGGGTGATTGGGGTCTATGCTTTTAATCGTATCGTACGCTTGCTGCATGGCCGCCGCGGATATTCCGTGACCGTCTGGCTCGTCGTTCAGCACCCAATAGAGCAGCGCCGGATCGTCTTTGTACGTATTTACCCTGCTCGCGATATAAGTAAGGTCGACCACGTTATTATTGAGATATAGAGCGGCTGCGGCTTTTAAACCGAAAGATTTAATGTCGGAGAAAGCCGTAGCGAAATTGATGCCGCCTCTTTCTCCAATGAGCACCGTATTAAATCCTTGCGCTTTAAGATCCGCATACTCCGTCGTATTGGAGGTCACGACCGAATACATAATACGCGGCATAAATATGTCTCCGTTCAGCAGCACTGCCTTGTAGACATTGGTCGTGACGCTGACGGTGTCGGGCATTGCCGGGTACGTCAGCTTGTCCGCCTTCAACACTTCCTGAACCTCTGTATCCTTGACGAATCCGTCGCTCTTCCTTACCAAATGCGCTTTGTAAATCGAATACCCCATCGGAAGCGTCGATACGTTAAACGTGTCCGAAAAGTTCGGAGAGAGCGTCGTATACTCTTTGGTGAAGACAGGGGTCGTCCCGCCAAAATCGTACCTTTCGAGCTTCACTTTATAATCCGATAGATTCTCGTCGGTCAAGCTTAATGCGAAATTGGTCGTGACGGTGGACTCCGTGCTCCACACATGCTTTTCCGTCATGCTGAACATAAACGGGGTGGGCGCGCTGCTTAGTACGACATTGTCGATCCATACGGATCCCGCCGCATCCGGGCTCAGCGCATAATAAACCTGCATAAACGCCGCATCTGCGGGGGCAGTGAACACATCGCCCGCTTTGCTCCAAGCGCTCGTGAGCGGAGCGTCGATGAGCGCATCCGACAAGACGATGGTCCCGTTTTTTTGAATAAAGCGCAGCCCCATTTTTAATCCGCCTGAAGTGAGACTGCTCTTCACGTAGGATTGAACCTTGTAGCTCTCTCCCGGACTGACCGACACCAAATGTCCGCCAAGCGTATTCGCCCCTGCCGAGCCGCTGCCGGTTAGCTTGAAGGAATTCGTTCCCTGATACGCATTGCTCGTATCTAAGACGCCGGTCGTTGTGCTCCAATCGGTCATGCCGCTTTCAAAACCCGGATTCAGCTCGAGATTTTGCGATTCAAGGACAACATCGTCCACCCACACGGACCCGACCGCGTTTTGCGACAGCCACAAGTAGATTTGGACGTATTTCGTTCCGGCAGGCGTCTTCATCGCAGGCGTGACGGTCTGGTGCCAATTCGCACCGTTGGCCGCCGTCGTAAAGCTGTAGGCGCCCACTGAATTGCCCGCGTCATCGATATACCTCAATCCGATACGGAAGGTACCTGACGTCAGCGTATCTTTGGAGAAAAGCTTCAAAACGTAATCCTGGCTTTCGTTGCTGGCAATGTGTACGGCCGGATCTGTAGCGATGACGTTCCAGGCACTTGCAGAACCGGTGATCTTGCCCGACTTGGCGCCCGTTCGGAAGGTCGTCGAATCGTAGCTGAATTCGGGGCCGCTGCCTCTCCAGCTTCCGTTGTTCAGTTCAAAGCCGGCGTCCAGCGCCAGATTGTCCGAAGTGAGCGTGATATCGTCCAACCAGACGGTGCCTATGGAATATTGAGGCATGACTACGTAGACTTGTACCTTTGCCGTATTGGCAGGAGCTACGAACGTACCGCCCGATCTTGTCCAGTTGCTTGAATTTTTAATCGAATAAAATTGGTAGCCGATGGTGCTCCCGGCCGTACTGATCCACCTTACGCCGATTTGGTATCTGCCTTGCGTCAGGCTCGTCTTGGCATAGGCGTCAAGACGAAAGCTTTGGCCGTCGACGGCATTCCAAGTACTGCTCGTGGCGACGGCATTCCACTTGTTCGTGGCATCGGATACGTGCTTGAGGCTTTTCGATCCGCTGTGGGAGGTCGTGGAATCGACACTTTTTGTCGTACTGCTCCCTCCCCATCCCGACAGATTGGTTTCAAATCCGCTGTTCACGATCAAGTTATTGTACGATTGAGCCGACGCGGACTGCTGCAGGGCAGGGACCATGTACAACGACATTAAAGCCAGGGATGCGATCAAACTGCACAAAATCAACTTTCTTAAACTTTTTATCATAGCTGATTCCTCCTTATGATCCGAAAAATTGGAAGCGCTAACATAAAGAAGTTCCCGAAAGCGGCATTGAAGCCATATGCTATTCTATTTTTTTATCCATCATATCCCTCCCGCCCGACCCCAACTCGAAATAAATGACAGTAATCGATTTCTAAAATCAACATATCACGATTATATTTTTCACGTCAATGAATTTATTCTTATATATAAATATATAATCGAAAATCGAACTATCATCATTAAAAAATAGATTATAATCTGAACTCTTATTTTTCACGAATGTAAAACTTATCTAAAATGATTGACACCCCTCCATCTCACCCTATAAGATTTATGATTGAAAACAAACGCACGAGCTCCTTTTATGAGACGGAATTGCCAATGAAATGGAGTGTTCAAGATGCTAGAGAAATGTTTTCAAGATCCTCCGGCGAGCTATCGGATCGTACCCTTCTGGTTTTGGAACGGGGATATGAGCGAAGCCGCGATCAAGCTGCAAATTGGAGAGATGGCGGATAAAGGCGTCGGCGGCTTCTTCATTTGCGCCCGTCAAGGACTGACGGTGCCGTACTTGTCGCAAGTCTGGTTCGATCGCGTTCGCTTCGCCGTAGAAACGGCCAAAACCTTCGGCCTGGAAGTATGGATCTATGACGAATATCCGTATCCCAGCGGAATGGCCGGCGGCGAGGTGACCCTGGAGCACCCGGACGCCAAGCATCATACGTTATGGAGCTTCCGGGAAACGCGGGACGGAGATCGGCCCATCCATCTGGAGCTCCCCTGGGCCAAGGTGTTAATGGCCCTCGCAGTGCCCTACGATGATGCAGGGCACACTTTGCTATGGAATCGGTCCATCGACATTTCCCGGCATATCGGGAGCTTGCAGAACGAGCATATCTTTCAACAAAGCGGGTTAACCGCCTACAATGCCAGTCGGTATTTCACGGCGCATCCCCGGAAGTATTTGCGCTGGACGCCCCCTTCAGGCAAGTGGGAATTGACGATCGCGATGCAGACCGAAGTGCAGGACTTTAAATACTTCGGGCACTATATGGACCCGTGTCATACCGAAGCGGTCCGGACGTTTATTCAATTGACCCACGAACGCTACAAGCAAGAGATAGGCTCCTATTTCGGCGATGTGGTGAAGGGCGTTTTTTCGGACGAGGTAGGCTTGCTGGGCAACTTTCCCTGGTCCGCCGCATTACCGCCTTTTTTTGCGGAATCGCAAGGCTACGATTTACTGCAACGCGACAACCTTTTAGCGCTTCTTCATGAAACTTCGGAAAATACCCCGCGGATTCGATACGACTATTTCCAGTCGCTGCACCTTTTACTCCGGGAAGCGTACCACGCACAGCTGCAGCGATGGGCGCAGCGCAACCAGCTGAGCTACGTGACGGAAGTCAATAGCATCCGCGCGACCACGCAGCGCCTCAGCACGATCCCCGGCGGAGACAGCGGGCATGAGAAGCTGGGCAGGCCGCTCGCTTGGATCCTTTCCAAAAACGCCTTCAGCTTTCGCTACAACCCCAAGATGATCTCCTCTATCGCGCGGCAAACGGGCAAGCAAAGGGCGCTGATCGAATGCTTCCATAGCGTCGGGTGGTCGATGACGCTGCAGGACGCCAAGTGGATGCTGGACCGGTTCGCCGCGATGGGCATCAACATGTTCAACTTTCATGCCTTTTTCTTTTCCATTGAAGGGTTAAGGAAGCACGATGCGCCTCCCTCTCAGTTTTTGCAAAATCCTTATTGGCGTCATTTCCGTCAGCTGGCGGATTATGCCGCGCGGCTTTGCTATTTAATGAGCGAAGGCACAGCGGCGATCTCGGTTGCCGTGCTCGATCCTACCACTACCTTGTGGACGCACCTGGGCAATCCGATTCATGAGTTCGAATACATGGGCGACGATGCCGACGAGAAGGCGCGGCTCGAAGCGCTCAAAGCAGATTGGGCGGCCATTTGCCGGGAATTGCTGCTTCATCAGATCGATTTTGATCATCTGGACCCCGAGCTGTTAACGGAGGCAACGGTAGAATCAGGGAAGCTGCGTATCGGTCATGCCGCCTATTCCATTCTCGTCATTCCACCGATCGCGAATCTGGAGACAGGGGCTTGGCTTCAGATCGAGGCTTTCCTCGCAAACGGAGGAACGGTCCTTGCGCTAGGATTGCTTCCCTATCAGCCTATTGAAGCCGGCATCGACGTAGGTATGGAAATGAGAAAGCGCTTTGGCCTCGAGCGCGACCCGCAGCACGATTACTGGTCAACGCCGTCAGCCTCATCAAGCCCTGGAACCCGCTGGATCACGCATGGCGGCGGACATTTTTTATCATCTCAAGGCACCTTGGTTGCCGCCGACGGAATCCAACCATTGTTAGAACGATTGGCGTCGCTGCAGCCGCCTTCCATCCGTCTACACTGTACGACCGGCGACACGTCTTTATTTTTAATGCAGCATCGCATCCTGGAGGACAACTCGCATCTGATCTTTATCGCCCATCAAGAATCCGGCGAACGACGCGTCGAGCTGCATTCGGCACTCCCCATACATACGCATGCGGTGGAGCGCCTGCACCTGGATACCGGCGAGGTCACGCCCTTGCAAGTGTCGAATCATGCCGACGGCTGGCACCTTCCATTAAAGTTCGCCGCTTACGAGTCTTGTTGCTTGCGAATTCGCCAAGTTTCAAGCGGTGCGCTCTCAAGTAAAGCGCAAGCTTCCGCGGGAGAAGCCTGGACGCTGAACGTAGATGCCGAATCTCCATGGGAGATCGAAGCGCTGCACAGCAACGTCCTGAGACTCGGCAGCTTCGGCTTTGCGCCGGACCGGGGTGACAAGGGACGGGAGCAGGGCTGGACGACAGGCAAGACCGCCGGGGAATGGCCCAAGGTTGAGGTCAAAACGATTATCGATCAATGCGCGGAACTGGCCGATCGGGAGCAGCTTCCTCTAGCCTTCCGGCAAGCCTTCGGCACGCCGGTTAAGCTAACCGTGCGATATCCGCTTGTCTGCTGGTATCGTACAGCGTTCGCGATCAACAAGCTGTCCGGGGAAATCTCGCTCTTCATGGAGCCCGGCGGCATATCGGGACCTTTTACGATCTATGTAAACGGCCACCCGCTCGCTCGCGACGATTTTCATGCGGAGGCTTACATCAACCAGGATTATTTGAGCTGCAGGGTGGATCGCTTGTTATCGGAGGGGCGCAATGAACTCGTTATTCGCGTAGAAGCGCAATGCGATTGGGACGGGATCGTGAGCCCGCTTTATGTGGCCGGCCCTTTCGGCGTTTATTTCTCAGCGGATGGCGAAGCTATTATCGACGCCCTGCCCCAATCCGCTTCCTTACGTTCCGGCCCCCAGGAAGGGTTCCCTTATTATGCGGGCACATGGCGTCTAACCAAACAGATCAGCCTGGAGGCGCTGCCGGAAAACGAGAAAGGAACGTTTGAAGTGAACTTTCAAGGATGGGACGAGCAGCTGCATGATTGCGTAGAAGTCGAAGTGAACGGATGCCCTTTAGGCGTGCGCTGCTGGAGCCCTTATCGTTGGTCGGGCAGGCGGGAGCAGCTGCGAGCCGGAGCGAATGAGATTGTCGTGCGGCTAACGAATACGCTTGCCGGCATGCTGGACGGCACTTCTTTCGACGACAGCAGTCATACTTTAAAAAAGGTACAGGACGCGTTCCGAAAATAAAAAAAAGGGTTGTCTCCCCGGCCCGTATTAACGACCGTTCGAGACAACCCTTTTGTGCGTCGATCCCGCAACTTATAGACGATCAGCGAAATAAAGCCCAGCAGCGGCCGGGAAATTCGGAACGGAACATCTCGATATTGCCCCCGTCGGCCATCGTCACGTAACAGGTGCGGCCGTCGGCACCGCCGAAGGTCAGGTTGGTGCAGTTTTTTCCGTGCAGCGGAATTTCCCGCACCACCTCGCCCCGTGGATTAATTTGGGCTATGCACCCTTTTCCGATGCGGGTCACGTACAGATTGCCGGCCATATCGCATCGCATGCCGTCCATGCCGAAGTCGGGAAATGCAATGAACAGACGTTTGTTGACGATCTCCTTCGAAGCGGACAGATCGTACGCCCAAATTTTCCGCTGCACCGTTTCGTTGACATAAAGCGTCTTCTCGTCCGGACTTATTTCGATGCCGTTGGTCGTTCCCATATCGGCTTCCAGCAGCGAGACTGTGCCGTCGGTATGAATTTTCCACAGCTGTCCGGTGGACGTTTTCCAATCCGGATCGCTGGCGAACAGAAAGCCGTCCGCCGCGATCGCCAGATCGTTGGGCTGGTTCATCAGGGGCTCGTGCGCGTATACGGCCGTTTCCTTCGTGCGCATATCGACTTTAAGAATATTGTGACCTGTATGATCCGCGATCAGCAGATCCCCGTCGCGGTTAAACCGCATCCCGCATCCGGTGCTGCCCCCGCCCAGTTCGAGAAACAAGCTGCCGGTCCCATCGGGCGTTATTTTCCCGACGGTGTGTCGACGGTCATAATTGACCGCATACAGGTTGCCCACTTTATCGCAAGCCGGTCCTTCGATCGCCGACGTAAAACGCTGCGGCTCCGTGAAAGGCCGGCTGACATAACATTTTTCCGTCATCAGCTATCCAGCACTTGCCGGTCCTCGATCAGACGCTCGCGCAATTCGGCATAATCGACATCCTGAACCGATGTGCCGCGCCGGATGGCCAGCGCCGCTGCGGTAGCGGCCGATTGTCCCAGGCACATGAACACCGGCTCCATCCGGATCGAGCCGTACGCGATATGGGAGGAGGAGAGGCAGACGGGCACTAGCAGATTGAGGCATTGTTCTCCCTTCGGAATGATCGCCCGGTACGAGATCGGATAGGGACCGCTAGGCGCAACCTCCACATTGCCCTCGTTGATGCAGCGGCCGTCGATGACGATACGGCGGCTGTTGTGCGCATCCATCCGATAGGCGGCCAGCCCCACCGGATCGGACACTTTGCGATAGCCGCGGCAATCGTGCTCGGTCATGACCACGTCCGAGATCATTCTGCGCGCTTCGCGAATATAGAGCTGCGGCGTCCAGCCTCCGAATTCGACGTATTCGTCGGCCGGCAAGCCCCATTGCCGCGCCTCCTGGCGAACGGCCTCGGGCACGCGCCTGTCGTTGCAGAGGAAATAGAGCATGCCCAAATTATAAGTCAGGTGGTTTTGAAAAATTTGCTCTCGCTTTGCATAGCTTCCTTCGGCCCATTCATAGTTCATGCCGATATAATCGGTCGATACCCCGCCGAAATTGTTCAGGTCCGTCTTGCCCTTCGGCATCGACGAGTGAAGCCGGAGGGCATCCCATACGCCCGCTTCGATATAACGAGCCAGCAGGGTGAACAGCTCGGGATCGTAATTCGGCGGTTCCGGGAAGGGCATGCGCTTCGCGGGATCGTTCGTCAGACAGATGCGGAAATTGTAGGCTTGTACGCTGCGATCCCCTTGACCCTGATAGCCCGGAGCCGCGTCGGATACGCCGTGCAGCAGGCCGCTGTCCGGCTTGCCCGGAATGACGTACGGATCGATCCATGCTTTAAAATTATGATGCGGATCGCCGAAATGAACGCCGTTTAACGTTTCCTTGTAGACCGAATTCGCCTCGCGGCCCACATGATAGGAGACGCCGGCCGCAGCCAGCAGGTCTCCCTCGTAGGTGGCGTCGATAAACATGTCCGCTTCAATCCGAACGCCGCTCTCCATCGCGATGCTTGCGATCTTGCCCTGCGACTTATGTACGGCCGACAATCGCTGGCCGTACAGCACGGTAATTCCCTCTTGCCCGGCCCACTCCTGGAAAATGCGATCCGCTACGTGAGGCTCGAAGACCCACTGCGAGCCGTCGCCTTCGGTACAGCCGTAGTGGCGCCCCACCGCTTGATAAAACTCGCGCGAGATGCCTCCGATCGCCGCTTTGTTGCCGATATCGGTGGCGCCAAGCCCGCCGGAGGACAAGCCGCCGAGCTTGCGGCCGAACTCTGCGAGCACGACCGTTAGCCCCATGCGTTTGGCTTGCACCGCCGCGGCTACGCCTGCGGAGCTGCCGCCATATATGCACAGATCGGCTTTGTAGACCGCATCGGACGACGGCGCGGCGGGCTCGTAATACTTGATTTTGCTGAAATCCAACATCTCGAATCACCTCGTCGTAAGGGTGGAATTGCCGTTTCTTCGAACCGCGATTACATCGATCTCGACAAGAAGTCCGAAGTTCAGATCGCAGTAGATGGCCGTACGGCTCGGATAAGGCGGGGAAAAGTATCTTCGATAAATCTCGTTGAATTCGTCGTACAGCTTGCGGTCGCTTAAATAGATGTTCGCTTTGACGACGTCATTAAACGTCAATCCCGACGCTTTCAGCACTTCCTCAATGTTGGCCATCGTCTGAACCGTTTGCGATTCCAGATCGTCGCCTACAATTTTTCCAGTCTCGAGGTTCAGTCCGCCCGATCCGGATACGAACACCATGGATTCGGTCTGGATACCTGCAGAAAAAGGCCTGTTGCTGCTTGGGCCGACTTTAATTTCCGTGCGCATGGCGATTCCTCCCTATCAAATTTATATAAACGAGAGCATGTTGGCGTTTGCATTACGGATCATAGGACAGCAGCAGCCGCGGTGTCGGCACGGCCGATCGCAGGAAAAGAGACGCCATCGCATAATCGATCATGCAGGTGGTAAACAGCGTCCGTTCGACGCGGCAGGGCGCTTGCCCCGTTAAAATGAGATGTTCGATATGCCTCGTTAACGTACCGAAATGCGCGAAGGGTCGATCCGTATCGAGCTCGCATGCAGCAGCGATGCGTTGACCGGAGTTTAGACGAACCGCATAGGACCAGGTCGATACGTAATCCTGCAATTGTGCGACATAGCCCCTCGTGCCGTCCCGGTAGTTGACGATAAACAACACAGGCGCAGCGCACGCTTCGCGCGGATGCACACGATTGGGATGGGGCTGGGGCTGGGCTTGCAAAGCCATCGCAAGCAAATCCTCGGGCCATCCCCCCCGATCCGCCGCCGCCCACATCTCGGGACCCGACAGCGCTTGGACGGAATCAACGCCGGTCTCTCCGCCCGCTCTTCTCTCTGCCAGGCTTTGCAGCACCTCCATCGCATGAAACCCGTACGACTCGTTGCCGCCCCAACTGACGACGAACGCTTCCTTCAAGTCTCCGAGCAGCGATCGGTCATACGCCGGCCTGACAGCCGTATAGGGAACGGACGATCCCGCAAGGAAGGGAATGTCCCTCCGCTTGATTTGCTCATAAATCCAGCAAGCGTCATCGATATCGTAGGCCAGCTGCTTATCCAGGAAAATCGGCACGCGAACGTTGCGGCGATCCATCGCATGCAGCGCTTCCTCGATGAACCGGCGCCGCGGGTACTCCTTCTGTCCCTTCGCGTTAATCGGATAATCGCCGTGCTCGCCGATCAGGACCAGGCCGTCCGCATGGTCGACCGATCCGCCGAAGGTGAACGCTTCTTCGATCGTATCGAAAATCGGAACGCTGTGCTTGGCGGCCATCTCGCGGCTCATATCGTTAGGCGGCACCTGGTCGGTATACATCGCGGCCACCTGCACTTGCGGCTCGTACCCGAGCTCGCCCAGCAGCCTGCCCACGATCAGCTCGGCATGGGAATTGCGGCGATATTCGGTGATGACGGCCGCAATCCTCGGCTTGTGTCCGGCCGGCATCAGACGCCTCCATCCATCGTCTCGCATACGCGCGCGAGCCATTCCGACACCGATTGCACGATCGTATCCAAATAAAGCTTTCCTTTATCGCGATCCGCAAGCGCCGCCGAATCGGTATAGCCGTCGAATCCGGTAAGCAGGTGATGGCGTCCGAGGAACGTCCCCGCCGGACCTGCGGCTACCCAGGGAAGCGTCGGGTGATCGGACTCGATTCGCTCCCGGTTCACCAGGTCGGCGTCAAGCGACAGGACGAGCGAGGTTTCGAAGCCCCCCGCATGGCCCGGCACTTTGCCAGTTTCCGAGGCTTTGACCGCAGCAAGCGCGTCGCGGGCGATGCTCCAATAGGAGGCCGATGCGGTCCACACCGGGTACTCGACGGCAAGATCCTGCGCGGCTTGATGCATGGCGAGCTCATTGCCGCCATGTCCGTTCAGGAAGATAATCTTACGGAAGCCGCTTGCGATGGCGCTCTTCCCGATCTCCTTCAGCATCAGCGTATAGGTGGCGGAAGAGAACGACAGCGTCCCTCCAAAAGCCATATGATGATCCGAGCAGCCGATCGGCAGCATAGGAGCCAGCAGAAGCTTGGCATAGGCAGACGCCTGTTCCACCGCATGATAGCTGATATGCTCGCAGACGAGACTATCCGTATACACGGTCAGGTGCGGACCGTGCTGTTCGGTCGCCGCAAGGGGTACCACGACGGCATATCCGTCCTTCGCGAGCTCCGACAGCTCGTCGCGCGTATGATGATGGAATAGAAATGTTTTTTTCACAGTCGGAACCCCCCGTCAATGACATATGAAGCCCCGGTAACATAGGCAGCGGAATCGGACAACAGAAACGCGGCCAGCTCCGCAACCTCTTCCGGGGTCCCGCTTCGCCCGATCAAGGTGATCTCCTTCATCCTCTCGACGTAAGCGGCGGAAACGTTCGGTTCGGGCTCTTTAATGTCGCCCGGCAGCAGGCAATTGGCGCGAATGTTGGAGGCGCCGTATTCGAGCGCCAGCACCTTGGTCATCTGTTTGATTGCCGCCTTGGAAGCGCTGTAGGCTGCGCTATGGGCTTGCGGCCGTTCCGATAAAATGGACGACGTATTCAGGATGGCGCCACCGCCCGAAGCCAGCATCATCTTCACCGCATGTTTGCTGACGAGAAAAGCGGACGTCAGCGTGCCGCGCACGACGCGCTCCCATTCCTCGAGCGTATAATCCGCAAATGGCCTATGCAGCTGAGCGAAGGCATTATGAAAGCAACCGTCAAGCCGCCCAAACCGATCGTTGATCTCGTTCATCAGGGCCATGACCTGCGATTCGTCGCACGCATCCGATTGCACGGTCAGCAGGCGCCGTTCCCCGAACCGCTCGGTCAGCTCTCCAAAAAGCGGCTGCGAAGCTGCCGGGATCAGATCCGAAGCTACGACGGTAGCGCCATTTTCTAAAAACAGACGAACAGAAGCCTTGCCGATCCTGCCGCAAGCGCCGGTAATCAGAATCACTTTATCGTGCAGAGAAAACGCCATCTCCCGAATTCCTCCCTGTTTCCGGAACTAGCCCTTCAAGCCCGTCGAAGCGATCCCTTCGACGAATTGCTTCTGCGCGAATAAGAACACGACGACGACCGGCAGGGTGACGATGACGGCGGCAGCCATCAAAATCTGCTGCTCCATGCCGACATCGCTTCGCAGGAAAAGCAGACCAAGCGGCAGCGTGAACAGCTCCTTATCCTGCAAATACAGCAGCGGTCCGATCGTATTGCTCCACGCGCCCATGAACGTAAAGACGGCAAGCGCCGACAATACCGCGCGCGACAGCGGAAAATAAATTTTCCAAAGGACGGTCCAAGGCCCGCAGCCGTCGATCGTGGCGGCTTCGTACAATTCCTTTGTGGTGCTCTTATAAAATTGATGCAAAAGAAAGATACCGAACGAGCCGCCCAGGAAGCTTGGAACGATGAGGGGATAATAGGTGTTGAGCGCTCCAAATGACGTCCATATGAAATACCCGGGGATCATCGTCACCTGAAATGGCAGCATAAGCGTGGCCAGCATGCCGAAGTATAAAAACTTCTTCAACTTAAAGTTGAACATCGCCATCCCGAAGGCAACCATGGAGCAGGAGAGCAGCATGCCGACAATGTCGGCGGTGACGATCAGAAAACTATTCAGCGTATATCTCGCAAAGTCGACCTTTAACCATACCTCCGAAAAATTGCTCCATACGAACGGGGAGGGAATCCATTGCGGCGGCAGCTTCGCCACATTGGCGCCGGTCTTCAGTGAGGTCGAGACCATCCAATAAAAAGGAAGGAGCATGGCCGTACTGCCGGCGATCAGCAGCACATGAATAATCAAATTCTTAAAGAAGAATTTATTACCCATAGTGAACCCACCTTTTCTCGAAGCGTTTCTGCACCAGCGTCACCGCCATGATCACGATAAACAGCGCCCAGGACATCGCGGAAGCGTAGCCCATCTTGGTCGTTAGGAACGCGTCCTTGTATATTAAGATGTTCGGGGTTACCTTCGAATCCGGTACGATATTCGGCGCGTTAAACATCACGAGGAAAACATCGAAAGCCTGGAACGCCGATATCGTCGACAAAATAAGAACGAGGAATATCATCGGGGACACGATCGGAAATACGATATGCCAGAACATCGACCAGCGACTCGCGCCTTCAAGCGAAGAGGCCTCGTACAAATCTTTGGGCACGCCCTGAATGGCGGCCAGCAAGATGATCATCGAGGAGCCGACGCCCTTCCATACGTTAACCAGCGCTACGCTCGTGATCGGGAGCACCCAATGCTTGCTGTCCAGCCAATCTACGGGCGGCAGAGACAACAATCCGAGCAAATAATTGGCCAAGCCGTACGTCTTATTCATCATCCAACCCCACATCGTGCCGCCGGCAAGCCAAGGCGTAACGACCGGCAGGAAGTAGATGACCCGGTAGAACGATTTGGCGCGAATGGACTGATTAAGAAAAAAGGCGAGCACGAGGGCGAGAATCGTCTGCAGCGGCACAAAGACGAGGGCAAAAAGCAGGATATTCCTCAAGGAGCTCCAGAACGAGCGATCGTCAAGCAGCCTGACCCAGTTTTTGCCGCCGATCCAGGCCGGGGCATTAAACATGTCCCACTGTGTAAAGGTCAAATAGAGGGAAAAGAAAAACGGAAAGGCAAAAAAAACGAGTAAATGCACGGTAAAAGGCAACGTCAGTATGTAGCCCCAGCGAGCTTCCCTACGCAATTCGATTCCTCCTTCATCCCCGCCAAAACGGCAGACGGCGGGGTCCGCTCGGGTCCACCCGCCATCTCGTTTCCCCAATTATCGATTTTGATCCAGGATGTCTTGAACCTTCTGCTGAATCTGCTTCGCACCTTCTTCAGGCGAGAGCTTTTGTCCGTAAATGTCCGCAAAAATCGGCTGCGCCGCCAAACGCCATTCTTGCCAGGACGGATTTTCGTCCGTTGTGACGCCGCCCTCGGCGATCCCGTCGCTAAACGCCTTTTTATTTTTCGGATTCGTGTTCACGTCAAGCTCGGTAATGGCATTTTTCTGCACAGGGATGGAAGTGCCGCTCTTCGCAAGTACCATTTGCGACTCCGCGGATAAGTAATACTTGAGGAATTCCCAAGCTGCGTCTTTAGAAGCTTGCTTGGCTTTGGAGAAAATAACCCAGCTATTCGTAACGATCGGCACGATACGTTTGCCGTCCATGCTTTTCGGCATCATGACCGTATCGTAGTCCAGATCCGCAAATTCCTTGTTGATGATGGTCTGGTTGCTGTACTGCATGAAGTACATCGCGACCTTGCCTGCCCCGAAGGCCTTCCAATCGCCGCCTGCGACCTTGAGGAAATCGGCATCCGGACTGATGCCGTCCTTCACCAGATTCGACCACGCCTGGATGCCCTCAATCGATTTAGGATCGGTAAACATCGCTTTTGTTTTCGTATCATCGAGTACTTGTCCGCCATAGGAACGGGTCCAGGGGTACCAGCCTTGCGTAATGCCTTGCGAAATAGCGAAGCCGTACTGATCCGGCTTGCCGTCGCCGTTCGTATCCTTCGTCAGCTTCTTGGCGGCTTCGATCATATCCGCATAGGTCCAGTCGTCGGTCGGTGGCGTGACGCCGGCGTCCGCAAACATTTTTTTGTTGTAAGCGAGCGCTACCGGATTGATCCCGTGCGGAATGCCGTACACTTTGCCGTCCGGGGTCTTCGAGGCATACAGCCCCGATATGTAATCGGCATCGTTCAAATCTTTTTTGATATAAGGGGCCAGGTCTTCCGCAACGCCGCGGATCCCGTATCCGAGGACGATCGCGTTCTCTTGAACCCATACGTCGGGCGCCGTGCCCCCCGCGATCTCGGCCGTGATCTTGGTGGCGAAGTCCGCCCACGGCACTTCGACGATCTCCGTTTTGATGTTCGGAAACTTGGCGATAAAGCCGTCGATAATTTCTTTTTTGGTGACATCGTACGCGCCCGGAAGACCGATGGTCAGCTTCATTTCTTTAGGCGCTGCCGAAGATGCCGGCGGCTGGTCAGAGCTTGATGGCGAGCTGCTGTTGCCGTTGCCGTCATCTCCATTATTTCCGCAAGCCGTTAATGAGATCGCTAGCAAAGAAACCAGGGAAAGCTTGAATCCGCTTTTCAAATAAACCCCTCCTGTTTTTTGTTTTTGACTCACCTCGATTGTATTATGGCATCTTTTTCATGTCAATGAATAAATTCATATATATAAATTTTTCATTCGAGAGCGGTTTCGCCTTTTAGCCGTAAGCCTTGATGCTGATTTCCTCGCTCGCTCTTTTGATGCAATCGTGCACCTTGCCCCACACTTCGCCGGTAATTCGCACGACCGGGATCGAGATGCTGATCGCGGCCACGACTCTTCTCTCCGCGTTGTAGATCGCTCTGGACACGCAATGAACGCCTTCCACCGTTTCCCCCATGTTGTAGCCGAACTTTTCCTTTCTTACTTTAGCAAGCTCCTTCAGCAAGTCCGGATACGTCGATATCGTTTTTTCCGTCACTTTCTCCAGCGCATCGTGCGGATATATTTTGCGCAGTTCCTCTTCCGTCAGCTCCGCGAGCAGCACTTTGCCTGAAGCCGTTGCATGAAGGTGAGCCGTCTGGCCGGTGTTCGAATTAAAGCGCAGCAGGTGCGTACTGGACTTTTCGCCCACGTAGAGCAGCATGTTTTCCATGCGGACAGCCAGGTGAACGGTCTCGTTCAAATCGTTAAAAATTTTGTCCGCCACATGAAGAAAGGACTCGGACAAATTACCGGATTTCATACGCTTGTTGCGAATGGAGAACAGCTTATAGCCAAGCTGATACTGCTTGCCGGTTCTGTCGGTTTCCAAATAGCCCCGTTCCAGCATGTTCTGCAGCAGGTTGTAGGTGCTGCTCGGCGGCATGCTTAATATTTTGGAGATTTCCGACAAGCTGTACGATTCCGTCTCCCCTTCGTACAGTTCGAATATATCCAACACGCGATCGGCGGATTTCACCTTGTTTTTTTGCAGTTCCATTTGCGCAGCTCTCCCTTTTTTATCGTTCTTTCACAAATGTGAAATATATAATCATATTATCGCATTGATCAAGAGCTGTCGATACTAATCCAAAAACGATCGCGAACGACCTCTTTTCAGACGCGCTTAAAAAGCAAAAACCGCCAACTCCGAAAGGAGTGGCGGTGCGCTTCGCGCGCTTGCGCTGCTATTCGCATTCGTTACCGCTTGGAAGGACCGGGCGCTTCGCGCTCACGCGCCAATCAGCTTCCGGATGACCGGCGCCAGGCACTGGGCCATGCGCAGGAAGCCGAGATCGGTCGGATGGACGCCATCGACCGTGCATTCCTCGGCATCCTCCTCGCCCAGAAGCGTGCCTCCGTCGAGGAAATGGACGTTGACATCGCCTTCTTGCCGCAGCCTCTCGACGATCGATTGCTGGACGTTCCTGCGGTCGCGCAGCATCTGCAGCCTTTCCTCATAGAACCGGTCGCCTGCATTGCGAATCTTGGATACGACCAGAATCGGCACCTCCGGGTGACGTTCGCGCAAAATGCGGATAAACGCGGGCAACGTCTCCGCCATCTGTTCTGCCGTGCCCACATTCGCTTCGTAATCGAGGACAAACATGGCCGGGTCCGCGATGCCGGCGATCGTTCGGGCGACTTCCGGTTCCCCTTTGCCGTTGCCGGAGAAGCCGAGATTAATGAACTCGAATGGGAGATATCGGCTCAACAGATTCGGATACGCCATGCCGGGACGCGTTGCGCAGCCCCCTTGCGTAATCGACGTGCCGTACAGGACGACCTTATTGTCGCTTGCGTATGCGGCAGGCGCATTGATCGTCGCATCCTCGTCGACGCCGATCCACACTTCCTCGACGCCCTGGTACAGCGGGAAGTTCAAGGTTACTTGTTGCAGTTGCTTCGTCTTCCATTCGTAAAAGGAAAACTCATATTCCGTTTGCGTAGGATCGAAGCGAGTCGTGCTCAAATAGCGCTGCTCCCCCGGCTCGCCCAAGTAGCAATCGAACCCGCACTGTCCGGTTGCAGGCATATGGTACATATTGGCCGGACCGGCCAGCTTGACCCGGATGGACAGCTGCGAGGAGTCGGTACGGAAGCGAATTTGGCCGCCGGCCGTACAGTTCGCAAGTACGTCAACTGCCGGCGGCAGCGCATTGGCCGGGGCGGACGGCAGTCGGCGGTATCGGCTTTCCTGCTCGAACCACGCGAAGCCGGCGATATGGAAAGGCGGCTCAAGCGGCGACAGCCACTTCAGCGAATCGCCGCGCACCGTTTCGACGGTCATATGACGGTCCAGCTTGACGACGTCGATCGGTGTGGATGGGGACTGTTCGGACATGAAGACTCACTCCCGGTTTTTTAAAAGTGTTAAACGAACTTTGGATTACAAAAAATTACTGTCTCAAATCTTGCTTGAAAAATAAAGTGTCAGACCGTAGCTGTTGGCATTCAACTAACGTCTCCGTTAGGAGTTTAATCCGTAGTATTTATCCTTTTGTTGAAGCAGTTGACGATTATGCTTTTAAAGAATGTTGATTTTGACAACAGGATCATATTAATTCTGAGGCTGCACTTGTACTATAATACTGCCGAATAGACGATTTCCGATATAGGCATTAACTCTCCACATACCCTCTTCAGGAAAAACCATCGACGTCGGAGTACGAGAATCTTGGGTGTTCCAAGGACCGGTGGGTGTTCTAAACATGTCGATTTCTCGATTTGTGCCTTCCTTTAGAGCCATTATGCTTAATCCACCTGTTAGTTCTTCTTTTGTTCCCCAAAAGAACCACATGTATTTATTCCCTTTGCCCGCGATAATGGGTTGTTTGTCGAGCAGCTCGCCATTTTCGTTCTGATATGGGCCGATTAAGAAGCCGACTTTACCTTCTTCGCCTATCAATACGTACTTATGAGAAAGACCATCGACTCCCTCGTACGGAAGATTAAAAGTTCCGGATTCCGTCCAAGAAGCAGGCTCTTTGATCTTCAGCACGAAGTCGCCGTAGAATCGTTCGTTTAAGTTGACCTCGAATCTCCAAGTGCCGCCGAAAGGGAGGCCGAATCGGGTTACGAATCGATCCAAGCTTTCGTACCCCGGGCTAGGCTCGGTAATCTTAACGGGCGCTACGACGGTCACTTGTTTTCCCATCCCCAGATGATATGCCTTGATTGAAATAGATTTACCGAAAAAAGTTTCAAACGGCTGCGTGAAATGGATCATATAGCCGTATTGAGCTCCTGCAATCAATGCAGGATCAGGAAAGACTTGAAACAATGCTTTGCCGTTTACCTTATATTCGGTTCGAACCGCTTCGGTCTGAAAAGACATTCTCGGCGCGCGCTCGTCGTTTCTTTTTGTAAATATTGCCTCGCTGTCGATAATGAAAAGCGTGCCGACACAAATGATCATAATGGCAATGATCGCTCGGAAACGATATCTGTAAAACTTTGAAATCGGTTTTTCTTTGTATTTGCGAATAATCTCTTTTTTCATACATTCATTGAAACGTGGCTGCATAAAAGGAGATTGCCTGAGTAGTTCTTCCCATTGTTCATGCTTCTTCAATCGTCGATCCCCCCTTCCGATTCAAGTTGCAACAACGTCGATAATCTCTTGCGCGCGCGATGCAATCGCGATTTAATTGTTCCTTCGGCGACATCCAGCATTTTGGCCATTTCCTGTATGCTCAGCTGATAATGTATCTCCAATAACAGAACCTCCCGATACCGAAGCGGCAATTTCATCACATTTATCCAAATATGACGAGTTTCCATCCTATCGAACATTTCCGCCTCCGCGGATCGGGAAGTTCCATTTTTAGCGGCGTTGTTTACTAGGACAACTCTAGAAAAGTATGCATTTCTCCTGTACTTGTAGGTTCTGTTTCTCGTGATAGTAAGAAGCCAACTTTTAATGTGGGATTCGCCGCGGAAAGTATGAAGCTTCTCATACAAGGTCAAGAAGACATCCTGGCAGATATCATCCGCATAATCAGATCGTCGGATGAGATAAAAAGCAAAGTTCCATACATCGTTTCCATATTCATTCATTAATTCATTCAATACGACATCGCGATCTACTCCGCTTGTCAAATACTTTAGATAATCCAGATCCACGGCCTCACCCCACTACACAAGTAGACCCCTTAGCTAAACAAAAGTTCCCAAGTAAGAAAAATAATACAGCAAATAGGACCACCGAGGCATTTTCCGCCAACTAAACAAATTAGCCGGTCGGGATAATCGGTTGTCATGGATGCTTTATGCAAAACTTATATTAAGCTATTCTGCCCGTTCGTAACAGCCTACCAGATCTCGCTGGCAGGCTGTGTAATTGGACTAACGTATCCAGTTAGCGTAACTTTATAGTATAAATATACATTATCAGAATGCTTGGAAGGAGGCTTGCAACGTGAGCGAAAAAACGAAGCACCAGCATTACGTTCCGCAATCCTACCTCATGAGGTTTACCGATCAAAAAAATATGCTTTATGTTTTCGATAAGACGCAGCCAGGAAAAGAGCCATTCCCTACCTCGCCGCGGAACGTGGCAGGCGCGCGCTATTTCTATGATATCGAAGCTAAGGATTTCGATAATCTGCCAGATGATTTTTATGAGCAAACCGCTGAGAAGATGTTTAGCGAGTTGGAAGCATTGCTGAAAGTACAGATAGACAATATCATCGCCCGTTTCACCCTTACGGAGAACCCCTACCGTCAAACAGTGCTATCCCCTCCCGAAAGAGAAGCGTTCGCAGGACAGCTCACGATGCAAATTATTCGCACAGCCGACTTCCGAGATCATGTAATAAGCGCCTTTAACACGTTGACCCAGACACATTTCGACTTATTTGCGGCTCACCGGTTAGAGAACTACGTCCCGGGTGATGTGAAAGTAGGAATCGATCCGAATCATGAAAAATATGAGCATCTCCGCATGTTGTCCAACGAAGAATTTATAAGCACCCTCATCCTCGGATTATTACAAAATTTTTATTGGTCTATTGGAGTTAACCGGACCGATCAACCGTTTTATACATCGGATAACCCTGTTGTGAAGCGGGGCTACAAAGACGGAAAAGGCTTAGTGTCGCATCAAGGGCTGTTGTCTCCCGGAATGGAGATTGCTTTTCCGCTTAACAGCAAACTGATACTTATTCTTTACGAAAAGAGCTACTTCCCTCAAATGAAGGATAATGACAATTTATTTATGCCGCTCGACGATCTAGACTATGTGACCTATTACAACTCGCTGCAGGCGTATCAATCTAATAAGCAAATTTATTGCAAGGAGCCCAAGTTTGATCTCTTGATGAAGATGGCCGCTAGCGAGCCGGACTTTATGAAGAAAAGAGAACATCAGATGCATGTGGATGCCCCACTGCTCGAACATTACCGAAAACGGCGAAACAAGAAACGCCGTAAGTAGCCTAAAACCGATGCGAGATAATTATGTTGAATTCCAAAGTGACCTAAGGTGTTCGGCGAATTAATTGAACTGCTGACCATCGGATCGTGCTCGCAGAATGTGTAATTGAAACTATCGTTCTCCGTCAGGAGCTCAATGATTCAATGTATTATTCTATGCGGTACCTTTACTGCGATAATAACTTTTACAGCATTCCCAGACCATTGTTCCAACGATCAGCAATTTGGGGGACCAAGGATTTTTTGTCTATATAAAGATCTCGAAGCGAGACAATGGAATGCCAATAAAAGCTTTCGCTAATTCCCAAGCTGCAATCATCGTAAATAAGGCTTATCAGAAGATCATGGTTAGTTGTATTACTAATATTAATTTTACTGGATAACTTATTGTAAATATCTATTTCGTAATACATCATATGATCAGATGCTCGCTCAATAGTTATTTGTCCAGCAAGGCTTGAAAACCAAGCGTAAAACGAATTCTTACTTTCTTCAAATCCTTCTTTTCCTTCACTTCCTTGGTTGAATAATTGTTGAAATAATTCGCGTTCCGTTTCTATAATTCCATTATGATCGCACAAATGGTTCTGAGATAATCTCTCCACCATTTCTGACCACACAGCTCTAAAAACATCATAAAATAATTTCTCCTCAAGAAGACCCCAATTAGCATTAGTCGAGGGAAATTTATTTGCTTCACCTTTACTACTTAGAAACAAATTTTGTATATAAACTAAATAATTTAATGAGTACGGAGCAAACGACGTTATTATAAAGTTGCTCAATGTAATGCCACCTTTCATTGTCCATCTCATTTCACGAAGTTTAACGATTCAATGATATCTTCATAAGCCTCTCTAGCGCTCTCATTTATTTCACCAAGTATTTCGTTTTCTGTGGGATTCGATATTATTCTTAATAAATCCGGTATAACTTCTTTTTTCATTTCTAAAGGTAACTCGGGGATAAGGAAACAAATACATGAAAACTGCCAGCAATCATCATTACTGTTCAAAACCATTTTAATTTGCGGGATGATATCCTTCGATTTTAGTGTTGCTAGGATTTTACACAGTTCTGGTGCTACAGGCCAGTTAATATCTTGGATCCATTCGAACAGCTTACCTAATATCGGTGTAAGATCCATACCGCTATGAACAATGGCTCTCAATTTATTCAAGGCATCAACGTCAAATTTATCTTTAGGAACCAAATCACTACTCGGAACCATTTTGCCCTCCATCCCGCTGCCGCGATGCTCGCTCTGCTATCTCTTCCGTTCATAAGACTACATACCATCATTACATAATAAGCAGCCATGGCAAGATAGAAGAATTTTATGCTTAGAACATCGAGAGAACCCATTAGGAATTGTAGGGTACTCATCTAACTCGTCTGTAGTAGACCATTCAGTATAATGACTCTCATCTCTAAATTCTTCTTGAACATTGGTTATCAATAGACGAAGATGATTTAAAATCCTCAATAATATTTCCTCATTAGGAGTGTAATTTAAATCTTCCCATCTATGTTTATTAATCGCACTATCAATAACAGATAACAAAAATCTCTTTGCCTCGTTATAATCTCTTTTCATCCAAGGCATCTCACTAATGCTAAACCCCACAGTTCCAATACCTACAATCGATTGATCCCATTGATTCAACCAAACGATAAATTCTTTCTCTCTGTTTGTTACTGCTAAATCTGACCCACTTAGTGCCAGTACCTCGAAAAGTACACTAGTGGCTCCATTAGATATAGAGAGTGACTCAACAATTTCTTTTCCGAAATTGTCATGTAACCATATTGAGTTTCCCATATAACGATCTACTCGTCCTTGCTTCGAACAAGCCAAACCCGTCCTTTAGCTTAACGCCCTGTGTTATATAAAAACCAATCATCATCGTCGACGTGATGATTTTGTTTTGCACTAGTCTTTGCTTCTTCAACTGTAGAAAAGTCAAAATCTCCAATGACTTCCCAATTTAAATCACAAGAAAATAAGTAAAATTTGTTAGCCTCTTCGTACTGACATATGGCCATGGCGGTGATTTGAAGTTCATCTATAACATTTCCTTTATCGCTTAAAATCCCCACTACTCCAAATTGGTTCTCCACAGAATTCATCGTGTATTCAATCACCCTAGCTCCATCTAACACACCTGGAACTTTCATAGTTCCCCTCCAGATTGTTGTTGTGTTAAACTGCCTGTTAGCGTGGAACTACAGCGGATCGTTATTAACGCTGCTGCCTTCGTATCCTTAAGTTAAAAACCAAGTAACCAACACTTGTACAGAGCAAAAAAATTCTATCAAGTTTGAAATTAAGCTCGGTACTACTTTCACTGAAAATGTATTCATTGTAGAAGAAATGATTGTGGAGAATATAAGAACGTCCTGAAGCATCCAAAACGATTTTACTGCCGATAATATCGACTAACCAACACGCCAAAATATAAAAAAGCAATAAAACCGCCATTACTAATATTCTTTTATACTTCGTAAATATCTCTCCTCGGAAATATTTTATTTAACGTCTTCCGTTAGGCGTTCAACGCACTTTCAAAAACCCTCCTATAGTTTTCAACTTTATTAGGGCATATCATCTTAAGTTGTTCCCAAAATAGATTCTCATCAAATTGATTGCTGTAAATCAAGTCAGGCAGATTATGAAATGCATCAGCAAGCTTATTTATTTCAGACATTCTGCTCCTTAAACCCAATGAATTAATGGAGTCCAAAGTGGACATGTTTCTTATGTCTAACAACACATAGAACATCACTTTTACATATGATTTCTTTCTCTTCTCTCCCATAAGCCCCTCCTCATAATAATAGCTTTTAAAATTTGCTTGAATTTATCTCAGCAACAGCATCATGTCCTCTGGCTTTTGGCTCAAGTTCCTCGCTAGCGTGTAATCTCAAGGCTCAAAGTTGAGTTAATCGACTTCTTGCTTTTTCCCGGATTGACCCATCTTCATCTTGCACAAGTAACTGCACAACTACTGCTGAAATTTTTTTATTGTAAACGATTCTTTCTCTGACCGATGAATCGATATCTTTAGCCAGTTTAATCTGAAGATGCTCCGGCAACCTGTTTTTCGAAGCAATCATTCCCCTCACACGTTCTGAGGGATCGTCAGAAAGAATTTCCATTATCTCTGATGTCTTATTCTGCGCTACCCAAAATCTTAGTTCTGGATACTTTTCAATAACCTCCACCCATACTTCAAAGGTGGCTGCATCCCAAGAAGCTCTAAGGTATTCACTTGGGATCTCGCTCTTGCGAAGGCGTACAAATTCTTCTGCTGAATATATCAATATGAACAGCTCCACATTCAACTTTTCTCTCGCTCATTCTCTCCCTTTTCCTCGAAAAACTGATCTAATTTATCAGTAGGCGATCAAGTCCAATCGCACTGATTAGCATTCGCTGCTTTTTATTGACAAGTAACTGCTGGGTCCAATCTACGAACCCGCCATCTCCAATACTAAGCTCGTTTCCATGAACTGTAGCTTTGATTGTAAATTGAATCCCCTTGTAATAAGCATTATCTGAAGAGAATTTATTTGTTGTGATCGTTAAGTCAGGAGCTTGTTCTTGGATATGCTGCACCGTTCGATCAATCAAACCCTCATAGTCGGCGTATCCACCTCTTGCATTTATATCCAGCTGGATTTCTGATTTTCTTTGTAATGACGCAGGAGTTCACCAAGCATATTATCTGTACTTCTTCGACGAAACATTTCCAAAAAAAGTGTGTTTAGTTCCGAACCTGACATTTTGTTGGATAGCAACTCGACAAGCTTTTCTTGTTCAAACTTTTGGATGGCTGGGCGTTTTTCTTTAGCACGCTCTCTATTCTTTTCCATTAATCCCCCCCTTAATTTCCATTTTATTAGATGAATTGAGTTATAGCTATCCTGCCCCTAACGAAAACGGCAGCCGATCGTTCGGCCGGCTGCCGTGGTGTTCGTTTGCTATACTGATCTACATCAAGCGCAAGCGACTCTTCAATTGGCCGGTAAAGCTGGCAAGTTAATACGCAGTACCTTGTCGGGATTGTCCGTCATGTAGAAGTAAATGTAGATATCCGCTTCTGTACCTGCAAAGTCCTTATACATATCGATCATCCGGTTGTTGCCGCCTCCTGCGAAGTTGACCGTCACCTGTCTACCCGGCCGGCTTCGCTTGCCGTCCTTCATATAAGTTTGATTGACGCCGCCGAAGTGTGGATCGTCGCTCCAGCTTTCGATATAGAGATTACCGTTTTCCTTGTAGTACGTCCAGTTGACCGAATATCCGCCCAATTGGGTGATAATCGTCTTCTTCTCGTTGCCGATCCCGGACAGATGAATCGGATTTTTGACGTGCCGCTCGGCCACTTCATATTTCATTTCAAGCGCAATCGGCGTCCGCTCGGATAGAACGAGACCGGGTTGCCTCTCAAAGTTGAGCGTAAAGTCGTAGACGTCGCCCCATCTTTCGCTCGGATAGTCTCCCTTTAGCCGCGTCCCGTTCACATCCAAATAGAATTGCTTGAAGCTTAGCGACTTGTATTTCTCGCCAGTACCTGTAATGCGAATCCGGGTTGGCGTTATCGTCATATCCTTCAGTTTAATCGGCCCGGCCGCCGTTTCGACGGTTTGATTGATCGGGCGCTTGATTGTGCCGTCTAGCATCTGTTCCTTGTCGAGTTGAAGGTATAAGCTCCAGTCTCCGTCAATTTGGGCAGCTTTTCTCGTATAGTCCAGCTTATATTTAACAAGAGCAGTCTCCAGGTCGGCTGTTTTAAAATACTGCAACCCGGTATATTCTCCTCGCTCTCCCGGTTTGCCGAATACGCCGGACCTCGCATCCTTGACCTGCGACGCGCCATCGTATACGCCGATGACGGGGTAAGACCATTTCTGCGCCTCCTTGTCGCTGAAAAATACCGACGTGGACAGCAACGTGTTGTCTCCTTGAGTAAAAGGCAACACGTCAAGTCGGTCGATTCCATCCTGTCCGATATCGATCGTCTGCTTCCGGTTATCCTCCGCATCGAAGGCAATTTCGCGCTGTGCCGCGGTGAAGATTTGCAAGTCCTCGGCCAAGAACTTCACGTTCGCTCGCAGACTGTCCGGCGTCCAGTCTGTTGAGAATTCTCCTTGCCACCTCTTATCGTCCGGATTCCATCTGAAGAACGTACTTCCCTCGATTGCGTTGCCATCGCTGTCCGACAGCTTCATATCGGAAAATCGCGGATAACTGGTCGGATCGGCGTGAGGCAGATCCAAACTGAACAGCAGTACCGTCCGGTTATCGTCGGCAACGGCTGTGTCGAGGGTAAGTCGAGAGTCGCCAACGAAGACCGTTTTTCCGATTGGCTGCCCGAGCCCCTGCTCCAATGCCGAGCGGACACCCGAATGGTAAGTGAAGTAATCCCATGTATGCGTCCATGCAGCAAAGGCCGGTGTAGCCACTAGCAGCACTGCCGCCGTCACCAGCACCACCGCCCTTTTGGATACCCGTCTCCGGGGAGAAGCGGGCACCGGAAGCATCGAATCTATCCCGTCAGCATGGGAGCGTGAATGCTCGATCCGCTCCCACATCTTGTCATAATCCGGTTCGTTCAGCGGTGCGTCATCGTTTAGATACCGAGTAAAAATTCGTTCGATCCGTTCGGTTTGTTTCATATTCCCCGCTCCTCTCTGCTTCAGCGTCGCCACGCTGCAGATCTTTTCTCATAAGCTTTAGGCACTTGTTCAAGCGTGATTTGACCGTTCCGACGGGAACGTCCAGAATGTCCGAAATTTCCGTCAACGAGCATTCGTTTATATAGCGAAGCGTCGCCGCTGCCCGAAGCTTGCTCGGCAGCCGCTGCAGAAGCCATTGCGCATCCTGGGCCGATTCCTGCTCCACCGCGACCGTCTCTGCCGCCTTCTCCACCATGCTCAAGCTAAGCAATTGCAGCCTGTTCTCCTTGCGCTTGCGCCGCTCGCTCTGCTTCATATGGTTTAGACAGCAGTTCACTGTCACGCGAATGATCCATGTCCGCAAAAACTCCACCCGACGCCAATCATGCCGAAAAACGGAGATAAACACTTCCTGGCACACATCCTCCGCATCCGCCGCGTGATTCAGCATAAAATAGCAGGTCCGATACACCTCTTTCCGGTACGTTTCAAAGAGCTCCCGCTCTTGCATGCTTTCTCCCCCCTTTAAACCAGGCCTACATATTGAACAACGCTTTCGAACAAAAGGTTCGCTTTTGGTCCGGTGAAAGTGGTGGCTCTGTAGCCACCCGACAAGCGCCAAAGCATCCTATCCTTACTTCAATGGAAACGGCAGCCGATCGTCTGGTCGGCTGCCGTGGTGTTGATCTTGCTATAATAAAAAAAAACTGCAGGCATGAACTGCAGCTCTTTGGGGAAAGGCCCTTGCATCGTTAAACAAGCCGCTGCCGCTGTGCCTCGAACAGCAGCACCGTCGCCGCCATCGCGACGTTCAGCGACTCGGCATAGCCGGTCATCGGAATGATGATCGGGCGGTCGATCATCGCCTGGACGGCCGGCGACAAGCCGGCGCCTTCGTTGCCGAACAGCAGCCAAACGCCGCTGCCGGTCAGATCGAGATCGTAGCAGGAAAACTCCGCCTGCAAGCTCGTGCCGTACAGTACGGCGCCGCGCAATTTGGCTTCGCGCAGCAGCTCGGTCAAGTCGGCCTCGATCGTCGGCACGCGGAAAAGCGAGCCCATCGTGGCGCGCAGCGTTTTGGCGTTGTACAGGTCGGCCGTGCCCTTGCCGAGCACGACGGCCGACGCGCCGCTCGCCGCGGCGCAGCGAACGATCGTGCCGACGTTGCCGGGATCCTGCACGCCGTCGAGCACGACGACGGGCCCGCGTGCGCGCGAAGGGGCCGCGCCGGCCGACTCGACGCTTTCGGCTTGAGCCGATTCCCCGCCGCCCGCCGACGGGTCGTCGCTATGCGCGTATGCGAATAGCGCCGCGGGATCGACGCCCTTTTTAAGCGCAACCGCGAACACCGGCTGCGGCGTCTCGGTCTCGCTGCACTTCGCGATAATATCCGGCGACGCGGGAATCCACTCGGGACCCGCGCCGCGCCGGTCGCCCGCCGACGCCCGCTCCGCATAGGGCAGCAGCTCCTCAGGCAGTCCGAAGCTCTCGTCGAAAACAACCGCCTCGAGCGGCCATCCCGCCTCCAATGCCTCTACGACCATATGCACGCCCTCCAGCTTGAAGCGCCCACTCTGCTGACGATATTTGCGCTCC
Source organism: Cohnella sp. GbtcB17 (assembly GCF_019091135.1). Lineage (GTDB taxonomy): Bacteria > Bacillota > Bacilli > Paenibacillales > Paenibacillaceae > Cohnella. Next base: position 73,122 of record NZ_JAGXJW010000009.1, on the reverse strand, counting down.
GACAGCTTGGCCCATCCCTTCACGCGCGGATTGGCGAGCGAGGTTAGCGCGGGTTCAAAGATTGGCATAGGCTTGCTCCAGTTGCAGCAGTTGGCCGTTGTTGCCCACAATGACGAGCACGTCCGCGCGCTGCAGCGGCTTGTCCGCTCGCGGCGTGACATCCATTTTTTCCCCGCCGTGCTTGATCGCCATCACGTTGCATCCGAACCTCACGCGAAAATCGAGCTCTCTCAGCGTCTTGCCCGCCATGTTCGAGGGCACCTGCAGCTCGACGATGCTGTAGTCCGGAGAAAGCTCGATATGCTCGATAATGTTCGGCGAGATGAGGTGATGCGCGACCCGCAGCCCCATATCCCGCTCGGGAAATACGACCTTGTCGGCGCCGATCTTGCTCAGCACCTTGCCGTGAAGCTCGTTCTGTGCCTTGACGATAATTTTCGGCACGCCCAGGTCCTTCAGGATCAGCGTCGTCAGGATGCTCGCCTGGATATCCTGGCCGATCGCGACGACTACGACGTCCAGATTGCGGATGCCGAGCGCCTTCAGCGCCTCCTCGTCGGTCGAGTCCGCGGAGACGGCGTGCGTGACGACGTTCGCCATGTCCTGCACGCGCTCCTGATTCTCGTCGACCGCGAGCACCTCGTAGCCCATTTTCGCCAAATATTGCGCGACGCTCGAGCCGAAGCGCCCTAGTCCGATGACGGCGAACTGCTTTTTGCCCTTGGCCATGCCGAAGGTTCCTCCTCGTTGTTGCCTTGCCGGCTTCGCTTTTCGTGTTTTCCATTATAACACGGACCGGGTCGCCGGATAACCGCCATTGCTGGCGGAGACGCTATATGGGCGGCAGGCCCGGTCATGCCGGTGTCTGCGGACGACCGCTTCGAGGAGGATTCGAACCGTGAACATCACCCTGCGAGAAGCCATCTTCAGACGCGTCGAAGGCAAGAGCAAAGAAGAGCTGCGCGCCACGATCGACGATTCGATCGGCAATGCCGAGGCGACGCTGCCCGGGATCGGCGTGCTGTTCGAGACGATCTGGGCGCATAGCGCCGAGGCAACGCGCGAGCAGCTGGTCGATACCCTGCATGCCCAGCTCGCCGCGCGATCTCAGGGAACGGACGAGGTGCCTTCGCCCTCCTGATCGCCTTTACATCCGGTAATCCCGCGTCTGCGACACGACCGTCCCTTCGACGACCGTACCGGTGACGACCGGTACGCCGCCGATCGTGCGAACGACGAGCAGATCCGCCAGCTTGCCCGGCTCGATCGAGCCGATCCGCGATGCCTCCCCGAGCGCCGTCGCCGGTTCGAGGCTCGCCATCCGCACGGCCTCATGGAGCGGAATGCCGTCCGCATGCATGCCGAACAACGAATGAAGCAGCGACGCCGGATGATAATCGGAGCAAACGATGTCTGCGGCGCCGGCCCTGACGGCATCCATCGCCGTCAGGTTTTTGTCGTGGGGGCCGCCACGCACGATGTTCGGCGCGCCAAGACATATTTTCATTCCGCGTCCCGATGCGTATTCGGCCGTCTCCAGATTTAGCGGAAATTCGCTGATCGACGCACCAAACGCCATCGAGCGGTCGACCTGCTCAGGCGTATCGTCGTCGTGCGACGCGACCGCGACCCCATGCTGCCTGGCAAGCCCGGTAAGCTGGTGCAGCTTGCCCCAATCGATCAACGCCCGGCGCGCCTGCAGCTCCTCCACGATCCGTTCGCATTCCTCGGCATCTACGCCCTGATTTTTCATCACATAGCGTTGAAAAGCGCCCGGCCGGCGGTACTGTCCTTGATCCGGCGCATGGTCCATCAGCGATAAATAATCGATCTGTCCTTCGCGAATGAGTCGTTCGGCGAGCGGAAAGCCGGTCAGATGCGATACCTCGTAGCGCAGATGGACGCGATGACGAATCATCGACCGCGCTTCGCTAAGGCGGCGGATCGTGCCGATCATCTCCGACACAAGATGCTCGCCACGCAGACTGAGGCCTACGCCGAGCGACAGCGAATGATACATCGTCGTAATCCCGTGACCGGCCAGCTTGCGCTCGAACTGCAGGAACGCCATCTCCATCGGAAAAAGCGTGCCCGGCCGCGGCTCGACCTCTTTCTCGATCGCATCGCAATGAATATCGACGAGCCCCGGCAGAACATAGGCGCCCTCCGCGTCGATCGTCCGCACGTTCCCGCCGGGAGCAGCGCCGCCGATGCCGGCAATCCGCCCGTCCTCGATCAAAATGTCTGTCTGTTCCACGCCCCCAGGCAGCACCGCCCTGCCGTTTTGAATCCATAGCCTGCTTCCCATCGTCCCGCTCTCCCCCAACCCTGCCTTTTCGATAAACCTAGTATTCCATAAACGTCCTCGGGGGAGCAACCGGACTTTTGGGGGAGTTGCACGCTTTTTCCGAGTCACTCCGCTGCGTCAGTCAAGCTCGGCCCGGGAAAACAAGTCCCGGATCAACGCGTCGTCCTCGCAGGCGGCCTTAAAGGCGCGGGCGAAGCGGACGATTGCCTCCCGATCGTTGGAATACGCGCAGAACATGCTGCCTTCGGGATCCCACTTAACGACGCCGGAAAGCTCCGGCATCCGCTCCTCCAGGAATACAGCAGCGAGCGACGCCCAATCGTAGCCGCTTCCTTCGAAGCCCTCGTCCTCCCGCGAATGGAACAACGCTTCCTTATATTCGCCAACATTCAAAATGACAGACGCGCTGTTGTCGTGCACAATAAGCTTGAACGGCGCCAGCTCTTCTTCTAGCGTACTGTTGTCGTCGCCGCTTCGTCCATCAGCCGAGGCCTCCGATTGAAGCTGCGCGATCACTTCGGCCGCCGCTTCATCGGTAAATCGCAATCCGCCGTTTTCCGATACGATCAGCCCTTTCCGCAGCCGTTCGTCCAGCCAATCCGATACGAAGCCCGGCGCATAGCCGTTCGTGGCGAATCCCGAGCCGAATACGAGCATATCCGGATAGCGCGCCAGATAAGCCTCCCGATCCGTCTGCGGATACGTCTTCGTATACAGCCAGAACTGCACGTCGTACATCAGCATCGACAGCCTGTCGGCATGCAGGGAAAAGAAGCCCTTTTCCTCCACGATTTTTTTGCATACGGCGCGAACGAGTTCCTCGGCCGATTCAAGCTCCGTCACATTGCCGCACAGCTCAGCCAGCAGCGGCGTGAACTGGCCGTCGGTCACCCTTAGCAGATCCTGCTCCGCATCGGACGCCGAAGTGTCGTACGCTTCTTCGTTCACCAGGCCGCGGACGAATTCCTCGAAGCTCGAGGCCAGGAAGGTGATGCGGTAATCCCCTTCCTGATCGACATGGACGACCTGAGGCTCGCCCTGCGGACCGCAGGCGCGGTAATCGAGCATGACGACGTCGTGGCCGGCGGACGGGCAATCGCAAAAGACGACACCGATGTTGGGATAGCCCCACTCTTCGATCATGAACGGGCTTCCGAACTCCCCGCACAGCGAATTGCTTTTGTCCCGGCCAATGCCCATGATGCCTTCAATCGCAATATGGTCGTCCGCCCAGGAAGTCGGCGCCTGAGTCGGAAAACAAGTATTGCGCGGAATGCCGCCGTTTTGCAGCTTCATCAGATGAATATATGCGGCAGGAAGCTTGTAGCCCAATTCCTCCTCCACCTCGGCGATCAGCTCGTCGGTCGGCGGTTCGGACACGTAGGCGTCGCGCGCATAATCGCTGTCTTCCCAAAAATCCGAAAAGTCCATTCGCTCGAACGGAACGTCGGAGGTCAATCGGGTCGCCTGTGCTATCGCACCGAGGCGTTCGACTTCGTCACGGCTCGACTTTAGCAGCTTCAACGTCAGCTCGTCCGAGGGATCAAGACGGTCAGCGAGCTCGAATGCCGCGATCGCCTCCTCGTACCGATTCAGATAGTAATAAGCGTACCCGGTCCGAAAATGCCAAAGCGGGTCATCGGCGCCCTGCTCGGCGACCGACAGCAGCAGCTCCAGCCCCTCCTCGTATCGGTTCAGGTTGTTGTAGGCTCTGGCCAGGTGACTGGTAAGCGTGTAGTCCCGCTCCTCGGGAGGAATCTGTTCAAGTTTGTCGACGATCTTGCCGTAGCTGCTCTTGCGGTGCCAGTCGTTCAGTTGCCTGATCAAGTCTTTAGCCATAGTTCGCGCCTCCGATTATGTACAAATGGGGAGATTTCAAAAATAATCCAATTAAAACTTACCCCATATTCACGCATCGTTCAACAGCGTCAGCCGACGCTGCGGCGAGCAAGCACGAGAACACGAGAAAGCCCGGACGGTCTCCGGCCGTCCGGGCTTGCGCAAATCTTTGGGTAAAGTAATCCGTCCTTACTCGAAACCGCCCTCCGGCATGATCGCCGGGCGCTCAGCCAGCGGCTCGAGCGGGATGTGGCGATCTTCGGCGGACGCTTGAAGCAGCCCGTTCATCGTCTCGAGCACATGCAGCGCCAGCTGTCCGGATGCCCGGTGCGGGCGGCCTTCGGCGATCGCGCGCGCCATGTCGATGACGCCGATGCCGCGCATATTGTCGTCGTAGCCGAACGCGAGCGGCACGTCTTCATAGTCGCCGCCCGGCTTCTTGAGCTTGACAGGACCGCCGAACGTATTCGGGTCCGGTACGCGCAGCGTGCCCTCGGTGCCGTGAATCTCGATCATGTTGGTCAGATTCGTGCCGGCCGCGACGTCGAAGCTTGTGATCAGCGTGCCGACCGCGCCGGATGCGAAGTCCAGCACGCCCGCGATATGCGTCGGCGTCTCGACCGGGATGCGCTCGCCCTTCTTGGCGCCGCTGCCAACGACGCGCTCCGGCAGCGAGATCGCGGCGGAAGCGGTGACGCGGCGGATCCCGCCGAGCAGGAAGATGAATGCGGTCAAATAGTACGGACCCATATCGAACAGCGGACCGCCGCCCTTTTGGTAGAAGAAGATCGGATCCGGATGCCAGGCTTCAGGGCCGCTGCCCATCATGAAGCCCGTCGCCGCGATCGGCCGTCCGATCGCGCCTTCGTCGATCAGCTTGCGGCAGGTCTGGATGCCGCCGCCCAGGAACGTCTCCGGCGCGCAGGCGATGCGCAAGCCTTTGGACTCGGCCAGCGCGACGACGTCGCGGCCGTCCTGAAGCTCGACCGCAAGCGGCTTCTCCAGGTAGACGTGCTTGCCCGCTTCGAGCGCGCGGCGGCTGATCTCGGCATGCGAGGCCGGGATCGTCAGATTGACGACGATGTCAATCTCGGGATCCGCGAGCAGCTCCTCGACGGTGCATGCCTTCGGCACGCCGAATTCTTGCGCCCGCGCACGCGCGCGCTCGACGTCGATGTCCGCGCATGCGACGACCCGTACGTCGGACGAAGCCGTCAGGTTTTTCAAATAGATGGCGCTGATATTGCCGCAGCCGATCAAGCCGATCCGGTTGTTGCTCACGTTTATCATCATACTCCTTCGCGTTTGGGTTAACGCTTCCATTATAACGCTTGCCGCCCACGCATTGTTGTCCGTTTCTTGTTCGATTTTGGGTACGCGCTCAAAAACCGATTGCATATCGCGATGCCTATCCGCTATAATCATGGATATAAAGAATCTATAATGTCACCAAAAAGGAGCGAGTACATGGAACAGTTACTGGATGTCGCGATCATTGGGGGCGGACCGGCGGGATTAAATGCGGCGCTCGTACTCGGGAGAGCCAGAAAAAACGTCATCGTAATCGACGAGGGTCTTCCCCGCAACCGCGTGACGCACGAATCGCACGGCTTTTTGACGCGGGACGGCATCAAGCCCGACGCGTTCAGGCAGATTGCCGTCGAACAGATCGGCGCTTACCCCTCGGTCCGGTTCGTCGCGGATATCGCGGCAGAGACGACAGGCACAGACGGAGACTTCAGCATCGTGACCAAGAAAGGTCATACCTACCGGGCGAAAAAGCTGCTGTTTGCCGTCGGCAAAAAGGATCGGCTGCCCGAGATCGAAGGTCTAACCGACGTCTACGGGAAGAGTGCGTTCGTCTGCCCGTATTGCGACGGCTGGGAGCTGCGCGATCGGGAGCTTGCAGTCATCGTCAAAGGCGAACATATCCTTCATTTCGCCAAGACGATCCTTGGCTGGTCGGACCGCATCACCTTGTTCACCAACGGTCCGCACGAGCTGACGGACGCGCAGCGCGAGGAACTGCGCGTACGGAACATTCCGCTGCATGACGCGCCGATCCGCCGGATCGTCTCCGAGGACGGTATGGTTAACCGGGTCGAGCTCGAAGACGGCTCCTCCATTCCTTGCACCGGCATCTTTTTCGCGCCGACGCTGGTGGCCGGCTCCGACCTGCCCCAAGCGCTCGGCTGCGAGCAGACCCCGACCGGCAGTGTAGCGACGACCAGCCCCCTGGGCAAGTCTAGCGTGCCTGGCGTATTCGTCGCCGGCGACATCGCGACCGAGATGAATCAGCTCATCCAGGCTGCGGCGATGGGCGCGATGGCCGGTGCCGGCATTAACGCCGAGCTGCTGGCGGAGGCGTGGGAAGCGCGGGGACAAATAGCGCAAGGCTGACCGCTGTCGGCAACAAATAATCGAGAAAACGCCCGAAGCTGCCGACGACCGGCAGTTTCGGGCGTTTTAGATTGCAGCCGAAGGAACGTTTGCGCCTATCTGAACGAACTATTGAAGCGTAAACGAGTATAGCGCCCCGCTGCCGGGAAGCCGGTTCGTCGCCGAGTCGTTCGAGATGAACCCGAGACGAATCGTCTTGCCCGTCGTCAAGCCGAGCGAGGCAAGCGGGATCGCGGCCTCCAGCACGGTGTCGTTGCGGACGAAGCTCGCGCTGCCGAGCGTGCTCGCGAGCGTCCAGGTCCAGCCGTTGTTCGAGCCGGCGTACGCGAACAGACTTTGATTTTCGAGCAGCGTGTCGATGCCGCCGGACGTCCAGCCGGACGGATTGAAGCCGGTCGTCGCCAGATTGTCCGTGTTCAGATAGAACTGGCTCTTGACATTTAGGCCGCCGCTGCCCTGCGCTAACAAGTACAAATAGGTGCCGTCGTTCTTCGCCTTAAGGGCGGTCACGGTTCCGCCAGCTCCCGAATTGAGCTCGGCAACCGCGCTCCAGTCGGCAGCGCTGCCGTCGATCGCGATCGTCGCCTGTGCCTGCGGCGTCGCATTCACGGCGGCGGACTTCGCCGATTCGTTGCCGCTCGTGTCGACTGCGGATACCTGGAACGCATACGTCGTGCCGTTGGTCAGCCCGGTCGCCGTGTAAGAGGTCCCGCCGATCGGCGTCGCATTCTGCTTGACGCCGCCGCGATACACGTAGTACCCGGCCAGGTCGGGCTCGCCGCCCGCCGTCCAGGCGAGCGAAGCCGCGCCGTTGCCTGCCGTGACCGTCAGTCCGGCAGGGACGGCCGGCGGCGTCGTGTCGGGCGTCGTCTGCCCGCCGCCGATCGTATAGGCGGGCAGCGCGACGCCCGTCCCCGGCAGCCGGTTGGTCGTCGAATCGTTCGAGATATAGCCGACCCGTATCGTCGAGCCGGCCGCCACGTTCAGCGTCGCCAGCGGGACGGACAGCTCGACGACGCCGTCGTTACGGATGAACTCCGAGCCCGACAGCGTCCGGACGGCGGTCCACGACCAGCCTGCGCCGTTATTGCGGTAGACGATATTGTTCTCGATCATATATTCGGCGCCGCTCTCTGCGCCGCTCGCCGTCCATCCCGCGGCGTTGTAGCCGGTCAGCCGATTGTTGTCGGCGTCGATAAAAAATTGGCCTTTAACGTTCAGCCCGCCGCCTTGGGCGAGCAGGTACAGATTGCCCGCCGCATCAGCCGCCTTGAGCGCCTGCACGCCCGAGGCTCCGGCAGCGAGCGCCGCCTTGCCGGCCCAGTCCGCCGCCGCGCCGTCGACGACGATCCCCGAGCCGCTGCCGGCCGTCGGCGTCGCGGTCGCGGCCGCGCTTTTCGCGGACTCCAGTCCGCCCGCGCCGATCGCCGTCACCTGGAAGCTGTAGGACGTCCCGTTCGTCAGCCCCGCGCTCGTGTAGCTCGTGCCGGCGATCGGCGATGTGTTCGTCTTCGATCCGTCGCGGTATACATTGTAGCCGGTGACGCTTGGATCCGAGACCGCCGTCCAGGAGAGTGCGACTTGGCCGTTGCCCCCCGTCGCGACCAGTCCCGTCGGCGCGGCGGGCGCCGTCGCCGCCTGGGGCACGGCGGTCACCGACGCGCTCTTGGGCGATTCGGCGCCGGCCGAATTGACCGCTGTCACCTGATAGCTGTAAGAAGTGCCGTTGGTTAGTCCGGTATTCGTATAGGCAGGTGTCGTGACAAGCGACGTATTCAGCTTCGTGCCGCCGCGGTACACATTATAGCCGGCAAGGTTGGCTTCCGAATTCGGGCTCCAGGAGAGCGCGATCTGACCGCTGCCCGGCTGCGCCGCAAGCCCCGTCGGCGCCGCCGGCACCGCTGGCGTGCCCGGCACGTTGAACTTCACGGACGAGCCGCCGAAGTTCGCAACGCGGAACCAGGTCCAGATCTCCTGGCCGGCCATGGCGCCGGGGAAAACATAGTCCGCGTCGAACGCCAGCTCGGCCGAATTGCCGGACTGCCTGACCTGCACCGGCCAGCCGTTGTTCGTAACCGTCGTCGTCGGAAATTTGAACACGTCCCCCTGGCCCTCGACATGCGGCGCCAAATAAGCTTTGTTCGCATTTTCGAAGTAAATCCGCGAATCCGGCGTGACGGGCCAGGCGACGCCCTGCCAGCCCGCGCTCCCTTTCTTGTCGTAATCGAAGTAGATCATTTCGCTTTGCAGGTTAAGTGTGGCTTTGGCGTCGATTTTCATCAAAAACTTGTCGCCCGCGAACTTCGCGTACACCTTGGTGATGCCCTTGGCGTTGCTCCCCGCCGGATCGCTGTAGATGGGCGTCTCGCCGGACCAATCCGCAAAGTCGCCGTCGATATTGAAGCCCCCGTACAGGTCGGTCGGATGCGTCCCGGCGAGCGACGCTTCGGGATAGCCCTGCGCGTCCAGCCAGTTCTTGGCGTCGCCGTACATATTGGTAAAGTTGGTCGCGCCGCTCACGTCGTAGCCCAGATAGCCGCTGTTCACGACGACCTCGTTCATCCATTTGGCCGTGCTCGACGAAGGGATGGTGAAGTCGCAGATGATAATATTGAAGCCGTCGGCCTGGTTGGCCTGCACGTTCATGTAGTCCTTCCAGAAGCCGCCGAAGTTGTCCCGGCTGCGGTAGGTCGGCGAGGCCGAATTCGTGTTCCAGTTGTCGGCGAAGGCGGCATTCTCGTCGTAAAACTTGGAGCCGGACGTGATATACGGATTGTAGTACCAGGATTCGGTGAGAAAAAGGTTGATCGCGTGACGATAGCGAGCCGCAAATTGGGAGGTGCCTTCGTCCGGATTGAAAAACCAGTAGCCGCGGTTGGCCGCCACGACCTTGGTCGGATCGACGGCCTTGACCGCCTCGACGAGCTCCACCATGCCTTTGGCCGTGAACCCGAAGTTGCCCCGCGGTCCCCATGAGGTCGTCGGTCCCGCGCCTCCGATCGGATCGGGCGTGTCGACCGTGTCCAGGAACACGCCGTCATAGCCCGCGTCGTGCTCCAGCTTGTCGGTCATGAACGTAATGAGTTTTTTCCACGTCGGATCGCCGCCGTTGATATAGCCCCCGCCGTATGTCTTGTTCGTGTCGACGGCGCCGTCGCCGTTTTTCCAGTAGCCGCCGTACAAGTAGCGTGAATCGTTCACCCAGGTGCCCTGCTGATCCAGGTACCAGGGCATCAGTCCCTTGTTGCCCCAGGTGAGCAGGCTGCCTGTCGACGAATAATCGGCGGCGATCGAGATGCCCGAGTACCCGTTGTAGCCCGAATTGTAGGTGCCGTCCGGCAGCGCTCCTCCCTCGACGTCGACATAGCCGCCGGCCGCGTTGTAATTCCACGGATTGGGTCCGTGCAGCGGGCCGCTCGGTCCGGCGTAGTCCGCAGGCAGCAGGCCGACGTCCTTGCCGTTCTGAATCGTCATATTGCCGGTGAACCCGGTGAAGACGCTCGAAGTAGCCAGCTCGCCGACCGAGATATAGGCCAGCACGATGACGTCGTCGGCCGTGCCGAGCACGCCGTCCGAGCCCCGCTTGACCTCGTTGACCTGATTCGGCGTGAACGTCTCGAAGTAGAACTGGTTTTTCGCCACGTTGACGATGCGGATCGTTGGCTCCAGGATGACGAGATCGTACGTTTTCAGTGTGTTCAGCTGCGCTTGGGTGGCCGTATTCGTGCCGTACCAGATCATGACGCGGCTGTAGGCGTTCAGTCCGGGCACCTTGCCGTAAATTGGATCTTTGCCGATGGCGGCATAGGCATGATGCGGACCGCGGACGAGCAAGGAGATCGGTGCGGCAAGCAGCAGGCACAGCCAGGCCAGCACGATTTTTCCGAGGCGGCCTTGAAACGCGAACGACATTTAACTCACGCTCCTTTTTAATGATAAAACGTCGGTGATTCGCTTGCTAAACGTACGGACACCACCTCCTTCGCAAAATAAAAAGAGCCGCACTCGCGAAAGTACGGCTCTTCGGTTTTCTCGCTTACATCGACAGCCACCGTGAGAGCATAACCGCTGCCTGCGCCCGGCTGACGATGCCCGCCGGCGCGAGTCCGACGCCAGGCAGCCCGTTCAACAGGCCACGGTCGATCGCGAACCCGACTCCCGACTAAGCCCAAGGCGCAGTCTGTCCGGCATCGGCGAATGCAGACCCGTCCTGGGCCGACGCCGGGACCGCCTCGCCAGGATGCGCCGCTTCGTAGGCGCGAAGCAGCATGACCGCCGCTTCCTGGCGAGTGATCGGATCGGAAGGCCCGAAGCGGCCGTCGTCTCTGCCCCGGAGGATGCCGAACGCTGCAGCCGCTCGGACCGCAGTGGCATAATAGGCGTCGGCCGGGACGTCCGGGAAGGCTGGCGCGTCCGCCGTCGCCGCAAGGCCCGCCGCTTTGACGAGCATCGTCGCGAACTCGGCCCGCGTCACCGCGCGGAGCGGCTCGAAACGGTTGTCGCCGATGCCCTGGACGATATGCTTCGCCGACAGCGACTTGATGCCGCCCGCTGCCCAATGTCCGGCAGGCACGTCCTCGTAGCTGCGGTCGAATGCCAGCACGGCGTATACGCTAAAATGGTTGACCGTCGCCGTGACGACATCGCCACGGGCCGCGCCGCCGACATACTCAGGCGCTCCGACGCCCGGAATCGCATAAATGCCCGCCAGCGTCCGATCCGCGCCTTCCCCCAGCTTTAGCGTCAGCTTCAGCCCTTCGTCGAATTGGTGAAGCGGCGTCTTGACGCCGGCAGGGCTCCTTACGCCGAGCTCCAGCTCGTACGCGTCTCCCGCCTGGCGATAGACCGCGCTCGCCGTCGAGGCGGCCGCCAGCGTCTTCGCCGCCGCTTCGCCCCCCCGGCCGCCTGACGACATAAAGATCGCCGCCCTGCCAGCCGCCTTCCGCGCGAAGCGCGGCAAGCTGCTTCAGCACGCCCGGGGGCAGCTCGAGCGAGAAGCCGCCGTCCGCGAAGGCGAGCGATTCGCCGAGTGCGAACGCCGCATCCGCCGGAACCCGCACCTCGGTCTTGCCGGCTGCGATCGCGACCGTCGACTTGCCGCCCGTCGGTGCAGGCAGCGCCGCGACCTGCTGCACCTCATCCGCCGCCGGCGTCGGCTCCGGCGTTCCGGGCGGCGATGTCGGCGCCGCCGTTCCCGCGATCCGGATCGTATCCAGTGCCGACCAGTCATCGCCCCGGTCGCCTTCGATCGCCAGCTTGATGCCCGGCTTGCCGGTATCCGGATCGAGGATGCCGACCAGCACTTGGTATTCGCCGCTCACGAGCCCCGTCGGGATATCCAGCGGCAGCGTCACTTCATAGTCGCCGGGCAGCCAGCCGCGAATGTCGACGCCGCTCGTCTTCGTGACGCTCGACGCGACGACCCGTCCGTCCGCATCCGCCAGCGCGACGGCGACCGGCCAGTCGTAATAGAAAGGCGCGACGCCTTTGTTCGTCCACTGCGTCTTCACTTCGATCTTGTCGCCTGCGGCCGCCTCGCCGTCATGCTTGACGGCATTCAATACGTATCTGTAGCCGATCGTCTTGCGGAACGTGTCCATGTTCTCTTGAATGTCCTGCGTGATCCCGTTCTTGCCCACCTCGTAGTCCGCCGGTGCGGACGGTCCCAGCCAGGACGTATGGGACAGCCGCGCTTCCCGCAGCGACTCGACGATGCTGCTGTCGGCGAGCGACAGCAGCGGATTGCCGCTCGTGAATTCGCCGCCTGAGAAGCTCGTTTTCCAGAAATCCGGCATCTTGGACGCAGCCTGTACTTCGGCCGCGCTCTCGCCCGGTTCGATATACAGGCCGATGTCCGACCAGCCGTCGCGAATCCAGCTTAGCCAGGAATCCGTCGAGCCCTTATCGCCGAACACGTCGTTGAACAGCCCGAGGCCGCTTGCCGCCGCGATCGGGAACGGCTTGCGCATGCCGAGCAGCTTGTGCTTGAAGCCGTCCAGATAGTGCTGCACGTACCGGTCGGATACGGCGACGTTCGGGAACTTGCCCGACAGCGGCTCCGGGTAGTTGTGGAATTCGCCCCAGTGGCCGAGCGAACCGATCTGGACGTAGGCGATGCGCGGATCCTCGTCGTAGCGGGCGGCGAGCGCCGCGATCATCCGCTCGTGCTCCTCGAGCAGCACGGAAAGGTTGTAGTTCGGCGCGAAGCCCGCTCCGATCTCGGACGAGTCGTACCATTTGCCCGCGCCTTCCGCGGAGCCCGCCTCCTCGACCAGCTCGTCGTACAGCCAGTCGGGAATGTCTTTATGCGCCGGGTCCGACGTCGGCGTGTCCATCACGATACGAAGATTGATTTTTTTGCCGAGGCTCGCCCAGTATGCGAACTGGTACTTTTCCTCGATGCCCGCCCAGTCGAACTCGCCCTTGACCGGCTCGAGCTCGCGCCAGCTGATGCCGGCATATACCATACTGTGCGACTGTGCATAGGGCTCACCGAGCGCCTTCTTCGGTACGTCCCGCGCCCAGGCGACCCAGCCGGTGTACGGATTGTTCAACACGTCGAACGATTCGCGCGGGTAGTAGACGCCCGCCTCGGACGGCTGCTCGACCAGCGCCTGAACCGTCAGCATCGGCCGGCCGACGCCCGGTAGCGCCAGGACGTTTTTCGCCGCATAAGCGACTTTAAGCCCGCTATCCGTCGTTGCCCCGATCTGATCCAGATACAGGTAGACGAGGTCGCTCGCCGCATCCGGCACGTTCTGCACCTTGCCCGATGCCGTCCAGCCGGCGCCGGCGCCGTCATATCGATAAAGCGTGTTGCGCGATACTTTGTAATCGATGCCGCCCCCCGGCCAGCGCGCATCCTGCAGACCGGTCGTGCCGTCCCCGTCGGCATCGATGAAGTATTCGTTCTGCGTATTCAGACCGTTGCCCTGCGCCAGCAAGTACAGCTTCTCCCGGTCGCGCAGCGCGCGCAGCCGAATCGAGCCGCCTTGTTGTCGACATCCGACCAGTCGCCGTCCCCGCCGTCGACCGCGATCTGCGCGCCGCGTTCGGACAGGGCGGCCGGATAGCGCGCGGCGCCGGAAGCCGCCGGCGCATAGTCGGCGCCGACGCCGAGCGCGACCCGCACCGTCGAACTCGCCTCCCAGCCTCTCATGTCGACGACCGTCTCCAGCACGCTTTCGCCGGACGGCGCATACACGCTCGACACGACGCTCTCAGTCGCGCCAAGCGCCTCCCAGCTCCAGCCGCTGCCCGTGCTTTTGTATGCCGTGCCGTTCTGCACCAGATAATCGGCGCCGGTTGAGGCATATTGCCAGCCCTGATGACCGGTCTCCGGATCGTTGTCCGCGTCGATGAACAAGTTTTTCTCGCCCGACAGGTCGTATCCGTGCGCGAGCACGTACAGCTTGTCGTTTTTCACGAACGCCGACAGATCCCGGATATTGCCGGTGCCGGTCGCGATCGGACGGATGCTAGGCCATTCGGCGTCGTTGCCGTCCGCCGTCACGCGGGGCAGCGAGGGCACAATCTTCGCCGCTTGGGCGGCCGGCGCCGGCGCATACACCTCGCCGACGTTAAAGCCGATATACAGCGGCGCGGGGGCCGCCATTCCGAGCTCCCCAAGCGGGACGGACATCTCGATGACTTTGCCGTTGCCCGAGCCGGACTCCGCGTACTGGATGCCTTCCGCAGCGAGCTGACTCCAGCCCCAGCCGCTGCCGGTGCTGGCATACAGCGAGCCGTTTTCCATCATGTAGTCGAAGCCGTAATCCGGCCACAGCCAGTTTGTCGTGAAGCCGGTGTCCTTGCTATGGTCCGTGTCGATAAAGACGTCGTTCCAATCGCCCATCTTGCCGCTGACCATGACGCTCAGCGTGTCTCCGTTCGCCGCGGCGTACATCTTCGTGAGCCCGTCCGCGGACACGGCGACCGGCTCGGAGCCGGACCAATCCGCCGGATTGCCGTCGACCGCGATGTCCGGATCGGGTCCGAAGGCGGCCGCTTCGGCCTCGACGGCCAACATCGGCTTGCCGGCATCCGGCAGGAACGCGTTGGCCGCAGGCTCGGCATACGCCGCCTTCAGCGGGGCCGACGCGGTCAAGCCAAGCAGCCCGATATCGACCGCCGCCTCGGCGATCGTGCCCGAATTGGCATACGCCGCCGTACCGGCCGGCGTCCACGCGCCGTCCGCATAGCGCTGCACCTGCGTGCCGACGATCCGGTAATCGATGCCGGTCGCATCGCTCCACGCCGGCTCCTTCGTCCCTGTCGCCGGATCTCCGTCCGCGTCGATCAAGAAGACGCCGCCCGGATCGACGGCAGTTCCCTCTGCCAGCAAATACAGCATGCCACCGCGCTGCACGGCCTTCAGCAGGCTGAGCGAACCTCCGCCCGCCGCCTCGTCCGCCGCGACCGCATCCCATTCGGCCGGCGCGCCCGTGAATCTGGCCGGCGCTGCCGCTGTCGCTTCCGCCGGCGTCGCCCCTCCGATTGTCGGCGCCAGGCCCGCGGCCAACGTCAGAGCCAACCCCGCCGACAGCCATCTCCTAAGATGCGAGCGCTTACCTTTCTGGTCCTTGTGTGACTTTATTCCGTCCTCCGCCTTCATCTCGTCATCCTCCTTGATTCCGTCGCGTAATCCTTCAAAAGGCAAAAGAAAAGACAATGGGTTCTGCAAGCTTTGACAGACTGAATCAAAGTTAAATGCGGTTCCCATTGTCTTTTGCGCTATTCTTGTTGTTCGATCGATACCGTTCGCACCGGCGGACTTCGCGTCAAGCGACCGCCGGCGCTTCTTCTCTTATTTGCCGTACAGCGACCCGATCTCCTTCACTACGCCGTCAAGCTCGCCCTTGCCGGACAGCGCCGGCGCGAGCTTCTGCGGGATGATTTCCCACAGCAGCTTTTCCTTGCCGTCGAAGAACGGCGCGGAGATCGCGTATTTTTGCGCATCAATGAACGTCTGCTTGTTGTAGCCTTCGTCCTTGGCGAGATACGTCTCCGCGGCCGCCTTGTTGGCCGGGATCGACTGGCCCTGCTGAGCGAGCGCGATCTGGCCGTCCGGACCGCCCAGCCAGCTCAGCAGCGCCCATGCGGCTTGCTCGTTTTTGCTGTATGGACTCATCGCGTTGCCTGCGACCTGCACGACCGTCTTCGTCTCCTTGAACTTCGGCGGCAGCACCGTGTCGAACTTGATGTTCGCCTTGATGAATTCGCTGGCGGACCAGGAGCCCGCGAAGCTCATCGCGACCTTGCCCGTCGTCATCGTCAGGAACGGCTCCTTGGCGAGCGACTGGCTCTGGCTGAAGGTCGGCGTCACGTGATGCTTGGTGATCAGATCCCGGTAAAACTCCAGCACTTGCTTGGCTTCCGGCGATTCGAGACCGAGCGACTTGTCGTCGTTCACGAGCTTGCCGCCGTTGGACTCGATCTGCGGCTCGAGCACGGAGTCGGCGGAGCCGGCGGCGTCGACCGTCAGGCCCCATTGCACGATGTTCTTGGCGTCGAAGTCCGCGTCCGCGGCCGTCTTGCCGTTACGATCGAGCGTCATCTTCTTGGCGATGTCGAGCGCCTGATCCCAAGTCAGCTCGCCGGCCGGATAAGCGGCGCCGGCCGGATTCGTCTTGGGGTCGTCGAACAGCCCTTTATTATAGTAGAGCACGATCGTGTTAGCGTCGCGCGGCAGCGATACTTGCTTGCCGTCGACCTGGTGGGCGGCCAGCACCCCGGGCTCGAAGTTGTTCGTATCGAAGCCCGTCGAGGCGATCAGATCGGTCAAGTCTTTCATCGCGCCGATCTTGGCGTATTTGTCCACGTACGCATAGCTGATCTTGTACACATCGGGCAGATCCTTGGCCGCAGCCTGCGCGGTCAGCGCCGTCCAGTACGTGCCCCAGTCCTTGCTGACGACCTCGACCTCGACGTTTGGATATTTCTCGCTGAAGCCCTTGAGCAATTCCTTCGTCTGTTCGGTCTCCACGTTCGTTCCCCATTGCGCATACGTTACTTTGCCGGAGATGTCGGCTGCGCCGGCTGGAGCCGATGCCGATGCCGATCCGGACGCCGGAGCCGATGCGCTCGCCGAAGCGCCTGCCGAACCGCTGGCCGCAGGAGACGAGGACGCGCCTTCATTGTTGTTGCTGCCGCATGCCGCCAGACTCATCGTTCCGATCAAACTCAGTACCGCGAGCTGCACGATCCGTTTCTTTGTTTGCATGTTGAGCCCTCCTTGTACGTGGATGAATGATTGACCTGCCCCTCGATGCGCTCTCACGGGTGCCCCCGGGATTACTTGATCCCGGTCATGACCACCCCCTCGATGAAGTAGCGCTGGGCGAAGAAGTAGATGACGCCGATCGGCAGCAGCGCGAGGAACGAACCGGCCGCGAGCACCGGGAAGTCGTGCGAAGTCTGGCCCATGATCATCTGGAGGCCGACGCTGAGCGTCTGCAGCTTTTCCGATTGGATGAAGATGAGCGGGGAAAAGAAGTCCGTCCACGAAAAGACGAAGGAGAAGATGAAGCCGCTCACGAGAATCGGGCTGGACAGCGGCAGGATAACCCTGGAGTAGATCGTCCAGTACCCGCCTCCGTCGACATAGGTCGCTTCGTCCAGCTCCCGCGGGATCGTGAGGAAAAACTGCCTGAACAAAAAGATGAAGTACGGATTGCCGAGTACGTGCGGAACGATGAGCGGCAGCCACGTATCGTACCAGCCGATATCCCGGTACAGCAGATACAGCGGGATCAGCGTCACCTGCGCCGGAATCATGAGCGTGGCCAGCACGATGGCGAACAGGAACTTGCGCGAACGCGCCTTCGTGCGGGCGAATCCGAACGCGATCAGCGAGGAGAACAGAATCGTGCCGAGACCGACGGAGCCCGCGATCGCGAACGAGTTGCCGATCCACCGGCCCATGAGCGGCATCGATTCGAAGAGCCGTCCGAAGGCGCTTAGCGTTAACGGATGCGGGAGAAACTCCGGCGGATATCTGAACGTCTGCTCCTGCGTCTTGAGCATCGTGGACAGCAGCCAGAACAGCGGGCCGGCGAAGATGAACAAGCCGATGAGCAGCGCGACGTATTGCAGCGGCGTTTTGAATCGGTAAGTCATGCCTATGCGTCGCCCCCTTTATCGCTCTCGTAGTAGACCCAGCGGTTCGACGTTTTCATCACGATCCAGGTCAGGATCAGGATGATGACGAACAGAATCCAGGACTGCGCCATCGCATAGCCGAACTTCATGTCGCGGAATGCGGTATTGTAGGTATTCAGCATGTAGGTCGACGAGGAGTAGTCCGGCCCCCCGTTGTTCAGCAGGCGGGATTCGGTGAACATCTGGAAATAGTAGATCATCTGCAGCACCAGCGAGAAAAGAATCGTCGGCGAGATCATCGGCAGCGTGATCGTGAAAAATTGGCGGACCCGGCTCGCGCCGTCGATGCGTGCCGCCTCGTAGAGCTGGGCGGGCACGCCCTTGAGCGCGGCGAGGAAGATCAGAACCGGTCCGCCCGAGCTCCAGATGCCGATCGTCACGATCAGCGGCTTGCTCCAGCCCTCGGAGCCGAACCAGTCCACCTTCGGGATGCCGACGGCCTCGAGGAGCTGGTTGACGAAGCCGCCGTCCGTGCCGAACAGCAGCAGCCAGATGATGACCGTCGCGACGGGCGGCACCAGGTAGGGCAAGTAATAGATCGTGCGGAAAAAGCGAATGCCCTTGATCTCGACGTTCAGCACGACGGAGATCAGAATTTGGAACATGACCGTGATCGGCACGGCGATAAAAACGAAGTACAGCGTGTTGCAGAAGCTTTTCAAATAAATCTGATCCTTGAACAAGTCCCGATAGTTGTCGAACCCGATCCACTGCGGCGGCGTCACCGAGTTGTAATCCGCGAAGCTGTAAATCATGCTCAGCGCGGCCGGGCCGACAAAAAACACGAGAAAACCTACGATCCAAGGAAGGATGAACAATAAAAAAGTGCCTTCCTCTTTCCACCTCGAGGTCATGCGGACTCCCCCTGTCTGTCGGCCTTAGCTCAGCTCGCTGATGTAGACGTAACGTTCTTCCTTGATGGAACGTTCGGCGGCAAGCGCGACGAGCAGCGCATCCCGGCCGATCCGGCCGTTGGCATAGGGCGCTTCGCCCGTGGCGACGGAATTCAGGAAGGCGTGCCGCTGCCGCTGGCTGCCGGTATGTCCGCCGTTCACCGAATCGGATTCGTGGTCCAGATCGATGTGGTCGCGGCTCTTGTCCTCGGGACCGAAGATGTCGATCGTCTTGTCCTTCTTGGCGATCATTTGGCCGCCGTTGCTGCCGAGCAGACCGATCTCGAGCCCTTCGTCCATCAGGTTCCTCGGCTTCAAATACATGCAGAGGCCGAGATTCGCCTTGCTGCCGTTCTCGTACTCGACGATGACCCAGGCATGGTCGACGATCGAAGTGCTCGTAAGCGTCCGGGTCTCGTAATGCGTATAGGAGTTGGTGATGACGTTAGGTTGGCCGTCCTTCAGCACGTGCTGGCCGCCGGACGCGAACACGCGGCGCGGCTTCGAATCGATCATCCAGTTGAAAATATCGAAGTGGTGGCAATCCTTCTCGATAAGCGCGCCGCCCGACTTGGAAGCGTCATAGAACCAGTCCACCGGCGGGAACGGATCGCGGAATTCCTTGCACCACATCATGGTGACGTCTCCCAGCCGTCCGGCATCCAGTTCCCTGCGCATCCGGCGATAGATGTTCGAGTAACGGTAAGTGAGGCCGATCTGCAGGATCACGCCGGCAGCTTCCGCCTTGGCGATGATCTCGTCGCATTCGCCGAGCGTCGGCGCGACCGGTTTTTCCAGAAACACATGCTTGCCGCGTTCGATAAACGGCGCCGCCGCATCGCGATGCATGTAGTTGGGCAGTGAGATGACGACGGCGTCGAAGGTGTCGATGTGCTCCAGCAATTCGAGGTAACTCGCAACGATGCCAGGTTTGTTTCTTCTTATGTACGGCATCGCCCTTGCCAGGTTGGATTCGCTCGGATCCGCGACCCAGACGATCTCGCAGTTCTCGATTTGATCGAATCCCATCGCATGGCCGGTCCCCATATCTCCTACGCCGATCAGTGCCAGCCGAATTTTATCCATTGTGTATCGTATCCCCCAACTCCGAAGTATTTGCGCCAAATTTTATTTGTTTGGATTACAATTTAAATATTATTCGAATATCAGAAAACCGTCAAGGATTTTTAATGCAATTTGGATGAATTTTTCCTTGGTTTTTTGGACTTTATTTGGCGTAAATATTCGTAAAACACGATTGCTTATGACGGTAACACAATCAAACATTCGGATTTTATTGATCTAAGCGCTTGCAGAGGCCTTAATTTAGAGAATGTGCACAAACCTATTTTTACGCAAATTTTTATTATATATTGCCGCAAATACATCCAAAATGTTATGGAAAATAAAAGGCCCTGCTCCGCATACACGGGCAGGGCGTACGAATCGTGCCGCATCAGGTCGATTGTCTGGCCATTAACTCGAACGGAAGCGTAATCTTGACGGGGAGCGGGTACTTGTTCTGTCTGACGTCGACGAGCGTCTTGGCCGCCACCCAGCCGATCTCGAACTTCGGAATATGTACGGAGGTCAGTGGCGGCGTCGCGTACTCGGCGAAGTCGATATTGTCGATGGAGGCGATAGCGACATCCTGGGGAATGCGCAGACCGCTCTCGAATACGGCACGCATGGCCGAGATCGCCATCATGTCGCTGGCGGCCAGAAATGCGGACGGCAGCTTCGCCGGCTTCTCGAGCGTCCGCTTCATCAGCGTATAGCTTTTTTCCGCATTCCATTCCGTATCGAGGATCCATTCCTTATGGATCGCGAGTCCGGCTTCGTCCATCGCTTCTTTGTAGCCGCGGTATCTTTTTTCCTTGGTGATGTCGAGCGACCTGCCGGAGCCGCCGAGGAAGCCGATATGCCGATGCCCCCGCGAGATCAGGTGCTGTACCGCATGCTTCGCCGCCGCCAGCCGATCGTAGCCGACGCTCGGAATGGACGGATCGGACACGTCGATGCCGACGACGCAAGGGATATGGCGCTTGATCGCGTCGTAGACGACCGGATCGATGCTCTCGACGACGATGATGCCGTCCACCCCGCCGTCCTGGATCACCTTTTGCAGCATCTCGGGAGATTTGAGATCTTCGCCGTTGTGTATATAGGCCAATTCTCCGCCGTGCTCCTGAATGCCTCGCTCGATGCCTTCGAGAATCGGAGAAAAGTACGGATGATTGTACTTGTTCTGATTAACCGCCACGATGCAGCCGATCTTGCCGATATCGGGCTGCCGTGCGGCTAGCCCGCGCTTCGAGCCCGCGCCGTCCTTCGCCGTCTTGCCCGGATTGTAGCCAAGCTGTGCGACCGCGTCCCAGATGCGCTGGCGCGTGTCTGCGTTGACGGAACGGCTCGTATCGTTGTTGACGACTCTGGACACCGTGGAGATCGATACGCCCACTTGATCCGCGATATCCTTTAAAGTAGCCAATTCGGTCCGCTCCTTTGCCTTGATTTGCCCCAAACTTGTATATGGCTTTCATTATAGCCGAACCCCGTCCCTTCGGACAACCGACAATGTCGCGAAAATGCAACGAAGACCGCCCCGATATCTCTTCTCGGGAGCGGCCTTCGTCATATGCGTTACGGCGATTCGATCTGAAGTCCGCCCTCGACGCGTCCGCCGACGACGGTAAACCTGACTTGAAGCATCGTGTTCTCGTGCGTGGCGGAGCTGTTGAAGTTCGTGGCGATATAATCGCCGTCCGGCAGATAGGCGCGGAAGGCGCCGTTGTCCACGCGCACGCCAAGCCGATAATGCACGCCTGCGGCCGGATTGAACTCAGCTTCGGCGATCGACAGGAAACCGTTCAGCGCGGCATCGCCCCCGATATTCAGCGTCCCTTGGATGTTAGGGGCATTCAAACGAATGGCCGGCGCGGTCGTCATACGCTCGCCGACGACGATCTCCGTGCCGTCAAGCATGTAGGCCGTCCCGTTGGACGCCTGAAAGCTGACCAGCCTGTAAGTGTTCGGCGGGAGATCGATGGCGAACGTGCCGTCTCCTCCGCTCATGCCGTAAACTTCCCTAGGCGAAGGATCGGAGCCTCCGGTGTCCGAGTGTTGAAGGTTCAACTGGCCGATCGCGGGGCTGCCGTCCGCATACTCGACTTTGCCGTACAGGCTCCTGGCAGCTACTTCGATCGCGATCGGAGAGGGCGATGCGACGCCCCCGGCGATCGTGATCGTATAATCTGCGGCGGCCGCCTTTTCGTCTCTGCCGTTCGTATCGTTCCAGATCGAACCGATATGATAGACGCCATCCGGCAAATAATCCGAGAATTGTCCGCTCTGAATGCGAATGTTATACGCGGTCTGATTGGCGTCTATCAGCTTGAGCGAGCCGGCGATCGCAGCGCCGTCAGGCATCGCAAGGCGGCCGACGACATTGTTCTCCAACGCCACAACGCGCAGCGGGCCGCCGTCCGGGGTCGCAAGCGCGCCGTTTTCGACGCGGAAGGTCGCTTCAGACTTCCATGCGCTGCGTTGACCGTTTTTCCACACCTGAAGCTCGGTCACCGCATAGCTGCCGTCAGGCAGCTTCAGCGAGAAGGTGCCGTTTTGACCTGCGTTCGCGTTATAGTAGACGTCTCCCTGCTCCGACGAACGGATGGAGATGCCCGCGAATGCGAGCGGCTCGCTGCCTCCGGGCATATAGGCCGTGCCGACGACGTTGGGAATCGGCAGCACCAGGTCTTCAATCTTGGCGGAGCCCGCCACGCTGAAGCGGTAAGGCTGGGCCAATCGGATACTCTCTTGTTTTTCTCTGTCGTAGTAAAACGAGATCGCATAATTCCCGTCGGGCAAGTAAATGAAAAACTTCCCGTCGACCAGATCGACCTGCTGCTCGCGGTCGGTCTGTCCGTTGCCGAGATCCCTGCCGATTTGCAGGCTCACATTTCTCGGCGTGGAGCCGTCGTCGAGCTTGACTTTGCCTTCGACATTGCGCTCCTTGAGCGCGAGCGACCATTCGAAGACACCCTCGGCATCGACCGTAAACGTCTGATCGACTTGATAATAAACTTGCTTAGGCCTGTCGAATACGTCGGCTACCTTGTACTGTCCCGGCTTTAAGGCCAGGTCGAACGCACCGTTTGTCACGTCAACACTGAGATTGTCGTTCGGATGCGAGACGTCGTAGAAATTAACGGTGCCGTCGTCGAGCGGGATGCCCGATTGAACGACGCTGCCCTTAACGTTAACCGGCGGCACGTTTATATGCAGCGCGGCGTCGCCGGATACGGTGAACTCGTCGTAGAAGCCGATCCGCTTCGTTCTGCCGTCTTCCTCGTAGGAGATGCCTCGGATCAGGTATCGCCCGTCTTCGAGCGTCGTCCGGAACTTGCCGTCCGTCGTCTTGACCGTGAATCCGTACCAGCCGTCCGACTTGACTTGATACAGATTCAGGTAGGCTCCCTCGGGCAACGCTTGCCCTTCCGCCGTCACGAGCTCGCCCGTGACGTTGATGCGCTTCTCCTGGATACGCCACTGCGCGCTGCCGGAGACGCTATAATTCTGGTCCAACCGGATAAAACGCTGGTAATCTTCGCTGCTATACCCATTAACGTTGTAGTCGCCGTCCGGAAGCGCGAGCGCGAAGCTGCCGTCGCCGCCTACCTTGACTTGGTAAAAACGAAGGTGATTGCCGCTGCGGATATCCAGCCAGACGTTCGCGATCGGATCGCCGTTCGCGTCGGACAGGGTACCCGTTACGTTAACAGCCGGCACGACGATGTCCGCGTCGCCTTGCACTGCACCGTTTTCGACGGTCAACTGTCGGTTCAGCAGTACGTTCGCTTGCTGTCGCTCGTCCCAGTAGCTGCGGACCTCGTACAGTCCGTCCGGAAGATACAGGCTGAATTCGCCGCCTTTGACCTGCGGCTCGTAGGCGTTACGTTCGCCTTCCATATTTTGCATGCGCAGCGTGACGCCGTCGATCGGCGTGCCGTCGGCCAGCTTCAGCGTGCCGGATACGTTGGGCGCCGGAATCGACAGCGTCCAGACCGCGATGCCCCGCAGCGGTTCCATCGGCTGATTCAGCCGAACGTAACGCCCTTCGGCATCGAAATAGCCGTCTACGACGTATCGGCCGTCGGACAGCGTCAGGTCGAACGCGCCGGTCGACGTCGTCCGTACGCTATAATTTTTTGCGTAATCCGTCGTCCGGATATTAAGCCATGCGTTCGCGACAGCCGCCTTCCCTTGATGCAAGGTTCCCGTCACGTTGCTGGCCGGGACGTCGAGCGCGACCGTCGTGGCGCCGGCTACGGTGAAGCGCGCAGCGTACGTCACGAACGTATCGGAATCGGTCAGCCAATAGCCGTCGATCGTATATTTGCCGTCCGGCAATGCCGCGGTGAAGACACCGTCCTTGACTTGAGCGGAGTAAAGCTCCTGCGTGGACGTATTGTAAAAGTTCAGCCAAGCCGACGCCACGGCTTGTCCGCCCCGCTTCAAGGTGCCGTTCATGTTTTTGGCGGACAGCTTGATCGGGAGCGTCACACTCGCGGCGCCGACTGTGAACGCGAGCTTGACGTTCATATATTCCCGGCTCGCCTCGCCCGTGAAGCCCTGGACTTTATAATCGCCGGCAGGCAAACGAAGCGCGAAAGCGCCGTCCGCGCCGGCATAAGCGTTGTAAGCCCCGCCGGTGGCATCCTTAATGTCGACCCATCCGGATACGGCGCTGCCGTCGGACGCCCTGACCGCTCCCGATACGTTGTTCGGAAGCGTCTCGAGCTTCAGCGGCTCCGCGGAACCGCCGGACACGGCGAACGATTGGTTCAAGTAGACGTTTGTCTGCTTCGCTTCGTCCCAGTATTTGACGGCTTCGTAACCGCCGGCCGCCAGACCCGACGGCAGCGAGAAGCTGCCGTCGTCCGCGACCCATACTGTATACTCCTCGCCTGAGGCCTCGTTGCGGATGGATAACCACGTATGGCCGACCGTATGGCCGGAAGCGTCGGTCAACGTGCCCGCGACGGCGCTCGGCGCCGCGGAGGCCGCGATCGGTACGCACGTCAGCAACAGGATCGCCGCGGTAAACGTCAGCGCGATTTTTCGGAATTTCGTTTTCATGGGGAGATCACCTCTTCATTAAGGAGTCGGATTCGTAACGGTCAACGTCGCTTTGGAGGGCTGCGATACGTTGCCCGCTTCGTCGACAAGAAACAGCTTATAGACGGCCGGCAGCTGCGGTACGGCGATTGTAGAGCCGGTCGATACGGTCATCGCGGCGCCCGGCGCGAACACGGACGCGACGGCTGGAGCGAACCAAGCCTTCACGCCGACTGGAAGCGCCGGCAGCGTCAACGTCTGGCCCGGCGCGCGCGTCGCATCCGCCGCAAATACGTCGTTCTGCTCCGTCGGCGGCGTGTTGTCCACCGTGATGGCGCCCGTCGAAGGCGAAGACACGTTGCCTGCATCGTCCAGCAGATACAGCCGATAGCTGCCTTCGGCCGCGGGGGCGAGGATCGTGCCGCCGGTCGAATAGCTCATCGTCGCGCTTTGCACCCAACCCGACGTCCCCGCAGGCGCCAGCCATGCGGAGGAGGCGCCGACAGGGAGTCCGCCGATCGACAAGGTCGACCGGCCCTTCACGGCGACATTAGAAGCAAACAGGGAATTGCTCGGCGCCGTGTTGTCGACGCGCAGCAGAGCGACCGATGCGCTGACAGATTGACCCGATGCGTCTACGAGATACAGGCGGTAATCGCCCTCCGCGGACGGCGCGCTGACAATGCTGCTGACGCCGGCTGTCATGTCGGAACCGGCATCGAAGGCGCTCGTGCCGGACGGCGCGAACCAAGCCGTCAATCCCTCGACAGGCGGAACGGTCAAGGCGACGCTCGCCCCGCCGCGAACCGCGCGGCCGACCGCGAAGAGATCGCCCGCCCGATCCGCCGCCACGGTGCCGGCGACGGTCAGGGAAGCCGACGAGACGGACAGCGTAGCGCCGCTGTCGGCGTTCAGGACGTACAGCTTGTACGAGCCCGCGCTCGCAGGCGCTGCCATCAGGGCCACCGTGCCGTTGCCAAGCAGCTTGGTCATCTGAAGACCTTCTGCGAACAGCGTCGTGGAGGCTGGCGCGAGCCAAGCGACCGTACCCGGAGACGGCGCGGCGTCCAGCGCGACGGCACCTCCGGCCTGGACGGTCTTGGTCGTGGCCAGCAACGCGTCGGCCATCCGGAAGGCGTCGGCGGCCTCGCCGTTGCCTGCACCATCGCCGTCCTGGCTGCCGCCTCCGCTCTGGTCGCCGCCGCCAGGTTGGTTGCCACCAGGTTGATTGCCGCCAGGTTGATTGCCGCCAGGTTGGTTGCCGCCGGACGAATTTCCGCCGCCGGACGTCGTGCCGCCCGTTGAAGCGCCTCCATTATTGGCTTGAGTGGATCCCTGCTGCGCGCCGCTTTCTCCGTTTTGCTTGTCGGACAGCGCCTCCGCCCGATCGAGCACGACGACGATCTCCGCGCGCGTCGCGCTGCGCTTCGGATAGAACAGGCCTTTCGCGTCAGGCGTCATGATCCCCGCTGCGATAACCGCCCCGACCGCGCCGCGGCTCCATGCAGGCAGCGCGCGCGTATCCGCGTAGTCCGGCGCCGAATCGGACGGCTTCAGCTTCAACAGACGAACGAGAATGACTGCAAGCTGTTCCCGCGTTATCTCGCGGTTCGGCCTAAACGTGCCGTCCTCGTAACCGGACATATAGCCGTTTCGCACGGCGATACCGAGGTCGCGATAAAACCATTGTTTTTCGTCGACGTCGGCGAAAGCGACAGGGCCGCCTTCGGTCAAGCCGAACGACGCATTGACGAGTTTCATGACCTCCACGCGCGTCGCCGGCTTGTTCGGACGAAGCGTACCGTCACCATAACCGCCGATTTTTCCGCTCTCGACCCATTTTGTCAGCGCCGCTTGGGCCCAATGTCCCTGAATGTCCCGGTAGGCGGAGGCATTGTCCGCCCAAGCCTGTCCGCTCGTGCCGACCAATAGGCAGGCGGCGACCGCGCCGGTCAGCAACCGTTTATTCCATTTCTTTTGAATCATGACGCCCTCCCCAAAACCGATATGAAAGTCCTATAAAACCAACGAATCTCATTCTACCACCGCCATTCACCCAGGAAATAGGATATAAAAGGCAAACCTGCCTATTGCTTTTTAAAGTTTTGTTAAAGTACCTATGTCGATAGGCGCACAAAAAAAACCGCACCGTCCGGTGCGCATCGCGTGTCGGGATATGCGATGCAACTTCGGAGGGGGCGGTTATTTAGGAAAGGCCTTTAACGACGCGCCTTAAGGCGCAGTCTCCAGGAACTTCACGTCGGGCATGCGTTCCACGGCTGTACGCATTGCGTACTCGTTTTCGAACAAGGCGACGTTGTTGTCGTTCTTGTCCTTGACGAGCGTCGAGTTGATGCGGAACTTCGAGGCATCGAGCTTGTCGGCGACGATCCAGCGGGCGAACTGGAACTGCGTGCGCGCGAGCTGGATGTCGACGCCGTACTCGTTTTTCATGCGGTATTCGAAAACGTCGAATTGAAGCTGTCCGACGACGCCGAGATACGTATCCTCGAACGGGCCGATCGAGCGGAACACCTGCACCATACCCTCTTCGGTCAGCTGATCGAGACCTTTAAGATACTGCTTCTGCTTCAGCGCGTTTTTGACCGACACCTTGGCGAAGATCTCCGGAGAGAACGTCGGCAGCTCGTCGAACGTCAGATTCGCGCCTTGAGCAAGGCTGTCGCCGATGCGAAAAATACCCGGGTCGAACAAGCCGATGATGTCGCCCGGATAGGCGGTATCGACGATGTCGCGGTCCTGCGCCAGAAACTGCTGCGGCTGCGACAGCTTGATATCCTTGCCCGCGCGCACGTGCTTGACGGACATGCCGCGCTCGAACTTGCCGGAGCAGATGCGCAGGAAGGCGATCCGGTCGCGGTGGGCCGGGTTCATGTTCGCCTGGATCTTGAAAATGTAGCCGGAGAACTTCTCGTCGTCCGGCTCCACCTCGCCGTCCGTCGTACGGCGCGATGTCGGTGCCGGAGCCAGCTGCAGGAAGTTCTCGAGGAACGTCTGCACGCCAAAGTTGTTGACGGCGCTCCCGAAGAAGACCGGCGTCAGCTCGCCCGCGCGCACCTTCTCGTAGTCAAAAGGATCGCCTGCGACGTCGAGCAGCTCGAGATCCTGGGCCAGCTGGTCGGCGAGATATTCGCCCGCCATCTCGCGGATCGCCGGATCGTTGTAGTCGGCGGCCGGGCGAACCTCGATCGTGGAGTGATCGTTGCCCTGGAACAGCTCGACCTGCTTCTTCATGCGGTCGTAGACGCCGCACAGCTCGCGGCCCATACCGATCGGCCAGTTCATCGGCACCGAGCGGATGCCGAGCACGCGCTCGATCTCCTCGAGCAGCTCGAACGGATTCTGTCCCTCGCGGTCGAGCTTGTTAATGAAGGTGAAGATCGGAATGCCCCGCTTGCGGCACACCTGGAACAGCTTGATCGTCTGCGCCTCGACGCCCTTGGCGACGTCGATGAGCATAACCGCGCTGTCCGCGGCGGTCAGCGTGCGGTACGTGTCTTCGCTGAAGTCCTGGTGACCCGGGGTATCCAGGATGTTGACGTTTTTGCCGGCATACTGGAATTGCATGACCGACGAAGTGACGGAGATGCCCCGCTGCTTCTCGATCTCCATCCAGTCGCTGGTCGCGTGGCGGGCGGCTTTGCGCGCCTTGACCGAGCCGGCGATATGGATCGCGCCCCCGAACAGCAGCAGCTTTTCGGTCAGCGTCGTTTTGCCCGCATCGGGGTGGGAAATTATCGCGAAGGTGCGGCGCTTCGCCACTTCCTGCTTAAGTTCGTCGCGGATCGCTTTGCTCATGAATCACGGATTCCTCTCTTGGACAATATGGCAAACTACATTATAGCATATTGTGCCCGGTCAAGGACGTGAACCCTGGCGGATCTATGGGCATGCGGCGAGGATAGCGCACTTTTGCGCTATGGCGACGGTGAGCGTGGAGTT
>NZ_JAGXJW010000009.1:0-44342 GCF_019091135.1 Cohnella sp. GbtcB17 | reverse complement strand
AGCAAAGGGCGAGCAGAGGGCATGCGGCGAGGATAGCGCATTTTTGCGCTATGGCGGCGGTGAGCGTGGCGCGAGCAAAGGCCATGCGGCAGAATAGCGCATTTCTGCGCTATGGCGGCGGTGAGCGTGGAGTTAGCAAAGGGCGAGCAGAGGGCATGCGGCGAGGATAGCGCATTTTTGCGCTATGGCGGCGGTGAGCGTGGCGCGAGCATGGGGCATTGGGCGAGGATAGCGCACTTTTGCGCTATGATGGCGGTGAGCGTGGCACGAGCATGGGGCGAGCAGAGGGCATACGGCGAGGATAGCGCACTTTTGCGCTATGATGGCGGTGAGCGTGGCGCGAGCAAAGGGCATGCGGCAGAATAGCGCATTTCTGCGCTATGGCCGCGGTGAGCATGGAGTTAGCAAAGGGCGAGCAGAGGGCATGCTGCGAGGATAGCGCACTTTTGCGCTATGGCGGCGGTGAGCGTGGCGCGAGCAAAGGGCATGCGGCAGAATAGCGCATTTCTGCGCTATGGCAGCGGTGAGCGTGGAGTGAGCAAAGGGCGAGCAGAGGGCATACGGCGAGGATAGCGCATTTCTGCGCTATGGCGGCGGTGAGCGTGGCGCGAGCACAGGGCATGCGGCGAGGATAGCGCACTTTTGCGCTATGCGAAGGTGAGCGTGGCGCAGGCATGCGGCATGCGGCGAAGATAGCGCATTTTGCGCTATGGCGGGGGTGAGCGTGCGTGCAAGAGCGACACCTCCGGTATGAAGCGCGCCCTGCGCGCGTAAAAAGCCGCATTGCACCCTGAAGTGCAACACGGCTTCCTTTCCTTTGCCTATAGATCCGCAGCTCAATGCGCCAGCGGCGCGTCTCCGTCCTCCCGCTTCTGCAGCCCTTCCTTCTTCAGGAGCCAGCACAGCACGAAGGCGATGCAGACGAACACGATCGAGATGACATACAGATTGTGGTACGCGCCCGAGAACGCGGTTTTCACGTGTTCGAGCAGGTCCGGCGCGAGTCCCTTCGGGATACCGCCCGTCTGAATCTCGCCCGCGGTGCCCGCTGGCAATTGATCCGCGATCCCCTCGATGCCCTTTTTGATGTCCCCGGCCAGCAGCGAGCCGAACACGCTGAGTCCAATCGACGCGCCGATCGACTGGAAGAGCTGCACGGTCGACAGCGCGATCCCGCTCTCCTCCTTGCTGACCGACTCCTGGACGATCAGATTGTCCCCGCCGAACAGCGCGCCCAGCCCGACGCCCATGATGACGAAGCTGACGACGACGAAGATGACGCTGACGTCGATGTCAAACTGCAGCATCAGCGCCAAAGCGATAATCGGCAGCGTGAACGACAGGATAAAAATCGTCCGGTACGCGACTCGCGTGATCAAAAATCCGACCAGAATGCTGAACGGGATCGCCCCGCCCATGAACGCCAGATTCAGATACCCTGAAGCTCTCGGAGACAAGCCCATGACGTTTTGCGCGAAAAACGGGAAGTTGGCGAACGTGCCCATGACGCCAAGCATCAAAATGAACACGAGGCTCGACAACACGACGACGTTGCGATTGCGGAACAGGTGAATCGGGATGATCGGCTCATCCACGCGCCGTTCGATCCAGATGAGCAGCGCCGTCAGCACGACGAACAGGACGAGCATGCCGATAATCAGCGGCGAGCTCCATGACAGTCCTTGCGTCTCGATGAGCACGGGCGCGAGCAGCAGGGACAGCAGCGCGAGCATGAGTGTCGCGGCGCCGAGCCAGTCGATTTTTTTCTTTTCTTCGCCTCTCTTTTCGACCATCCCGAACCACATGACGGCCGCGGTCAAAATGCCGAACGGCAGGTTGATCAGGAAAATCCAATGCCAGTTCACGTGCGAGATAAGCTCGCCGCTGATCGTCGGTCCGAGCAGCTGCGGGAGAATCATGAGCGGGCCGAACAGCGCCTGCAGCTTGGCGCGCTGCTCGAGCTCGTACGTATCGCCCAAAATGACCATCGCGAGCGGCATCAGCCCGCCTGCGCCGATCCCTTGAATCCCCCGTCCGACGAGCAGCATCGGCATCGATTGCGCCAGTCCGCAGACGAACGAGCCCGCGATGAACAGCCCGATGCACGCGAGATAGACGCGTTTGCGGCCGTAAAGATCGGCCAGCTTGCCGAGAATCGGCATGAACAGCGTCATGGACAGCATGTAGATGCCGGCCACCCAGCCCATCAGCGGCAGCCCGTGCAGGTCCCGGATGATCGTCGGCATCGCGGTGGAGACGATCGTCTCGTCGAGCTCCGCGAAAATGAGGCCGAGCATTAATCCCGTCAGAACGAGCGCTTTGTTGTTTTTGCGTCCGATCGCGGCTTGCGCGAGTGGAGCCATAGCCATTAGCGTTTGCACCCCTTTAAATCGGCGGAGCCCCCCGCCTCCCGGGACGGCGCTCCGCGCTTTGAACTGTCGCCATCTTACGACCGGTTTGTGAACTCAATATGAAATGCGCAGCTCCCAGCCGGCTCAACATGCCGCGCCTCCGAACCGCCGCTCAATGCCCGCCCGCGGCCATTTCCGGCTTTTCTCCTTTTGCGGGAATCTCGAGCTTTGACCGGCCCATGAAAAAGACGGCAGCTAGCGCCAGGCCTGCGGGCACGAGCGACCAGAGGAACATGTGCGAGATCGAGGACGACAGCGCCTCGACGATCTTGTGCAGCGTATCCTCGGGAATGTTGGCGCGGTTTTCCGGCGTGAGCGATTGGCGGATGTCGCCGAGCGCCGCGCCCTCCGCACTGTCCGCCCCCGCGAACGCTTCCTTCATCTTGTCCGCGAGCGAATTGCGCTGCATGATGCCGAAGACGGTCAGTCCGACGGTCATGCCGAGCGATCGCACGAACGACATCGTCGAGCTCGCCGAGCCGCGCCGGTTGGCGCCGAAGCCGTGCATGCTCGCCATCCCGAGCACGGAGAACGAGAAGCCGACACCGACGCCCGTGACGATCATGTACCAGACCAGCGTCGCCCGCGACGTGTCCGGCGTGATTGTCGACAGCAGCACGGCTCCGATCACGAGGATAACGGCGGACAAGGTCATGACGTTTCGATAAGACGTCTTCATGGCCAGAAATGCGCCGATCTGGGAGGAGACGACCGAGCCGAGCGTCAGCGGGAGCAGAATAAGGCCCGAGTTCGTCGCGGAGCCGCCGTTCACGCCCTGCACGAAGATCGGGATGTACATCGCGAACGTGATAAACGCTGCGCCGTAGAACAAGCCCGCCACCGTGCTCGAAGCGAACAGCCGCTGCCGGAACATATCGTAGGAGACGATCGGATCGGCCGCCTTCGTCTCCGCGTACAGGAACACCGCGAACAGCACGAACGCCGCGGCGAACAGCGAGACGATCTGCGCCGAATCCCACGCGTACGTCCCCCCGCCCAGCTCCAGCGCGAACATGAGGCTGACGACCGCGCCGACGAGCGTGGAGGCGCCCCACCAGTCGATCCGTTGCTTCATATGAACGCGGGACTCCTTGTAGCCGAAGACGATCAACGCCAGCGCGACCAGACCGAGCGGAAGATTGATGTAGAAAATCCAGCGCCAGTGGACATGGTCGGTAATGTAGGCGCCGAGCAGCGGTCCCGCAAGACTCGAAGTGCCGAAGACGGCGCCGAAGATGCCGGACATGCCGCCGCGCTTTTCGACCGGAATGACGTCGAACAGGATCGTGAAGGCGATCGGCACGAGCGCGCCGCCCCCGATGCCCTGGATGGCCCGGTAGATCGACAGCTCGGTGATGCTCGTCGCCGTTCCGCACAGCACTGAGCCGAGCAGGAACATAATCATGCCAAAAATGAAAAACCGCTTGCGTCCGTACATGTCGGACAGCTTGCCGAAGATCGGCATGCCCGCCATCTCCGTGACGAGGTAAGCGGACGTCACCCAGACGATCTTGTCGTAGTCGCCGAGCTCGGAGACGATTGTTGCCATGGCGGTGCCGACGATCGTATTGTCGATGGCCGCCACGAAGATGCCGAGCATCAGTCCGGCGAGGACGATGCCCAGCTTGTTGCCTTGCGAAGCGTTCATGATTAAACCTCCCAAGTTAAACGATATTGGATTAAATGCGCACGCGCTGACCGACCTGGGCGCGCGAGTCCACGCGCAGCTCGCGGCTGTATTCGACGCGTCCGATCTTGCATCCGGGACCGATGACGATGTCCCCGCCTTTAACGACATCGGCTTCCGTATACTGCAGCTCGACCTGATCGCCTTCGATCGTGCCGGCCTTCAGCGAAGCGGCTCCCCCGGACGACACGAGATTTTTCAAGGCGCCCATTCGGCTGCGCCGAACGCGCAGCCGGCCTCCCCCGAGCTCGCCCACGCTGCTGGGGCCGAACAAGCCGAGATCCAGCCGATCGGCGCTGAGCAGACCGCCGCAGACGATCGCCCCGCGCAGTACGGCGTCGCCGAGCTCCGCGTCTTTGTCCACAGCAAGGTGGCCGCTGAGCCTCACTTTTTCGCTTCGCAAGCCGCCCTTTACCTTCAATTCGCCCGTTCCCCCGATCTCTCCGCTCACAAGGTCGGTCTCGACGCCGCAAGTGCCGGTGAGCTTGATCGCAGCCGCCGTCAGCCCGCCGCGCACGGCGACGCTGCCGGTACAAGCCAGCCTGCCGCAATCCAGGTCCCCGCGAAACTCGCACTCGCCCGTAATCTTCACTTGGCCGAAGACGCCTCCGTTCGAAGCGCTGGTTCCGACCAGCTTAAGCGCGGGCCGGCTTTGGTTATCCATTGGTTTTCGCCTCCTCGCCGATTCGGGCCGACGGATGCTTGCGAAGCTCGGTCCGATACTCTACGCGATCGATGACGCAGCCTTCGCCGATCGTCACCCGATCCCCTCGCACGATTTTTACCGTCGCATGATCCAGCTCGATCACATCGCCTTCGATCGTATCGGCTACGAGCTCCTGCGCGAAGCTCGGCATGATATGCTGCCACAGCGATTGCCAGGCGCCGGTCCGTCCCTTGCCGATGCGGATCGCTTCGCCTCCAATCTCCTTGGCAGCGCCTCTGCCCTGCAGCTTCAGATCGATCGTGTCCGCATTCAGCAGCCCGCCGATCTTGAAGGCGCCTTCCCCTTCGAGAACGTCCAGTTCGCAATCCTCTCCGACGGTCAGCATGCCGTTCAAGCGCAGCCGCCGCCCCGCATAGGTCCCCTTCACGGCAATCACGCCGTCGATCGCGGCCTCGCCGATGCTTGCGCCTCCCGTGATATCGAGCGTGCCGTCGAGGTCGAGCTCGGCAGCCGTCAATCGTCCGTCCACACGCACTCGGCCGTCCGCGTTGAACAGCTGCGCTTCCACTTCGCCGGCTACCTTACAGACGCCGTTAATCGCTATCTTTTTGTAGACGCCGCCTGCCGCCGTGCCGATGCCGTCCATTTTCAGGTCGCCGATCATCTCGTTCGTCATCTCCGCATCCTCCTATTTAATTCAGCTTGCTCCTCAACTGCTCTGCGAGCTCCGCCAGTTGGAGCCTGGCCACGATCTTGACGCCGGCATCGAAGTGCAGCGCAGACGGCGCCGCCGCGAGCGCGAACATCGACACGCCCATCTTCCGCATGAACAGCAGCTCGCACGGCTTGCCCTCGTAGGAGGGAAAGTGATTCCGCAGCGTTTCCATCAACAAATCGCTCTCGATAAGGCTAATCTCGCCCCCGGACAGCAGCTGATCCGTCGCGAACAAATACAACAGAAGCTCGAACGCGTATGTCTCCTGACCGTTCAACTGCGCAGGCGTGCTGTGCCGATTGATCGAAACTTCCGAAACAATGTTACGTTCCATCAACTCATGCTTGGACAGCGACAGGTCGGTTTGATAAGGAGACAGCTTGCCGGCCAGTTCATCCAGCGACAAATCTTCCTTCATGTTCATGATCCGATCGATTCTCGCCAATATCATATCCTTCGGGAAAAACGTTTCCTGCCCGGTAAAGGTAGACTTGCGGATAAACCATTCCTCGGGGATAAGCTGCTTCCGCTTCCAGCGATACAATTGACCGTAAGAAATGCCCATCAGCTCAAGCAGGTCTTTTTTGGAGATTAATTCGCGCTCCATCCTTCTCACCTCTGATAATAATGTAACATAACACTGTTACGTTGTAAACGGGCGAAATGAGATGAGCGGGATTCAGCATGCTGCGAATTTCATTGTAATCGGCGCGCTGGGAATGCGCTTCCGTCTGCGGTAGCTTAACGGTCTCGGTCTCTGGACCGAGCGTCAGGCATTCGGAGGTTGCGGGCGAAGAGCGTGTACCGGGGCACGTCCAAAATAAAAAGCCGACCCATTTTGAAGTCGGCTTAGATCCAAACCATCGATATTTACATTTGCTTTTTATTCATAACAGCGAATCTCGAATAACCGGGCATGGTCCAGCCCATTCGTGCCGTCGACATCCACACGCAGTTTGATTACATTCTCCTCGTTCACTTTTCGGACGATTTGCCGGAGATAGTTATTCTGGACTGAAAACAACAGCCGGTCTTCAGATTCAGGGTCGGCGTACCCCACCGTCACACGGAAGTCCTTGATCGTCTCCGGCTGCGGCCCCCATTCCATCGTGTTCAATACTTCGTCGGAATGGGTCAGGGTCAGTCTGCGATGCATGCCTGTGTCGAAGACGAGCACGATCTCGCTGATCGACACTGGCGCCGGCCACTCCAGTTCGATCCAAGGCGCCGGGTCGCCGGGCTGCGACATCCAGCGGTGCGTTCCGGGGACGGTCAGTTCCGGTCTGGCGCCGCCCGGTCCATGCATCGATCGGGTATAGCCGTCGGTTACGTTGGCGGCTTGACCTTCCGGCTGTTCGGAAGAAGCGCGAATGACCGCACTTGACGCCAAGTTATCGTTTGCCGGCGCAATACCGGGTAGATAAACATCCTGTTTCAAAAGCTGCCGCTGAACGTTTTGAATGAACGCCATGTCGGAAAGCGCATCGCTCAGCGTTAATCCGGATTGAACGATTAAAGCGGCAGCCGTGCCCGCGCCTTGTCCCATTGCGGCGCAGGTCCCCATCACACGCGTACTGGAGAAGGCGATATGCGTTGCCGAGATGTTTCGTCCGGCGAACATGAGATTGTCCACGTTCGCGCTGATGAGCGCTCTGAGGGGAATGCCGTACACATACGGGCTGAACGGTTGATGGGCCGGATTCAGCTCGGTCGCATCGATGCCTTGCGGCGGATGCGTGTCCATCGGCCATCCGCCGTATGCGATGACATCGTCAAAGTGACGCGCTTGTTCCAGATCTGCCTGCGTAAGCAAGTATTTTCCGACAAAACGGCGCGACTCCCTTTTTCCCGGAACGAACCCGAACCAGTCCAGCGCCCAATTCTCCGATTCAGGATGATTGCCGCTGTTCTTGATATGATCCCAGACGCCCAGCATAATCGCCAGCAGTTCATCCCGAATCGTCTCGTTATCGGCGATCGTGTCCATCATGCCGCCGAATTCGACCCACCAATAGCCGTATTCCCAGGTAGCGTGGTTACGAAACTTCAGATCGTCTTCCGAAAACTTGCGCGCCCAAGCGGGCGGTATGAACCGCATAGGCCGCCCGGTATCCCGGGTGGTGAACAAGAGCGACGATCCCTGCCGATAAGAGTCCCCGTTCTCATTGGCCAGTGTCTCCCCGTACTCGCCGGCCGCCTCGCGCCCTGTCTTATATAACGCGCCCGCTTCCATGCCAAGCCGTCCGTCCCCTGTGCAATCCATATACAATTTGGCATGGATCCGGAACCGATGCTCCGTGCTCTCCCGGACCGCCAGTGCGGATACAATCCTCCCCTCCTGCACCTCCGCTTCAATCACCGTCGTGTTCAGCAATAACGTCAGATTCGGCTCGGCCCTGCATTTCTCGTAAAGGATCAAGTCGAACATCGAGGCGCTCCGCTGGGGATTGCGAAAAGCGTTTTCCAGCAGAATTTCCTCAATAATGCCGCCTTCGCGCGCTTCCGTTTCCAGTTCCTTTCTACGTTTGGAGTTTGCCGCCCCGACGATATGCATCCGTAT
The DNA here is from genome assembly GCF_019091135.1 of Cohnella sp. GbtcB17. GTDB lineage: Bacteria > Bacillota > Bacilli > Paenibacillales > Paenibacillaceae > Cohnella. The sequence continues at coordinate 36,302 of NZ_JAGXJW010000009.1, read as the reverse complement.
TTCGGAAGATGCGTTTCCCCCCAGCACAGGCCGATCCTGGCAGAGCACGACTTTTGCACCGTTGCGGGCGGCTGCGACCGCTGCCGACACGCCCGAGATACCTCCCCCGGCTACTAAAATGTCAGGCTCCAATGTTTGATTCGCCACCAAAAGAAGATACCTCCGTTATGATCGAATTTCAGTAAAGAAGGGCATTCGTCGCCTACGTTCAGCCGTAGCGTTCGTTGATCGCATCTCCAAGCCAGGCTCCCTGACGGACAAGCCTGCGCTGCAAAGTCTCGATATCGATGGCGCGCGTCTCGCGCAAGCCTTGTTCGGCCAGAATCGCCGCTGCAGTGCCGGCCGCTTCGCCCATGGCGAAGCAATTCGGCATGACCCGGGTGGAGCCTTGCGTCGCCCGGTCGGTCGAGATCGCCCTGCCTGCTACGATGACATTGTCTATGCCGACCGGCAGCAGCGCACGATAAGGGATGCCGTGCGATTCTCCCGGCGGCAGATGGACCATCGTCATGCCGCTCGTCGGCTTCGCCATATGAATATCGATGAAGTAGGCGTTGCGCGCGATGTCGTCCGGGAATGAACGGCATTTGAGAAAATCGTCTGCCGTGACGATGTAATCGCCGACGATCCGGCGGGTCTCCCGGATGCCGATCTGCTCTCCTGTCAGTGTAAGGAAGGCATGCTCGAAGCCCGGAATCGATTCCCGGAGCCACTCGGTAATGTGATCGACGAGCGCACGGCCTTCGATCGCGCCGCGCGTGAGGTCGTCGGCGTTCGAGCCGTCAATCCCGAAGACGTGCCCGAAGTTAAAGCCCGCCGTATGGTCGTTCAGCCAAGAGATGCCGGCCCAATCTCTCGCGACGCGCAGCCGCCCTTCGCTTTTCGCCTTGTTGATCGCATGCTTCAGGTCGCTGCCGTGGGTGTCGGCGCCGGCGAGAAACTTTTTCCGGTCCAGATTGTTGAGGACGAAGCACATCGTGCCCGGCTGAAGCTCGCCGTCGTCCCCGCCTTTAACCAACTGCCCTCCCGCCAGATGCGTCAGGTCGGCATCGCTCGTCGCGTCGATAAAGAGCGCGGCCTTCACCGCCTGCGTCCCGGATTTGTTGTGAATGACGACGGCCTCGACCATGCCGTCTTGCTGAACGACGTCTCCGACGAACGTATGGTACAGCACTTTGACGCCGGCCTCCGCCACTTTATGGTCCAGCAAGCGTTTTAACACTTCCGCGTCAATCGGCACCCAATCGAGCTCATTCCGCCACTCCTCCTGGAACGAAGCCTCCATCTTCTGCTTCATATCGTCGAGGATCTCCAGGCCTATGCCTCGAATCACCGGTTTGACATGATCGGTATACGGGCAAAAGGCGGGAACCTGCGACACCGTCGCCATACCGCCCAGATAGCCTCTTTGCTCGATGAGCAGCACGGATGCCCCGTTCCGGGCAGCGGCGAGCGCGGCGCCGACGCCGGCCGGACCGCCTCCGGCCACGACGACATCCACATTCGCGTAGACGGATAGTTCGCGCGCCGGCAAGAGAAGCGTTTGTACGGGATCGGTCAATGAGAACACCTCCAACAATTTGTATTCATTGTACCTCCACTAAAGCTTCATTTTTAGTTTCATTTTTGTTTCACTTTTCCCTATAATGTAAACAGAAGAAGCGAATGCGAGGAATTCATCATGCCGAATAAAAAGAAGATCACGCTGCAAACGATAGCCGATCAAATGGGGCTGACCGTCCATACAGTATCCAAGGCGCTTCGCGGTCTGCCGGGTATGTCCGAAGAGACGCGCAGCGAAGTGATCGGACTGGCCGCCCGCTTGGGATATCGGTCGAAGGAACAAGAGCGGGGCATGGCGGTGGAGCGAATTCCGATTTATTCCTCGAAGCCCCGGAGATTCGCGTTTATCGTCCCGCATGAGGGACTTGTCTTTATCCATCAGCAGTTATATGAAGGGGTCCAGTCGAGGCTGGCTGTGTTCGGTCATATGCTTGAGATGCTGTTTGCGCCGCCGGAACAAGGATCCGAGGCGGCATTCGAGGATTGGGCGGACACGCATGGCCTGCACTATACAGACGGTCTTTTTCTAACGCCAATGATCCCCGCAAAAATGGAAGAACAATTGCTGCGCTTGCCTGTAACCAAAATATTGCTCAACTATCCGCCGCCCGCCGCCCAAGTGGACAGCCTGATCTGGGACGTCTCCTCCGCCGTTCATCAATCCGTGCGGTACTTGCTGGATCGGGGACACCGGCGGATTTTGTATATCGGAGACATCCGTTTGCATCGAGGCTTTCGCCTGCGCTGGCAGGCCTTCCAGGAAGCGATGAATTCGGCCGGATTGCCCGCGGAAGAAGACCGCCACCTGACCCGGGCCGGATCGAAGGAATGGTATACTGCCATGCTGTCGGATCTGCTCATACGGGAGAAGCCGACCGCGATTCTCTCCGGCCTTGAACAGGATCTGGCCTGGGTGTATTACGGATGCAGCCTGCTGGGCCGCCACATTCCAAGCGACTATTCCCTGATTGGTCTGGAGCATGCGCCGAATGCGCACCTGCCGGATTTGACCCGACCTGAGATGCCCGTCAAGGAGGTTGGCGTTCGCGGCGCGGATCGCATGCTGTGGAGACTGTCCAATCCGAATCTTCCGTATGAGCATATCCGGCTTCAAGGGGGATTCCACAGAGGGTCGACGGTATTGGAGGCACCTGCTGAATGATTTGACGCAAGCTTGCCTATCGCTCCCCTGGGCCATCAACTGCTGCTGCTGTTCTGGAACTTATATTCGCTCGGGCTATTGCCGCTGTATTTTTTGAACACTTTGGAAAAATAGGCGCGATTGGAGAAACCGAGGGTGTACGCCACGTTTTCCACCGTTTCGTTCGGCTGGCTGAGCATCGTAATCGCCATATTCATCTTGTATTGGTTGACGTAATCGGTAAAATTGACGCCTGTCATCTTTTTAAAATAGCGCGAGAAATAACTCGCATTCAAATGCAGGTGATTCGCCATTTCTAAAGAGGAGACCATACGGTCGATATGTTCGTCGAGGAACCGGTCGATCTCCTGCAGTCGAATCTCTTTTTCCTGACCGGATACCGGCGCCAGCGTATGCTGCCTCCACAGATTCCGCAGTTCCCGCTTAGTTAATTGCGCGGCTTCCTCGACGTGTACGGCCTGACCCAGCAAGATAAAAAAGCGGCTCTCGGCGATGCCCTTCGATTCGAACACCATGTGACGGACGAGATCGCCGCAAATTTCTTTGACCACCCGCGGCTGGAGTCTCTCGGCGACGACCTGCTGAATCCAGGGATTGATGGCCATATCGATCCATGCGGCATTGCCTTCCTCAAGCGCCAGCGACAGCAAACTCCGCTCCTTTTCCCAGCCCCGCTCCGGCATTTGCCGGAATCCCCCGGATTGTCCCACGGCGGCAATGGCCGTTTTTTCCGGATTGCTATCGTAGAAAAGGTTGTCCCGGCGTTCGTTCAGCGATTTATAACCGGTGTCGAATTTCTGCAAGGGCACGGTCTGCTCCGCATAAAACCCGCTCACCTTGATTTTCAAATATTGCTCGACTTTTGCGCGAACCGATTCCATAAAATCGATCAGCGGTTGATAGGACACATCAGGGCCCGTCACATTCCAAATGAGATAAATCCCCGACTCCTGCGTTAAAATCGGCGTAATCGCCCCATGCGCTGCGGATAATTCCATGGCAATATTGTTCACCGCGAAGTGAATCAGGCGTACATCCGCGTAGCCGTAGCGCTCGATCAAGGAAGCGGCGTCGACATGAAGGAAGCCTTGGCGGAAATACGGAAGCTTCCAGTAGAGGCCAAGGCGCTCGCCTAATGCGAGCGTCTGCGCGGCATCGATGCCCGGAGACAGCAACTGCGCCAGCAAGCTTTGCAGCAGCACTTCTTTGTTGCGTTCGACGGTCTGCCGGAGCGAATATTGTTCCAGCAGCTCCTCTCTGTTGCGAAGTCGATTTTCCGCCTTGCGCAGACTTGTCCCCAGCTGCTCGATCGATAACTCATCCTTGATCAGATAATCGTCGGCTTCGAGCTGGAACGCTCGTTTGGAATATTGGAAGTCTTCATAACAAGTCAGGAACACGAGCCGGACCTCCGGCTTGGCCATCCGGAACGCTTCGGCGAGCTCGAATCCATCCATGCCCGGCAGACCGATGTCGACGATGACGACATCCGGCAGCGTCTCATGAAAATCCTCCAGCGCCCGATCGCTGCTCGACGCCGAAGCCACAAGCTTCAGCTCGATATCGAGAGATTCCAGCAAGTACGCCACATACTCCAGCATCGGGACATCGTCATCGATCAGCATGACCTTCATCATCATTGTCCGTCTCCTTTCCGATCGCGATCGGGATGTAAAAGGTAAAGATCGTTCCGCCGCCTTCGCGCGCCGCTGCCTTCAGCCGCGCCTGATCCCCGTACAGAACTTGCAATCGGCGTGCCGTATTGACCAGCCCTACGCCTTTCTCTGGCTGCGACGGCAGCTCGTCCGCCATCCCGAGCATCCGCCGGTTCAAACGGGCGAGGTTCTCCTCGCTGAGCCCCCGGCCGTTGTCTCCGATAACGATCACCAGCATGCGGTCATGAATCGCGGCGCTCAGATCGATGGTCGGATTTTCCGGCCTGGCGGACAATCCGTGTTGAATGGCGTTCTCGACGATGGGCTGCAGAAGCAGCCTCGGCAGCTCGATCGATTCCGTTCCCTCTCCCAGCTCGTAATGGAACGCAATGTGCATCCGGTTGCGAATTTGCATGACCTGCACATAACTTCCGAGCACCTTGCACTCTTCGGCCAGCTTAAGCGGTTCGTCGATATGAACGTAGGCCCGCAGCAGCTTCATCAAAGCGTCGATCATCGATCCGTGCGGCTCGTCACCGCTCAGCAGCAAGCTGACTTTGATCGAATTGAGCGTGTTCAGCAGAAAATGCGGACGAATCTGCGCGGCCAACGCTTTAAGCTCGAGCAGGCTTTTCTCCTCCTGCTCGCTTTCCACCTTTAACAGCAGTCCGTTGATGTCGTCCAGCATCTGGTTAAACGCGGCGGACAGAACGGCTACCTCGTCTTTGCCTTTCACGGGAATACGGACATCGCGCTTGCCCCCCACGTACTGCTTGACACTGAGACGCAGCAGGCTTATCGGTCTGTTGATATGACCCGCCCAGAACAGGGACAGGATAAGGAACGCGAAGAAAAACAAGCCCACGAGCGATAGGGACACCAAAAACTCCCGGTTAATCTGGCTGTCGATAAACGTTCGAGGCATCCTGCTGGTGAGTTCCCAGCCCGTCTTCGGTATGGAAACCCTTGTCGTCAGCATGCTGCCGGAATCCCCGGGCATGGGTTTGCCTTTAACGGCAATGATCTCGCCCGACCGGTCGGCGAGCGTGAAGCTCATGTCGGGATTGCCGGTGTCCAGCAAGCTGTGGAAATAAGATTGGGGGATCCCCACGAACATGGTCGCCAGCTTCTCGCGATTGCGCGGATCGACGATGAGGCGGGCTGCATAATAGTAGTCCGGAGCGACGGCAGCCTCGCCGGAAGCAAACCATTGCAAAGAAGTCGTTTCCTTCTCATCGAGTCGACTGCTTTCCCGCAAAAAGGACGGCGGCAGCGCAGAGAATACGGGAACGGATTTATCGCCCATTATCATTCGGCTTTTCTTATTTACGATCATCATCTTCAAGTTGGCGTCCGCCGATTGCATCAACAACAGATCGGCCACGGAATCGAGCCGCGTGTAAGATTGAAAAGTCGCGAAATCGGCAAAGCTTTCGGCATCCTTCAGATGCCGAAAGCTCTCCAAAATATCCGGATTGTACGTTTGGGAAAAATAAACCGATGCGAACGAGATGCTGTCGATCGTCTTATCCAGTTGGTTCGCAATGACCGTCAGCGTTTCTTCGTTGGAACGAGCGAGTTTGTCGCTTACGTTCTGCTTGACCGAAGAATAGGCCCAAAAGGTTACGGCAATAAACGGCAAGAGGATAAGCATCAGGAACGAGAACTGCATTTTGCGGTGAAACGAAAATCGGCTTAACCATTCCATGACATCGATCGACCACCCGAATTCCCATAATACGCTTTATTATAGCTTATCCCGTGCCGGCTCTCCGTCCGTTAACTGCTTTATTTGTTCGCATCGACCACTTTTTTCACTTCATTTGTCATCGTCGTCTTCACTTCATCGAAGTCGAGGTGGTTCAGCATATAGCTGGAGAAGCCGTTCTCCACGATCGTTTTTAATTCGGATCCATAAGGCACGCTGAACGCGTTCGGCACTTTGATGCGCGGATCGAACAACGTCTTGGTCAACGATTCGGTGTCGATCAGATTCTGATTATCTTTGAAAAAGTCTTTGATCAGCGCGGCTCCGTCGGCACCTTTGTAGGCGGGAACTTCGTTCGTGTACTTGGAAGATTCCTTCGACATCCATCTCACGAAGTCGTAGGCCGCTTCCTTATGCTTCGATTTTGCGCCGAGCGCAAGCGGAGCGCCGGAAATGTTGGTCATGCCGACTTCTTGCGAATCGACGGATCGCGGAATCGGCGCGTATACCATCTGGAAGTCGTGCGGGAACTTCTGCAGGTTCAGGCCGGCTCGTACGACATAGCTAGGTACCGCCAGCATGCTGGCATTGCCGGCAAAAAACTGCTGCAGGACATGGTAGTTGGAGGCCAGCACATCCGCATACGGCTCCACGCTCTTGTCCTTCTCCTCCATGTCGCGACGCAGTTCGAAGAAGTACTTAAAGGAAGGATCGTCGAAGATCGGGTTCAAGTCGGCATCCAGCTGCGGATTCGGGCGTTCGGTATAAGCGATGACATTGGCGTATTCGCCCCAGGTGTGGAAGTACGTCCCGTAATGTCCGTCCACCGTCAGCTTCTTGGCATAATCGCGGAAGTCGTCCCACGTCCATCCCATCTCGGGAAGCTTTAGTCCCGCCTTGTCCAGATGCTCGCGATTGAATACGGTGAGCCATTGCGTCGAGCTCGTCAAGAGGCCGTAAATTTGATTGTCGAACTTAACCAGCTTTGTATATTCGTCTTCAGGCTTCACATTTTCTTTGTCAAAATACGCGTTCAGCGGCTCTACAACGCCCCTCGAAGCCCGTTCAAGCACTTCATCTTCGTTGCCGGTCATGAACACGTCAATGACTTCGCCGCTTCCGATCATAATGTCCAATTTTTTCACAAAATCCGTACTGTTGCTGTTTTGTACGAGGGAGACGTATTCCACTTCCACTTTATCCTGCGATTCATTGTACGCCTGAACGGCCTTGTACGTCGGCTCATCCGGATTGTTCGCTTTAAACGTGTAAAATTTGATCTGTTCTTTGCCGGCCGCCTGCCCGCTTGCGGTGGGTGCATTCGATCCGGATGCCTTTGTCCCGGATGCATTCGTCCCGGATGCGTTATTGCCGTTGTTGCTTCCGCATGCGGCCATGGAGAGAACCACGAGCAGACTCGTTGCCCACATTGCTGTTTTCTTCAAAATCATTTCCCCCTTTAGTGGATGCTGCAAGCTCATTATACAGCCCTTGATACTGCCCATACCGTCTACAAAATTGAGTTGTTTGCGTATACATTTTTGACCTGCCGAGTGCCGATCATCCTTTGACCCCGCCGATCGCAATTCCGTTTATGACCTGTTTTTGCAGCAGGAGGAACAGCACGATGAGCGGTACGATCGCCGCTACGGAAGCCATCATCATCACCGCGATTCGCGTGCCGAATTCCTCCTGGAAAAATTGCATGCCCAGCGGAATCGTGAATAGCTTTGTCGAATTCAGCATGATAAGCGGCCCTTGATAATCGTTCCAGGTCCAGATGAATTTGATGATTCCGACCGTCGCCAATATCGGTTTACTTAAGGGGAGCATGACGTTCCAAAATACGCGGAAGAATCCCGCGCCGTCCAATTCCGCCGCTTCCAGCAAATCGTTATGGATACCCGCCATGAATTGGCGCAGAAGGAAAGAGAAATAGCTGGAGAATATTCCCATCAGTATCAGTGCGGTATGCGTGTCGTACAACCCGATTTCCTTAATCATAATATAACGAGGAACTAAAGTAGCCTGCTCCGGAATCATCATAAATGCGAGCATCAGGCTGAACACGAGTCCCCGGCCTTTGAATTCCAATTTGGATAGCGCGTATCCGGCCATGGAAGAAATGAGGATCGTCGCCAGGGTGGAGATGGCCGCAATCTTGATCGAGTTCATGTAAAACAAGCCGAAAGAGACGTCGCCTAGCCATACCGCTTTGAAGTTTTCAACCCAATTCCATTCCTTCGGAATCCATTGAATCGGAAACGTCCACACATCCTTTTCCGTCTTGGCGGCGGCGGACAGCATCCAGAACAGCGGCAGCAGGAAAAATACAGATAATGCCGCAAAGAAAAGAGTCAAAATCAGCCTGCTTGTCTTTATTCTAGTCAATAGCATCGCATGAGTTTCCTTTCATAGCGCATTAGTAATGGACTTTCCGGTTTTGCGAGATCCAGGTAATCGACGTGACGATCAGTATCATCAGGAACAGCGCCCACGACATGGCCGAAGCGTATCCCATCCGGAAGCGCTCGAACCCTTCCTCATAAATTTGGTAGACAATGACCGTGCTTGCGTAATTCGGGCCTCCGTTCGTCAAAAACTTGATTAGATCGAACACCTTGAAGGAAGAAATGGTGCTCGTGATCGCCAGAAAAAATATCGTCGGCCCGAGAAGCGGAACGGTAATGCGCCTGAACTGCTGAATGCCGGTCGCGCCGTCGATTCTGGCGGCTTCGTACAGTTCCTCCGGAATGTTGGACATCCCTGCCAGAAAAATAATGATCTGATAACCGAGAACCTGCCAGATGTAAATGACCATAATCGCGATCAGCGAGAAGCTCGTATCGACCAGCCAGCGCGGCGGGTTAGACATGCCCAGGTCCATCAGCATTTGATTGAGCGGACCCTTGGACGGGTGATAAAGCGCCTGCCATACGGCGGCAATCGCGACGGTCGAGCAAATATACGGAATAAAGAAGGCCACTTTAAAATACGTCTTCGCATACAGCTTTTTATGAATAAGCCCAGCGAGCACGATCCCGATCAGCATCGTGAGCGGTACTGTGCCGACCGTAAACCATACATTGTTCTTTAGAGCAAGGATAAAATGATCGTCCTTGAACAATTGAACGAAGTTGTCCAGTCCGATAAACCGGATCGCCGACAAACCGCCTACCAGGTTCCACTCGGTAAAACTGAGCACGAGACTGGCGATCAGCGGAAACAGAGAAAGGACGACAAGGCCGACGACTTCCGGCGCGATAAAGATCCATCCGGCCCATTGCTCTCGCCGTTTGCGCGTCCAATACGACTTTGGACGGACAGCCGCGACCGATTTGCGGGCAATCACTTGATCATTCATTTGCGCTTACCTCCAACTAAATATGTGGATTCATTGTAGCAAGAGGCTTCGGACATTGCGGTACAGCCTTGCGACTCTTTAATGTGCATTATTTTGACCTTCTGGACAATAAAAAAAATCGGGACGATTCTCGCCCCGATTTCTGCCTTACCTATTTATTGCCTATTTTTTCAGTCGGCTGTATTCAGTCGCCGATCAGCAGCGCTCTTGCCGGCGCCGCATCGATCCCGGTCATCTTGAGCGGCGCGATGACGAGCCAATAAGAACCCGCCGCGACGTCCTTTAGGCGCAGGCCTTCGACGATGACGACGCCCGCGCGCATCAGCGTGCGATGCGTCGGATATTCCTCCTGCGACCGCTCGATGCCGAGCGCGTCCGTGGCGGCGACCGCAATGCCGATCTCGGCCAGGTAGCGCGCTCCGTCTTCGCGCAGGAAGACAAAATCCATCAGAAATTCCTCGCTGAACGAGCTGCTCGTCTTGAACAGCAAGCGCTCGCCCTTCTGGATATTGAACGGCACGAGGTCATCCTTCGTGATCGAATCCTTCACATGCATCAAATCGAGCACGCGCGCCGGGCCGACCAATTGCTCCAGGGAGATCGTCTCGATCGTAGCGCCGCCCGCCAGCATGTGCAGAGGCGCGTCCACGTGCGTGCCCGTATGGACGTTCATCGTCAGCAAGCTTTCGTGCGGCTTGCCCTGATCGTGATTTTGCACGTTTTGAATGCTCGGCTTTTTCGCTTCGTAGTTTTTCCAGACCTGCATCCCTTCATCGATCGTCATGCTGATGTCGTAAATACGCGGCATCCGATAACTCCTCCTCCGATTAAAGGCTGCCCGCACAGGCGGACAGCCCTTTCTTTACTTGCTTGTGTTCGATACCCAAATAACGTTGTCCTCGTCCTGTCCGTTCACCGGCCACCAATGGAAGCCGTCCTGATGGAGCAGCTTGTGCGCCTGCTGCGGTCCCCAAGCGCCGGCGGAGTAATAAGCCAGGTCCGCGGCATGCTCCTGCCAGGCGGCCGCGATCGGATCGACCAGCTGCCACGCTGCCGCAAGCTCGTCCCAGCGGGTGAAGTAAGTCGAGTCTCCGCGGGCGGCATCGAAGATCAAGCGCTCGTAGGCTTCGGGTGTATTGATGCCGATCTGGCAGCTCTGGCAGAACTCCATCGCGACAGGCTGCACCGTCATCTCGTTGCCCGGCTTTTTGGCGTTGATCTTGATATAGATGCCCTCCATCGGGTTGACCCGGATGACGAGCAGGTTGGGCTGAAGCTGCTGACGGCTCGCGAACAGCAGGTTGCCCGGCACGTTCTTGAACTCGACGACGATCTCGGTCGACTTGACCGGAAGCCGCTTGCCCGTTCGAACGTAGAACGGGACGCCGGACCAGCGGAAGTTGTCCACGAACAGACGCGCCGCGAAAAAAGTCTCGGTCGTCGAATCCGGCGGCACCGAATCCTCCTCGCGGTAACCATTAAGCGGCTGGCCCCTCAGCTCGCCCGACGTGTACTGCCCGCGGATAACGCGCTCGCGCACCTCGTCGCCGGATTTGAAGCCGCGCAGGGAGCGAAGCACCTTGACCTTCTCGTCGCGGATCGCTTCGGGATCGAGATGGCTCGGCGGCTCCATGGCGATCATCGTCAGCATCTGCAGCATATGGTTCTGCACCATGTCGCGGAGCGCGCCGGACTTGTTGTAGTAGGCGCCGCGTTCCTCGACGCCGACCGTCTCGGCCAGCGTGATCTGGACGTTCGCGATATGCTGTTTGTTCCAGAGCGGCTCGAAGAAGGCGTTCGCGAAGCGAATGACCTCGATGTTCTGCACCATTTCCTTGCCTAGATAATGGTCGATCCGGAACACTTCTTCCTCGCGGAACACGTGCCGAATCTCCTCGTTCAGTTTGGACGCGGACGGATAGTCGTAGCCGAACGGCTTTTCGATGACCAGTCTGTGCCAGCCTGCGCTCTCCAGCATGCCGCCGTCGCGCAGGTTCCGGGAGACGGTGCCGAAAAGCTCCGGCGCGAGCGCCAGGTAGAACAGGCGATTGCCGGGAATCGAATAACGCGCCTCAAGCGCCTCCGTCGACGCCTTGAGCTCGCGGAAGCCGTCCACGTTGCCGATGTCAAGCGAGTGGTACGTAAAACGCTCCGCAAAGCCCTGCCAGTCCTGACCGTCTCCGATCTTGTATCGGCAAAATTCCTTGATCGATTCGAGCACGTCCTCGCGGAACTGCTCGTCCGTTCGCGGACGGCGCGCGAGGCCGACGATCGCGAATTTGTCGCCGAGCTTGCCCTCACGGTAAAGACTGTACAAAGCCGGGAAAAGCTTGCGGCGGGCCAGGTCGCCCGTTGCGCCGAAGATAAAGTAAACCGCGCCTTCCGCGGTTACGTTGTCGTTCAGTTGATCCGTCATGTGTTCGTCATCTCTCAATGCGATAGGATAGCGTGCGCCCGAGGTCCGGTCGGATCGCCGAAAACGCCTCTCGGACTGCAGCGCTTTAAAGCCCAAATTTTACCCTTACTCATGCAAAGTAGTTTATCATAATTGACTTATTTTTTACAGCCTGCCCGCCCGTGTTTCAAGCGAATGCGGATCGGGTAATTCAGCATAACTTTGCAATAGGGAAAAAACGGCCGAATGCCGAGGAGGTCAGCGATTATGGCCATACGCTTCAACAATGTGACCGGTTCCGCCCGGCTCACGTCCCGGGTATCCCCGGTCAATCGGATTACGCCGCTCCTGCCGTTCCAAGAGGTGCTCGACGAGGAGACGTATCGGTACGTGCGGGACGAGGACGAGTCGAGACGTCCGCCGTCGCCGGCCCCGCTGCCTCCTCACGTCAAGCGCGCGGCCGAAGCCGCTTCGTCCGTCGTGCAGCAGGCGATCGAAGTGAATTACGCGGTCGACAGAGTGTATGCAAGTCCGTCCGACGACGCGATGATCGAGCTGCGGGACAAAGCCGAGAGCTTAAGCCGCAGCCTTCAATCCGAGCCGGAGCTTCAGCTTGATCCGGGTATCGAAGAGCGACTTTCCGCCGCATATTCGCCCATGGGCTGGCGCAGGGTCGCCGAGCCGCTGGCCGAGCAAGCCCCTTGGCGGATGATTCCCATACGCGAAGCGATCTATACCGATCAGATGCAGCTGCAGTCGCTGTATCCCGACACCGGGCTGTTGCTCAGCGCGGAAGCGTGAACGAATAATAAATTTAAAAGGCCAACGTCCTTAAATATACAGGATGTTGGCCTTTTGACTTAAATGCCGCAAGTGTAATCCGCCAATTGTAGCGTTTCCCCGTTCAGCTTGCGCAGTGGCGACGACCGTTCCGACGCGATTAATGCGAGCCTGTCTCCGTCCAACGTCTCATACTCGACGCTGAATGCGCTGTCGCCCGCCTCCGCAACGTCCATCCACGACGGACCGCGGCTTGCCATTTGATCGGCGAAGGCGCGAAGCAGGCCGCGTGGATCATCTCCGCTCTCCCCGATGCCGAGCTGGATCGCCGCCTGCGCCGCGTCTACCGCCTCGACGACGAAGCCGTGGCGGCCGGGCGCGCCCTCGCAATCGAAGCGATCCGCCGATTCGGCAGCCCTGCATTCACCGAATAGATAGACTGCCAGCAGCACGCCGTCCGCGTATCCGAACCATCCGCGTTCCCGGAAGATCCATTCGCCCTTCGGCAGTACGCCCGCAACTCCCTTCGCTGCCGCCGGGTATAGCGCGACGGCCGTCCCGCGGTGGAAAAACGTCTCTCCGCCCTCCGAAGCATGACGCGGATCTCCGGCCGAATATCCCTCTCCGCAAGGGAAAAAGTAGAGCCGGTTCGCGCCCGCGACGGCCGCGAGCGGCAGCGTCACTTCCCAGCGATGCTGCTCGTTGTCGAACTCGGCCGCGCGCTCGAGCAAACCGCCGACGGCAAACCGTTCCGCGCGATATAAATAGCTGTGCAGCGGCTGCCGATCCTCGCCCGCAGGACGAATGAGCCGCTTAGACTCTTCCGGCGCGGAGCGATCCAGCGCGGCGCGCCTCGTCGGGGCCGGCGCTTCGTGCAGCAGGAAGCCGGCGTATTCGACTCGGAGCAGCTCGTCCGGCAGCGCAAAATCGCCGAACTGCACGTAATCGAAGGCCACGTTGCCGTCTCTCGGCAGGTCGGCAGGCAGACTGCGCATCCTTCCTCCAGCCCAAGCGCCGCCTAAGTAATGCCGCGCGCGATAAAGCCACAGCGCGTCCAGCAGCTCGGCGGCTTCCGAACGAACGGTCGCATCCCGCACGACGTCCTTCACGCAGACGAACGCCTGAACCCAGTGCCAGAACCAGGGCAGAGCCCCGTATTCCGCCATGCCTTGCTCCCGCACGCGCGTCAGCGTCAGGCGAAGGTCCCGCAGGCCGGCTTCTAGCAGCTCCGAATCTGCGAAGCGGTCGCCGAGCAGCAGCTTCGTGGCCGTATACTTGGCCTCATGATGACCGAAGGTCCGCTGCGCAACGCGGTAGTAGGCGCTGCCATGCAATCTGACGATCGCCGTCTCGACCGCTTGCGCGAGCGACGCCTCCATCTCTGCGCCATACCGGTCCGCGAACCAGATCAGAAGACAGCCCATCAGTTCGGCGGGCAACGGGTTGATCGGCGCGAGCCGAGGCTCCGGATGCAGGCCGAGCGGCCAGTGGCCATAAGTCGGGCTCCCGGAATCGCCGTCCTGAAGCGCGAGGATCGTCGTTAACACGTTGGTTGCCAAAGCTTTGCCAGCCAGCCGATCGCAGGGCGGCTCGACATTCGGATCGCTGCATACCGCGAACAGAGACGAAGCCGCATAAAAATTGTTTCGGATATCGCCATGGGTCCACAATCCGCTGTCCAGCAGCGGCGCCGACCACGCGGCGGCCGCGGTCTTCAGCCGAACCTCCAGCAATCGCGCTTGAATGTGCATCTCGGTCATGCTTCGCATCGCTCCTGTTCCAGTCAACTCGGCCGAGCACGCACAGGTATTGCTGCGTCCGTTTGAACGGTATCCCTCTCGGTCAGGCAAGGCCGCTATGCTTGTATTTTAACAGTATCCCTTTCGCTCAGGAGACAGGTTTATCGAATTATTTGCAAAAAAATGCCTCTTGCTCGCGCTGTCTCGCGCACCTCCTGTTCGAAGGGGATATAGTTCAAACGCGTCAGCCTACAAGTCCCGACCGTTCCTGACCCAAGGGGATACCGTTCAAACGTGTCAGCCTACAAGTCCCGACCGCTCCTGATCCACGGGGATACCGTTCAAACGATCGGCGCCACGCCGATTTTTGCTTATTGTCCGAAGAGAGCATTAATGCCGTACGCTCGCCATCGGCCCCGGCTGGCCAAGCAAGTAACCCTGCGCATAAGGCACGCCCATGGCGATGAGCTTGTCGAGCTCCTGCTGCGTCTCCACACCCTCTGCGATCAGTCCGATGTCCATCCGATCCGCGGCTCCGACGAGCGTGCCCAGCATATGCTCTTTGAACGTATCCGCATGCAGGCCGCTGACGATCGATCGGTCCACTTTGATATAATCCGGTCTCAGCTCGACGATCGACAGCAAAGAGGAGTAACCCGCTCCGACATCGTCGATCGCGATCTTGTAGCCTTGGCTCCGGTAGTGCGCCAGCACGCGCTGCACCGAGCCGAAGTCGCGGATGCTCGAGCGCTCCGTAATCTCGAAGACGACCTGATCCGGCGTCAGTCCGTGCGCCTCAAGCAGCGCCAACGTCTTCCAAGGCGCGAACTGCGGCGCATCGATAATGCGGGGCGACAAATTCAGGAACAGCTTCTGCTCCTTCGCGAGGCCCGCGCTGCCCGAGATGGCCCGTTCCCTGGCAAGACGATCGAGCGCATAATCCTTGCCCGCGCGCTCCGCGAATTCGAACAACGGCAGAGGTCCGCTGAAAACGTCCGTATCCATCGGTCTGGACAACGCCTCGTACCCGAGCGGACGACGCTCGCGAATATCCACGATCGGCTGGTAGACCGAGCGCAGCGCCTGCTTTTCCAGAAGCCGCTCCAATTCGCCGAGCCTGAGCGCGTCGTCCAGCGCATCCTCGCGCTGACCGCTCTGCATCGCTTCCCGCGCCATCTCGTGCAGCTTGCGGCCGGTTGCCTCGCCTCGTTTAAACTCGCCGAACGCGCAGCCTGCGCGCAGCGACGGCTCGCCCGGCAGCTCTTCCCGCAGCGCAGGCTCCAGCAGCCGCTGCTTGTACGCCCTCGCGGATCGCATGAGCTCGCGTCTGAAGCGGCCCGGCTCCTCCTGCTTGTCCGCACAAAAAAAGAGCATCAGGTCGTTATGCACCCATTTCGCCGCGTACGGCTTGGCCGGCTCTGAAAAGCTTACCTCAAGCAGCTCCTCCGCCCTCTTTTTCCACCTCGCCTCGATCAGGGAAGCCGCGCCCCCTACCGCGCCGTTCCAATAGAAGTAAAGCAGGGCCGCCTCTCTGTCCGCTACCCTGGAAATGCCCGGCCCCGGATACGTTCCCAACGCCATCGTGTCTCCTCCTCAAGCCGTCTTATGCCCGTTCCTCGACGGATGCGGCGAATGCCTCGCTGATGGCATACGCGCTTCCCGGCCGTTCTTTGGCCTTTTTCTTGCACGCCGCGGCCAATCGCGACAATTCCTCATGACTGACGGCACCCGAGCCGTCCCAGCGGATAACGGCGATCGACAGCGAGACGCCGGGCTGCTCGACGGCGACGCCATGGCGGTCCAGGACCGTGGTCGGCCGGGCCGTCCCGTACATCGGATCGACGCCTGCATGGAATCGGTCGATGAAGGTGCGGCAGCGCGCCTCGGGATCGGGACGATCGCTGATCGAGATAAAGTCGTCTCCCCCGATATGCCCCAGAAAATGATCGGCCCCGTCTTCCTGGTTAAGGACGCTGCCCAGTACCGATGCTGTGTAGCGGATCATGTCGTCGCCGGCGCTATAGCCGTAGCTGTCGTTAAACCATTTAAAGTAATCCAGGTCCGCGTAATAAACGCTGAACGGCTTTCGCATTTTAATGCGCGCTTCGATCTCCCGGCGAATGCTGTCCCCGCCGGGCAATCCCGTCAGCGGGTTGACACGGCGAGCCGCTTCGGCTTGCAGCGATGCGAACGATTCGAGCAGCGCCTTCACGGTGACGCCGCCGACATATTTGCCCTGCTCGGTTACGATGACGGTGTCGTATAGCTGCGAATCCGGACGTTCCATGGCCAGCCTGGCGACCGCCTCTACCTGCATGTCCGCTTCCGCGACGAGCGGCGCGTTCTCCATGATCTTGTCGATGGTCCGGTTCCAGTACAGCGGCATGCCGAACTTGGACGCCAGCATCCGATTCAGTCTGTCCCGCGTGATCAGGCCGCGCGGCTGACCGGCGATTTCCACGACGATGCTGTGGGTATCGGGCTGGTGCTCGAACCACTCGGCCGCGGCCGAAACCGGCGTCTCAGGCGGCATCGCCGCCATCTCGGTCGCCAGGCGTCCGACCGTCAGTCCCGACTCTCCCTCCGACCAGGGACCGGACGCCTGGACTTCCGCCGGCTTCCTGGCCGGCTTCGCGGATAGCTTGGGCACGCCGGCTATCGCTTCGTCCAGCGATCGGCAGGCGAGCGCGCCCGCTTCCAGCATGCCCTCCATCAGCAGCTGCTCGGCCTGTTGTCCCTGTGCCCGCTGGCGTATAAAAATAAATCCGAAGCCGACCGCAACACCCGCACCGTCTTCGACGATGCCGCGAAGCTGCGCCTCCAGCTCGGCTCGGGCCGCCTGCCGGCGGCGTTCGTCCTCCGGCAGCCGTACGGCGAGCAGGAGCAGATGCTCCCCCTGCCAGCCCCACAGGATTTGGGAGCGGCTGTCCATCCATTGCTTCAGCTTTTTTTTCGGCCAAGCCGCATGGCCTGGACCAAGCCGCCCTGCCAGCATGCCGACGCTCGCTTCACGGGAGCCTCCGACGATCGTCCTGACGCATGCCGGATTCAGCAGACTTTTTACCCATTTACTCATGGTAGCCGCCTCCACTGACAACCTGCTTCTTACCTATTGTAATCTCAATTCATTAACGGAAGGTAATATTTACCGTCAGAAAATAAAAAAATTGTCGATCGCGGTCGAACGTCGGATCGCAGATGCTCGCATTCGGGCATAAAAAAACCGCACAGGACGCGATAGCGCGCTCATGCGGTTGCCTTGCTTTTCGAAGCGATAGGTCATTAGATTATTCCGCCAATCCGTTGCGGTGCGCGTAAATCGCCGCTTGGGTACGGTCCTCGACGCCGAGCTTGCTGAACATGTTCGTCAGGTGGTACTTCACGGTTTTGATGCCGATGAACAGCTCGTCCGCGATCTCCTGGTTGGACTTGCCCTGCGCGATCAGCTGAAGCACTTCCATCTCCCGGTCCGTCAGCTCCTCATGCGGCTGGGCCTCAACCTGCGCCGGCCTTCTGAACCGGTTCATCATCTTGGAGGCGACCTGCGATTCGAGCACCGACTGGCCGCGAGCCGCAGCCCGGATCGCGTCCGCGATCTCGCTCGCCCTCGATGTCTTCAGCAGGTAGCTGAACGCACCGGCCTCGATGACGGGGTACATCTTCTCGTCGTCGAGAAAGCTCGTCAGCACGATGACGCGGCATTCCGGCTGCTGCTCGAGCAGACGGCGCGTGGTCTCGATGCCGTCCATGCCTTCCATGACCAGATCCATCAGCACGACGTCCGGATCGTACGCCTTGGCGAGCCTCAGCCCTTCTTGGCCGTTGCCCGCTTCTCCCACCACTTCGATGCCTTCCTCGGTACCCAGCACCGCGGCCAGTCCGATTCTCACCATCTCGTGATCATCGACCAGCAGCACTTTGATCGGCTGTTGCTCCGTCATCTTCCCACCCTCTCTCTTCCGTCATGATCGGCACCCGGATCTCGATGCGCGTGCCCTTGCCCGGCGCGCTGGCGATGTTCAGGGAACCGCCGAGCTCGTTCACCCGTTCTTCCATGCTGACGATCCCGTAAGAGGCGTGCTTCTTTTCCTGAAGATCGAAGCCGACGCCGTCGTCCCGGATCGCCAGTCTGACGGTGTCTCCCCGTCTATGTAAGGCGATGTCCATCTTGTTCGCGCGGGCATGCCGGAGCGTGTTGGACAGCGCTTCCTGCACCATGCGGAACAGATGGTTCTCGATGCCTTTGTTCAGCGGCAGGTCCTCGTCCATATCGAGCGAGATATCGATATCGACCTTGGCCCGCATTTCCTTCACCAGCTCCGGCACCGCTTGGGACAGCCGCTTGCCTTCCAGATGGACGGGCCGCAGGTGCAGCAGCAGCGCGCGCATCTCGGACTGCGCGACCGAGGACATCTCCTCGATGAGGGCGATCTGCCGTCTCGCCCGCTCGAAGTCCTGGTCCATCGTACGCCCGACGGCCGTGGCCGTCATGGAGATCGCGAACAGCTGCTGGCTGACCGCGTCGTGAAGCTCGCGCGCGAGCCGCTGACGCTCCTCGACAACCGCACTCATGCGCGCCTTCGCCGCAAGCTCCGTGTTGTTGGTCGACAGCCGCTGCAGCGAGGCGACCTGCTCCTCCCACTTGCGGCTGAAGCGTACGAGCTGTTCGGCGAGCAGCCCGATCTCATCCTTGCCCATGTTCGGCAGCGGCTGCACCGGACTGCCCCGCTCCATCAGCAGCAGCGTATGACGCATATGCTCGATGCGGCTGCGCGTCGGCAGACTCCTGAACAGACCGAAGCCGACGCCCGCTACGATGAGGACGCCGACTGCGGTAAGGCCGAAGGTGATGACGGTCGACCACGACTCGAACGGAGCCGCGAGTCCCTGGCTTTCCAACAAATAAATGACGACGAAGCCGATCCCGAGGGAGAACAGAACAGCTTCGCCGATATGACGCCAGACCATTATGCGCTCCTCCTCAGATCGGCCTAATGCGAATATTGCCGACGATATAGTTGAATTGCAGTTTAATCTGCTGATCCTGGCGCGCCAGGCCGGGCGAGCTCCACGACATGCGCCGCATCATGCCCCCGTCGCCTTGGCCGTCGACCGTCACCTGGCCGAGCAGCACATTGGCTTCGACCTGCACCGCGTAGTCCTCGGGGACGACGATCTCGATATCGCCGACGATGCCCTGCAACACGACGTTCGTCACATTGTCCTCGGGCACGACGCCGTTCAGGTCCAGCCTAACCTCGCCGTACAGATGCCAGCAGCCCATCGATCGGAGCACCCAGCCCGGCCGGTCCTGTCTCATGTTAAGAATGAGCCTCGGCCTGCTCGCGTACCCGACGCCAGGAGAGGGTCTGACGCGCAAATAATAGATCGCCGCGAGGATCAAGCCGATCGCCAGCACGAGTCCGATCTGGTTGACGACCAGCACGATGGCGCTGACGGCGATGACCGCAACCGATAATCTGCTGCGGTCCTGCCTGTAGCGCTCGATGCCGAGCCATAGCAGGATGGCCGCGTTGACCATCGCGAAGCCCGCGATGGCGCCGACGGCCAGATAGAGTCCGGCGGCGATGAACACCAGCGACTTTTTGGACAAGTTCAGGTTTCTCATACCGGCCGCCTCCTCTCGTACGATCGTCTGCGCTGCGGCCTGTCGCCTTCCTATCGCGGATAAAGCCATAACGGACGGGATCGTCCGTTATGGCCTCGGCGAGCATCCTAGCTAGCATACCACATGTTTCCTGCGGCGTGAATGCCGCCTGTCGTCGTTGCTTACTCCGCCGAAGCGGACGGAGGAGCGATGCGGCTCTTCAACGCGGCCAGCTCCTGGTCGACCTTCATGGCTTTGGCCGGATCGACCGAGGACGGCGCTACGGATACGCCTCCGAAAGGCGCGCCGGGCAGGCGGGCGACATCGGCTTCGGCTTCCATTTGCAAAATTTTCTCTTCCATCCGGTAGAAGCCGCGCGACGCGTTGCCGCTCTCGATCGTATGCGTCTGGCTCGATTGCGCCAGCTGCTTGCGCGCCTTGGCCATTTGAGCGCGGGCCGCCAGCTCGTTGCGCTTGTTGCGCAGCTTGTAGAACTCTTCCTTCATCTCGTGCAGCTGGCCGGTCAGCTCGGCAACCTGCGCGCTCGCTTGGCTGTGCAGCTCTTGCAGGCTGTTCGCCTGGCCTTCGTAGTAAACCTTCTCCTCGAGCAGCTTGCGGGCGATGCCTTCGTTTCCCGACAGCAGCGCTTGCTCGGCTTGGCCGATACGTTCCGCGGAGATGCGGACCGCCTCGTCGAGACGCTGCTTCAGCCGGCGTTCGGCCGCCATCTGGCGCGCTACCGTCACTTCCGCGTCGCGGATCTCCACTTCCATGTCGCGAATATACTGGTTGAGCATGATGACCGGATCTTCCAGTTTGTCCAGCAGCTCGTGCACCGATGCCTTCGTCATGTCCTTCATTCTTTGAAATACGCCCATTGTATTATTCTCCCTTCGATTGTTGTTCAAATTTGGTAATGCGGGCTTTCAGTTCTTCGATCTCCTTCTTGAGCGCCTTCTTCTCGATATCCTCCATCATCGCGTCCAGCGTCGACGAAGCCTGCGAAGCAGGAGCCGCCGTCTGGGGAGCGGGCCTGGCAGCCGGAGCCGCAGGACCGGGACCCGGCCAGGCGGTGCCGGAGTTCCAGGAAGAAGCGGGCGGTGCCGGCGGACGTTGTTGCGGGGGCGTCCAGCCGCCGTGTTGGGGTGGCGGTGCCCAGCCGCCTTGGCCGGCATTCGGCCCGCCGAAGGCGCTGCCGCCGCCGAAGTCCGAATCGCGGGGAATGATGAACCCGGCGATGATATAGACGAACAGCACGGTACCTCCGGAGAAGACGGTCACGATGACGAGCAGGATTCGAAGCAGCGTCGCGTCTACGCCCAGGTAGTCGGCGAGTCCCGCGCACACCCCGAACAGCTTGCGGTCACGGGTCGATCTATACAGCTTGCGCATCGTTTACCCTCCTTGGTCCAGCTTGCGTTTCAGATTTTGCAGCTCGCGGTCTACAGCCTGGGAGACCACCGTGCCGGCTTGGTAGACGAGCTCCTGGCCCATGCGCCGCAAATCTCTGAGGCTCTTGGTCTCCAGCTCCATGTCCGTCAGCCGGTCGTCCACCTTGCGCAGCATCTGCGAAGGATCGACGCTCCCCGGCGAGAAGCGGGCGTTCAACCTTTGCTGCAGCTTCAGCGACTCCATCCGGGCGATGTAGAACTGCCTGCGGTCGTACACGCTGCGATATTCGTCCCGCAGCTCCTGGAGCAGCTGCTCCAGCTCCAGCAGCTCGCCGCGGCTCTGCTCGTACAAGCCTTGGTAGCGCTCCGCCCGCTCTTCATGGGCCACCTTGTCGGCGAGCGCCAGCTTCGCGGCGTTCTCCTCGCCTGCCTTCAGCGCGGTCAGCGCCTGTTCCTCGCGGCGCTGCGCCCATAGCTGCGCGTCCTTCAGCTGCTTGTGCATCTGGTCGGTGTGCGCGGCGTATTGCCGTTGCAGCGCCTCGCATTGACAGATCTCCTGATGCGTCGACCAGAGGAACTGGTCGATCAATCTTACCGGGTCTTCCGCGTTGTCCAATCTCTCGTTCAACGTTGCGACCGTGATATCCCGCACTCGTTTGACTACGCTCATTTTTATGGATAACCTCCTTTGCTTACCATCTGCGGGCACGGCCCGTCTTGCCGCTCAACATCGATATTCCCAGCACGATCAGCCCGATCGCCGCGACCCAGAAGATTACGACCGACAGCTTGCCCAGCAGCATGAAGCCGCCGATGATGCCGATCACGATGCCGATCAGTCTGTAACCGTTACGCCATGCCATGACGCCAAGCCCGATGATCGCGATCGGAATGAGCAGACCGATGACCCACCCGACCAAATGACCCAGCTTACCGAAGAGAAGAAGTACGCCAAGCGCGATCAGCACCACTGCCCAACCACTGTTCTTTTTCAACTCGTCTCACCCCTTTGCGTCGTTTCCTGTTTGCTTTACCTCACAAACTCATTGTAAACGTTCGGACGCCTCCGGATAACGGACCCGCGCACGGAATTGGCCCTGGACTACAGTCGAGGGCCGGCACGGTCTCAAGGTGCCTAATAAGGCGAATTTAGACGAATCGCCTGCCGGCAGCGCCCTCTGACGCCATATGATTAAAGGCTCCGCCCGCTTTTTCGGGGCAGAGCCTTCTTTTCACAGCCAGGTCCAGCCCGGAAACATCGCCGCCTGGCCTAGGTACGCGCCTTTCTCGTCGATCAGATTCCACACTACCGCCTGCTCGATGCGGAATCTTTTGCCGCTGCTCGATACCCTGACGCCTTCGTAGCAGTCCGAATACCCTTTTAGTCTGACATCCTCCATAAAAGCTTCCCGAACCTCGCGCTGCATCGGCTCCGCCGTCAATCTCGAGGGCATTCGGGTAAACGACTGCCAGTCCATTTCCCATAACGCTTGTGCGGTCCGATTGCCGTAATTGAGCACCGGGTCTTCCTCGGTCCCATGCGACAGCAATGCGAACGGCGCTTCGTATAAATCGTCCGATGCCTGTCCCGCCCGACCAGCTTTAATCAACGCTTTGCCCGTTAATGCCCGGTAGCTGTCCATGAGCAGCCGGCTATGCCGCTCCAGCCATTCGCCGTCCTCTACGCCCATTCGCTGCACGCTCCTTCCCATTTCCCCATTGTACTTCCGTTTCACCCGCGGTCAAGATGGACAATAGGAAGTAGTCACGGGCGGGTGCCCCCCGCGATGGTCTTAGGTTTGACGGCACGGATAGAATGTCCGCGCGATAGCGCAAAATGACATTAACTTTAAAAGGAGGCATTCAGAATGAACGAGAGCCAGCATATCATCGATAAGGAAGAACAAGTCGACACGTCGAAGGTGGGCGACACGATCTCCAGAATGGACGCTTCGAAAAAGGACGAGATCCTGAGCAACTTCGAGGCGTTCAAAAGCTATCTGAACAGGCGTATCGCGCTTGGCGAATCGCTCGGCCTGTCCGAGGAGCAGCTCGCTCAGGTGGCGGAGAAGGTCGCGGACTATCTGGCCCAGCACGAAGATCCCCGCAACGCCGAGGAGAACCTGCTGCAGGAACTTTGGAAAGTCGGCGATCAGGACGAGCGGCACAAGCTTGCGCATATGCTCGTCAAGCTGGCGCAGCAATCCTGATCTGAATATCGCCCTGAGATCGCGTTCGATCGCCGCGCGAGCGGCGGTCGATCTCTTACCGAGGCAAGGAGGAAAGGAAGATGGACAAAAAAACGAAAAAAAAGACGCTGCGCTTTGCCGAAAATTTATACTGCCGCTTTCAGGATGACGAAGTGCCCGCGATGGGCGCCCAGTTGACCTACTATTTAATTTTGGCGATATTTCCTTTTATGATTTTCCTTGTCGCCTTGATCGGCTTCACGCCGTTCACGACGTGGGATATGCTGGACGCCCTGCACAAGGTGCTGCCGCAATCCAACAGCCAGGTGCTTGTGGATTGGATCAAAAACGTCCAGGACAACCGCAGCGGCGCGCTGCTGTCGTTCGGGATCATCGGTTCGCTATGGTCGGCCTCGAGCGGCATCAATGCCATCATCAGAGCGCTGAACAAAGCCTACGACGAGCCGGAAACCCGTCCGTTCTGGAAGGTCAAGGGCTTGTCGCTTATCGTCACGATCGTCCTCACGCTCGTCATCGTCAGCAGCTTGGCCTTGCTCGTATTCGGCCGTTGGCTCGGCGAGTGGATTTTCAAGACGTTCGCGTTACCCGATTTCTTCGACGAAGTCTGGTCCGTAGCCCAGTTTCTCATCCCGATCGTGATCATCGCGCTTGTATTCACGGCCATGTACAAGTACGTCCCCAACCGGCATCTGAAATTCAAAGAAGTGCTTCCGGGCGCCCTCTTCGCTACGGTCGGCTGGATCGTCGCTTCGGGACTGTTCGCCTTTTACGTCAGCAACTTCGCCAACTATACGAAAACGTACGGCAGTCTAGGCGGTGTCATCGTATTGCTCACCTGGCTGTATATCAGCAGCATCATCGTCGTGCTCGGCGGAGAGATTAACGCGACGCTCGCATTCGACCGGGAAGGCAAGAGCAAGCCTGAATGCAAAAAGTATACCCACTCCATCACGAACGTCTGGAATAAAGTCAAAAACTGGCGTTCTCCCAAGCGTGGCGACAAAGGAAGAAAGGTGCCGCCTCACGTGCATACGTAAGTAAGATCCTGCCGATTCGGCTTCCCCAGGATTACGAAAGAGTCGCCTTGCGATCGGACTCCGCCTTCGCCAGATGCATGATGCAAGTCACTGTTGAAGCTTTTGAAGTCCGGAAGCGGGTTCGATATAAAAAGGCCGGAATGTGGATTCCGGCCTTTGTTCTGCATGCATGCCTTATCGCGATGTCGACGTCCTCATCTTCGAGTATCGTCGCTCCCTCATCTGTCCGCTGCCGCAACCTTCTGCCGATGCGCCACATAGAACAGCAGCCCCGTGAATATGGCGCCGCCCACGAAGTTGCCCAGCAGGACGGGGAACCAGTTCCACAAGAGCATGTCCGCAATCGAGTAGTTTCCTCCGAGCATGATTCCTGCTGGCAAAAGAAACATGTTGACGATCAAGTGTTCGAAGCCTTGTCCGAAAAAAAGCAGCACCGGCATCCACATCGCCGCGATCTTGCCGATCGTCGAAGTGGAGGACAAGCTCATGATGGCGCCAAGCGCGACCATCCAGTTGCAGAGCGCGGCCTTGACGAAAGCCAGCATCCAACCTTCTGCGCCGATATGGATATAGGCGCTCGTCTTGCCCTCTGCCGCGGAGACGACCGCCTGCACGAGCGGATTGCTCATATCATGGCCCATCTTTGTGATGGTCATCGCATAGAATGCCGCGTACAGGCCGGCCCCGATCGCGTGACCGAGGAGCGCCCAGGCGAAGCTCGAGGCCATTTTTGCCGCGCTTGTCCGTCTCTTGAGCACGGCCAGCGGAAGCGCCGCGAAGCTGCCGGTCACAAGTTCCAGACCTAATAGTAAAATAAGAACAAATCCCATCGGAAACAGGACGGCGCCCGCGATCGGCATCTTCGTCTGTACGGATGCGGTGTACGCCAGCGTCGTCGCGCATCCGAGTATTGCGCCCGCCATTGCGCTCCTCGCCAGCTTTTGCGATACGGGTAACTTCGCCTTCGCTTCTCCCATCGCAATCAGACTTTCCAACATCTGTCCCGGCTTCACATAATCCATGCTAACGCCCCCTAAGCTGCCGCCGGACGAGCGCGATTCCGCTTCGCTCCGGCTTCTTCGCTTCATTATAGACAGGGACAGTCTGCTGCGCTGTGACTAACTTAACTGCAAAAAAGACAGCCGCCGGCTGTCTCGAAAATCTTGTTATGTAACTCTACCTGTTCTACGATTTGCTAGAAAAAATAAAAAAACAAGAAATTAAAAAAATTTCTTGAATTCGTAGTTATGGTGCCGGTGAAGGGACTCGAACCCCCACTCCCTCTCGAGAAGCGGATTTTGAGTCCGCCGCGTCTGCCATTCCGCCACACCGGCATATTAAATTAGGTTTAAATAAAAAAATGGCGCGCCCTAAGAGATTCGAACTCCTGGCCTTTAGATTCGTAGTCTAACGCTCTATCCAGCTGAGCTAAGGGCGCAAATATGAAGTTGGAGGCGCCACCCAGACTCGAACTGGGGGTAGAGCTTTTGCAGAGCTCTGCCTTACCACTTGGCTATGGCGCCAAGAACTTAGATGGAGCGGAAAACGGGATTCGAACCCGCGACCTTCTCGTTGGCAACGAGATGCTCTACCACTGAGCTATTTCCGCATAGGTTAGTTAGTCCGAGGGCCAACGTCGTCGTTGTCTTCGTTAATGTTTTCCCCCAAAAGCGACTTTTTTATATTAACAAATCCCCTAGAGAATTGCAAGCGGTAATTTAAATAAAGATGAAATTGTTTGTCGGACGCGGTTCGAAGGCGGTATCTTGGGGCCAAACGTGGCAAAGTGACGTTGCACAGCGCCACATCCCGGGACCTCAACGCCAACGGTGGCCAAGTGACGTTGTACAGCGCCACATGCCGGAACCTCGGCTCCAACCGTGGCAAAGTGACGTTGCACAGCGCCACATCCCGGGACCTCAACGCCAACGGTGGCCAAGTGACGTTGTACAGCGCTACATGCCGGAACCTCGGCTCCAACCGTGGCAAAGTGACGTTGCACAGCGCCACATGCCGGGACCTCGGCACCACTAGTGAACAAACAACGCTCTACAGCGCCACATGACGGAACCTCGGCACCCACCATGGCCAAGTGACGCTTCGCAACGCCACATGCCGGGTTCCCCGCCCCCAACCGTGGCGCAAAACGACAAGACGCTGCCAAGAGCTTCTCTGCGAAATCGTGAAACCGGCCGAAGCGAAGCAGCCTTTGGGGCAGGCCTTTCAGTCTGCCTGCGGCCGGACAATGCTCATACGGAACCCGTATAAATCTCCGTCTCATAATCGAACGATACGTACCCGTCCTGCTGATAACGATCGAAGATATCGCGCAGGTCGCGCATCATCGGCTCATAGTTCGGGTGCCCCGGCACCGGGGTATACGAGGAAGAACGCAGCCGCCCGCTCAAGCCGTCGAAGTCGAACAGCTGGCGGTTGGGAAAACGAGCTTCCCGCTTCGTGCCCGGCTCGAAAAAGGCCGCGAGCTGCTCGGGCGTAATGTTGCGATGGTTCACCGTCGCATAGTCGGTGCCCAGACGCAGCAGCAGCGCCTCGTACGCCTCCAGGAACGGCGTGCCGCTCGTGAGGCGCGTATTCCAGATCAGCGCCGCCTTCCCCTCGGGCCGCAGCAGCCTGTGGAACTCCCGCTTCGCCGCCGCCTGATCGAACCAGTGAAACGCTTGGGCGCAAACGATAAAATCCGCCGAAGCGTCGGGCAGCCCCGTTTGCTCCGCCGCGCCGTTCACCGCCTTGAAGCCGGGATATCCGCCCAGCGCCCGCTCCGCTTCCTCGCGCATCGCCCGGTTCGGCTCGACGGCCGTGACCGGTGTGCCCCGATCCAACAAAAGCCGGGAGAAGATCCCGGTTCCCGCGCCGATGTCGACGACCTGCGAATCGCGCCTCAACCCCGCTTCCCGATACAAATAATCAATAGCGCCTGCAGGATAGCTCGGCCTGTACTTCACGTACGTTTCCACACGATCGGTAAAACGCTCTTTGTTCTCCATTTCCGCCGCCTCCTCGCTCTATTTTACTTTTCCCCATTTTCCTCGGCGCTCTCCCCTTGCCAAAGCTTGCGGAAGCTTTCGCTCGAAGCGAGCAGCTCCGCCGCCGTGCCCTGCGCCTCAATGCGGCCGTCGCTCAGCAGGACGATCCGGTCGGCTCGCGCCAAAGCGGCCTTGCGATGAGAGACGACGAGGCAGGTCGCGCTGCCTTTTGCCTCGAACAGGCGCTCCCACAGCCGCCTCTCGGTGTCCACGTCGAGCGCGGAAGACAAGTCGTCGAACACGTACAGCTGCGCGTCCCGCGCGAGCATGCGCGCCGCCGCCGTCCGCTGCGCCTGTCCGCCGGACAGCTTCACGCCCCGCGGTCCGACCATCGTCTCCAGGCCGTCCCTCAGCCCTTCGATGTCCTCCTCCAGCACGGCGGCGTGCAGCGCGCCCGCGAGCTCCTCGGGCGTCGACTGCGCGCCGAGCAGGATGTTGTCCCGCAGAGTGGCGCTGTACAGCCTGGGAATCTGGGCGGTATACGCGCTCTGCGGCGGTACGAAGAAGTCCGCGGGTTGCGCGACCGGCTCGCCGTTCCAGCGGATCGTGCCGCGTTCCGCTGGCAGCAGGCCGAGCAGCGCGCGCAGCAGCGTCGTCTTGCCCGAGCCGACCATACCGGTGATCACGGTGAAGGAGCCGCGGGGCAGCGTCAGATCGATGTCCTCGATGCCCCTTCCCGTCTCCGGATACCGGTAGGTCAGGCCTGACGCTGCGAGCTCGCGCAGCGGCGCCGCCCGAACGACCGGCGCGAGCGTTTCCTCCTCCCCATGCCGCGCCGTAGCTCCGTGCCGCTCCTCCTCGTCGTTCGCGTTTCCTCGGCCTTCCTTTTTACCCAGTCCGATATACGCCTTCCGTACGAGCAGCGCCGGCGACGCGCCGCGCAGCATCTCCTTGAGCCGGCCGAAGCTGACGTCCATCTGCTTGTAGTAGGTCATGAAGTTGCCGACGTTGGAGATGAGCTGCGTCACGAACGTCAAATAATAGACGAACAGCGAAAAGTCGCCGATCGTAAATTCGCCGCCCCTCATCTTAATGCCCGCCAACAGCAGGATGATGCCCGTGCCGAGGTTGACGGAGTTGTTGAACACCGACGACAGCGTCTCGGTCAGCAACTTGTCCTTGATCATCGACTGCCGCCTGCTCTCGCCCAGCTTCGCGAACCGGTCAACAACCCGCTTCTCCGCGCCCGCCACCTGAATGGCCAGCACGCTGCCGAACATCTCGCTGATCGCGCCCGTCACTCGGGCCGTCGACTCCCGGCTTGCC
Source organism: Cohnella sp. GbtcB17 (assembly GCF_019091135.1). Lineage (GTDB taxonomy): Bacteria > Bacillota > Bacilli > Paenibacillales > Paenibacillaceae > Cohnella. The sequence goes on along the minus strand of NZ_JAGXJW010000009.1, from coordinate 7,380 downwards.
GCACGGTACTTGCGGATGCGCGTCGTGGCGATCTGCGCGGCCGTGACGACGAGAATAAGCGGCACGAACACGAGCACGGTCAATTCCGCGTCGATCGAGAGCAAAATCCAGCTGGCCGCGACCACAAAGCCGACGAGACCGAGCGTGTCCACCGACCAGCTCGTCGCTTCTTCGGCCTGCTCGACGTCGTCCCTGAAGTTGCTGATCGCTTCGCCGGGAGAGCCGGGGAGCGCGCGGGCGCCGGGCGCACGCAGGACGTGGGCCAGCAAGTTGCGCCTCAGCAGGCTGGAGATGCGGTACCGGAACGCGACGTCCGTGAGAAATCCGCAATAAATGAGCGCGATGCGCGCCAGCGCCGCGGCGATGAGAAGGGCTGCGATCGCGCCGGCACCGAAGGGGAACGGATGCGTGCCTTCCAGATGATCGAAGAACGCTTTGGTCAGCAGCCCCGGCAGCAGCGGCGCCATATGAATGAGCGTCCATGCCAGCAGGTTCAGCACGTACAAGCCGGGCCGGTAACGCAGCATCCGCCAGAAAAAACTGCTGGTTTTCATACGAGCACCTCCTCCATGCCGACGGCCAGCATCCGGCTGAAGCGGGAGTCGGGATCGCCCGCAAGCTGCGCGCGCTTGCCTTGCTCGACCACCCGCCCCTGCTCCAGAATCGCGATCTCGTCGGCACGCTGAATCGTCGCCAGCCGGTGCGCGATGATAATGCAGGTTCGGTTTTGCAGCAGCCGGTCTACGGCCGCCTCGATTCGGCTCTCCGTCAGCGGATCCAGACGCGACGAAGCTTCGTCCAGGATTACCAGCTTAGGATCGGTTAGGAATACGCGGGCAAAAGCGAGCAGCTGCCCTTCGCCGGCAGACAACCCGGCGCCGCCCGACGACAAATACGTATCCAGCCCGTCCGGCATGCCCGCGAACCAGCCGTCCAGCCCCAACTCGGACAGCACGTCCATAATGCGGCTATCTGGAATTCGCTCGTCGAAAAGCGTCAGATTGTCCCTGACCGTGCCGGCTAGTATTTCGATGTTTTGCGTCACCATCGCGACGTACCCGCGCAGCTCGCCGAGCTTGAATTCGCGCAGGTCCGTGCCGGACAGCGTGACCGCCCCCTGCTGCGGGTCGTAGAAGCGAAGCAGCAGGCGCGCGATCGTTGTCTTGCCGCTGCCCGTTCGTCCCAGCAAGCCAAGCGTGCGGCCGCTCTCCAGCCTCAAATTCACGTCGTGCAAAGTCGGCGGCCCCTCTTCTTCGTAGGAGAAGGTGACGCCGCGCAGTTCGACGGCGGCCGGACCGCTCGGCAGCGAGGCGCCGGGCCCGTCCTGAACAGCAGATCGCGTCGCCAGCAGCTCGCCGATCCGAACAAGGCTGGCGTCCGCCTTCTGCAGGTCCTCGAGTTGAGTCCGGATCTTCTCGATCGGCTTCGCCAGCAGCTCCGTATAGTAGAAGACGAGATACGCTGACCCGATCGTAAGCTCGCCCCGCTTCCAGAGAATCGCGCAGACGACGAACGCAGCTGCGTTGCCAAGCGCGAACACCAGGATCGTCGTGCTCCACATGAGGAAGTAACCCATAAAAGCCCGCACGCGCATAGGCAGCATCCTGCGGGTCATGTCATAAAAGCGGTTCATCGCGAAGCCGACGGCTCCGTTGGCGCGGGTGTCCTCGGTACCTTCGAGCTGTTCGCCGATAAAGCCGTAATATTCGGCGTTGGCCTGCCGCCACCGCGTCCAGACGGGGACCGCGAACGCCCGGATACGCTGAATCGCCCAGATGCTGCCGCCGACGAAGACGGCCATTACGATGCCGATCCAGAAGTTCTCGCGGAACAGCAGGACGAGGATGCCGAGCGTGAGCAGCCCGTTGCCCGCGAGATTGATCATAAAGCTGGAGAAAAATTGCGCGAGCGCGTTGACGTCTCCGTCCACCCGTTCGATGAGCGAGCCCGACGTATGCTTTTTGTGAAACGACATGTCGAGCGACAGGCAATGCGCCGCAAGATCGACGCGCAGCTTGTTGGTCGTCTTCCAGCCGAGATTTTCGCTGAAGTAGGAGGCCGCGACGGACACGCCCTGCTGCAGCAGGGAAAACCCGATAAATAGCGCGCCTGCATAGTAAAGCGGCGTCAGGCTCCCTTGCCCTTGCGCCGTATCGATAAAGTAGCGAATGATTTGCGGATTGACGAGCTGCAGCGCGATCGAGGACAGCAGCAAAATGCCGAGTCCGATCAGCGCTCGCCATTCGGGCAGCAAATAGCCGCGCAGCATGGCGCGGTATTTTCCGCCCGGCTTGTCGCCGGATATTTGGTAACTCACTGCCTGATTCACCCTCCTTGAACCGCATGCCGTCTATTATACACGTCAGGCGGCGACCAGGGCAGACGAACATGCCAAAAAAAGCCCGCAGCCCCGCGGGGCGTCGGACCTTCATGGCCGCTGCAAAAGTTCGTTAGTCACTTGAAAGTTAAGCTCTTGGACGTTAAGTGCTAGACCGTTAAGCGCTTGAACCATAAGGCTTGCCCGCCCCTACAGCTTGATTGCCGTCGACAGCAAGCCCTGCACGTAATAGCGATTCGTAAACGTAAACAGCAGGATAAGCGGCACCGACGCGACCAGATAGCCGCCGAACGTCACTGACATGTTGGACGAGTACTGTCCGGTGAAGCTGATGAGCAGGCCTGCCGCGATCGTCAGCTTCTCGTGGTCGGCGATCGTGATCATCGGCCACAAATATTCGTTCCAGGCGCCGACGATCTACATGATCGCGAGCGTCCCCATGATCGGAATGCAGAGCGGCAGCGCGATATGGTAGTACAGCTTGAAGTCGTGCGCGCCATCCATCTGGGCCGCCTCGAAGTAATCCTTCGGAATGCTCTCGAAAAACGATCGCAGCAGGAAAATGCCGAAGATCGGACCGCCCGTGACGATCGGCAGTATGAGCATATACGCCATTCTTTGCCGAAAAACTTCATGCGGGCGAACGTGAACGCCGACAGCGAGGCGATCAGCAGCATGCCGCCGTGCCGACGCCGGCGACGAACACCGTGTTGAGCAAATAGCGCCAGATGCTGCCGAACGCGCTGGACACGTTGCCGACGCGAAGCGGCAGCGTCGGATACCACCGGGTCGCGGTGAACGCCACGTCCGACTTGAACGCGCCCCACAGCGTGAAGCCAGCACCAGTTCGCCGTACGCAGCGGCGAAGCGGCAGCCGCGGCCTCGGCACGGCGTACAATCCGTTCGGCGTCGGCGGCATTATCGTTCAGGTATGCCCTGGGCGGAGGAGGCTGCCGCGGGATAAAAGAAAAGACGCCGCATCTGCATGCAGCAGATCGACGTCAAGTCTACAAATCTTTATGCGTCAATGCCCAGAGGGAGCGATTGCTGACGGAAAGCGAGGTCGCTCCTGCGTTCAGCGCTGCCGCAGCCTCGGCGGCATTGTCGATCAAGCCGCTCGCGACGACGGGAATGTCGGGGAGGGTGTCCGCGAAGGCGCCGATGATTTTGGGAATGGCGCCGGGCATGATCTCGACCGCGTCGGGCCGGAGCGATTCGGCCAGCGACAAGCCCGCGGACAGCGCACGCGAATCGATGACAAACAGGTGCAATATGGCGTAAAGCCCGATTCGCTTCGCCTCTTTGATCAGATGGGCTTTGGGCGTGACGACGCCGTCCGCGCCGATCCAGTCGCGCAGAAGAACAAGGCTTTCCTTGTCGGTGCTCGACAGCCCCCTTACAAGGTCCAGATGGACGAACACGCCTTTGCCGCGGGCCCTCGCAGCTTCGGCAAGACGGGCGACCGCGTCCGCGGTGCCGTCCATGACGAACAAATTGGCTGTGCCGCTCGCCAGCGCCTGCTCGCCGGCCTCCTCGGAGCGGACCGCGGCAATGACCGGACTTTGCGCCAACCGGTGCAGCAGTGTCATTTAGGGGTCCACCTTTCCTGCTGGATCGTCCGACGCGCGCGCGGGCAGCAGCCTGATAACCCGGTATCCACCGTCGAAGCCGGCCGCCGTTACATACTGCCGCGAGCCTCTGCCGAAGGCGTCTTCGTGGGCGAAGTGTACATGACCGCAGAAAAGGCCGATCAGATTTTCTGCCGGATTGCTCAGCAGCAGGTCGTAAAAGGCGAGCGTCGCCTTTTCCGGCGGTTCCACCTGCCATTGCTTCATTAGTTCTGCATCCCACCCCTGTGCAGCCATCATAATCGGAGAACCCCAGACGCGCACGACATCCGGCAATAACGAGGGTACGTAAATCGGAATGTGCATAAACAGCAGCGTAGGCAAGCCCCGCGACAGCGCTTGTTCGAAGGCGGCCAGTTGCGCTTCCGATATCTGATAAGTGCTATTGTCTACGGCGACGAGCAGCACGCCGCCGATCTCAAGCGTTCGGAAGGCTGGATCTCCCGCCGTGAACGGCGCGAACTTGGGGTATTGCTCGGAGCGGGTCGCCTCGCCCCACGGACGGCCTGGGTATTCCCAGTCGTGATTGCCCGGCGTGTACAAATAAGGCGCTCGCAGACCCGACAGCCGCTTTTCCAAAAAGGCCAGATTCCCCGCAGTCGCTCCGTTTACGATATCTCCGGTCAGCACGACGCCGTCGGCCTGCAGGTCATCCGCATAAGCGAGCGCCCTGTCGAAGCGGATCTGCGTATCCAAGGTGTCGAAGTTATAGAGCCGAATCGACTCCGCCAACGTCTCGATGCCTTCCGTCAGATCGGACGCGTTCATATGACTGTCCGTCACGTGCAACAGGGTGACCGGCGCCGGCAAACCCGCGATGCGAATAATCGTCTGCCTGTCGCTGTTCGTTTGTACGTGTTCATACCTCAAGCTTATCCCCTCCATGCCGCATCCCTTGTACGATTTCTGCCAAGCTTCGTATGACCTTATCCGCCATGGGGCGTTCTTCTGCAGGAATTCCCGACATAGTTAACCATAACGTATATAGCCCCGCCTGTTTGGCCCCCGTTATGTCGGTATCGTAGTTGTCTCCGACCATCGCTGCGCTCGAAGCTTCCCCGCCGCACCGTTGGAGCGCGCAATGGAACAAATACGGCTCCGGTTTGCCTACGTACGTTGCCTTCATATTCGACGCTGTCTCCAGCGCGGCCGCGAGCGCCCCCGTCTCCGGCACCGGACTGCCGCCCTCACCCGGATGAAAGGCATCCGCGTTCGCGGCGATTAGCATCGCCCCGGCAGCGACCGTTTGGCTCAGCCATTCCAGCTTCTCATAAGTGAAGGTCGGATCGAGCCCGACGACCGCTGCGTCGACCGCTCCCTTTTCGCCCGGCTCCAGCACATGATGCCCGGCTTTCCGAAGCGCGACGAGGAACGCATCGCTCCCCGCCGCCGCGAGCTTCAGACAGCCATGCCGCTCCCTGAGATAGCGCCCCGTATATTCGGTAGCCGTCACGATGTCACTGGACGAAGCTTGGATGCCCATGCCGTTCAGCTTACTGGCGATCTCGGCTGCCGAATGCCTGGAATTGTTCGTTACGAATTGAATCGGATTGCCTACCGATCTGAGCATGTTTAACGCTTCGCGCGCGCCCTGCATCGGCTCTCCGCCGCGGTAGAGCGTTCCGTCCAGATCGAACAGCCAGGTACGAATGGCGGATAGCCCTCTCGCTTTTATTTCGCCCGACATATTTGTTTACCTCCTCCGGTCTGCCGGCAACAAAAAAACTCCACACGGCAAACGAAGCGGAATCGCACCGCTAGCGTTAGCCGTCTGGAGTTATCGCTTGTCCTTAGCCCCAAATCGACGAGGCCAGTATATCACGCATCGCGCCTCGCGGGCAATAGCCTATGCCAGTATTTACGATTGTCGTTGTTTCGACTACGATTTGGAGGTAAACTTTGTCTATGATTGCTGACTATGAGAGGAGCATTGCTTTGGCCCCGCACTATTCGATTGCTTATCAGGCTGGCAGTATCGATGAGAAGACATGGTTAAACGTCCGGCCCGCTCCTATAGCCAATTATCTGTGGGAAAAGGATACGTATGCCCCATACCGCCCGGAAACAAATGCACAGCTCTGCTGGACGCAAGATGCGCTTCTAGGCAGATTCGTTTGTTACGAACAATCTCCTGTCATTCGTTATTTAGGCGCCAACGAACCGGTTTACCTCGACAGCTGCGTCGAATTTTTCCTGCAGCCGATGCCGGAGACAGACCGTCGCTATTTGAATTTCGAATTCAACGCGGCTGGCACGCTGCTGCTTGGCCTCGGCGTAGACCGCAACAATCGGGACCAGTCTTACGGTCTGGAGCCCGAACGCTTCTCCATCGTCGCCGAACGCGGACTTGCCGACGAAGCGGGCCGTATCTACTGGACGTTATCCTTCCGTATTCCGCTCGATTGGCTGGCCGAGGTGTTCCCCGGCTTTTCCGCCGCGCCGGGCCATGCGCTCAAGGGCAACTTTTACAAGTGCGGATCCGAGACGCCAGTCGCGCATTATGTATCCTGGTCTCCTGTCGGCGTTCCGACGCCGGACTTTCATCTGAGCGAATATTTCGGGACATTATCCTTCGGTGAATAAGGCTGTGGCAGCGCTCCTCTGCTCCTAAGACGGAGCAGGCGAGCGTTTTTTTATTTCATTGATGTTAAACCATGCGAACCATTTATCAGGTGAACCGAGAAATAAAAAACTCCCTTATCTATTAAGGGAGTTTAGCACTTTTATAAAGTTGGTGCGCGTAGAGGGACTTGAACCCCCACGGTTGCCCGCCAGATCCTAAGTCTGGTGCGTCTGCCAATTCCGCCATACGCGCAGATGGCCAGTGTCTAGCCGGCTGTAAAAACCAAATGGCTGGGGATCTAGGATTCGAACCTAGGAGTGACGGAGTCAAAGTCCGTTGCCTTACCGCTTGGCTAATCCCCAACGGATAAGAGAATGGATGGTGGAGGCTGAGGGGATCGAACCCCCGACCCTCTGCTTGTAAGGCAGATGCTCTCCCGGCTGAGCTAAGCCTCCGTATGTATGGTGACCCGTGGGGGAATCGAACCCCCGTTACCTCCGTGAAAGGGAGGTGTCTTAACCGCTTGACCAACGGGCCATAAAAGCTGGAGCTCTCAACCGGGATCGAACCGGTGACCTCATCCTTACCATGGATGCACTCTACCTACTGAGCTATGAGAGCTTATGTTCACAGAGCTTGCGCCCTGAAAACCGGATGCGAAACGAAGATGCGCTAGAAATTCTCTTCACCTGTGCGGCTTGCCGCTGGTCTGCTTGAAGCAAACCGTAGGATAAGCCCTCGACCGATTAGTACTCGTCAGCTGCACATGTTGCCATGCTTCCACCCCGAGCCTATCAACCTCGTGTTCTTCAAGGGGTCTTACATACTGGGAAATCTCATCTTGAGGCGGG
>NZ_JAGXJW010000089.1 GCF_019091135.1 Cohnella sp. GbtcB17 | reverse complement strand
GGCGAAGCGCGGGGGCGGCAGCGCGCCCAGGCGGTGCAGCGCGCGCAGGTTGAGCGCCGCCGCGGCGCCATACGCGCAGGCGGCGGCCGCAGCCGCGCCGGCGATGCCGAAGGCCGGCACGAGCGCGGCGTTGAGCGCGGCCTTGGCCAGCGCGGCCAGCGCCAGATGGACGGCCGGCGCGCGCAGGTGGCCGAGCCCCTGGAGCACGGCGGCGCTGACGGCCTGCAGCGCGGCGCCAAGGGCGGCCGCGCCGAGCACGGCCATCGCGGCGGTGCCGCGCGCGTCGGCGAACAGCGCGACGTTGATCGGCCGCGCGAGGATCGCCAGGCCTATGGCGGCGGCGGCGCCGAACCACCAGGCCATCCGCATGGCGAACGCGGCGCGGGCCGCGCTCTCGGCGCTGATGCCCGGCGCGGCGCCGCGGCCCATCGTGAGGCTGGGAACCAGCGCGGCCGCGGCGCCGCCTGCGGCCATGGACACCAGCTGCAGCAGCGCGACGCCGCGGTTGTATTCGCCGAAGGCAGACATGGCGGCGGCAGCCGTGTCGCCCGCGCTTTGCAGGAATCGCGGCAGCGTAAACGCGTCGATCAGGCCGAACAGCGGCGCCACGACCGAGCCGGCTGCGACGGGCAGCGCGACGCGTACGATCCGGCGGAGCAGGACACGGCCGGGCTCTGTAGGCGCGGTGGCTTCCGCGGCTTCGGCGGAGGCGCGGCGCGGGTCGCGATCATAGGCCCGGCTGCGCCGGCCGGAGATCAGCATCGCTGCCAGTCCGGCCGCGGCGCCGGCCGCCAGGCCGCCGTGCACGGCGGCGGCCGTCGAGGCCGCCGACCAATCCCGCTGCAGCGCCCAGCCGAGGGCGCACAGCATAAATGCGACGCGCGCGCATTGCTCCGCGAGCTGCGACAACGCCGGACGGCCCATCTCCAGCCGTCCCTGCGAATAGCCGCGCAGCGCGGCCGTCAACGGCGCCGCGAGCAGCGCCAGCGAGGAGGCGCGGATCGCATCCGCCGCCTCGGGCGCGCCCATCCAGGCGGCCAGGGGGCCGGCCGCCGCCCACAAGACGGCGAACGCGAGCAGTCCGCTCGCCGAGAGCAGAACGGCGGCATAGCGAAGCAGCCGCCGCGCGCCGCGTTCGTCGCCGGCGGCGATGCGCTCGGCGACGAGGGCGGACACTGCGACGGGGATGCCCGCCGCCGCCAGCGTCATCCACATGACCGCCAGCGCATAGACCGCGCTGTATAAGCCGAAGACGCGGTCGCCCGCCAAATTTTGCAGCGGTATCTTCTGGAGCGTACCGATAAGCTTGGACAGCAGCGCGGCGCCCCCGAGCAGGGCGGCGCCGCGCATGAGTTGCGAGGATTGGCTTTTCAAGACGCGTGGCCGGCCGCGGCATGCCGCGATCGGCGCTCCTCCGTTCATGCGATAAAGTGAGATCATTATAGCACAGCGAGGCGGAGCCCGAATGGCACGGAACCTTCCATCCAGCCGCCGGTACGGCGACCGAACGGCAAAAAGAGCGCCGCTCCGTCCGCCTCGCGGACAGCGCGACACGCTTAAGCCAAGCCGCTTCACGCATGTTTTCGCATCGCCGCTCGTACGCTCGCTACGCGCCGCCCTTCATTTTTCGCAAAATGAATAGTCCCGACTGCTCCTCTGCGTAGTCCGCGAACAGAAGCCCCGCCTCCATCAGCTCCGCGCCTGTCGCCTGTCGGGCCGGCCCGCCGTCCAGGTCCTCCAGCTCGTACGCCGCGTCCGCGTCCAGCGCGCGAAGCGCGATGCGCCGCCGGCGTTCGCCGCCGTCCAGCCGGAACACGAACAGCAGATGCTCGCCGCGCTCCGCTAACGCGTATTGAAACGCAGCCCAACGCGCCCCCCGTCCCTCGCGCAGCGGCTGCTCCGTCAGCCGATACAGGTCGCCTTCGCGCACGAAGCGGCGGACGACCGTCCGATAATGCGCCGTATGCACGACCAGACGATCGCTTAACCGTGCCGGCAAGTCCGGCAGCCGCTGGGATACGCCGAACGCACCGAGCATGCCGATTCGTGTGTAATAATCGAACTGTGCAAGCGTGAGCGCGGGATCGTGCGGGTCGAAGCGCTGGCGCGGATGCTCGCCGATCCAATCGGAATAGCTCCAGTGCAGCGCCCGGTCCGCCGCAAGGAACGTGGAAACGCCCCAGAAAATTTGCAGGCTGTGCTCGGGCCAGTCCGGATCGCTGAGAAAAGAGGCGTGAGTGTGGCGTGCCATGCCCAGATCGAGCCTCAGGCCGCCGGAGGAGCAGTTCTCGAGCAGCACGTCGGGATGCGTCTCGCGGAGCCGGTCCAACACGTCGTACAACCCTCGGATGTGCTCGTACAGGCCGTCCCCCGCGCCGTGCCCGTGATCGCAGCGGTCGCAGCCGGCTTTGGGATCCACGTTGAAGTCCAGCTTGATCCAGTCGCAGAGGTACGTCCGGATGAGGCGGTCTATCTCCGCGTAAGCCCACGCTCGCGCCTCCGGGTTGCCCAGACACACGTAGCCGAGCGGCTCGCCTTCGCGGAGCGCGGGAAACGTCGGCCGACGCTTCGCCAGCGACGCGCACCGACCGAGCCCCTCGATCTCGCACCATAGTCCGAAACGCATGCCGAGACCGCGCACGTACGCCGAGATCTCCCCGACGCCATCCGGGAAGCGGTCGGTATTGACCTTATCCCAATCGCCCCGTATATTGTGCCAGTGGAGGCTTCCCTCGGCGTCCCCGAACCAGCCCGCGTCGAGCGTACAGGCTTCGAAGCCCAGCTTGGCCGCCTCGGTCGCGTTAGCCTTGAACGTGTCCGCGTCGATGAGCTGGTCCTCGTAGCTGAACCAATGGTTCCACTCGGCCGGCAGCTCGTCGGACACCGCGCTGCGCGGGTACCAGTGCCGTCTGCCGACGCGCGCCAGCGGAATCGACACCGTATGCAGATCCCCTCCGCTGCCCAGCGCTACCGCGACATGAGGGCTCTCCATCGCCTCGCCCGGCGCCAGCGTTTTGGCGAACGCCCAGTCGTTCAGCCCCGCCGCGACCGAGATGCCGCCGTCCTCGCGGCGGTCGCAGCGAACCTTCCAGTTGCCGGACCACATCGGGCTGATATGGAGCATCGCACCGTCATCCCGTACGAGCGCGATCCAGGGATGCATGCCTTTGGAGGAGCGGCCCCAACGCGTTTCGGCGACGAAGGACTCGCCCAGCAGCGATGTTTCCGGCTCGAACTCGGCACCCCAGTCGCTGCGGTAAGAGAGCACCCGCCACTCGCCTTCGGACAGCTCCAGTTGAAGCGGATCGATTCGTTCGATGCGGAGGGCGGCTTCGCCGATATTGCGAACGGTCGCCCAGCGCTCGAAGACCGGCTCGTCTTCGTAAATGATCGTGTGGCTCTCGATCTCGAAGCGCAGCTTGTCGCAGTGCAGACGGACCGTATAATGCCGCTTCCCGGTGTCATCCACAAATACGCGCGCATCCAGCAGCTTGAGATCGGGAGAACGGCTTCCGTAAAGCTCGCCGCCGCATTGCAGCACAAACTCGCTACCGGCTCTTGAGCCGTGGCTGAACGCTCGTTGTCCGTGCCGCGCTAGACGGCTTAGCCCGACGCCGGCGCCGTCCGAATGCACATATTGAAGGTTGTCGGTAGACCAGTCCTTGCCGACGGCGGCGATGTCGCCTGCGTCCTGATGCAGATGCAGTCCGTCTCTTGCAATCAAACCGTCGTTCCGTCGCTCCTCGCCAGCCATATCCGGCCTCCTCCCTCTCTTCGGCTCAATGCGGCATCTCTATATGACGCTTGTGTCGCTTGGTCGGGATACCTGACTCCTACCGCCGCTCCACGCGCACCTCGAACGTGCCGTTCCCCGCGATCGCGATGAGCGTCTCGCCGTCCGGTCCGTCCTCCCGATGCTCGATCGGGCTGCCGCCCGCGAGAATGCGCGCTCCGGCGGCCCGCGGCAGGTTCATGCGCACGGTCCAGCCTTCTCCGGCCAACTTCACCTTGTATAGATCGACGGCGTCGCCGAGCGCTATCTCCAGATCAAGCGACGCGGCGCTGGCCCCTTCGCCGATCGCGACCCGCCGGATCGCCGCTTCGCGCCACTCGGAAGGCAGACGCGGCCGCAGCGTCAGCTCTCTGCGATGAGCCTTCGGCTCGATGCCGAACATGAACCGCACGATCAGCCAGTGAATTCCGTAGTTCGTCCAGGCCTGGACGAAGCAGCCGTAATCCGGCGACATCTCGCTGATTGAGCCCGGCAGCCGCCGTCCGAAGGTGGAGGCGATCAGCTTCACCAGGCGCAGCGACTCGTCCATCCGGTCGTAGCGCGCTTCGGCCACCGCCTGCACGCCTGTCGAGATCGTCATCATTTGCGTCCTGTACATGCCCGACAAATACGTGCCGGCATCGCCCGTGAACTCGTCCGTGCCCATGCGCGCGAGCGCACGGATCGCCTTGTCGCGCGGCGCGAGCCCCGTTTCCATCGGCGTGTTGATGACCCAGTTCTTGAACAACCAGGGACGCTCCTCGTCGGGCGGCAGATCCTTCATCTCCGCCTGCATCGCCTTCATCTCCTGCACAGCGCGATCCGCGCCCATGCTCTCGGCCCGCGCGATATATACCGGCATCCGCTGGCGAACGGCTTCGACTCGGGCCATGGCATCCGCGTACAGGCCTTCTTTTTCCAGCCACAGATCCGTGTTGATCTTGTCCGCCAGCCGCGCCGCCGTACCGCGCCAGCCCGCGGCAATCTCCCCGTCCCCGAGCAGCTCCGCCATCTCCGCTCCCGCGAGCAGCGCCGACCAAGTGTACACCGCCGTGTCGATCAGCTCGACGTTCAGCCCCTCGATCTCCGTAATGCCGTAGCCTTCGGGGAGCAGATCGCCGTCCGGGTCCATCTCGCCGAGCAGCCACTCCAGTCCCTGACGAACGGTCGGGTAAGCCCGCTTCAGATAGGCCAGATCGCCCGTCCAGTCGAAAATCTCGCGCACGCTCTGGATGTAATGCGGCGTTTCCTGCGTATTGCCCGGGTTGGCCACGAGGCCCCAGGTCGTCAGCTCGTGAATGATGCGGCCGTTGCCGTTGGTTCGCTCCGACGTCTCGCGAATAAGATCTGACGTCTCGACGGCGAGCGCCTGTCGGCCCACGGCGAGCAGCCCGAGCAAGGCGTAGCTGTTGTCGCAGCCGAACCACCAGGGGTACTCGGGAATGCCGGCCGTCAGCCCTCTGCCGACGCCTGGCACGTCCAGGACGAGCCACTCGCTATGGACCTTCACCCAGTCGAATACGCGGGCAAGCTCCTCGTCCGGTATGTCCAGCTCCGTTCGGGCCAGCAGCGACTCATAGCGCAAACGCTTGGCTCTGCGCATGTCGGCGTGGTCGCCGCGGATGTGCCGGTAGGCGTCCGCCGCCTCTGCCTCCGATTGAACGGAGCCGGCGATGAAAAAACGCAGCTCGGCCGTGCCGTTCGCCGGGAGCGAAAGCTGTATGCGCAGGCTGCCGTCGGCGCCGTTGCCTGCCGTCGGCTTGCGTGATGGAGCCGACGACTCGCCGGCGCTCGGCTCGCATCCGGGCGCATCGCTGCCGAATACGACGAACCAGGGATGGTCGCGGTCCTTGGCGACGACGGCGCCCAGCTCCGTATCCGCGCGCGCTTCGTCCGGCGCGTCATGAATGCCGGCTTCCTCCGAGAACCATACCGGACGCAGCTCCGTTCGGCCCTGAAAGACGGCCGTCAGCTCGCGGCTCCGGCCGCTCGTGTCCCGCAGGCGGTATTCGACGACGAAGCCCGGATGCTCGTCCGGGCAGAACTGGCTGCGAACGGCTTCCAGACCGAGGCCGTGGATCGCGTAGTCGTGCTCATTGAAGTAGGCGAAGTTGCGAAACGCATCTGCCCGCTCCAGCCAGACGCCGCCGGACGGATCGGCAGACTCGGACAGATGCAGCCAAAAGCCGTCCATGAGCTTGATCGGATGCGCCCAGAGGCCGCCCATCTCGTCGGGAACGTGATGGCCGAAGTCCGGGAATCCGCCGTCCTGGCCCCCGATCATCGAGCTGCGGCGACCCGCGCAGACGAACAGATCCATGTCGTCAGTGACTTTGGTATCCCGTCCTGCCGTCAGTCGGGCGAGGCGAAGAGCGGCTTCTACTTGCGGCTGGTTGTCTTCTAAACGATGCGTCATGAAGCGATTCGCTCCTTCCGAGGTGTGCGAAGTTGGTCGAAATTCGGGAATATCGTGCGAAATAAGTAATAGTTTTGCAATGGACGCGACATAGTGGCAGGCGGTAGTGCCTTTTGGCGCTTATCGGCACTGTAGTGAGTGTTGCAGAGATGGCGATAGTGCCTGTTTGCGCTTAAAGGCACCGTTCTGAGTGTCGTTGAGGTGGCGATAGTGCTTTTTGGCGCTTATCGGCACCGTTCTGAGTGTCGTTGAGGTGACGGTAGTGCCCGTTTGCGCTTATCGGCATGGAGTTGCACGGTTTTTCCGTGTTACTCTGCTAGCAGTCGGTGGGGCGACGAGTAGTGGAGATTCATAGTCAAAAAGGCAATGCCCCGCCAACGTGTCTCGCGCTGCGGCACCCTTTATACCCGGCCCGCATCCTGCGCGGTCGCGGCGCTCGCGCTTTCCCGCCGGAGCGCGGACAGCAGCGCGACCAGCGCGTAGCAGGCGATCGCCGCCGCGAGCGCCCAGCGCAGCCCGGCCGCGAGCGCCAGCGCCGCGCCGAGCCAGGAGCCCCACACGCCCGCGATGCCGTTCACCGCGAACAGCAAGGGCGAGCTGCCCCGCTGTCCGCGCTCCGCGGCTTCCATGCGAAGCGGCAGCGGGACGCCCATGAGCAGCCCCAGCGCGGCGGCTGCAACACCGAGCACGGCGAGCCGCGCGCCCAGCGCCAGCTCGTACAGGCCGCCGCCCCCCAGCGCTTCGGCTGCGGCAAGCAGCGCGATCAGCAGCGCGGCGCCGCCCGCGCCTGCCGCTTCGGACAGTCGGCGGCGTCCCGCGAGCCGGCTGCCCAGGCTACCGCCGACGAGCATGGCCAGCAGCACGACGGCGGTTGCGGCGGCGGGGCTGCCGGCGTATTTCATCGCCTTCTGGATGAAAGCCGCCTGCAGGCACATATAGCCGACGCCGACGAGCAGGCTGACCAGCAGAGGCTTGCCGCCGAGACGGGCTCGTACGGGCTGCGCGGCAGAAGCATGCTTCGGCGGCGCCACCTCGCGCCACCATACCCAGACCGCAAACAGCGCCGTCAGGCCGGCGATGACGCCAAGCCAGGTTTTGAGCGAGCCCGGCATGCCCGGCGTAAGCTTGTAGAAAAACGGCTTGTCGTCTGTCGTCGGATATACGCTGAAGTCGCTGTCCTTCACGAATGTATCGAACGACTGCTTGCCCTCGATCAGCGGCTTCAGAAACTGCTCGTTGGTCCCGGGCAGGAACAGCGCCTGCAGACCGAGCGCGTTCGCGCCGGCGCGCAGCGTGTCCAGCTGGGAAGCGGCGAGCGGAGTGCGCTGGATGACGGTCAAGGTCAGCCCGGGACCGGCGGATTCCTCGGAGGCCATGAGCAGGGCGGCGTTCTTCACAGCCGCCGCCGGCTGGGCTCCGGTCGCGTCCATGAGCGCCCCAAGCCCGGTATAGAAGGCGCGCACGCCCTCGATGCCCTGGTGCGAGATGACGATCAGGCGGCCGCCTTCGGCAAGACGGTCCAAATAAGTGCGGAACGCCTCTCGCGTGAACGCATAATTTTCCGTCAGCGCGTGTCCGTTCACGCCGCCGACCTGCGAATACACGAGGTCGAGCGCGATCAGGTCGTAGCGCTCGCCGCTGCGCTCGAGCACCGTGCGGCCGTCGCCGACGACCGCGGTGACGCCCGGGCGATCGAGCAGCCCGCCGTTGTAGGCCGCATCTTCGCGCATGGCGCGCACGATGCCGTCGCTCAGTTCGACGGCGGTCACCTGCTTCGCGCCGGCAAGCAGCGCATATAAAATATCGCGGCCGCCCCCGGCGCCGACGATCGCCGTCTTGTCCGCAGGGCCGGCCGCGAACGGCAGAAATTCGATGTCCTTGGCCAGCCCGGCCACCGAAGCGAGATCGCCGTCGAACTTGTACATGTAGCTGCCGGCGCCGCCGTCGATGAACACAGTCTTGCGCGCGGGATCGCCGCCCGAGACGACGTCCGCTCTGGCGAACGCATCCCACTCGGTGCGCTCCAGCGCCGCGCCTGGCTGGCGCAGCGCGCCGACGATCGTCTTGTCCGGCGCCGCGCCGCGCATGCCGGCGTAGTCGATGTTCCACCAGCCGGCGCCGGAAGCCAGACCTGCGAAGACGGCGATAAGCGGCAGCAAGGGCGTGAAGCGCAGCCAACCGGGACGCCCCGATACCGCCCCCGCTCCGGCCCCGGAGGGTGACGGCGCCAGCAGCAGGACGGCCGCGGCGAACGCCGGTACGGACAGCGCGAACATCGCCTGCAGGCCGCCCCAGAGCTGAATCAGGCCGTAGGCGGCAGCCACACCCGCTCCGGCGCCGAGCAGATCGGCAGCATACAGCGAGCGCGTAGGGACGCCGCTCGCCAGCGCGCGTCCCATGCACCAGCCGAACAGGACAAACGGCAGAGCGCCGAGCAGCGCGTACAGCGCGAGCTGGTCGACATAAGGAAAGCGTGCCAGAAAGAGGCTGAGCAGCGCGATGAACAAGCCGAGCCCCAATGCCGCAAGTCCGGCGGACCTGCTGGAGGCCTCATCCTTCAACGCTGGCGCATCAGCTTCGCGTCCAGCAGATCGTGCCCGCCTGCGCGCCGCATAGCTGCCCGCGCCGATGCCGAAGACGGCCAGCGAGACGACAAGCGACACGTAGTGATACTGCAGCAGCACGCCGAATACGTTGGTCAGCGCCATCTCCAGGCCGAGCGCGGACGCCGACAGGCCGCCCAGGCCCAGCATCCAGCGGCGAGCGCCGCTTTTTCCACCCGCTACCGCCATCCGTCCGTCACCCCTTCATGCCGGTCAGCGTGATGCTCTCGACGAAGTATTTTTGACCGATAAAGTAAAACAGCAGCGACGGCAGCATCGTCACCATGGACGCGGCCATCAGATAATTCCACTGCACGTTGTTCTGGCTCTTAAAGAAGTTGATGCCGAGCGTCAGCGTGTACAGCTCCGGCTTGCTTAGATACAGAATCGGTTGCATGAAGTCTTTCCAGCTGTCGTTGAACTGGAAGATCGTGATCGTCACGATCGCCGGCACGGTGAGCGGGAGAATGACCCGCCACAGGATGCCGAAGGTGGACGCGCCGTCGATCTTGGCCGCTTCCTCGAGATCGGCAGGGATGGACATGAAAAACTGTCGGAGCAGGAAGACGAAGTAGGCTTTTCCGAAAAACAGCGGCACGATGAGCGGATAGAAGGTGTTGATCCAGCCGAACTGGGTGAACATATAGAACTTTGGAATCATCGTGACGGTGTCGGGCAGCATCATGGTCGCGAGCGTCAGAATAAACAGGAACGAGCGGCCCCTTGCTTTGAACCGGGCGAAGCCGTAGGACACGATGACGCAGGACACGACCGCGCCGATAATCGAGAGTACGGTGATGATGATCGTGTTGTTGAACCATTGTCCGAACGGCAGGCTGGTGAAGGCCGTCTTGTAGTTGACCCATTTGACCGGATCGGGAATCCACTTAGGCGGCCAGGTGAACACCTGGTACGACTCCTTGAGCGAGGTCGAGAGCATCCAGGCGAAAGGAACGAGCATGACGAGGGAGCCGATCGCCAGCAGGACGTAAATCAGCGAATTTTTAAGCAGCAGTCTGCCGCGGTTCGTAGTGGTCATGTGGCGTCAATTCCTTTCCCCTTCGTAATAGACCCAGGCCGCAGAAGACTTCACGACAAGCGCCGTGAGCGCAAGGATCAGGATGAAGAGCACCCAGGCCAGCGCGGAGGCGTAGCCCATTCTGAAGTTCTGGAACGCATGATCGAACAGGTAAAAGTTGAAAAACAGCGTGGAGTTCATCGGGCCGCCCTTCGTCATGACGTAGGCTTCCCCGAACGTCTGCATCGCGCCGATCACGCCCATGACGAGGTTGAAGAAGATCGTCGGCGTCAGCATCGGAATGGTGACGTTCCTGAACTTCTGCCAGCCGCCCGCGCCGTCCAGCTCGGCCGCTTCGTACAGCGAAGGGGGTATGCCCTTGAGCCCGGCCAGCCAGATGATGACGCTGCCGCCAACCGTCGACCAGAGGCTCATGATGACCATGGACGGAAGCGCCCAGTGCGGATCGAAGATCCAGCCGGGTCCGGCGATGCCGAAGTAGCCGAGGATCGTATTCAGCAGGCCGATCTGCGGGTTGAAGATCCACATCCACAGCACCATGACGGATACGCCGCTGACGACGGCCGGCAGGTAGAAGATCGTGCGGAACAGCCGCATGCCGCGCACCGCCTGGTTGAGCAGCAGGGACAAGAGGAGCGATGCGATGAGGCCGAGCGGCACGGAGAAAAGGGAGTACAGCGCCGTCACCTTGAGCGACTGCCAGAACAACGGATCGCGGTTGAACGCGGTGCTGTAGTTTTTGAAGCCGACGAACTTCGCGGGGGTCAGCATATCCCACTGGTTCAGGCTGATCCAAAGCGACGCGACCATCGGCACCGCAAAAAAGATGAGCAGTCCGATCAGCCAGGGCGCGGTCAGCAGGTAGAAGGTACGCTCCTCCTTGCGCTCCGCTTTGGACAGGCGGCGCTTGGTTTGGACCGGCTTGTATTCGGATGCGGTCGCTGCCTTTTCCATGGTCACTGCACCTCTTTCTTTTTTGAAAATGCCGCAAGTGCGGCGGATAGCTGCAAAAATGCAAATAATTCCGTCTTAAAACGAGGGTCTCATTCATTTGAGCCGCTGACGAGCCGTTAATGGGCCGGGAGGTGAATTAAGTGCATTTTTACAGCTATCGGGTTCAATGCCCGTGCCGGAGAAGCCGGCGGGAAGCGCGCCTCCCGCCGGCGTTCCGACTGTCTCGCCGATACTGCGACGAGGTTGTTCTTTACTGGTTTTTGGCCGCCGCGAGATCGGTCGTCGCTTGTTTGGCCGCGGCGTCGAGCTCTTTTTTCACGTCGATCGGCTTGCCCAGCATCATCTTGTCGAGCACGGTCTGCATCGCCTTGGCGCCGGAAGCGCCGAAGAACTCGCTCGTCTTTTCCGGGAACTCCTTGATGTTCGGGATGTCGTCGAGGAACGGCTTCAGATGCTCATCCGTGGCCTGACCGAGCTTCTCCGTCGTGGATTTGACCGCCGTGAAGGCAAATTCCGCCATCACTTCCTGCCCCTGCGGACCGGTCAGATACTTCAAGTAATCCCAGGCCGCATCCTTGTTGGCCGACTTGGAGTAGAGGCCGTAGCCCGCATAACAAATCGTATTGGCCGCACCGCTCGGACCGACCGGCATTTGCGCGACGCCGAAGTTGAGGTCCGGATTTTTCTTGTATTCGGCGACCGGCCAGCGGCCCGTCATCGACATCGCGACCTTGCCCGCCGCGAACAGGTCGACGCCTTGAAGCGCCGCAGAGTCGGAGCTGGACGGGCTGATCTTATCTTTGAGATACATGTCCTGGTACAGCTCGAGCGCCTTGACGGTGCCGTCGCTGTTCATGTAGCCTTCGAACGATTCGCCGTCCGGGCTGATGACGCTGCCGCCGTAGCTGTTGATGAGTGGCAAAATCGCGCGCAGCCACCCGCCCGGCAGTTCTACGCCCCATTGGGTCGTCTTGCCGCCTTTTTGCACCGTCAGCTTCTTGGCCGTCTCGTAGAACTGGTCCCACGTCCAGCCCGTCTGCGGATAAGCGACGCCCGCGTCGTCGAACAGCTTCTTGTTGTAATAGATCCCGATGTCCGAATAGTCCTTCGGCAGCGTATAGTATTTATCGCCCAGCTTGCCGACGTCCAGCACGCTCGTGTAATAATCGTTCAGGTCGATGCCGGAGGCGCCCTGGATGTAAGGCGTCAGATCCTCGAGCGCGCCCTTCTGCATGAACATCTTCACGTCGCCGTCGCCGATCTGGAAGATGTCGGGCGCCTGGCCCGCCGCCACTTGCGTAAGCAGCTTGGTCCCGTACTGGTCCGGCACCGACTCGATATTGATCTTGACGTTCGGGTGCTCTTTGGTGTAGTTGTCCGCGATTTGCTGCTGCTGCTTCAAGCCGTCTCCGCCGTCCCATGTGCCGACGCGAAGCGTGACATTCTTCGCTTCCGCGGAAGCGGAAGAACTGGCTGGTGTGGAAGCGCTTGCGGATTGGGTCGCGCCATTCGTCGCCGCAGCCGAGGAGGAAGAAGCGTTGTTGTTGTTATTCCCTCCGCATGCCGTCACCGCCATTGCAGAAGCCAAACCGAGTGCAAGTAATGCCGTTCCCCTTTGTCTCATGCACGAACACTCCTTTGGTTGGGTGTGGAAATATGTTAAAGGGAATCCGCCGCCGCGACAGACGCGCGGCGGACCCTCTAAAACCGATGTCTCGCGTTCGCGCCGGCTAAACGTTGGCGCCGGCCGGCCGCTGCTCGTCGACTTGAACGGCGAGCCCGCTCGTATTGCCCACGACGTCGACTCGATAGCCGCCTTCCGGATCGCGCCGGACATCGACGTCCAGCGTGCCCGCGCCGAGCTTGATGCGCCGGGCCCGGAGCCGGTTCATGCCCGGCGGCAGGGCCGGAGCGAGCCTGACGGTGCCGCTCGGGCCGTCGATCACGAGGCCGAGCATCGCGGTCAGCATGACGAGCGGCGTGCCGGCCGCCCAGGCCTGCGGCGAGCAAGCGACCGGATAGCGGACCGGCCGGCCTCGCTCCTTCGCGTAGCCGCAGAACAGCTCGGGCAGGCGGGCGTTCTCAAAGTGCGCCGCGGCCGCGAGCAGGCCTTCGATGACGGTGCCGCTTTGCTCCGAGAAGCCGCCGGCCGCAAGTCCCATCAGGCACATCGAGTTGTCGTGGGGCCAGACGCTGCCGTCGTGGTAGCTCATCGGGTTGTAGCCCGTCTGGCCCTCGGCCATCGTGCGGATGCCGTAGCCGCCGAACAGATCGGGTGCCGTCAGCCGCTTCGCCACGGCCGCGGCCCGCTCCGGTGCGAACAGCCCGGAGGCCAGCGCGTGTCCCGGATTGGAGGTGACCGACTTGACCTGGCGGCCGTCGCGGTCCAGCGCGATGGCGTAGTAGCCCTCGTCCGCCATCCAGAAAGCCGCTTCGAACCGCTCGCGCAGCGCCTCCGCCTCGCTGGCAAGCCGCGCGGCCATTGCGCGCCAGTCGCGGCCCAGCTCTTCCGGAAGGCGAACAAGCTGATCGGACAACAGCCGCTTGGCCTGGTACACGTAGCCTTGTACCTCGACCAGCGCGATCGGCGTCCGCGCGTACTCGCCGTCCCGGTGGACGATGGAGTCGGCCGAGTCCTTCCAGCCCTGGTTCGCAATGCCCTTGGCCGATTCGCTGTGATAGGTGACGAACCCGCCGGCGGCCTCGGCATTGCGGTCGATCCAGCCGAGCGCGGCTTCGGCGTTCGGCAGCAGCTCGCGCAGCGCGGACAGGTCGCCGGTCCACTTGACGTACTCCGCCAGCAGGACCAGGAAGAGCGGCGTCGCATCGACCGTGCCGTAGTAAGGCGTGAACGGCACCTGATTCGTGTTCGCCAGCTCCCCGCGGCGCATCTCGTGCATGATCTTGCCGGGCTGCTCGTCGCGCCAGGCGTCGTCGCGCTCGCCTTGATAACGCGCCATCGTTCGAAGCGTGGCGAGCGCGACCTCCGGCCTTACCGGCAGCAGCTGCAGCGCCGTGATCAGGCTGTCGCGGCCGAAGAGCACCGCGTACCAGGGAAGTCCGGCGACGGGGAAGCGCCCGTGTCCTTCGTCGTTCAGCAGCACGCGCAGGTCCAGCAAGCCTCTCGCATACAAGGCGTCGAGCTGGGGATCGTCCGTCTCGAGCGATGCGGACGTTGCCACCCATTCCGCATAATCGGCTTCCAGCCGCGCCAGCGCTTCTTCTCGCGGCGCGGCCGCCTCTGGCTCGGCATCTCCGATCGACGGAACGAGCAGCAGCTCGAAAGATCGGGACGCGCCAGGCGCCAGCTCGACCGCCAAGCGAACCGTGCCGTCAGCGCCTGCAACGGCTTCATGGTCGTCCCACCGGATCCGCAGCGCGCGCCGGATCCCGTCCGCTCCGGCATACCCGAAGCGCAGTGCGCCCGTGGATGCTTCCACCGGTTCGGCCGTGCCTAGTTTGCCCCCCATGAACCCTCTAACCACAAACATATCCGTGAAATCAGCCTCGAACCGGAGCGATAGGTCGAAGGATAGCTGCGCCGGGCTGAAGTTGGTCATCGTCAGCTTGTCGTATAGCACGTCCCCGTAGATGAAGCGCGTTCTGCGCAGCTCCACGGATTCACGCCACAGGATCAGCTTGCCGTCCTCCTCCATATGCGGGTTGGTCAGCACCGTCTCGGACACATAGTTCTGGTCCGCTTCGGAGGACAGAACGATCGGCCTGCGGCCGTTGATCAGCAGCTCCATCCGGCTCAGGAACCGGGTATCGCTGCGGTATAGCCCGTAGCCCAGCTGCTGCCCCTCGCCCGCATCCGCGGGCGGCGGCACGACGTCGCCGGACAGGTCGGTCAGAAGGAAAAGGTCGTTGTCTTTGATCACCCGGTAGTCCATGCGGCATTTCTCCTTCTTGCTGTTGGTCGGCGGGGCACGGTCGAATGAACCGCTTTCATTTCGCCGCTAAGGTTTTCCAAAACGTTTCGGTTTTTGCGGAAATAAAAACGCCTCTCAGTCATCACGGCTTGCGGCCAAGCGATTACCCGGATAAAGGCGCGGTGCTCTGACGGACGATCAATTCGGATTGAAGCGTGATCTTGCGGCCGACGTCCCGGCTCTCGAGCATATCCACCAAGAGCTGCGCGGCTTGGTAGCCCATCGCATAGCGGTCCTGGCGAATCGTGGTGAGCGGCGGCGAGCAGTGCGCGGCGATGGCGATATCGTCGTAGCCGACGATCGACATGCGCTCCGGCGCCCGGTGTCCGAGCCGCTCGAGCGCCCGCAGTGCGCCGAGCACCATCAGGTCGCTCGCCGAGAAAACGGCGGTCACTTCAGGATGCTGGTACAATATGCCGTACATCGCCTCGAAGCCGCCTTCTTCCTTGAAGCCCCCGTTGTAGACCAGCTGCGGGTCGAAGGGAATGCCGGCAGCCGCAAGCGCGAGCTTGTAGCCCTCCAGCCGGTCCTGGCTGACAGCCGCTTCGTCGTGCCCGTTGATCATGGCGATTCGGCGGTGGCCGAGCCCGATCAGGTGATTCACGGCCGCGGCGGCGCCTCGTACGTTATCCGTCGTGACATGCCCCACGTTGCGGCTCTCGGCGGGAATGTCGATGAGCACGCACGGAAAGTTCGTCTTGTGAACGACCTCCTCGAGATACGGATCGTGCAGCCGAAGACCCGACAAAATGGCGCCGTCGACATTGCGTTCCTTGCACAGGTCGGCATAGGACTTGGACAGCTGCTTCTTCGGATTGGTGCTGAAAAGCAAAATGTCGTAATCCAGCTCCACCGCGCGATCGTTGATGCCGCATAGCGTCTCGAAGGCGAGCGAGTCCTTGGCGCCTTCGCGGTTGATCTCGGACAGAATCACGCCGATCGTGCGTGTCTTCTTCGTAACCAAGCTCCTCGCCACGGCATTCGGCCGGTAGCCCATCTCATCGGCGAGCGTCTGTATGCGTTTGCGCGTCTTCTCGTTCACGTCGCTGTAACCGTTGAGCGCCCGGGAGATGGTCGTAATGGATACGCCGGCGGCCTTGGCCAGATCTTTGATTGTCGTCACCGTACCCACTCCTGTTCCAAAACGTTTCGGAAGCTCGTGTAGTCATTATAAATCCAGATGTAAGCCTTTGCAACGATTAATTTAGATCGACAAAACAAAAAAAGCTTCCGGTTCCGGATTTCTCCGTTCGCGAAGCTTGATTTGTATCTATGGGAAGAACGCCGTTCGCCTGTTATTGCTCCATTTGCTTGGCCAGGAAGCCAGCTGCCGTCTCGACCATCTTGCTCTCCATCTCGCCCATTTTCATGCCTTCTTCCCGGCTAAGCAGCACGACCGTCCCGATCGGATCGCCTCCGGCTACGATCGGCGCGGCTACGAACGAGCTCAGACTCTCGCTATTGTCGCGCAGCAGTTCGAATTGACCGGCGCTGGCTTCGAGCGTGATCTTGCGGCTCTCCATGCAGGTCTCGAGCGTTTGGCCGATAGCCTTGTCCAAATATTCCTTCTTGGATGCGCCCGCTACGGCGATAACGGCATCCCGGTCCGAAATAAGGCAGATGTGCCCCGTGCTTTCGGAAAGCGACTCGGCATACTCCTTGGCGAAATCGCCCAGCTCGCCGATCGGCGAGTACTTTTTAAGAATGACTTCCCCGTCGCGATCCACGAAGATCTCGAGCGGGTCTCCTTCGCGGATGCGGAGCGTCCTGCGGATTTCCTTCGGGATGACTACCCGGCCCAGATCGTCGATGCGGCGTACTATTCCGGTTGCTTTCATGGTTGCGAGATGCCCCACTTTCCTTGGATGTTTTGGACCATGGCCCGAAGCCGCATCAGGTACGGCATACGGCATGTATGACGAACGCAGTAGCTCAGGGATAAGGATTGATCTTTTACCATGGGAGTAGTATTTAACCCCTCCCAAATTCTTATGCGCTCGCCCATGGGCAGCACAACGAGCAGCCCTCGTTTTCCAGTTATTACCCTTCGACCTTCGTGCGTGAATCAATGAATATGTTGGTGGAAAAGGAAAAGGCCGTCACAGTCTCCAAGGAGAACAGGACGAGCCTTTTGCCATTCGATCGCTTATTGAACGTTGTCTTCGATGCTTTTCGCGTAAATCTCGCTGCCGTCTGCGGCCCGCACGGATTCGTGCGATCTCGTGGCCTCTTCGATCTGACCGAACGACCAGCTCGACGCCGGCACATCCGGGAAGGAAGCTTCCACGCCGCCAAGCGGCCCGCGATACAGCAGCCTGTTGATCATCGTAACCGCCTCTTGGCGAACGATCGGCGCGGAAGGCTTGAAGGTGCCGTCTTCGTAGCCGGTCGTCAATGCATTACGGAACAGCGCTTCGATCGCTGCCGACGACCAACGGCCTTCGGCGTCCGCGAATTTCGAATCAAGCGGCTTCGCCACCTTCAGTTTCAGGTAACGGACCATGACTGCCGCGAGTTCCTCGCGAGTGACCGGGCTGTCCGGGTGGAAGCTGCCATCCGTATAGCCCGTGAAGATGCCGTTATCCGAGGCGATGCGGATGTACCCGCTCGCCCAGTGTCCTGTGCGAACATCGCTGTATTGCGCCTTAAGCGTCGTGCCGCCGCCGTCGATCAGACGTGCGATGATCGCCGCCAGTTCCGCGCGCGTCAGCGTCCGGTTCGGAAGGAACTTCTTGTCCGGATAGCCGAGAATATAACGCGTGTGCGATACGTTGCCATAGCGGTTGGAGAAAATAAGCAGCTTGGCCGACGCTTCCGCGTTGGCGGCGTCTTCGGCTCCGAGATTCGCGGCCGACGCTTTGGCATCCAGCTCGGCCATGCGCTCAGCGGCATCGATCTGCGGCCACTTCAGCTTGACGACATATTTTCCGCCTGCCGCCGCGTCCACCGTGCCCGGCTTCCACACAATCTTGCCGTCCGATACCGTACCGCCGGCAGCGTCCAGTACTTCCGCGCCAGCCGGAATCGCGAGCGTAATTTCCGCATCTTTCGCAGCGGCGTTGCCGTCATTTTTGTATTGGACGGTCACGGTCGCCGTGCTGCTCTCTTCATACGTGCTGCGATCGATCGTGACGTTGACGATCAGATCCGGCTTGCCTGTCTGCTCAGGCTCTGCCGGCGTCGACGGACCAGTTGGGCCGCCCGGAGACGGCGTGCTCGTCTGAGGCGTCAGCGGCACGTCGTGCCGTACGATCGCGAACTCGACCGGAATCGTCGGACTGACGTACGTATCGTAGCCGGTAGCCGTCACGACCAGATAGTAGTCGGTTTGCGGATACACCATATAGGCATATTTGCCGCCGCTTTTGCTCGTCTGCGGGTTCGCGTTGTCGTTCGGCCCGAAGCCTGCAATTGCGGGCAGTACGACCTCGGTGCCCGGCGTGATGCCCGCAGCTCTGTTGCGCGGCGTATCGGCATAATAGAGAACGACATGCGCGCCGTCGACTGCCGCGTTGGTTACTTTATCCGTGATGTCTCCGTACGGGTCGATCAGCTCGTCGAGAATGTTGAGCTCGCCGTCCGCGGACAGCTCAAACTTCGGCAGCGTGCCGTCGTTGTCGACCGCGTTCATGATGATTTCCTTCGCCGCTCCGCCGCCTTGAGCGTCAGGCAGGCTGTAGACGATCGCCAGGCCGTATTTCTTGCCTTTGACCAAGCCCGGGATGCTGAACACGCCGCTCGGATCGAGCGCGAACGCGTTCTGTCCGTTCACCGTGATGAATTCGCCGGTGTCAGGGTCCATAATTTTGATCTTGAGCTGTGCCGCCATATCGCGGTCGACCGGATCCTGGTCGTTCAGCAGCTTTTGCGAGCCGTCAGGCTTCGCAAGCACGATGATACCCGTGGCGACCTTTTCCGAGTCGAAATATTCTTCGCCGCCGCCCGTGATCTCGCCGACCTTGGCAGTCTGCTTGAACGATACTTCCTTCGTCTCGCCGCCTACGGTGACCGGCTTGATGATCTCGATGCTGTAGACGAGATCTCCTTCCGGCACCGGGATCGCGTATTGTCCCAGCTCATCGGTCGTCGTCTCGGCCGAGAAGCCGATCTCTGCGTTCGAGATGCGGACCTTAACGCCTTTTTCTACGATACGCTCGCCGTTTGCCGTCGAAGCCACGACGCCGCGGATCGCAGCGGGCTGGAACGTCACGTCGATGTGTTGTTTGCTATAGATGCCTCTATCCGTATCGTGCACCTCCGCCGTCACCGGGATGACCTGGGAGACCGTGCTCGAAATTTTGGACGTCTTGTACAAGATGACCGCTTGACCGGACTCATTCGTCACGGCTTCGTACCCGTCCGGGAAAGTGCCGGACGTCGCGCCGAACTTGACCGTAACGCCTGGAACAGGATTATTTTCACTGTCAAGCAAGGTCGCCGTCAGCTGCGTCGTGGATTTGCCGTCACCGATGAGCGTGTCGGGATTGGCCGAAAGCCAGATGATATACGTACCGGGTTCCGCAATCACGATCGTCACCTTTGCAGGTGCCGACGTCGCGCCGTGGCTGTCGGTGACTGTGAAAGTAAAGCTGTCCTGTCCGCTGTAGCCCGGAGTCGGCGTGTAAATGTAAGTGCCGTCCTCATTTACCTCGACCGTACCATGTTCAGGATCGCTCATCTTGGCAAAAGTCAGCTTGTCGCCCGAATCTGGGTCGCTGCCGTGCAGCTTGCCGTCGTATACCGCGCCGTTCACGCTAATGATAACGTCTTGCGCGATGGCGACAGGCGCCACGTTCGCAGCGACGATCGGGCCGAAGCCTGTACTTACGACCGGCGAGCCTGTCGGCACACCTGTCTTCGCTACTGGCGTGACTTCGAAGAAGAGGTAATTGCCGATGTCGCCTTCGACCGGCGTGTACGTGCTGCCTGTCGCACCGCTAATTGGCTTTTTATTCGAGCCATTCTTATCGCTGTCTACATACCACTTAATGATCGTTGCTTCTTTGTTCTCCTCATCCGTATCGGCATCCGAATAACTATAGCTGCCGGTCAGTTGCTGGCCCACTTCCGCGTCGCCTTCGATTGCGACATTCGTTGCGACTGGCGCTACGTTTGCCGGCTTGATCGGGCCGAAGCCTGTGCTTACGACCGGGGAGCCTGTCGGCACACCTGTCTTCGCTACTGGCGTGACTTCGAAGAAGAGGTAATTGCCGATGTCGCCTTCGACCGGCGTGTACGTGCTGCCTGTCGCACCGCTAATTGGCTTTTTATTCGAGCCAT
Organism: Cohnella sp. GbtcB17; assembly: GCF_019091135.1. Lineage (GTDB taxonomy): Bacteria > Bacillota > Bacilli > Paenibacillales > Paenibacillaceae > Cohnella. The sequence continues at coordinate 622 of NZ_JAGXJW010000089.1, read as the reverse complement.
TCTTATCGCTGTCTACATACCACTTAATGATCGTTGCTTCTTTGTTCTCCTCATCCGTATCGGCATCCGTGTACGTATAGCCACCGGTCAGTTGCTGGCCCACTTCCGCGTCGCCTTCGATTGCGACATTCGTTGCGACTGGCGCTACGTTTGCCGGCTTGATCGGGCCGAAGCCTGTGCTTACGACCGGGGAGCCTGTCGGCACACCTGTCTTCGCTACTGGCGTGACTTCGAAGAAGAGGTAATTGCCGATGTCGCCTTCGACCGGCGTGTACGTGCTGCCTGTCGCACCGCTAATTGGCTTTTTATTCGAGCCATTCTTATTGCTGTCTACATACCACTTGATGATCGTTGCTTCTTTGTTCTCCTCATCCGTATCGGCATCCGAATAACTATAGCCACCGGTCAGTTGCTGGCCCACTTCCGCGTCGCCTTCGATTGCGACATTCGTTGCGGCTGGCGCTACGTTTGCCGGCTTGATCGGGCCGAAGCCTGTGCTTACGACCGGGGAGCCTGTCGGCACACCTGTCTTCGCTACTGGCGTGACTTCGAAGAAGAGGTAATTGCCGATGTCGCCTTCGACCGGCGTGTACGTGCTGCCTGTCGCACCGCTAATTGGCTT
>NZ_JAGXJW010000088.1 GCF_019091135.1 Cohnella sp. GbtcB17 | reverse complement strand
TCCCGGTTCCACTCCCGCGTCACGCGCAGGTTGAGGACGTTGAAGTTGCAGCCGACGTAGTGACCTTTGCCGACCGCGTCCAGGATCACGTAGTTGCCGTCGCCCGTCGTGTTTTTGCCGCCGAATTCGAACTCTGCGTTATCCACGCCCTCATCGGGGATGCCGTCCGTCGGGCATTCGCGGCGCCACTGCGCATGGAACCGGAGTTCGTCAGCGGGCAGGCTGTCGTAGGCTTCGTAGTCGACGTAGAAGTAAAATTTGATCGGCTGCTCCGCTTCACTCTCGATGGAGATCCGCGCCCCTTGCGCGAACGGCATCCGGAAAAAGCTGTTGAACGCCTTGCCGTCCTCGGGACTCATCATAAGCGCAGCCGACGTGTAGTTTTTGGTGATGCCGTGACCCATGCCGAAAAAGTCTCCGATCGGCGCCTCCACGCTCGGCTCGGTCTCCCCGTCCCAGTACATGCGGAGCACGATCTTGCGGGGCAGATACGCCTCCTCCGCGGGCGCGTCCGTCGCCATCGTCATCCAGATGTGGGTGATGGCGCCTGCGCCTGGAATGTCGCAAACGACCGTGTTGTCCCCCGGCCGGATCGAGAAGTAATCCTTGTTTCCCCCGGTGCGGTCATAGCTGGATTCGCGTTTTCTTTTGCCGGTTCTCGCTTGGCTGAGAGAGGTCAAGCTTTGTTGCATTTCCATGGGTGAATGCGCTCCTTTATGTCTGGATTTCTTCGGCTTTGCTGTTTTTCGTCGGATTTCGGCAATCGATTGCAGTCAGCGGGTAAAAAAGGGAGCGAGCGGCTGTGGGGCGGGCCGCGCAAGGCCAGGTTTCCGGATCGGCTAGCGGTCGGCTACGGGCTCGGCTTGCGCTCTTACAGCCCTTCGCACATCATCGATATAGGGGCTACCGCGCAAAAGTGCACGATAGAGATCCGCACCCGTTCGTCGCTCCGCCTACCGTGCAAAAGTGCACGATTTTGACCCGGAGCCTCCCGATTTCTCGCTGAAAGAGACGTGCTATCGCGCACTTTTGCACGATAGACCGCAAAAACGCTCCATACCCGCCTTGGATAGTGCACTTTTGCACGGTAGCTTTAGGCTGGTGTGTCGGGCGTGGCGAGCGTCGGCGGCTGCATCGAGTACGGCTATCGTACAACCTACCGCTGTCGTCGCGACCATTGGTTATTCGGTTAGCGGTTAGCTACCGTATCGAGTACAGCTAGCGTCGGTTGCTGCAACCGGCGCGGCCAGCGTCAGCTACCCTCGACCGCGGCCAGCGGCGGCTGCCCGCGAGCGCGGCCGGCGTCGGCTCCCCTCGAGCGCGGCCGGCGTCGGCTGCCGCATCGGGCGCGGCTAGCGTCGGCTGCCGCATCGGGCGCGGCTAGCGTCGGCTGCCGCTTCTCGCTTCCCCTCCCCGTCCCGCAATCGATTGCAGTTTTGGAGAAAAAGCACATCCGTCAACGCGGATGGCTTTTTAAAGCTTTTAATCTTTTCATGACGCCGCTCTCGCGGCCGAAATAATCGTGCAGCTCCTTGTAGTCGCGGTAGAGCTGCTCGTAGACCTCGACGCTCGCCGGGTCCGGCTTAAACGTCTCCTCGCGGACGCGGGCCATGCGGACCGCAGCCTCCGCGACCGAATCGAAGCCGCCCGCTTCGGCGCCTGCCGCGACCGCGCCGAACATCGCCGCGCCGAGCGCGGCCGTCTGCGTCGAATCAGCGATCCGGATCTCGCGGCCAGTCACGTCCGCATAGATCTGCATGAGCAGCCGGTTGCGCTGCGGCAGTCCGCCGCAGGCGTACAGCTCGTCGATGCGCACGCCGCCCGTTTCGAACGCCTCGATGATTCTGCGGGTGCCGAACGCGGTCGCCTCGAGCAGCGCGCGGTAGATCTCGGCCGGCTTCGTCGCCAGCGTCAGTCCGACGATAAGCCCCGTCAGACCGGCGTCCATCAGCACCGAGCGGTTGCCGTTCCACCAATCGAGCGCGAGCAGTCCGCTCTCTCCCGGCAGGGCTGTGGCTGCCTGCCGCTCCAGCCATTGGTGGACGCCCATCCCCGTGGCCTCCGCCTCCTGCTTCACATAAGCAGGCACCGCTTCCTCCACGTACCAGGCGAAAATGTCGCCGACGGCGGACTGTCCGGCCTCGTAGCCGTAGTAACCCGCCACGATTCCGTCTTCGACGACGCCGCTGATGCCTTCAGCCAACACCTCGTCTTGGGACAGCAGCAGGTGGCAGGTCGACGTGCCCATCGCCAGCACGAGCTTGCCCGGCGTCACGACGCCGACGGCCGGCACCATCGCGTGCGCGTCGATATTGCCGACCGCGACGGCGGTGCCCGGCACAAGTCCCATCGCCGCCGCCATCTCTGCCGATAGACCGCCCGCCTTGGCGCCGAGCGGGAGGATCGGCCCTCTCAGCTTCGTATCGGGCAGGTCCGCGAGCCGCGGATCGAGCGCCTCGAGAAACGCTGCCGTCGGGAAGCCGTCCCGCTTGTGCCAGAGCGCCTTGTAGCCCGCCGTGCAGCTGTTCCTGGCGAGATTGCCCGTCATCTGCATGACGACCCAATCGGCCGCTTCCATGAACAGGTCCGCACTGTCGTATACGTCCGGCGCCTCGTCGAGAATTTGCCAGATTTTCGCCAGCATCCATTCGGAGGAGGTTCGGCCGCCGTAGCGGGCGAGAAACGCCTCGCCCCGCGCCGCCGCCGTCTCGTTGATCTTGTTGGCCTCGTCCTGCGCGGCATGGTGCTTCCAGAGCATCGTCCAGCTATGAGGATCGTCACGCCATTCGGGCTTCAGGCAAAGTGGCGTGCCAGACGCGTCGAGCGGCATCATCGTACAGGCCGTAAAGTCGATGCCGATGCCGATGACGCTGTCTGCGCTAGCGCCCGCTTCCCGCAGCACGGCAGGCACGGATTGACGGAGCACCTCCATATAATCCTCGGGGTGCTGCAGCGCCCAGTCGGACTCGAGCTTAAGCCCGGTGCCCGGCAGCGCCTCATCGATCACGCCGTGACGATAAGGCGTCACGTGCGTCGCGACTTCTTCGCCCGTCGCGATATCGACGAGCAGCGCCCGCCCCGATTCGGTGCCGTAGTCGACGCCGATCGCATACCGCTTGCTCATTTCCACGCGCCTCCCTTACTTGTAGAGCGGCCCGAGCGCCGCGCAAGCGCGATAGTCCGCGCCGACCGGCTCGAGACCCCCGAACGCCGTCCAGTAGCTGGGCCGGAACACTTGATCGTCCGCCACGTTGTGCATGCTGACCGGAATCCGCAGCATCGAGGCCAGCGTGATCAGATCGGCGCCGACATGCCCGTAGCTGATGGACGCGTGGTTGGAGCCCCAGTTGTTCATGACGGTGTAGACGTCCTTGAACAGCCCCTCGCCCGTCAGTCTCGGCACGAACCAGGTCGTCGGCCACGTCGGATTGCTCCGCTGGTCCAGCTTGTCGTGCACCTCGTCCGGCAGCTCGACCGTGAAGCCTTCGGCCAGCTGCAGCACCGGGCCTACCCCGGCGACCAGGTTGATGCGGGCGATCGTGACGGGCATGCCGGCCCGCGTCGTGAAGTCGGTCGAGAAGCCGCCCCCGCGGAAGAAGTCGACCGCCGGACACCACTCGGTCGCCTCCAGACAATCGCGCACCTCCTGCTCCGTAATCTCCCAGAACGGCTTCATGACAGGCTTGCCGTCGCGCGTCTGGCGCCCCGTGCCGTCAAGCGCGGCAGGACCCGAATTGATCAGGTGAATGACGCCGCCGGCAGCGGGGCCTTCCAGCTCGTAGCCCGTCACGCGCTTCACCGCTTCAGGGCTCCAGTACGTGCGCACGTCGGCGAATATCTGTGCCGCGTTTGTGAGCAGATGGCCGAAAAGCATCGTAACGGCGTTCAGCGTATCGTTCTCGGTCGCCAGCATGAATGGCTCGCGGATGCCGTTCCAGTCGAAGGAGGAAGACAGGATCGCCTCCATGAAGTCGCCGGTCGGGAAATAGTCCGTCCAGGAGCGTTGTCCCTGGAAGCCTGCGGCGATCGCGTTGCGGCCGAGCGCTTCTTCGCCGAACCCGAGCTCGGCGAGCTTCGGATTGCCGACCATCAGGTCGCGGGCGATCAGCGTCATCTTAACGACCGTCTCCCAATCCTTTTCCTTCTGCGCCTCGGAGCGCTTCAGATGCGCCGGATTGACGTCCGCGCCGGGGCGGCAGTTCTCCTTGACCCAGGCGAGTGCGCGCTCATATTCTTCTTTGTCGTAAATGCCAAGCTCCATCCGCTTGACGAACTCCGTCATGTCGGCGTATTCGTTGCGAAGGCCGAGGTAGCGCTGAAAAAACGGCTCATCCACGATACAGCCTGCGATGCCCATCGAGACGTTGCCCATCGACAGGTACGATTTGCCCCGCATCGTCGCAACCGCAAGCCCCGCCTTCGCGAATCGCAGCAGCTTGGCCTGTACGTCGGGCGTAATTTCGGTATCCCCGATGTCCTGCACGTCCTGTCCGTAAATAGAGAAGGCCGGCAGCCCCTTCTGGTTGTGCGCGCCAAGCACCGCGGCCAGGTACACCGCGCCCGGACGCTCCGTACCGTTGAAGCCCCAGATCGCCTTCGGTCGCGTCGGATGGGTATCCATCGTCTCCGTCGGGTAGCACCAGCTCGGCGTCACGGATATCGACAGGCCCACATTTTCGCGCTCAAACTTTTCCTCGGTCCGCGCGGCCTCGGCCACGCCGCCGATGCAGGTGTCGGCGATGACGCATTCGACCGGCTGGCCGCCGCTGTGGCGCAGATTTTCCGACAGAAACGCCGCCACGCTCCGCGCCATATCCATCGTGACATCCTCGAGAGATTCCCGGATGCCTCCGCGCCTGCCGTCGACGATCGGACGAATGCCGATTTTCGGAAGGCTCCCCTGCAATCGATTGCAGTACGCTCCGCTTTGATTCATCTCCAAGCTCATCCTCTCATTCAATTGTATTAATCTCGTTGCGGAATATTTCTTGTATCGGAGCTTGCCCTTCCCCGTCCTTGCCGAGGCGCCGCAGGAGAATCTCTCCCGCCCGCTGGCCCATATCGTAGGGATGCTGGTCGATGTAATAGAGCTTGGGCGCCTTCAGCAGCGAGCCCGCTTCGACCTCCCCGAACGATGCTACGGCGATATCGTCCGGAATGCGCAAGCCCTGACGCACGATCTCGAGCAGCACGCCGAGACTCATGCGGTTATTGAGCGAGACGATGGCCGTCGGCTTCGGATCGGCTTCGAGAAACGTGCGGACGGCCCGAATGCCGTCTTCGGTCGAGAAGTCTCCGTTGTAAACGATCGGCTCCCGTTCGATCTCGCGCTCCCGCATCGCCGCGATCACGCCTTCGTAGCGTTCGCGTCCCGTGCTGACTCTTGCCGGCCCGTTCACGACGCCGATGACGCGGTGTCCGTCTTCGAGCAGCCTGCTCATCAGACGCTTGGCGCCGTCCTCATTGTCCTCCGCGACCAGATCCAGATTCGCTTCCCCCGACAGCTTGCGGTCGATCAGCACGACCGGCAACCCCGATTCGGCGAGCGCCGATACCGTCTGCTCGTTGCCGCCGGCGGTCGCGAGCACGATCGCGTCGACGCGCTTTTCCTGAAGCAGCCGCAGCAGTCTCGCTTCCTTGTCGGGATTCTCGTCCGAGCTGCAGAACATAAGCTGGAATCCGTCCCGGCCCACGACATCCTCGATACCCCGCGAGATGCCCGCGAAGTACGAGTTGGAAATATCGGGTACGATAACGCCGATCATATACGTCTTGTCTTGCTTGAGGCTGCGGGCGATGGCGCTCGGCTGATAGTTAAGCCGCTCCACCGCCGTCATCACGCGCGCGCGAATCTCGTCGCTCACGTAGCCGCTGTCGTTCAGCACTCTGGAGACGGTCGCAGTCGATACGTCCGCTTCGGCCGCCACCTGCTTGATCGTTGCCTTCGGCACTTCCTTCACTCCTGCCGCTTGCCGTATCCTATGATGGAACCGTTTACGTAATCGATTACACAAACACATCGTAAATCAAATCGCAACCGTCGTCAAGCGGATTTTAGCGAGGCTGTCGGATTTTAAAAGGGCGCTTCGATACACAATAGGATGCTAGATTGAGCCTGAAGCGAATACACCCCAGTCGGCCGCAGGCTGCGCCATCCGCAACGGCTTTATTTTCCGACTGGATAAAAAGCCGTCTGTGGCCTTTGGCTGGCGCATTCCTATTGGAGCGTAGATGACGACGGACTGAGTGGCCGTTATTGCTGGTCAAATCCCTGCTTGCAACCCTTTCGCGGACACAGGAGCCGTTATTTCCGAATCGCCGGCCTAGTTCGGCCTTGATCCGGATAAATAACGTCCGTCCAGTCCGCTACGCCCCCCATCTGGACCGATTTTTACGAAATAGCGCCTCCTGAGTCCGGTGCCCCATGCTTACTGAATCGTTAAAAAAGCTTGCCCGTCATCGCCTTCTTTTGAGGCGATGCAGACAAGCTTCGTTCACGGCCGCCCGTTGATCATCCGCAGCAGCGTCTTGCGGCCCGGACGGATCTCGTCCGCTTCGCGCAGCGACCGCGCGACCAGCTCGCTCTCGATGCCGAGCGCTTCCGGCAAGTCGGGGCCGCCTGCGGTTCGCAGCAGCTCGCGGATGCGCGGCGCACCGGGCAGCTCGCCAAGCCATTCAGCGACTTCCGGCAGGCGGTCGCCTAGCTTGGCGGCCAGCGCCGCGGCAGGACCCGATGCGTTAAGCGCTGCGGCTTGTCCGAGCCAATGACGGTAATGCTCGGCGATGACGGCGCATGCCGCGCCGACCTTCGCCCCGTGAAGCACCTGCCGGCGGCCCGTCCGCAGCAGTTCCATTTCCCAGTAATGCGACAAATGATGCTCGGCGCCCGACGCGGAGTGCGACTGGCCGAAGATGAGCATCGCGAGACCAGACACGATCAGCGCGCGCGTCAGCGTCTCGATGCCCGCCGGCGTCCGGGCGCCGATCGCTTCGACGCTAGCGACGCATTCTTCAAGCGCCATGGCGGTCAACTCGGCGACATACGGAGCGTAGTCCTCGCCGCCGAGCGCGTGCCCGACCTTCCAATCGAATAAGGACGTGTACTTGCCGAGCATGTCGCCGAAGCCGGCCGCGACCATCGCGCCCGGCGCCTGCGCCAGAACGTCCGTATCCGCAAAAATCGCCTCGGGACCGATCGCGGGAACGGTAATCTTGTCACCGCGGATGAGCAGCGGCGCGCCCTTCGAGGTGAAGCCGTCGACCGACGGCGCCGTCGGCACCGAGACGAACGGCAAACCTGCCGTATAGGCGGCGTATCTCGTAATGTCGTGCAGCGTGCCTGCGCCGACCGCTACGGCGACATCCGCTCCATGCTGCTGGATGTCCAGCAGCGTTTGCACGATCGACGCTTCGTCCGCCACGACGTCCCCCGCCGCGTTCGGCTTCACGAGCGTCGCCTCGGCGGCGATCCCCAGTTCGCGGATCGCATCGGCCAGCTCGTCGCCCTTCGCGGCGGCCATCGTGAGCGGGTCGCCGACCAGCAGCGCCCGACGATGGCCTTTATCCTTCAAGTAGGCCGGCAATCGCGCAGTCGCGCCCGGCGCCAGGACGATCTCGTCCGGAAATGCCACTTCGGACAAGCGAATGCCCCTAGTCTCGGCTCCATGCTTGACGAATGCGACAATATCGGTATGTGGGTTCACGGTGCCATCTCTCCTTCTCCGAATGCATCGAACTTCCTCCACCTAGTAAACGCCTATTCGCTCTTCGGCGCAAGCGCAAGCTTGCGTCACGGCCGGCCGACGTCCATGTACGATCTGAATTTCGGAAAATGAATCGTTAGCCGCGTGCCCGCTCCCTGTTCGGAGCTTGCGGACAGCCTGTGCCCGAGCTTGCGTGCCATCTGCCGCGCCAGGTAGAGGCCGAGGCCCGTGGACTTCGCATGGACGCGGCCGTTCGTACCCGTGAAGCCCTTGTCGAAGACGCGGCTAAGCTCCTCGGGCGGAATGCCGATCCCGTCGTCCGCGATCCACAGCCGCTTTTCCGCCGCGTCCTCGTCCCAGCCGACCGCGATCCTTCCTTGCTCCGGCGTATATTTAAGCGCGTTCGCCATGATCTGTTCGACGATGAAGGCCAGCCACTTGCCGTCGCTGTGCGCCCTGATCTCTCCTTCCTGCATGTCGAAGGCGATCCGTTTGTTGATGAACAGCTTGGCGTATTTGCGCACGCTCGCCTTGACGACCGTTTGCAGCGGCAGCTCGGCGATGAAGTAGTCTTTGGAAAAGGAATCGATGCGCGAAAAATACAACGCCTGCTCCACATAGCTGTCGATCTTGGCGATCTCGTCCTCCAGCTTGTCCGCTAGCGGTTCGGGCAGCGTCTCCTCCCGCTCGAGCAGCAGCCGCACGGCTGAGATCGGCAGCTTCACTTCGTGAATCCAGGACATGACGAAGTCCTGATGCTCGCGCATCTCGGCCCGCAGACTGTGAAGCCGTTCTTCGTGCTCGTCCTGCCGGTGCCGGATGAAGGCCAGCAGCCGCGCCTGCCCCCGCGTCTGCGGCTTCGGCAGATGTTCGACCTTGACGTCCTTGACCCCAGTGCTTCGTTCGATCTCCCGATAGAATCCTCTCCGGTACAGATAACCCGCGCAGGCATACACGATCGTAAAAACAATGCAGGCGGATGCCGTGTACAGGACGGTGCCCGAATCGACGCCGCTGACCGACATCATTAAGGCGACGAATGCCGTCAAGCCTGCCGCGAACGCAAAAAACGGCGCTTTGTCTCTGGCATATTCCGTGAATGTCATGGCACCACGTACCCTTGCCCTTTGCGCGTCGCGATGAAGTCTTCCCGGCCAAGCTCCGCCAGCTTCCGCCGCAGGCGTCCGATATTGACGGTGAGCGTATTCTCGTCCACGAAGCTCTCGTCCTCCCAAAGCGCGCGCATGATCTTCGTTCGGCTGACGATGGCGCCCTTATGCCGCATGAGCAGGCTCAAGATCGCGAACTCGGTCCTGGTCAGCTCGGCCCGGATGTCGCCTCGGACGACCGTCCCGTCCTTCAGGTCGAGTACGACGCCATCGTGCTCGATGATGCTGGGCTGTGCGTCCAGATAAGTATACGTCCGCCTGAGCAGCGCCTGGATCTTCGCCACGAGCACGTCCATATGAAACGGCTTCTGCACGAAGTCGTCCCCGCCCATGTTCATGGACATGACCATGTCCATCGGCGTGTCCCGCGAGGAAAGGAAGAGAATGGGCACCTTCGATACCTCCCGGATCCGGCCGCACCAGTAGAAGCCGTCGAACGAGGGCAGGTTGATGTCCATGAGCACCAGATGCGGCGCTTCCCGGACGAACGCCGCCAGCACCTGGCCGAAATCTTCCGCAAGACAGGTCGCGAAGCCCCACTTGCCGAGCGCTTCCGCGATCAGCTCCCTGATCGTGGGATCGTCCTCGACGATCATGATTTTCATGCTCATACCGTGCCTCCCCTGGCCGCTCGCCTTTCCGCATGAGTCATTCATACCATCCCCGCCTGTCCCGCGCAACACGCCGTATGTGACAATATTGTTAGTTTGGGCGCCCCGGCTGTTCGGTTGAACGCGTAACGGTTCCTGTACAATAAGTATCGCAGGCCTGACGCTCTTGAATGACGGAGATGGAGGAATCAACGGTGAAAACGATCGTGGAAGCGAGAAACGTGCAAAAAACGTACGGCGCGAGAGGCAATCTGTTCACGGCGCTGCAGCGGATCGACCTGACCGTCGCGGAAGGCGAGTTCGTCGGCATCATGGGGCCGTCCGGCTCGGGCAAGGCGACGCTGCTCATCCTGCTGTCGTCGATCGATAGACCGACCGCGGGCGAGATCGAAGTGGACGGCGTCAGCATTTTAAATATGGACGAGGCTCGGATGTCCGCATTTCGCAGGGATCGGCTGGGCTTTATTTTCCAGGACTTCAATCTGCTCGACACGCTGTCGGTCCGGGAAAACATCGTTCTGCCGCTGGCGCTGGCGCGCGCCGAAACCAAAGAGCTCGAACGCCGCGCGATCGAGATCGCCGAACGCTTCGGCATTGGGGACATTCTGGACAAGTACCCTTACCAGATCTCCGGCGGTCAAAAGCAGCGCACGGCGGCCTCCCGCGCCATCGTGGCGAAGCCGAGACTCGTGCTGGCCGACGAACCGACCGGCGCGCTCGATTCGAAGTCCGCCACGGACCTGCTCGAGTGCCTGCAGGAGCTCAACCTGCGCGAACGCGCAACCATCCTCATGGTCACGCACGATCCGTTCGCGGCCAGCTATTGCTCTCGCGTACTGTTCATCAAGGACGGCAGCGTGTTCACCGAGATCGGCAGAGGCGAGACGGCGCGGCCGCTTTTTTTCAAAAAAATCTTGGACGCGCTGTCGGTCCTCGGCAGCGGCGCGCCGGTCGTCGAATGATTCGCCGCCCGATCGCGGAAAGGAGAGGCTCGCCATGACACCATGGGATTTGGCCAAGAAAAACATGAGAGGCAACGCCCGGAACTACGGCATTTATTTTGTCTCGATGCTGATCAGCGTCGTCATCTACTTCACGTTCGTCAGCCTTCAATACAATAAGGACATCGAAGCGGGGATGGCATCTTCGCAAAACCTGCGCACCGTATTCATGGGCTCGTCGGTCGTACTGGCCTTGTTCGCCGCCGTATTCATCGGCTACTCCAACGCCTTTTTCACACGCAACCGCAAAAAGGAAATCGGGCTATATGCGCTACTCGGCGTGCGCCGCAAGACGATCGGACGCATGTTGCTCTACGAAAACCTGATCCTGAGCGCCGTCGTACTGGCCGCAGGCATCGGGCTCGGCACGCTGCTGTCCAAGCTGTTCGGCATGATTCTGGTTCGACTGCTCGGCACGGGTGCCTCGTCGTCCGTCGGCTTCGGGCTCTCGCTCGAGGCCGCGGGGAATACGATCGCCGTGTTCGCGCTGATCGTTCTGGCGACCTCGCTCCACAGCTACCGGCTCATCTACAAGTTCTCGCTGATCGAGCTGTTCAGAGCGGATAAAAAGGGCGAGCCGGCGCCCCGCGTCTCGGTATGGGCCGCGCTCGCAGCAGCGCTGCTGATCGCAGGAGGCTACATCTCGGCGCTTCAGGAGATTCACACGACCGAGCAGTTCGCATTGAATATGGGCATCGCGCTCGTCTGCATCCTGCTCGGCACCTGGCTGCTGTTCCGCGCGGCCGTGCCGGCGCTGCTCGCCGCCTGGCGCAGCAACAAATCCCGTTATTACCGAGGCACCGCCATGATCGGGGTATCGCAGCTGTTGTTCCGCGTGCGCGGTCATGTCCGCACCTTTTCGATGATCGCGCTGCTGAGCGGCATCACCCTCGGCATTTTCAGCATCGTGTACATCCAATACTACTTCGCGGAACGCAGCACCGCCGAGAGTCGGCCGTTCAGCTACGAGCATGCGTCCGTCGATCCCGCGTTCGACGAAGCCGTCAGGAATGTCATCGACGCGGACAGGAGCCACCCGGTCGTCTCGCATCTCTCGATTCCCGTCGTCGAGCTGGACGCGAGTCTGACCAATCTGCGCGAGTTACCGATCCACTACTATTCGTACGCCGAGCCGGGCAAGACGGTATCGATTCTGTCCGCGAGCGCCTACAACGAGGCGTCCAAGGCGCTCGGAAGGCACGAGACAGTCCGACTGGCCGCAGGAGAGGCGGCGGCGATCCGGCCGATGCTGGACGATCAAACCTATACGGAATACGCCGGGCAATCGCTTGAACTGCGCATGGGAGACGAGAAAAGAGCGCTGCCCTTCGTGACCTTGCTGGAAGGACGCGTGCTGAGCTGGCGGTTCCCCGATTTGTTCGCGGTCGTGGACGACGGCACTTGGGCCGAGATCGCGGAGACAGCCGCGCCTACCGTATTCGAGGTCTACAGAGTCGATGGCCAGGAAAAGGCCGGCGCCACCGCGGACCGGCTAAATGCGCTGGCCGCGGACCGAGACGATGTCCGCCTAAGCACGTTCTACGCGGAATACAAGCGTACGCAGGAAGAATCGGGACTGTTCCTGTTCATCGTCGGGTTCCTCGGTCTCGTCTTCCTCGCGGCCACGGGCAGCATGATCTACTTCAAGCAAATGACGGAGGCGCAAGCCGACATCGGGCGGTACGCTGTGCTGCGCAAGCTCGGCGTCAGCCGCCGGGAGCTCCGGCGGACGATCGCCTGGCAGACGCTGTTTGTCTTCGTTCTACCGCTCGCGGTAGGCACGGCGCACGGCTACGTCATCATGAAGGTGTTCACGGCGGGACTCGTCGGCATGAACTTCACGATCCCGATCCTGCTGTCGATGGGCGCTTATGTCGCGGTGTACTTCGTCTATTATGCGGTATGCGTCTATTCGAACGACCGGATCCTCAATCCGGCGTGACGAGCGTCCGCAGCAGCGTCAAAAGCGCTTCACTTCACCCGGCCCGACCGGGACGGGCTGTCCGTCCGCTTCGATCCACACTTCGATCGCCGACGGATTGTGCACGATCGTGCAGTCCGCGGAAAAACGCAATCGGTCAACCGCCTGCTTGTAGGCGAAGATCTCGGCATTGGTCGCCTTCCAGATATCGTCCGCGCCGGGGAGCATCTCGCCGACGGCATCGACGAGATGCCAGTTGTCGTCCGAATCGAATTCGTAGCTGTGCCCCCAAATATAGAGCAGCGTCATTCTGCCGAAGCGGTCCCGGTGGCTCAGAAAGTCCTCCGTGCGTTCGACCATCTGCTTGTGGTGACAGGTCGGATGCCAGCGCAAAAAATCCGCGGGCAGCTCGAAGCCGCCGTGGCTCTTCGTCGTGCGGGCATATTCGATGCCGAACGCGGGCAGCGCCGCGACGACCCGGTCGTCGTACGTGCCGAACGGATAGCTCATGCCGCGGACGGGGTAACCCGTCAAGCGCTCCAGCGCTTTGCGGTCCTGCCAGACCTCTCCGGCCAGCGCGTCGGTCGGATACAGGTCCAGGAACGGATGGTTGATCGTATGGGCCGACACCTCGTGTCCCACGAAAAGCCCGGCGACCTCGTCTGAACCGATATAACCATCCAAGCCAAGCTTGCCAGCGTTCAGGTGAAAGGTCCCCCTGAGGCCATACCGGTTCATCGTCTCGACCAGCCTGCGATCCTGCACTCTGCCGTCGTCGAAGCTGAACGTAACCGCCTTGCGCCGGCCTCCCGGAAAACACTTGAATTGAACGCTCATGCGCTCCATCTCCTTTGTCCATAAAAGGCTTTAATCCTTCACCGCCTTAATATATAAGCGCATGAATCTGCATGTCAAACGGTTTGCCCGCCCGTTAACCGCCCGCGAGCAAACGGCCGATCTGTTCCTCCGCGAACAGTTCGCTTAAGGCGAACGAGATGCACGGCAGCTTTTCCGATACGACGCGATCTTCGCCTTCGAACAGCTCGGTCAGCGTTAGCCGATCCCCTTCCTGTTCATAACGCTCCAGCGTACGGGCGTCGGGATCGAGGATCCAATACTCTTGTACGCCATGCTTCCCGTAAATGTCCAGCTTGCGAACCTTGTCCCTGTGTCTGGAACCCGGCGACAACACCTCCACGACGAGATCGGGCGAGCCGTCGATACCCCGCATCGTCATGATGTCCGTCCGGCTCCGAAGGGATAAAGATGACGTCCGGTTGCGTGACATTTCGCGGGCTTAAGATGACGTCGAGCGGGGCAAGCAGAATAAAGTACTCCGAGCTGCAGCTCTGCGCGATGAGATGCAATGTACCGCCCAACATCTGATGCACAAGCGACGGGCCCGACATCAGCTCAAGCGCTCCGTCCAGCACCTCGTAACGCTGTCCGTCCTCCGGCAGCTCCGCGTAAATGTCGTACGTCACGCGCTTTTCTCTGATCGACGCTTCCCATTCCTTTTTTTTATCCATAACAAGCCTCCTCCTTAGCAAAAAAGCCCCGTCAAAGCGACACGTGACGTGTTCGGCTCTGACGGGGCGCTTCCCCGCGTTCATTCTGCATTTATTATGGACAAGACTGGATAATCTGTCAACGAGTTTTTATGCGGTCATCCGACGGCTGCCGTTAGCGCTGAATCGGTTCGATCAGGTAGACGCCGCGCTCTGCGCCCGACTCTTCCGACGCCCCCGTCTCTTCCTCGCGAATGCGCCAGCCGAACGACAATACGGACGCGAGGCGCGCCTTCTCGTCGGCAGTGAGCGAAACGCGGACCGCCTCGGCTCCCGCCTCCAATAACAGCTCCGGCTCAAGACCGAGCGCAACCCGGATCCAGCTATGAATGCCGCGCACCGTGTTGTACTTGATCTGGTAGCCTTGCTTGACGGCCGTCTCGAACGTTTGGGGCTCCTCCGCCGCGAATGCCGAGAGCGCCTCGTATTTGAATTGGAACGGGCTCTCGTCGACAGGCAGCTGGCCCGACCGAACGCGCGCGATCAGCTCCTCATTCGTCCATCCCAGCGACCTTAGCGATTCCACCAGCAATGCGTCCCATTGGGAAAGCTTTGTCTGACTCGTCGCGCTCATATTCATCCGCCCCTTTAATGATGCTGTGAAATGCTCGGCTTGCATGACTCGCAACCGCGCTTTCTCGTTTGCAGCGCCCGTATCCGCGGCTTCGCTATCTGCCGCTGCTATGTTGCCTGCCTGGGAAACGGTACTTCTTTAGAGTAACTTTTTTCCGTTACAGTAACTTTTAGACCATCCCGCGAGATTGGAGAGTAACTTTTTACCTTTACACCACCGTTTAGACCAGTTCCCGAGACTGTAGAGTAACTTTTTGCCCTTACACCACCGTTTAGATTGGTTCGCGAGACTGTAGAGTAACTTTTTGCCCCTACACCACCGTTATATCTTATCACGAGGCTGCAAGCGCGCTTTCCTCGCCTACAGCGCGCACATTCGCGACCTTGGCCGCTGCAACCGCGCTTTTCTCGCTTGCACGGCACAACTCGCGCTGCAGCCGCGCTTTCCTCGCTTACAGCGCCCGTATCGGCGCCGTCAGCCGCTGCAACCGTGCTTTTCTCGCTTGCACGGCACGACTCGCGCTGCAGCCGCGCTTTCCTCGCTTACAGCGCCTGTATCGGCGCTGTCAGCTGCTGCAACCGCGCTTTTCTCGCTTGCACGGCACAACTCGCGCTGCAGCCGCGCTTTCCTCGCTTACAGCGCCCGTATCGGCGCCGTCAGCCGCTGCAACCGCGCTTTTCTCGCTTGCACGGCACGACTCGCGCTGCAGCCGCGCTTTCCTCGCTTACAGCGCCCGTATCGGCGCCGTCAGCCGCTGCAACCGCGCTTTTCTCGCTTGCACGGCACGACTCGTACTGCAACAGCGCTTTCCTCGCTTGCCCGCGCATTCGATCGCCTTGCCAAGCTCCCTCGCCGGTCAGCGATTCACGGAATCGCTGCGAAATGCCCCGGCCCGACCTCGCGCAGCGGAGCACCTTCGCCGATCCAGGCCGCGCGGTCCCAGGCGATCCGTTTGGCCGCGGCCCGCGGGTCCGGCACCGGGATCGCCGACAGCAGCGCCTGCGTGTACGGGTGCAGCGGGTTGTCGTACAGCTCGTCGCTGTCCGCGACCTCGACGAGGCGGCCGGCGTACATGACGCCGATCCGGTCGGAGATGTGCCGCACCATCGACAGGTCGTGCGCGATGAACAGGTACGTCAGGCCGAATTCGGCCTGCAAGTCCTCCAGCATGTTGACGACCTGCGCCTGCACGGACACGTCGAGCGCGGAGATCGGCTCGTCGCAGACGACGAACTCCGGCCGGACCGAGAGCGCCCGCGCGATCGACAGCCGCTGCCGCTGGCCGCCGCTGAACTCGTGCGGGTACCGGGTCAGATGCTCCCGCTTGAGCCCGACCTTCACGAGAAGGTCCGCGACCGCTTCCTTGCGGGCGCTGCCTGCATGCACGCCGTGGATGTCCATCGGCTCGCCGATCAGCTCGAGCACATTCATACCCGGGTTCAGCGACGAATACGGGTCCTGGAAGATGCTCTGGATGCGTCGCCGGAAAGGCCGCAGCGCTTTGTCGTCCAACGCGGACAGCGCCTGGCCGTCGTAGAGAACCTCGCCCTCCGTATAGTCGTACAACCGCAGCAGGCAGCGCCCGACCGTCGACTTGCCGCTTCCCGATTCGCCGACGAGGCCGAACGTCTCTCCCTTGCGAATGCCGAAGCTCACGCCGTCGACCGCCTTTAGCACCTGCGTCGTTCTGCCCCAGACATCCTTTTCTTTGGCGAAATGCTTCTTGAGCCCCCGAACGTCTACCAGCGTCTTGACCGCCTTATCCATTCGAATCCCTCCCCGCGTTCCCGCCCGAATCGCCGCCCGCCGCCGAATGCTCCGCATCGTGCAGCCAGCACAGCGCGCGGTGGCCCTCGCCGAGCTCGAACAGCGGCGGCCGCTCCTTGCATTTGCCGAACGCGTGCGGGCAGCGCTCGATGAACGGACAGCCCGGCGGCGGATCCAGCAGATCCGGCGGCGTACCCTCGATCGGCACAAGCCGCTCGCGCGCGCCGCCTCCGCGCTTCGGCACCGACTTCAGCAGCCCCTGCGTGTACGGATGGCCCGGGCGGTAGAAAATATCCTCTACGGTCCCTTCCTCCATCACCATGCCGCCGTACATGACGACGACCCGCGTGCACACTTGGGCGACGACCCCGAGATCGTGCGTGATCAGCACGATGCCCATGTTCGACTTCGCCTTGATATCCTTCAGCAAATCGAGGATCTGCGCCTGGATCGTCACGTCGAGCGCCGTCGTCGGCTCGTCGGCGAGCAGCAGCTCGGGCTCGCAGGAGAGCGCCATGGCGATCATGACCCGCTGCCGCATGCCGCCGCTGAACTCGTGCGGATACTGCTCCAGCCGGCGCTCCGGCTCGGTGATGCCGACCTCGCCCAGCTTGGCGGCCGCCTCCTGCCTTGCCGCTTCTTTGCCGAGCCCGCGATGCCTGCGGATGACTTCGACCATCTGCGCGCCGATCGTTTTCACCGGATTGAGCGCCGTCATCGGATCCTGGAACACCATCGCGATCCGATTGCCCCGAAGCTTGCGCCAGCGGCTGTCCGACCAGCCGAGCACACTCTCGCCGCGGTAGCGGATGTTGCCGCCGATCACGCGGCCCGGCGGACCGATCAGGCCGAGCGCCGCTTTGGCCGTCACGCTTTTGCCGCTGCCGGACTCGCCGACGATGCCGACCGTCTCGCCCGCGTCGACATGAAGGCTCACGCCCCGCACCGCTTGATTCTCCCCGCTCCGGGAGTAGAACGACACGCGGAGATCCTCCATTTCCAGCAACCGTTCCGTCATGCCCCGTTCCCTCCTTTTACATTGATTGATGCCGCCTTGCCTTGCCTTGTAATGCCCCTGCCCTGTCTCGGCCTGCCTTCTATCACGCCTTCGCCCGCGCCTACACTCTGGACTCCGTCCTACCGCTTCACCAGCTTCGGCTCGAAGCCGACGCGCAGGATGTCGCCCAGCACGTTGAAGCTGAGCACCGTAAGCAGGATGAACAAGCCCGGGAACAACGCCAGGTAAGGCGCCTGCGCGATCAAGCCCTGCGCGTTGTTCAGCATGCTGCCCCACGTCGCGTTCGGCGCCTGGACGCCGAAGCCGAGAAAGCTGAGCGACGACTCCATCATGATCGCAGAGGCGATGTTGTTCGTCGCCCCGACGATGACGACCGGCATCAGGTTGGGCAGGATGTGTCTGCGGACGATGCCGAAGGTGCCCTGGCCCGACGCACGCGCGTACAGCACGTACTCCCGCTCCTTGAGCGACATCGTCTCCGCCCGGACGATCCGCGCCATGTTCATCCACATGAGAAGCGAGATGATGACGATCAGGTTGCCGACGCTGGGTTTCAGGAATACGCTCAGCAGCAGCAGAATCAGAAAGGACGGAATCGACATGATGACTTCGACCAGCCGCATGAGCAGGTTATCGATCCATCCGCCGAAATAGCCGCTCGCGACGCCGATAACTACGCCGATGCCCGTCGCGAGTATCATCGACGCGAAGCCGACGGTCAGCGAGACGCGGCCGCCATACAACGCTCGCGTGAAATAGTCGCGCCCGTAATCGTCCGTCCCGAACCAATGCGCGCCGCTCGGCGGCTTCAGGCGCTCGAGCGCGTTCAGCGCGTTCGGATCGTGCGGCGACAGGAAGGCCAGCGCGGCTGCGACCGTAAATAGGACAAGAATAACGATGCCTGCGATGCCGAACGCGCTCGACCGCAGCTCCTCCGCGACGCTTCGCCATTTGCTCCGGTTCATGTGATCACCTCTTTGCATTAATTCTCGGGTCCGCTACGCCGTACAGCAGATCCGCGGCCAGATTGCCCAGAATAAGCATGACGGAGGAGAACAGCGTGATCCCCATGATGATGGGATAATCCATGCCCCGGACCGCCGTCATGCCGAGCGAGCCGATGCCTGGCCAGGAGAACACCGTCTCCGTCACGATGGCGCCGGCGACCAGCTCGCCCATCGACATGCCGAGCAGCGTGATGATCGGCAGCAGCACGTGCTTCAACACATGGCGCAGCAGCACGATGCGCTTGGTCGAGCCGTACGCATATTGAATCTGCACGTAATCCTCGCGCAGCTGTCCGATCGTGCTGGAGCGGATATACCGGACATAGACGGCCAAGAAGCTGAACGCCAGCACGACGCAGGGCATGATGCCGTGCTTCAGCACGTCGAGGGCGGTGTTGACGCCGATCGTGCGCATGCCCATGCTCGGCAGCCAGTGCAGATGGATGGAAAAATAGTAAATCAGCAAAATGGCGAGCCAGAACAGCGGAACCGAGATTCCGACGTAGGCGATCAGATTGACGAGCTTGTCGATCCAGCGGCCGCGGTTCGCGCCGGCCAGCAGTCCGAGCGGAATCGCCAGCAGCACGGCAAGCGCGAGCGCAGAGCCCATCAGCCCGGCCGTGGCCGGCAAGCGGTCGAGAATCTGGTCCATGACCGGCTGGTGGTTGACGAGCGAGTAGCCGAGATTGCCGGTCACCGCTTCCTTGATCCACAAAAAGTACTGCACATAGGCCGGCTTGTCCAGGCCGAGATTGTGGCGGATGCGCTCGATGTCCTCGGCATGCATGTTCGGCGTGACGAAAGACAGCACCGGGTCGCCCGGCGCCAGCTTGATCATCGCGAAGCAGACGATCGAGACGAATATCAACAGCGGTATCGTCTGCAAGAGCCTTTTAACTAAGAGTTGTCTCATTCGGTACGCTCCCCGGGATGGACGTACAAAAAAATAAGCTGGCGAACCAGCTTATTTTCTTGAACGCCCGGTATTCAACAGCGCTTATTTGAGGTAGAGCTTGGACGGATCTTCGAAAATGACGACCGGCTTCAGCACGGCTTGGTCAAGACCGCCGTAACGCTTGTCGAGGGCGACGATCGTCTTGGTATAGGCGATCGGATAGATGGCCGCGTCTTCCGCGACGATCGTCTGGGCTTTCTTGTAGATCTCCTCGCGCTTGGCGGCGTCGCCTTCGCCGGCGCCTTGCTTGAACAGTTCGTCGACCTCGGGATTGCTGTAGTGCGAGTAGTTGGACGAGCCGTCGGACGTGAACAGCATGCTGTACGCATCCGGGTCGAAGCCCATGATGTAGCCGGAGACGACCAGGTCGAAGTCGGTCGCCTTCGGATCGGTGAACTTCGCGACAAACGCGGAAGCGTCCATGCTGCTCAGCTCGACCGTGATGCCGACGTCCTTCAGCTTCTGCTGCACGTACAGGGAGATCGCTTCCTGCACCTTGTTGCCGCTTGTCACGATGAAACGCAGCTTCAGGTTGCTAACGCCCGCCGTCTGGAGCAGTTCTTTTGCCTTCGCGACATCATTGTCGTAGGTCGGCACGTCGTTCGTCTGGTAGAGTACATCAGGCGTCAGGAACGAATGAGCCGGATCCGCATAATCGGCGGAAGCGTAAGCGACCTGGATCAGCTCTTCGCGGTTCAGCGCATAGCCGATCGCTTCGCGGACTTCCTTTTTCTTCAGGGCGCCCGTCGCGCTGTTATGATTGAACATCATGTACGCCAAGCGGCCTTCGCTGTAAGCTTGAATGTCGAAGTTGCCCGTCGCTTCGATCGTGGAGACATCCTGCGGATCGAGATACTTGACGTTAAGCTCGCCGTTTTGCAGCGCCAGGTTTGCAGCGTTCGTATCCTTGGCGATTCGGTACGTGATCGAATCGAGGTGCGGCTTGCCGCCGAAGTAGCCGTCGAAGCGCTCGAGCGTCAAGTACTCCCCGGTCTTGTATTCTTTGAACTTGAACGCGCCGGAGCCGACGGGTTGTTTGTTCTTTTCGCTTTTCTCGATGTTGGCCTCGTTCTCGTAGATATGCTTCGGAATCGGGAACACTTGCACGAGCGTCGCTTCGAAGCCCGGTGCGACCTGCGGCAGCTTGAGCTGGACCGTCGTGTCGTCTACCTTCACTGCTTGGACCGGCTTGCCGCCGATGATGAAGTTGCCGCGCAGGAAGCTGTTCTGGGACTCGTCGAGGATCTTGTCGATCGTGAACACGACGTCGTCCGCCGTCAGCGGCTGGCCGTCATGCCAGGTGAGGCCGCTCTTCAGCTTCAAAGTATAAGTAAGCTTGTCCTCGGACAGATCGAGGCTGTCGGCCAGGTAGAACGTCTTCTTGCCGTTGTTCACCTGGAACAGCGGCGCGTAAAGCGCCTGGTCGATCGTCAGGCTGACGCGGTCGCCCGCGTAGTCCGGGTTCAGCACGACCGGATCCGAGGCGACGGCGACGATCAGGTTGCCGCCGTCTTTGGCTTCGCCGCTAGCCGCCGGCTGAGAGCCGGATGCCGAGGCGCCGGCGGACGCGGTGCCCGAGGCGCTTGGAGTCGCGTTGTTCCCGTTGTTGTTGCCGGAGCAGGCGCTCGCGAGCATGGTGAGCAGCGCAAGAACGACGATGCCGGTAAAACGTTTTTTGTTGCGGTTAAGCATAGGTTCACCCTCCACAATATCTCTGTATCTGTTTTTGTAACAGTTTAATCATAGTACATCGGGTTAGTCGGAATTGCAAGTTTTATTTCAAAGTATTTTGTCGAACCCGATAGAATATATCGACAGAATTCTTATTATATCGATCGCGCCGCGCTTCGGCAACCGGATCGGCGAATCACATTGATGAATGATGGTATCCCACAAATCGGAAGGAAGTATGCGCGGGATAACAACTGCCAGGTGAAGAGGACCCTTCCCGTCTTCCGGGAGGGGTCTCATCAGAGGAAGCTCATTCGCTGAAGTCGCAGATAGGAACAAACGGGGCCGGTTTCTCTCGAGTCCTTCGCCTCTGGTCTCGATGAGGAACAAACAACCCCGTTCGCGCCGCCGTGTCTCCTCTTTGGTCCCGGTTAGGAACAAACTTTCCAGCCGCGCAGTCCGTTTCATCCCCGAAGTCCCGGTTAAGAACAAACTCCCCTTTCCGCAGGTTCGTTTACCTCTTTAGTCTCAACCAGGAACAACCCAGCGACTTCGTGATCCGTTCCACCCAAAGCGTGCGGCAGCCTCTTAACGCAGCCGAATCACAAATGTCTTGATCTCATAAGGCGCCAACGCGAACCGCAGCGGCTCGTCGCCGGCGTGTCGCACGCCGATCGGACGCCCCAGCAGGTCGCACTCCTGCCAGGAGGCGACCTCGCAGCCCGGCGTCAGCGTCGCGACGCCGCGACCGCCTGCGTATTCGTGCAGCCGCACGATCAGCGCGTCTTCGTCCACCGCTTTTTTGATCGCGTCGAAGGCGATATGCCCGCCGTCCGCGCGCA
>NZ_JAGXJW010000087.1 GCF_019091135.1 Cohnella sp. GbtcB17 | reverse complement strand
TCTTGCCGCTGCCGGTCGGTCCGGTGATGAGCAGGATGCCGTACGGGCGCTCGATCATTTCCCGGAAAATAGTCTGGTTGCGCTGACCGAACCCGAGCAAGTCGATCGACTTCACTCCGGTGCTCAGATCCAGGAGCCGGAGCACGATCTTTTCCCCGTGAATCGTCGGCAGCGAGGAAACCCGGATGTCGATCGTCCGATTGTCGAACGTCATCTTCATCCGGCCGTCCTGCGGCAGACGCCGTTCGGCGATGTTCAGCTTCGCCATAATCTTGAGGCGTGCGGTGATGAAGCCCTGCATCTGCTTCGGAATCGTCCGCTCCGTCCGCAGCACGCCGTCCAGACGGTAACGGATCGACACGCTCGCCTCGCCGGGATCGACATGAATATCCGACACCCGTAGCTGCATCGCCTGTTGGATCATCTGGTTGACGAGGCGGACGACCGGGGAATCCTCGTTGGTGATCTCCGTCTCGCGGATCTCTTCCTGCGTCGTCGGGAGCTCGCCCATGATCTGGCTCATCGAATCCTGCAGGCCGTAGTGACGGGCGATCGCACGGTTGAGCTCGTCCCGGCTCGTAATGGCCGGCTCGATCCGGAAGCCTGTGCTCATCCGCATCTCTTCGATCGCGAAGTAATCGAGCGGGTCCGCCATCGCGACGAGCAGCTTGCCGCCTTCCTTTTGAATCGGGATCGCTTGATAGCGCCGAGCCAGCGCTTCAGGAAGAATCTGCGTGATGGAGGGTTCGATCTGGTATTTGAAGAGACTGACGTGCGGGATGCCAAGCTGGAATTCGAGCACTTCGATCAGTTGCCGCTCGTTGATGTAGCCCTGCGTGATGAGCAGGTCCCCGAGCTTCTGCTTCGTCTTGCGCTGCTCCTGCAACGCCTCCTGAAGCTGCGCCTCGGAGATGATGCCACTCTCGACCAGCAAGTCTCCCAATCTCTTCTTTACGATCGCCAATCCGACCACCCCCAACACTAGTTCGATAGTCCTGCTTATGTCTATGTTAAATGCGTGTAAATTTCCAGTAAAATAAATGATACCGCTCGACTTATTTCCAACTTTTTTCTCAGAAGGATTATATATCGCCGCATAAAGAAAAGACAAGCAGCTTTTTATGGCATAATTACCCATTATTCGACACAAAATTTGTTCAGTTTTTTTTCAGAAGAATATGGTAAAATCGGTTCGGAAAGTTCTAGGTCTAGTATCCTACTTAATTCATCAAGCGAGAATCTTACATAGAGAACCATGAGGGGGAGAGAATATGTCGCGAATTCGAAATTGGTTGAGCTTGGCGTTGGCGGCTGTTTTAGTCATCGGAGGAATCCCCGTTACGGCATTCGGGCCGGCTCATGCGCATGCGGCTACCTACAAAGTCGTAACGTTGACCGGCACGGCGTCAAACAACAATGTCCGCAATGTCGTCTTAAGCGGCACACAATTGCGCCTAACCACAGATACGGCGACAAAGTTTATTATGACCGACTGGGGTGACGGCACCGTATCGCTGCGTTCGCAGGAGAACGGTCTTTTCGTAACGGCCAACGGTACGAATGATTTGACCGCATCCGCGACTGCCGTCAAAATCACGGAAACGTTCAAAAAGGTTGCGTCGGGCAACGAATTTACGTTTATGTCGCTCTCGAACAACAAGTATTTGACGACCGTTTCCAGCAATGGCGGCAGCAATAGTACAACTACGATTAAAGCCAACAGCGATACGGCTACGGATGTTAGACAGAAATTCACCATCACCGACGTCACGCCCACCTCGTCCAAACAAGAAATCCGCGTACTTGAGATTACGGACGACGGCACGTCGGATCTTCTGCCGATCTTAAGCAGCTACAACGATCCCGTCATCAAGGTCGATTCCATCCGGATGAAGCAATTCGTCGCGCAGCGGGACGAGCTCGACGGGCGCTACGACGCAATCTATATCGGCAAAGGCGCTTACAACGCTACGCTCGTCTCGACCAGCGGCCAGAACCACGATACAAAAAGCATCATGAACGACATTACGAATTTAAAAATGGGCGAAATTCAGAATTACTACATCGATCGCGGCTTGCCCGTCATCGTCTACAGCCAGAAAACGAGTTCTGCCTCAAGCGGCGCATTGTACCAAAACAAAGCGGGCATTTTGAATGCCGCCTTTTTGCCCTACG
Source organism: Cohnella sp. GbtcB17 (assembly GCF_019091135.1). Taxonomy (GTDB): domain Bacteria; phylum Bacillota; class Bacilli; order Paenibacillales; family Paenibacillaceae; genus Cohnella. Next base: position 19,969 of record NZ_JAGXJW010000087.1, on the reverse strand, counting down.
CGACCGCCCTTTCCGGATCCGATACGAAATTCGTTCCCGCCTCGAACAAGAGCAACGTGATCTTCGTCGGCGACTCTAGCTTGGCCAACGCCAACGCCTTCCTGACGAAGACCGATCTGATCAGCCGCGCAGCCGAACGGCCGCGCCTTGTGGTGACGGGCAAACCGATCGATTATACCGCCAATCAAAATCAGATCTATGTAGCAGGAGATACACTCACCTATACGTTCGACGTCGCCAATGTCGACAATATCGCACAGCGGAGCATGACCGCCAACCTGTATATCGGCATCGACAGCGTCCTGAAGTTCGATTCGAACAATCTGATCGTGTCGCAGCCCGTGACGTCTACGACCGGCAACACGCTCACCTTTCGCCTGCCCAAAGGCTACTCCGGCGTCCATTATTGGAAGCTCGAGCTCGTCGATCAAGGCAGCAAGCTGAAGGATATCCAAAGCGGTGTGCTCCGCTTCCGCGACGAGGTCACGAAGATCAACGTCCTGCAGGTTGTCACCTCCAACGCGGACACGACCAGCAGCCTGCTCAAGTCCAACAATATGAATCAGAATTACCTGAAGACGGACGACTACGAGATTACCATCACCGTCATGTCCATGAACAACTTTAACAACAGCGGCTACACCCAGCTCAACGGTTATTACGACATGCTGATTTTCGGCTTCGCGGATTCTTACAATGGCGGCGCCAACATCAGCGCAACGGCCGCCGCCGCAGTCAATGCTTATATTGCCACGGGACAAAGCGTCATGTTCACGCACGATACCGTGTACCAAGGCAGCTCGAACTGGATCAGCTACTTCCAGAACGCGACCGGCCAGTTAAGTCCGATGACCAACATGGGTCTGAGCGCGCCCAATCCTTCCACGACGACAAAAAAAGTGAACGACGGCCTGCTGACGCGATTCCCGTTCAATATCAGCAGCGTCATCACGCAGGTCAATACGACGCATGATCAGTACTTCGGCCTGAAGCTGGAAGATCCGAAACTAATCCCTTGGTACAACATTACGGGCGGTCCGCGGGACGACGACGACAGCTGGAACCACTATTATACGTACTCTTACGGCAACGTCACCTACTCCGGTACGGGACATACAAATCACGACTTCCCGGACTGGGAGCAGCGCCTGTTCGTCAATACGATGTACCGGGCGTTTATCGGATCGAACCATGCGCCGATCGTGAACGTCAGTACGCCGACGAACTACGCGGATACCGGCAAAATCATTCCGTCGTACAACAAGGTGCTGCTGAGCTATACGGCGCAGGATTACGACGTCATCGACCGCACGCTTAGCACGGCCGTCACGTTCAAATACCGGGCTGGCACCTCCGGCGCTTGGACCGAAAAGCAGGTCAAAGCATACACAGACGTCAAAACCGGCGACATCGTCACCGAATCGTACGACAACCCGCTCCCGGACGGGGGCGAACTTGTTATCTACGTCACGGCAAAGGACAAAAGCGGCGCGAGCGCCACGCAAACGATTACGACAAAAGTTGTGAAGGTAACTGCCAACGTAGACCTGACGCGAACGCTCTCCGCCAACGTCGTCAACAACCAGGTAGAGAAGAACGTACCGTTCACGATGACTTACACGATTACGCCGAAGAGCATTCCTTACCAAAACGGCATTAACGCGGAAGATTTGGTCATCAAAAACTTCAAGCTCGACGAAAAGCTGCCGGCCAATCTTGAAGTGTTCGCGGCAGATACGTCCCCCTTGCTGTTGAATCCGGCTGTATCCGGCACGCTGGCCGCCGGGTACCGTTTGACCGGCTCGCTGGCCGACATTCAATACCGCTTGAGCCAGGACGGCAGATCCTTCGTCGCCGATCCGGTCAGCTTCACGGTGAAGGTGACGCCGAAGCAGAACGGCAGCTACCTGCTCGACAATTCGAACTTGAACTTTACGGACTTTTACGTAAACGGAGCCACCGTGACGAAGGATATCGAGCGCAGCCTCCAATTTCAGCCCTACCAGGTTGAAGCCGTCACGAAGATGGCCAGTCTGAAGCTGCCCGACACGATCATCGCCAAAGGCGACGAGTCGATCCTGACGCCGGACATCGGTCCTGAAGATACGTCCAACAAGACGCTGACCTGGACGACCGATCGTGCGGATCTCGTAACGGTCGACGCCAAAGGCGTCATCAAGGGCATCGCCGAAGGTACGGCCAAGATTACCGCGACGGCGACGGACGGCAGCGGATTGACCGCCGTGTCGAACGTGACGGTCGTCGTTCCCGGCATCAACATCGTCGGACCGAATACGGTCAACGTAGACGACACGATTAATCTTGAAGCGAAGCTCATCTTGGCCAACGAGACGCTAACCGGACTCACCTGGTCCATCGGCTCCGGCCAATCCGCGATCGGAGAGCTCGCAAACGGCGCGGACGACATGAAAAAGACGCTGACCGGCGTCAACGCCGGCCCAATCGACATCACGGTCGTCGCGACGACAAGCAAGGGCAAGACCTATACCAAGACGTATCGCGTGACCGTCATCCAGCCGATCCAGCTCACGCTCCCTGCCGACATTCATATCGGCCTCGGCACGGAGTGGAAGCGGGACTTGTGGAATACCGCGCTCGGCGTGACGCCTGCGGCGAGCAAGACGGGGATCCAGAGCTATACGACATGGACGAGCAGCGATTCCGCCATCGTCGAGGCAGGAACGGGCAATGGCGTCGTCATCGGCAACAAGACCGGATCCGCCACGGTCGAGGCTTCCTATCAAAAAAATCCGAAGACGACGCCTGTCACCGCTTCGACGCACGTCACGGTCGTGGACCTGAGCGTTCCTGAACAAGTTACGTTGGGGAAAGGCAAGACGCTCGACGTAAAAGCGCTGGTTGGCGCCGCTCCATCCGAAATTAGCTCGGCGGTGCTCGGCCGTCTGACATGGAGCGACGAGATCGGCAAGGACTTCGCGTCCATAGCCTCAGCCACAGGGATCGTCACCGGTACCGCGGCCGGCGTTGAAAATATAACGGTGACCTACCGACAGACGGATGGCGGTCCGATCGTCATCCAGAAGACGATTCAGGTGAATGTGGTGGATATCACCGGCCCATCGGACGTACTCGTTGCCAAAGGGGACAAGATGGATCTGGCCGCGCTGATTACAGTCTTGCCCAGCAGTCTGGGCGAAGGTCATCTAAGCTGGAGCAGCGAGGCTACTGGCACGGCGCTAGTTGGACAGGACGGCGTCGCTACCGGCAAGGAAGCGGGCACGACCAAGATCACGGTGTCTTACAGAGAAAAGCCGGAGGGTCCGGTCATCGCGCAGTGGACCATCAACGTGCATGTCGTCGAGCTGTCGCTCAAGGATAGCGTCACGCTTGCCGTCGGCGGCAGCTATGACCTGAATGGCGCAATCGTCACCGCCAATCCGTCGAATATCGTTAAGGATTTGAAGTGGAGCGACGAACCGGGGAAAACCTATGCGAGCGTAGACGCAGCTACTGGGATTGTCACTGGTAAGGCCCCCGGCTCCGAAACGATCACGGTGACGTACGCCCTACCGGGAAACAATGAGGCGACGATCACAAAAACGATTACCGTCAATGTCGTTAAGCTCGAAGGCCGTACGGCGACAATTCCGGTCGGCATGACTGTCGATCTGAGGGATCTGCTGGCGATAAAGCCCGAATCTCTCGAATCCCAGATTAAGGCTTCCGTGACCTGGAGCGAAGACGCATCGAACAGCACGATCGCGGTGAGCAACAGCACGGCCACGGGCAAACGCGTCGGAATGGAATCGGTAATGGCATCCTACAAGCCCGATCCATCGCGCCCATCGATCGACACAAGCGTTGAAGTCGAGGTCATCCCCGTCGTGCTCGATCTGCCGAAGACGCTGACGATCGGGCTTTGGTCGGAAGAATTGAGGAATGATTTCGATTTGTCGGATAGCCTGGGGATTAAACCAGCTGAATGGCGCGACTCGCTTCGGCCGCATATCAAATGGTCGAACATGGACGCCGGGGAAAAAGTCGGTTTAAGCGGCAGCACCATCAGAGGACTGCTTGCGGGCAACGAGCACATCAGCGCCGTCTATGCGAATTCTGCTGCGCCCGACTATACCGTGTCGGGCTCCGTCAATGTACGTGTCGTGGGTCTGTCGTTCGACGGACCGATCACGATCGGCAACACGATGAGCGAATCGCTCGCCTCGCACATCAAGATCGAACCCGAAGAACGCCGCGACGAGATTCTCCCGCTGCTTCACTGGTCGGTCGAATCGGGCAGCCAGTATCTCACCGTATCGGACGCGGGCGAGGATAAGGGCACGGTTACTGGAGAGACGCCGGACAACAAGCCCGGCAAAGGCGTTATCTTCGTGACTTACGCGCCGGAAGACGCGGTTGCGATCATTTCCGCTAAGATCGAAGTGAATGTTGATCCGGTGTATCTTGGTCCGCCGACGTCGATGACGATTCGCTGGAAGCAGCCACCGATCGACTTCATGCAGGACGGCACACTGTCTGAGTTGCCGACGGACATTAAGAGCAAGCTGCGTTGGACGATCTCGGACGACAACAAGTCCGAATTGAAGGGCAGCAGCCTGAATCCGAACAAAACGGGCACCGCCACCGTTACGGTCGCCTACCGCAAGACGGATGCAGATAAGGACCTTGCGAAGCGGGAGTTCACCGTTAACATCGTTGACCTTGCACTTCCCGAATCGCTCTCCATCCCGTCCGGAGGACAGCTGACGCTCAAGCCGAGTCAGTACAGCAGTGTCGAGAAGCTGAGTATTTTACCGGATAGCGGAGCACTGCACGATTGGATCGATAGCCACCTGAAATGGAGTGCCGAAGGCAAAAACTTCTTGACGGTAGATAGCGACGGTTTGGTGAGCGCGATCAATAACAGTGGTAAATATGCGCTTACCGAGAAAGTGACGGTCAGCTACAAGCCTGTCGACGGAAACGAAATTACGGAAACGGTGACGATCTCGATATTACCGGCCGTACCGAACAATATGACTTACGGCGAGAATAAATACTAGAAATACGAAAGAGCCCCTCTTGACGGGGGCTCTTCGTTTTAGAAATTAAGTTTGCGATTTATTCATCGTCGAAATGTTTTTTACCAACCCGCATATTAATCGTTTTTACGCGCGGCAGTCCGACATTTTGATCCACATAAATTTGATCGTAGTATTGGATGATGAAGCGACTTCGCAATCGCTTATAATCGTTTTCCTTCGGCTCGCTTCCCTTGTCCCTTGGTTCCATGGGGATGAGATTCATCTCGTCCGGCTTCAAAGACTTGTCGTTCTCGGCGGGTTCCTCCGTGTTCCCGAGCACGGCATTGATCACCAGATCCCCTTTAGCGAAGAATCCCCCTCTGATCCAAAAGGCCGACCCTACGCCGTACAGCTCTGCATCGGGCTCCAATTCCAGGTTGGAGTCGGTATAGAAAAAGGCTTTCAGCATCGGCGGATTATTAGAGCCCTGATTGTCTTTAGTCAGATCCGGATCGAACGGAGCGTTGATCTTATTAAAGGAGTCGACCCGGTTAATGAATATTTGTCCTTTCGTCATGAGCAGCAGCTCTTTTTCTTTGCCTGCGACTTTTAAGCCTGCGATCTCTGCATCCTGAATGGTCGCCTTGCCTAGCGCGATAATGGTCGCGTCCATTTCGACTCTGCCTTTAACCACCACGTCTCCGTTGACCAGAATATTGCCCAGTATCTCCAACGGTACTGGTTTGGTTTGGGGGTCAGAAGCGCCCATTTGATTATCGATGATCAAGTCTCCGTTCACGATAAGCCAGTTGCTTTGCATATAGGTGCCGTTTTTCGTACGCGAATTTTTGAAATCGGGATTAAAGCGCAGTTGCTTCAATTCGTTGCCGTTAATCGTCAAATTGCCATCATAAATTTTAGTTTTCTCTAACTGGCTTCCCTTGCTAAATGAAGATAAGTAGCTCTCCATCTTACTTAAAAAATCTTCGTATTGCTCATTCGTAGGGTTTTTCGGAGGCGTTGGTTTGACCTGCAGCGTAGTTAAGGGTTTCATATTCGCTCGGATAAAATTACGAGCTTTATTGCTTCCTTTACTTATCTCGCTCAGGTCGTCCAGGACGGGATAATTGTCCCGATCCGTCTTAGAAGCGCCTAACGCCTCCGCCAGCTTGTCCAAAAACGACTCTTCAATGTTAATGGATACGAATTTGTTTTTATCCCTGTATTTTACGTTTTCGATCGAATTGTTAATCGCGGTCTTGACCTGAGTGGCACTGTTGGCCTTATCCAAATCTATCGGGGAATATTCCGCTTCATTGAGAAAATCGCAATAACTCGTACTCATACAAGTTTTGATACTTTCATTGTTCTGTACATACACCGTTCCGTCAAGCGTTGGAAATTGCGTCATCATATATTGTTGTGGTTCACTGGCAAGGTGATTGTATATATAATCGGCCTGATTTTTGACGCGCAGGTTCAGTCCCGAATAAAAGTCTCCAATAATATAGGGCGCGCCGTTCAAGTACACGCTGCTCTCGGATCCTGCCGCGTACTTCAGAAATTCAGGATAAGAGTCCAAGGTGATGTCTTGCACGAGAACCCGCCTGACGCCATTGACCTCGGCCTCTGCTTTGACCTTTATCGTCACTTCCACGTTTTCAACGACTTCCGGCTTCGACTTCTGCGCCGTGTCTGACGGTAATTCAAATTCGAGAATTCGTCCGCTTGCGCCTTCGAGTCCGCTAGTCGTTTTAGCGTCATTATTGATTTTCACCTTAATCTCTTCTAAGTCGCTTGAGAGATGCTCCAGATCGATCGCTCCCTCCTTCTTATCGAACTTCAGCGCGATCTCGGCCGCCGCTTCGTTCAGCGCGCGCTCCGCCAGATGCAGACTTTGAACATCGTTCTCGCGCGTCTCCGAGCGCTTCGCGCCGCCGAGCGTAGCCCCCATGACCGCGACGCCCAGGATCGTAAATACCAGCACCATAAATACGACGAGCAGCAGCGCGGAGCCTCGTTCTTCGCGCAGACGAAGCGTCTTCATCTTCATCCCCCTCTTCAAAATCCGAACCGGCTCTCAAGCTCGAGCTCCTGCCTTCTGCCGCCGTACATCTGATAAAGCACCAGCTTGATATCAATCCTGCCGCTGCCGCAAATCGGCGAAGCGGGCGTGCACACGAGCGTAATGCCGGATCTCGCTTGATCGATCTTGGAGTCGGTCTCCACCGGTTGGACAGCCGAGGTTTTCGTATCGACGATCTCCAGCCGCTCGTTCGTCAATCGAAGCGAATAAATGACGTCTTCAATCGCCCTGACGTCGTCAATCGCTAATAGGTCGATGCCATAAGACGACTGCCTCACGGAGGTAGCCCCTTTATCATAAAGCTGGGAGATGACGGTCGACATGATCAGGTCCCCTTCGTCACGGAGTGAATTTTCGACCGTCACTTTGTGATAGGTGTTGAATCCGAACTGAATGACCCCGTAAATCGCGAGCAAGGCCATAGACATAATCGAAATGGAAGCGATCAGCTCGATTAAGGTCAAACCGCTTTCTTCGCCGCGAAGTCGTCTAACGAATCTTTTCATTCGCGATATATCCCTCCACTTCCGAAGCGCTACGCTTGTCCGACGGATCGGCCGCGTCGACCACGCTGACCCTGACCGGGATCAAATAAGGCGCCAAATCCAGCTTCGTCAGGAGCTTGGGATCGTAGGTGACGCTGATGTTAAAATGCGTGCCGTTGACTGTAGGCGTCAACACTTCCATTAAAGTCGGGATGGACTGCATGAGCGCCACCATCTTGGCCGTGCAGCCTGAACTGCCCGCATTTTCTTCCGAGCAGGCGGCAGGATCGAAGGTGACCATGCTTTCCGGATTAAGCTCGGGGTCGATAAAGTAGCTTTTCATGGCGTCAAAGCTCTGCTTCTCCACAAAAAACAGCGCGTTTCGCGCCAAATTCACCGCCACCGTCTTGTTCTGGTTCCCCTTCGCGTAGCTCATCGCCTGTATGAAAAACGCCGTCATGGCCAAAGAGACGATCGACAGGATCGTGATCGCGGCCAACACCTCGATTAAGGAGAAGCCTTCTTCGTCGGACTGGCGCTTCCGGAGCCAAGTTCTCAAAATATACTACCTACTTCCTATAAAAATAGCTACTTTCTACCTAAATTATTCTCTTATTTTAACATAGAGCTGCCGTTTAATACATGAGTGAATCGATCGAATCGGCAGGCTTCCGCCTGATTCGACAGGCCCGCCCCCGCCCCTGCGAATGCTTGGTGAACGTCCCCGCTATCCTTTATAATCGGATCAGAGAGGATGATCCGCAATGACGTTTAACCCGCAAGCCTATGCCGGCACAAGAGCGGAAAATGAGGAGCTGCTGCTCTCGCAGCTGCGGCACCTGATCGAAGACGAGCCGTACCGCATCGCCAACTTGGCCAACGCCTCCGCGCTGCTGCGCGGCTACCTGGAGGACATCAATTGGGTCGGCTTCTACCTGCTCGACGGGGATACCGGCGGACTCGTGCTCGGTCCTTTCCAGGGTCTGCCTGCCTGCGTCCGCATTCCCCTTGGCAAGGGTGTCTGCGGCACGTCGGCCGCAAAGCGCGAGACGCTGCGCGTGCCGGATGTGCACGCGTCTCCCGGGCATATCGCCTGCGACGCCGCGTCGTGCTCGGAGATCGTCTTGCCGCTCTATGACGCTGCAGGCGAGCTGATCGGCGTGCTCGATACCGACAGCCCGCTGCCGGATCGCTTCAGCGAAGACGATCAACGGCTCCTGGAGCGATTCAACGCGCTGCTGACGCAATACCTATAAAAGCAGGAGGTGAGTCCGATGCTGAAGTCGCTGGAGGCTATTGAAGCGTATCGCCGCGCGCCTTACGCCGAAGAGGCGCTGGCCGCAGCGCCCGCCTGGCTGAAGCTGCTCGCTTCCTCCGAAGAGACGGTCGTCAATCTGGAACGGATCGCGTCCATGAGCGAGCTGACGCAGTCCAATCCGGTGCTCGACTACGTGGAGCGCAGCCTGCGGCTGCTTGACGCGCTGCCGGTCTCCTATTGGATCAGGGAGCTAGTCGAAGAGGCGCTCGTCTGGTGCGAGACGGCCAAGGGCGGTTCGCGCCGGGAGCGGCACGCCTGGCAGGTGCAAGGGATCAATTTTCGTGTGCACAATATCGGCTCGGCCCAGCTGTATGCGCGTCAGGAGGCGGCAGGCGGCCTTGCCGGCGAGGGCCTGGCCAGCGAAGGCCTGGCCAACGAGCACAGTGAGCACGCCCTGCTCGTCCGTGCGCTCATCGAGACGCACGGCCTGGTCGGCCAGGAGCTCCGCGGCGAGGTGCCGCCGCAGGATCACGACCCGCTGGCTCGCGCCCTGGAGCGATCGCTGGCCGCGCCGGAGGAGCGGGAGCGGCTGCTGCTCGCGCTGAACTATTGCATCGTCGCCGCGGTATCCCCCGCGCTCTGGGCGGAGGTCGAATCCGAGGTCGCCGCGATCGTACGCCGGATCGCCGCCGGCAACGCCGCCGAGACGCAGCTCACGATCCGCGAGCGCTTGCGCAGGCTGCGGACGCAGTCGATCCTCAGGGGCGAGGATTTCGACGGCGAGCTGACCGCGCTCGACGACAGCCATCAGGTGCTGGCAGCCCTGCAGCCGCTCGAATCCAAGACGTTCTGGTACGTTGAGTCGGCGCTGAAGGACTTTTCCCTGGCGCAATTCCTGAAGGTGTTCGCCATCGTCGCGAGCGACGCTTCGCTGTCCGACGTCAAGCATATCAGCTTCGAAAACGTCATGAACGCGATGTACTACGACTACAAGAGCAGCAAAAAAATCAACGTCTATAAAAAGCGCATTATCGAAAAGTACCTGGGCGAGCTGGATTGGGACCGCATTCGGACAGGCGACGTCCGGCACGACAATCCCCATCTCCGTCACCGCCTCGTCCGCAAGACCGGTCTGCCGGACACGCTGTTTTTCGATTTCGAATTTTCGCCGGCCGCGGACAAGCTGATCGATTTTTGCGTGGAAGCCGAGAAGTCGTCGCTCTATGAGAAGGCGGTGCTGCTCCTGTTCGACCTGTTCGAGCTGCGCCGCGACGCCTACGACCGTTTCCACAACGAAGAGACTTATCTGGCGGACATGAACAGCACGGCGGATTATAAAAAGGTCATTCTGGACTTCGTCGTCGGCGAAAAGGTGCTGGACATCGGCCCCGGCGGCGGCGTGCTGCTGGACCTGCTGGAGGAAAAGCTGCCGCGCGTCAAAGCCGTCGGCATCGACATCTCGGCGAACGTCGTCGAGGCGCTGACCCGCAAAAAGCATGCGGAAGCCCGCGGCTGGGAGGTGCTTCAAGGAGATGCCCTGGCGCTCAAGGACTACGTCGAAGCCGGCAGCGTGGACACCGTCATCTTCTCTTCAATCCTGCACGAGCTGTACTCCTACATTCCTTATAACGGCGCGCGATTTAACCGGGATACGGTCGCCGCGGCGCTGAGGAGCGCATTCGACGTGCTCTCGATTGGCGGACGCATCATCATCCGCGACGGCATCATGACCGAGCCGGACGCGCGCCGCGTCATCCGGTTCCTCCAACCCGACGGACCGGCTTGGCTTGAGCGGTACAGCCGCGACTTTGCCGGGCGCAAGATCGTCTACGAGCAGTTGAGCCAGAACGAGGTCTCCCTGCCGGTCAACGACGCGATGGAGTTCCTCTACACGTACACCTGGGGCGAGGAAGCCTACGTTCACGAAGTTCAGGAGCAGTTCGGCTACTTCACGCCGAGCGAGTACGAGCGCTTCATTCGGGACACGCTGGGCGAAAAAGCAGAAATCGTCGTCATGCGCCACTACCTGCAGGAAGGGTATACCGAAGCGCTGGCGGACAAGATCGCCCTGTTCGACGAACAGGGACGTCCCGTGCCGCTGCCGGACAGCACCTGCTTTATCGTCGTCGAGAGACGCGGATAAACGACAAAAGCCGACGCGAACGCGCCATGCGTTCCGTCGGCTTTTTCCGATTCGATTAATGGTCGCGCCCAAGCTCCGGCTCCCGCACCGGCTCCTGTCTGAACACCCACAGCTTGCTTCCGGCGTAGTTGACGGCGAGCGAAGCAGCCACGGATACGAGCTTGGCGACGATCGGCGACAGGCCCAGCCCCTTCTCCGCGGCGAGCAGCACGCCGGTGGCGCAAAGGAAGGACAGTACGTTGACGAGCCCGAACTTGATCAATTCCTTCGCGCTGCCGCGCTCCCGCATGCCGAACGTCCACCGCCGGTTCCACCAGTAGCTGTTGAGGAAGGCGAGGAAGTACGAGACGCACTGGGCCGGCAGCGACGGCCAGCTGAGCGCATACACGAGCGCCGCGAAGATCGCGATGTCGATACCTGTATTCAGCACGCCGATGGAGGCGAATTTGAGGACGCGCTTGATTTCCCGGCTGTCGATTTTCATCAGAACATCTTGTAGCCGCCGCGCCGCAGCGCGCGGATCGCCCAGCCGCTCGTCAGCGCGCCCCCGATGCCGGCGAGGAACGGCAGCGTGAACACGCCGATGAAGGCGAGCACGCTCAGCTCCGGATTCCAGAAATGCCATACGCCCAGCGGCAGCACGACGATCACATATATCCAAGTCGGCAGCCAGGTCGTCTTGATCAGCATGTTCAGGATGAAGCCGATGCCGAAGAACAAGACGAAGAACAGCAGCGTGCCGAGAATCTCTTGCAAAATCTCTCTCATCTTAAATGTTAAGCCTCCCGGTCGGATGTATGCTCTATTAGTTTACAAGATCGGTTTGAGGACAGTCAACGCACGGGCGTCGGCGTTTGCCCGAGGGAGCGAATATAGGCTAAAATGAGAAAAGCCATGTTGGACAAGGCACGACGAGAAGGAGAGTTGCTAAAATGAGTGAAGCCGCACAAACGCTGGACGGCTGGTATGCGCTGCACGACTTCCGCACGATCGACTGGACGGCCTGGAAGGCCGCGAGCCCCGAAGAACGCGAGACCGCGCGTCAGGAGCTGCTGGGCCTCATCGCCGACTGGCGGGACACCGAAGCGCGCAAGGAAGGCAGCCTCGCCGTCTACGCGATCGTCGGCCAGAAGGCCGACTTCATGTTCATGCACCTGCGCGAGACGCTGGAGGAGCTGAACGCGATCGAGAACGCGTTTAACCGCTCGGCGTTCGCCAAGTTCGCGAAGCCTGAATATTCGTACGTGAGCATCGTGGAACTGAGCAGCTACCTCGCGCCGGCCGGCTCCGATCCGATGCAGATCCCCGAGGTCGCCGCGCGTCTCAAGCCGATCCTGCCGCAGTCGAAGCATATTTGCTTCTATCCGATGAACAAGCGCCGCCTGCTCGGCGACAACTGGTATTCGCTCTCGATGGACGAGCGCAAGACGCTGATGCGCAGCCATGGCATGATCGGACGCAACTACGCGGGCAAGGTCAAGCAGATCATCACGGGCTCGATCGGATTCGACGACTGGGAGTGGGGCGTCACGCTGTTCGCGGACGAAGCGCTGCAGTTCAAGAAGCTCGTGTATGAAATGAGGTTCGACGAGGTCAGCGCGCGCTACGGCGAGTTCGGACCTTTCTACGTCGGCAACCTGCTTACGGCGGACGGATTCGCGGATCTGCTGCGCGTCTAATCTTCGAATTTTAAAAAGCGCAATTCCATACGGCCCGAAGCCGTGCGGAATTGCGCTTTTTTATACATCCGAACGTGCCCCGCGTCCTTCGGCGAGGCGCGCGTCAAGCCGCTCCGCCAGCGCCACCAGTTCAAGCGGCTCGCCGATCGTATAGTCAGGACGTTCGCTCTCGTCGGCCGGCTCGCGCGGGTAGCGCGGCGTCCATGCGAGATGGACGCTCGTTATGCCGAGCGCATTGGCGCCCTTGACGTCCCGGCTCAGGTTGTTGCCGACCATCGCGACGCGGCCGCAGTCGTCCTCGCCAAGCCCGAGCGCGCCGAGCGCCGCCTTGAACATGCGGGCGTTCGGCTTGAGCGCCTTGATGTTCTCCGAGTAGATCATCGCCTCGAAATCGTCGTACAGCCCGTGCTGCCGAAAAATGTTCTTGAACGACTGCGCTTCTCCATCCGCGACAAGCGCCAGCGTAAAGCCTCGCTCGCGCAGCGTTTTCACCATGGCCGCGGCTCCCGGGATCAGCTCGGCGCTGACGACGATGCCGTCCGCGTCCCGGATCTCGGTCGATTCGTCCACGATCGTATCGCCGCTGTCCAGAAAGAGAATGAGCCGTCTTCGTTCGGACGCTGGCTTGTCGTATCGAAGTTTCATCCCTGCACCTCGTCAGCTTTTCTTTACGATCCAGGCATGGTCGGGATCGTTATGGAACCGCCAGACGCGCTTCGGCCCCGCCATGACGTTGAGATAATACACCTCGTAGCCCGGAGGCGCGGATACCGGGTGATAGCCCTTCGGCACGAGCACCGTCTGCCCGTCACCGACGGCCAGCGTCTTGTCGAGCGAACGATCGTCCGTGTAGACGCGCTGGACGGCGAAGCCTTGCTCCGGATGGACGCGAAAATAATACGTTTCCTCGAGCAGCGATTCTTCCGGCAACGCGTCGCGATCGTGCTTGTGCGGCGGATAGCTGGACCAGTGGCCCGCCGGCGTGAACACTTCGACGACGAGCAGGCTGTCGGCCGGCTCCGATTCGGGCAAAATGTTGTGGATATGGCGCAGCGTCGTTCCCTCTCCGCGCACCTCCGCCCCCACGTCGGTCGGCGTGATCAGCCGCGAAGCGCGGCCCTCTTGGCCGGGAGCGGCGCACACCGCCAGCTCGAGCGGCGTCAGCGCCTCGACGGCAAAGCGATTGCCCGCCGGCACGTAAACCGAATAGGGCGGCGTGCCCTCGAACACGTTCATCCGCGCCCCGACGTCCTTCCACTCGCCGTCCGCCGTCGCGATGTTCGCTTTGCCCGACAGCAGCACGAGGCAGTACTCCAGCTGCTCCGTCTCGCGGCGCAGCGTCATCCCCGGTTCCAGCCGATAGGCCTCGAAGCCGACGTAGTCCCAGCCGGCGGAGGCCGGCGTGACCGACAGCAGTCGGCCGTCCTCGTCCGGCACGGGCGCCGGACGCACGATCAATTCGGCCATGCCGATCACATCCCTTCCCGCAGGCTGTCCAGGTCGGACAGCTTCACGATGCGTTTGTACTGGCTCGACAGCTTGGAGGCCAGCGCGATCCGCTCGGCCCGATAGGCGTCCTCTCCGCTCACCGGCACCGGCGTTCCGTTCAGCAGGCATTCGATGAATTGCCTGGTTTCATCGATATAGGCGCTATTGTAGCGTTCGAGGAAAAAATGAAGCGGCTTGTCGCTCCGCACGCCGTCCCTCGTCGCCACCATCGCCGTGTTCGGGTAATCGTTGGCCGCCGCGACGCTGCCGTCTGCGCCGAACACCTCCGCGCGCTGATCGTAGCCGTAGGCCGCCCGGCGGCTGCAGTCGATGACGCCAAGTGCGCCGCCCTCGAAGCGCAGTGTGACGATGGCCGTGTCGACGTCGCCATGCGCCGCGAATACCGGGTCGACCAGCACGGCGCCCTGGGCGAATACCTCCTCCACTTCGCGGCCCGACAAATAACGCGCCATATCGAAGTCGTGGATCATCATGTCCATGTAAATGCCGCCCGACACCTTGATATAATCGGCAGGCGGCGGCGCCGGATCCCGGGAAGTGATACGGATCATATGCGGCTCGCCGACCGCTCCCTCCAGCACATGCTCGCGCACGCGCCTGAAGTTGTGGTCGAACCGGCGGTTGAAGCCGACCTGCAGCTGGACGCCCGCGAGGCGCACCGCTTCAAGCGCCTCCTCCGTCGCGGACAGATCCATGCTCACGGGTTTTTCGCAAAAAATGTGCTTGCCGTTCGCCGCCGCCCGCTTGATAAACGGCACATGCGTGTCCGTGGAGGAGCAGATAAATACCGCGTCGATCGCCGGATCGTCCAATAGCGCGTCGCTGTCCGCAATCGCGATGCCGCGAGCCGCCGCCCATTCCCGCAGCTCATCGCCCGCGAACGGGTCGCTGATCGCGACGATGGACGCCTTAGGATCGCGCAGCAGGTTGTCCGCGTGAATCCGGCCGATCCGGCCCATGCCGATGATGCCGATGTTGATTTTCTTCATGCCGCATCGCCTTTCGTCAGTAGTTAGGGATTACCAGCGCGCCGTGACCATCTTTTTGCGGGTGTAGAACTCGACGCCGTCGCCGCCGTTGGCGTGCAGGTCGCCGTAGAACGACTTTTTGAAGCCGGAGAACGGGAAAAACGCCATCGGCGCCGGCACGCCCAGATTGATGCCCAGCATCCCCGCATCGATCGTCTCGCGGAACTGCCGCACGCTCGAGCCGCTCGACGTGAACAGGCAGGCGCCGTTCGCGAGCTCGGAGGCGTTCGCGATATCGATCGCCGCCTCCAGCGTCTCGGCCCGCATGACCGACAGCACCGGCGCGAAAATTTCGTCCCGCCAGATCGCCATGTCCGTGCCGACCCGGTCGAAGATCGTCGGGCCGACGAAGTAACCCTCGCCTTTCGCCGCTTCGTCCTGACGGCCGTCACGGACCAGCTCCGCGCCCTCGCGCTCGCCGGCCTCAATGTAGCCCACTGTGCGCGTCTTGTGCGAATCGCGGATGACCGGGCCGAGGAACACGCCCGGCTGCGAGCCGTCGCCGATCGTGATCCGGTCGGCCGCCTCGCGCAGGCGCTGCACGAGCTCGTCGCCGATGCCGCCGACCGCGACGACGACCGCGCACGCCATGCAGCGTTCGCCCGCCGAACCGAAGGCCGCGCTCACGATCTCCTTGACCGCGAGATCCAGGTCGGCGTCGGGCAGCACGATCGAGTGGTTTTTGGCGCCCGCTAGCGCCTGTACCCGCTTGCCGTGCGCGGCGCCGGTCTTGTACACGTACTCGGCGACCGGCTGCGAGCCGACGAACGAGATCGCGCGAATGCCGGGGTGCTCCAGGATGCCGTTCACCACGTCGCGCGCGCCGTGCACGATGTTCAGGACGCCGGCCGGCAGGCCGGCCTCCTGGAACAGCTCGGCGAGCCGGTTCGCGAGCAGCGGCGTGCGCTCCGAAGGCTTGAGCACGAAGGCGTTGCCGCAGGCGATGGCGAGCGGGAACATCCAGCAGGGCACCATCATCGGGAAGTTAAACGGCGTGATGCCGGAGGCGACGCCGATCGGGTAGCGGTACATGCCCGATTCGAGATTTGTCGCGATGTCGGGCAGCTGCTTGCCCATCATGAGCGAAGGCGCGCCTGCCGCGAATTCGACGCATTCGATGCCGCGCAGCACTTCGCCGTGCGCTTCGGCGTAGCTTTTGCCGTTCTCGAGCGTCACGAGCCGGGCGAGCGCCTCCCAATTTTCGACCAACAGCTGCTGATATTTGAAAAGGATGCGCGCGCGCTTCGGTACGGGTGTCCGGCTCCATTCCTTGAAGGCGGACTCCGCCGCGGCGACCGCGCGGTCCACGTCCTCGCGCGAAGACAGCGGGACATGCGCCAGCACCTCGCCGTTCGCGGGATTGACGACCGCTTCCGTTCCCTTGCCCCATGCCTCGACCCATTCGCCGGCGATCCAATTTTTTAACGTATCCGCCATGACTGATTCCTCGCTTCCGTATTCATCGTTGAGTACCTTCAATTCGCGACGATCTCGCCGCGCTCGCAGCGCGCGATGTAGTCCTCGATCTGCCGCACCGTCGGCATCGCGTCGGAGCAGCTGTGGCTGGACACGACAATGCTGGCGGCGGCGCTGCCGAACGACATGCTGCGATCGACCGCCCAGCCGGACAGCAGCCCGTACAAGAAGCCGGTTGCATACGAATCTCCGGCGCCGAACGTCTTGATCACCTTGGCCGGATAAGAGACCGCCCGGTGTTCGCCGCCGTCCCGGGTGTAGGCGACGGAGCCGGCTTTGCCGTGCTTGACGATGACCAGGCTTGCCGCATGGCCAAACCACTTGGACGCCGTGAACGCGTCGCTGCGGTCCGGATTATGCTCGAAGCGCTCCATACTGTCGAATTCCTCGCGCGTGCCGACGATAATGTCGCTTTTCTCCGCGGCGAGATTGTAGTAGACGGCCGTCTCCTCCGGGGATTTCCACGTATAAGGGCGGTAATCGATATCGAAGGCGACGGCGGTGCCGTGCTTGCGTGCGTAGGTCAGCGCGAGCAGCGCCGCCTCGCGGGACGGGCTCGCGGCCAGCGCCGTGCCCGACAGGAGCAGCAGCCGGCTGCGGGCGATCAGCTCCTCGCTCACCTCGGACGGCGAGAGCAGCAGGTCCGCGACATTGTCCCGGTACATGAGGATGCTGCAGTCGGACGGGCTCTTGATCTCGGTAAAAGCGAGCCCCGTCACCGCGCCCGTCCGGTCGGTCGACACGCCCCGCGTATCGATGCCGTCGCGCCGCAAATAGCCCTCGATGAAGCGGCCCATCTGGTCGTCCGCCAGCTTGCCGATGAACGCCGTCCGCAGTCCGAGCCGGCTCGCGCCGATCGCGATGTTGGCCGGCGAGCCGCCGACGTACTTGGTGAAGGTGAGCGTCTCTTCCATCGGACGATTGATCTCGTTGGCGTTCAGATCGATGCACAGGCGGCCGAGCGCCGTCAGATCAAACTCGCGTCCTTCGGGCAGCTTGAGACCGCTCGTGGGCGCGCCCGCGTTTGCTTGCCGGCTTGGTTCCGTACTCATTCCCGTTCCTCCCTTTCCTGCGCCTCGATCAGCGCCGATAGATAAGCGAGCGACCGCGCCGCATATTCGCGCGGCGGATGCATCGCCGGATCCTGCTCGCCCTCGAGCATTGCCCAGCCGTCGTAGCCGCGCGTCCGCAGCTCCCGGACGATCGGGCCGAAGTCGATGCCGCCGTCGCCCGGCACGGTGAACACGCCTCTGCGGATGCAGGTGACGAAGTCGACGCCATCCGTGCGGGCCTTCTCAAGCGCTTGGAGGCGCACGTCTTTCAGATGAATATAGGCGATGCGGTCGTAATGCTTGCGCAGCAGCTCGAGCGGGTCCGCTCCCCCGTACAGCGCGTGCCCCGTATCGTAGAGCAGGAAGACGGACGCGGGATCGGTCATGGCCATCAGCCGATCGAACTCCTCGGGCTTCTCGATCGCGGTGCCGCCGTGATGATGGTACGTCAGCTTCAGCCCGAGTTCGCGCGCGATGCGGCCCGCCTCGTTCAGCCCCTCGGCCAGGCAGCGCCAGCCGTCCTCGTCCAGCCGAATCACCTCGCGTTCGCTGGGCGTGCGCCGCGGATCGAAGTGCAGCGAGCCGCCGACCTCGCACGTGCTGATGACCGTGCTGCCCATATCGCGGAGAAACTCGGCGTGCTTCCGGTAATCCGCCAGCTCTTGCTCGCGGTAAGCGGGATCGCTCAGCAGCACCGACTTCCAGCGCGAGACGAGGCGAATGCCCCGCGCGTCCAGCAGCTGGCGCAGCCGATCGCGGTCCTCCGGGAACTTGCGCCCCATCTCGGTGCCGGTCAGCCCCAAAGCCGCGATATCGTCCAAAATGTGCTCGCAGGTCGTCTCGTCGCCATGCTCCCGTACGTCCT
The DNA here is from genome assembly GCF_019091135.1 of Cohnella sp. GbtcB17. Classification (GTDB taxonomy): domain Bacteria; phylum Bacillota; class Bacilli; order Paenibacillales; family Paenibacillaceae; genus Cohnella. Next base: position 1,385 of record NZ_JAGXJW010000087.1, on the reverse strand, counting down.
CGCCGACCCAGTTGATCGGATGAATGCCCATTTTCCAAGGAAAAGCGCTCACTGAAAGTTCCTCCTAATAAGGTCTGGCTTCGCCGATCTTCCGCTTCATGACCGCATGCGCCTCGACCACGCGCTCGCCTGACGATACCTCCGGCACGCCGACGTTCCACCACGACTCGTAGCCGTCCGTGTTCGTGCCGGGCAGCACGGCGATCTCGATGAGCGTCGTGACCTTCTCTTCCCGTGCGCGCAGCAGCGCTTCGCGAAGCGTCTCGGCCGAGTCGGCCTTGTAAGCCGCCGCGCCCAGACTGCGGGCGTGCGCCGCGAAGTCGATCGGCATATACGCGCCCGTATAGCGGGAGGAGGAGCGTTCGCGATAGCGGAATTCGTTGCCGAAGCCGTCGCTGCCATGTCCGCGCTGCAGGTTGTGAATGCACTGGAAGCCGTGGTTGTCGAACAGCAGGATCGTGAACTTGCGGCCTTCCTGCAGACTGGTGACGAGCTCGGAATGCAGCATCAGGTAGCTGCCGTCGCCGACGAACGCGTACACCTCGCGGTCCGGCGCGGCGAGCGCCGCGCCAAAGGCGCCGCTCACCTCGTAACCCATGCACGAGAAGCCGTATTCGAGATGGTAGCCGTCCGGCGTGCCGGTCCGCCACAGCCGCTGCAGGTCGCCCGGCAGGCTGCCGGCGGCGCACACAATGACCGCCTCATCGCCTAGCGTCTCGTTGACGACGCCAAGCGCGCGCGTCTGCGCCAGGCCGTCCTCGCGCTCGAGCGCGTACAGCCGATCGACTTCGGCATTCCATTGGGTGCGGATATCGGCGATCTCGTTCGCGCCGTACGCCGTGCGGTAGCCGAGTGCGAATAGTCGCTCAAGCAGCATCTCCAGCGCCGCCTTCGCATCGCCGATCCAGGCAGCGCCCTCCAGCTTGGCGGCGTCCATGCCGCTCACGTTGATGTTGAGATAAGCGGCACCCTCGCGGGAGAAGGCCGACTTCGAGGCCGTCGTAAAATCGGAGTAGCGGGTGCCGATGCCGCTGATCAGGTCCGCCTCCTTCGCCAGCCGGTTCGCTGCGAGCCCGCCCGTCACGCCGATGCCGCCTACGTTCAGCGGATGGCTCCAGGGCAGCGCCCCGCGTCCCGCCTGCGTCTCGGCGACCGGGATGCCGAACGCTTCCGCGAACGCCGCGAGCGCTTCGGACGCGCCGGAATAGCGGACGCCGCCGCCGGCGACGATGAGCGGCCGCTTGGCCGCGGCCGCGAGGCGGACGCAGCGCTCGATCGCCTGTGGGGCGGGCAGGGTGCGGTCGCGGTAATGCACGCGCTTGGCGAAAAAGGCGGCCGGGTAATCGTACGCCTCGGCCTGCACGTCCAGCGGCTGGGCGAGCGTC
>NZ_JAGXJW010000086.1 GCF_019091135.1 Cohnella sp. GbtcB17 | reverse complement strand
TATCCAGTACAATATCTACAGGACTACTAAGAGCCTTTGTAAAATCGGTTGTCGTATAATCAATGACCTCGTCGGCACCTAACTGCAGCACAAATTCATGGTTCATTTCAAGCGCTGTTGCAATTACATAGGCACCTGCTTGTTTGGCGAGTTGAACGGCAATATGTCCCACGCCGCCTGCACCTGCATGAATCAGAATACGCTGCCCCGATTGCAGTTTTCCATACTTAAACAAAGACTGCCAGGCCGTCAACCCAACCGTTGGCAGTGCAGCAGCTTCATGAAAAGACATCCCTTGTGGGATGACGGCAAGTGCATTCTCTTCCACCGCCACATAATCGGTATAGGCACCACCGTTGTTAACAGGAATCCCCATAACTTGGTCGCCCGGTTTCACAAGCGTTACCTTGCTTCCAACTTCAGTGACCACACCGGCAAGATCCGCACCCAGAACATACGGCAACTGAACCGGCAAAATGTCCCTAACAGCCCCGGAACGTAATATATAATCTGCCGGATTGATCGATGCAGCATACATCTCTACTAAAACCTGTGTTTCTGAAATTACTGGCACATCTATCTCCTGTTCTTGTAAAATTGCTGGAACTCCGAATTCTTTCAAAACGATAGCTTTCAAAATGAACGCCTCCTATTTTTCATCATTCAAACCATTAATAACTTATAGACAATCGTTTATTTATTAACGCTTGTCTGGTATCGTGATCGTAACAAGGTTGCCTTTTTGCTTCAATAGTTAAAATAATTGCATTTGGTCATTTATGAACAAGACTCGATGGATCGTTCATTAACTAATAAATAATCATCATATTTTAGGGAGGGGCTTATGGATAGAAGAATACGAAAGACACAAAAAGCGATTATCGGGGCTTTTGTCGAACTGCTCGCAGAGAAAGATTTTAAAGATATTACAATCAATGAAGTAGCAGATCGAGCTGATGTTAGCCGCGGTACTGTTTATTTGCATTACATGGACAAGTTCGATTTGTTGGATAAATGTATCGATTTTTATTTTAAAAAATTATTTGAAAGCTGCATGCGTCTCGACGGTACTTCTCTTTTACTTTCGAAACCTCTGTTGGTCCGCACATTTGAGTATTTGGAACAACATGAATCCATATATAAGACTTTGCTCATTAACAAAGGCATCCCTGCTTTCAGAAGCTATATGATGGATGAGATTCTAGGTAATCTTGGTGAATTGGTCGATGTTAGCAGCGTAAAACCAGACATGAACAAGGAGGTGGTGATACAGTTTGTGGCTTCAGCTATTGTTGGCGTACTCGAGTGGTGGATGATCCATTCAACACCCATTCCGGCTAAGGATATAGCAGATCAATTGTGGTCACTGCTGGAGCGTATTCAAGTTATGCCTCACGTACAGGGTGAGTGAATGTAGAATTAGACCTTTTGACGCAGCCATCAAGGTGAGTATTTATCGCGGCCAAGTTATTTTTTTGAGTTCATGGTTCTCTATCAATGAACGAGGATAACCTCCGATAGCTACCTGTATCATGGCTTTACCTAGCTGTTCCGATGTAATGACAATGTCTAACTTCTTCAGTAACGGATAAAAAGGCTTCATCGCATCGTAAAAAACCTGGTACAGCTTCGTTTTGGATTTCACACCGTGGGATGGAAGGATGGCACCCGGACGGAACATATAAGCAGCCTGAAAGGGAAGACGCAATAAATCGTTTTCTGTCTTTCCCTTCACTCTTGCCCACATCGAGCGCCCTTTTTCGGAACTATCCGTTCCACTTCCAGAGACATAAATAAAGGTCATCTGAGGGTTCAACCTTGCTAATGTTTGTGCTACGGAAAGCGTCATATCATACGTGATTTTTCTATACTCATCTTCCTTCATGCCCACGGAGGAAACGCCAAGGCAGAAAAAGCAGGCATCATATCCTGTTAATTCTGATTCAACAGTAGATAAATCCGCTACATTTTGAAGTATAATCTGCCTTAATTTTTGATGTTGCTGATTCGTCCGAGTACGACCGATCGTCATGATTCCTTGAACCTTGTCTTCGAGCAAACATTCACGCAACACACTTTGACCAACCATACCGGTGGCACCAAATATAATGGCATTTATAACCGCTCACTCCAATCATTGTTTTGGATCGTGATGCTTATTGCGAAAAGCGCTTCATCATAAATTGATTTAATATGGCTCTATAGCTACGTGGAAAATGGCGCCCTATCAGTGTAAGCATCCGGTCCGGAAATGAATGAAAATAACGCCATTTAGGTCGCTTATCCGTCGCCGCTTTATAGAAGACTTTGGCTAAATCGGCTGGTGTCGCAGCCATATTGGCAAAGCGTCCTGATTGTTGCCGGCTAGTCAAGCCTTCAAGCGCATCAACCATTTTTTTATAAGGAGAAAGGGGTGCCAGATTTTCCTTGATTTTTTCAAGCGTCACTTTTGCCCATTCCGTACGTGTGCCGCCAGGTTGAACAATCACGCTCCGGATACCGAAATTACGCAGTTCCAAATCTAAAGTATCGCTCCATTGTTGAAGTGCAGCTTTTGAAGCATAGTACCAGGCGCCGAGTGGCGTATATTGGTCCCCGCCAGTGGAGGAGATATTGACGATTCGCCCTGATTTTTGTTTCCGCATGATCGGAATAACCATATTGGCAAGTTCGGCAGCAGCGAAAAGATTAACATCTAATTGAGCGCGTGCCTTCTTCATTGAGATTTCCTCAGTTGGACCATATTCGCCGTAACCTGCGTTGTTGATGAGTACATCGATTTGTCCTTGTTCCTTTATAACGGTATCAACGAGGTTTTGATTGGAGTCCGTATTCGTTACATCAAGTAGCATCGTATGAATGCCAAGTGTTTCTAACTCTTTCATTCGTTCAACACGTCTAGCGCCAGCATAGACAATCCATCCTTTTTCATTGAACCGTTTTGCAGCTTCATATCCCATACCGCTTGAAGCACCTGTGATGATTACGACTTGTTTTTCCATAATGATGATCTCTCCTATTCATGGACTATAGAGTAGAAGCTGATAATAGCTGATAATAAATGAATATTTATTTATAAAGAAGGAAGAAAGAAGGTCACGCACGAATGGCTTCCCAGCTCATCCGAATGACCTTGTTTAATTGCTGGCCGTCGATTGTCGTCTGCACCTTGAGCTGCTCTTTCACCCAATGCACGATCGGAACGACCGAATACAACACGAGTAATTGGAGATCCTCTTCCTTAAACAACTGCTGCTGGCGCCCCTCCGTAAACAATGCGCTTATCGGGTCGTAAAATGCGCTTACCTCATCGAGGCACCATTTTTCCAGCAGGGGGGAATTCGAGATTTGCTCCATGAACAGAAATTGCTCTTTGTACTGCTCGATAAAGGCAACGAATCGTCTGAGCATAAGCTCGAAGCGCTCCTGAACCGAAACCGATGGATCCACACCCGAGAACAAAAAGGTGCTTAGCTTCATTTTGCTTGTTACATACGCCTTGCTTAGCATATCTTCCTTGTTCTCAAAATAAATGTACATCGTTGCCGCAGATACATTCGCTCGTTTGGCAATCTTCGCTACAGTCGTGGCCGCGATGCCGATCTCGTTCACTAGCTCGATCGTCGCCTCGTACAAGGCATCGATTTTGTTGTCATCTCTTTTCCTCATGGTGCCTATAATAAATGATTATTCACTTAAAATCAATATGGTTTGGGGGATGAGGGAAGGCTGTTAGCTGTTGACATGGAAATATATCCTATGCTAGGATACGCTTAACTGAAACGAACGGAGGGGTTATGTGTGTTGAACTAATTCTTCGATATTCTTTGCACAATGAACTAAATAGTGGTTTAAGGCTATTTTGTGTGCATAGTAATCGAAGAATGGTTTGCCTTCACGGTAACCCGATTTAGTTATATGTCATGGAGGAAGGGGAAACTCTGCTTTCATGCCATATAAACTGGATTAAAGGAATTGTAATAAATCATATTGTGGTCTATCCGGCGGCTTGACTTCGCGTCAGCTATAGGATAATCCTCTTCTTGTGGTTTATTCCAAATTCTTTTTCGATTACAGATGCACAGGCCAATAGCCTGTGCTTTTATTTTTATTAAGACATTGGAGGAATTCCCTATGAACGAACGATTAGTAAAGAGTGATGGCATTCATATATGTACAGATAGTTTCGGAGACCCGGCTAATCCGGCCATTTTATTGATTATGGGTGCCCAATCCTCCATGATTTGGTGGGAAGAGGAATTTTGCCAGCGCTTGGCTGATACAGGCCGTTTTATTATTCGTTATGATAACCGAGATGTTGGACGTTCAACAACGTATGAACCTGGACAACCGAATTATACTTTTGAAGACATGGCGGATGATGCCGTTAGCGTATTAGATGCCTATAAGATTGAGCAGGCGCATCTCGTAGGCATGTCCATGGGCGGTATGCTGACCCAGATGATAGCTCTGAGGCATCCGGAGAAAGTTCATACCATTACCCTCCTATCAACGTCCAATTTTGCTCCGCATCTCCCCCCGATGGAGGAAAAGGTTATGGCGTTTTTCTCGAATATGGGGACAATAGATTGGACCGACGAACGGTCGGTAGTCGGGTTTGCGATTGGTAGATCAAGAATCCTCGCAGGTTCAAAACATCTCTTAGATGAGAGCAAAGTTAGCCTGTTGACTAAAAAAGAATTTGCAAGAAGTAATAATCCGGCTAGCATGACGAATCACGCCTTGCTGTCAGGCGGAGAATCCTATCTGGCCAGGACGAAGGAGATCGACGTGCCCGCTCTGATCATACACGGTACGGAAGACCCCATTATCCCGTATGAACACGGCAAAAATCTGGCTAACGAGATTCCGGGTTCAGTGTTGCTGGCATTGGAAGGGACCGGACATGAACTTCATTCCGATGACTGGGATATTGTAATTGATTCTATTGCAAAGCACACTTCTATGCCGATTTAGCTCCCTCGGTACGATTTCGTTTTCTCGCGATGGCCTTCAGCAACCCGCAGCTCCGAGGAGGGGCGCGGGTTGCTTGCGTATCGCTGCGAGCGAGCACATGGCCTACTTGCCGTTTAATCCTAACCTGGCGTATTGCTCCTCCGGCGCCCCCGCGCGCCGCATCGCGTCCTTCAGCAAGCCGATCATCCGTGCCTCGAGCGCCTCATCGCGGATCGGATGCTCCTGCGCTTCGTCCTGCGCCAGGTCGTACAGACGCGTGTCCATAACGCATCGATTGCGCGCGTACGTCTGGCCTTCGGTACTTTCCGGGATCTTGAAGACAGGATACGGCGTATATGGCAGGAAGCGCCCCGCTTCGATCCGCTCCGGCGCCGACCCGCCGAGGTAGGATCGGAACGTCGTGGGCATCGCGGTATAGGTAAAGCATGGATGGTTGTCCGGCGATACCGGCGCGCGCATGTACGCGTAGCGTCCGTCCGTCACGTTGACCGCCATGCCGTGGTACCCGTACAGCGCGGTATCCCGAATGCGATCTTGCGTGCCCTCCAGCACGCCTCGGAGCGAAGTGCCTTGCACGGAATCGGGTATCGCGGCGCCCATGTAATCCAGGATCGTCGGCATCAGGTCGATATTCTGGGTGAGCGCGCCCACGCGCCTGCCCGCTCCGGTGCCGCCCGGCAGCCGGATCATCAGCGGGATATGGGCGATCTCGTTGTACACATGCATAACGTTCTTGCCCGTCAGTTCATGCTCGCCGAGGAGGAAGCCGTGGTCCGTCGTAAAAATAACCAGTGTATCGTCGTCGATGCCGAGCCGCTCCATCGTGCACAGCAGCTTGCCCAGCCACGCGTCGATCATGGTCAGCGTCGCCGCATAGCGCAATCGCAAATGCGCGAGCGCCTCCAGCGGCACGTCGACCGTGCCGTATCTCGGCCAGTCGTACGGAGGTCCCGCATAGTCGTCTCCGTACAGATCCAGATAGGCATCCGGGCAATCGAACGGCTCATGCGGGTCGAACGCTTCGACGGTCAGGAAGAACGAATGCTCGCGGCCGTTGCGCTCCAGCCAGTCGCACGCGGCCTGGATCGTCCGCGGTCCGGGGTAGTCCGCCTCCCGAGCGAACCGCGTCCGGTTCCGTTCGCACTGCGCCCGTACCTGGCCGAGATAAGCGGGCGGCATCGGCGGCTCCGCCACGGTGGACACCCAAGGATCGTCCTCCTGCCCGCGATGGAAATCCCAGGTTGAGTACGCTTGGCAATAGTTCTCCCCGCCGGTCGCGAAGTAATGATAGTGGTCCGTGACGATATGGCTGTAAATGCCCGCCTCCCGCAGCGCCACGGGCAGGGTTCGGTCAAACGGCTCGATGCCGCCCCAGCCCTTCTCCAGAAAGGCGGCGCGGCCCGTCATGATGTCCCGCCGGGCCGGCATGCACGGCAGCGAGCCGGACCAATGCTGTTCGAACACGACGGACTGGGCGGCCAGACGGTCGATGTTGGGCGTCGAGACGCCCGTCCCGCCGTAGGCCGACAGCGCGCGCCGGTTCAATGTGTCGAGCAGGATCAGGATGGTTTTCACTGCTGCATGCCTCCTTATTTCAAACCGGTCGTGACGATGCCTTGAACGAAATATTTTTGCGCGGCCAAAAACAACAGAACAAGCGGCAGGACGACCAGCGTGGTCGCGGCCATGAGCAGGTTCCATTCCACCGTCGTCTCGCTGCGGAAGATCGTGAGTCCAAGCTGTACCGTCCGCATTTTCTCCGTATTCGTCATAATCAGCGGCCACATATAATCGTTCCACGTGGATGTCGCCTTGAAGATGGCGAGGGTCGCCAAAATCGGCTTGCTGAGCGGCAGATAGATCTGGAAGAAAATCCGGTAGATTGAAGCCCCGTCGATCTGCGCCGCCTCGTCCAGCGCCCTCGGGAAGTTCAGAAAGTACTGGCGGCACATGAAAATGCCGAACGATCCCGCGATAAACGGAAGCACGAGGCCCATGTAGCTGTTGATGAAGCCGAAGCCGCCCGCGCCCTGCCAGTTATTGCCCCCTACGAACGGGAACAGCTTCATCATGAGGAACGTGGGGATCATCGTCGTCTGCGGCGGCACCATGATGCCGATCAGGACGGAGAAGAACAGCACGTTGCGGCCCGGAAAACGCAAACGCGCGAACGCGTAGCCGGCCATTGAATTAAAAATTAGGCTGAAGATCACCGTAATGGCCGATACGACGAACGAATTGTAGAAATACCGGAGCCAGTCGCCGCGACTCATCGCGAGCGCGTAGTTTTCAAACAGCCATTTTTTCGGAATGAAGGAGAACGTCGGCGACTGGATCTCGCCCATCGTCTTCAGCGACGTGACAATCATGAGCAGAAACGGGAACAGCATAATCAAGGAGATAAGCAGCAGCACGACTGTCGACAATGAAGCCGATCCGAATTTAATTCTCACGCGTTTCGCCTCCTAATCCGCATCTAAGTCGTTTCCTTGATTTCCGAGACGGAAGTTGAGAATGGTTATGAGCAGCGTGATCAGGAACAGCACCATAGCCATCGCCGACGCGTATCCCATCTGGAAGTCCTGGAAGCCGCGCAAATAAATCTGGTGGACGATCGTCGTCGTCGAGTTGAGCGGGCCGCCGTTCGTCAGAATGTTCACCTGCTCGAACACCATGAACGAATTAATGCACGACATGACCAGGATAAAGAAGGTGGTCGGCTTCAGCATCGGGATCGTAATGGCGAAAAACTGCCGGATCCGCGACGCGCCGTCCACGCGGGCCGCTTCGTACAGACTCGAAGGGATGGACTGCAGCCCCGCCAGGTAGACGATCATCGTATAGCCGAGCGACTTCCAGATGCTCATCGCGATGATCGCGCCCATCGCCGTGCCCGGATCGTACAGCCATTGGACCGGATCGAGCCCGAAGGTCCGCAGCAGCCGGTTCAGGATGCCGAGCGAAGGGTCGTAAATCCAGAGCCAGATCATCGATACCGCGACCATCGACGTCACGTTCGGCACGTAGATGCTCGCCCTCGCGAAGACGCGGCCGGCGATCTTGCCGTTCAGCAGGACGGCCAGCAGCAGGCCGAGCGCCATCTGCGGCAGGATCGAGAACAGCGAGTAAATGAAGGTGTTGTAGACCGCCCGGCCGAACAGCTCGTCGTGCAGCAGCCGGGTATAGTTGTGCAGTCCGACGAATTCGGGCTTGGCGTAGAAGTTGTAGTCCGTAAAGCTGTAATACATGCCGATCAGAAGCGGGACGAACAGGAACGCGAAGTACACGATGTATCCGGGCGCGATCAGGACGTATCCGGCATAATCGATCGGGGCGCCGGACCTCTTTGGGCGGGCGTTGGGCGTATGCATGGCCGTCGTCGTCTTCAGGACGGATCACCTCACTTGATGAAAATGAAAAAGCGCCTGCCCGAATCGGTCGAGACAGGCGCTTGCACGAATGCGAATCCTTAATTGGTAATCAGATTGGGCAGTTCCTTGTTCAGATCGTCCACCGCGTCCTTCAGGGCTTGCTCGCCCGTTTTCTTGCCGTAGAAAGCGAGCTCGAGATTGCTGCTGATGATCTCGTACATTTTGCTCGCGTACGTCACCTTGGCTGCGCCCTGTCCGTAGGTCACCGCATCGAATACCGCTTTGTTCATCTCCGGCTTGTCCTGAATGTACTGATCCTTCAGCGAATTAAGCACGACAGGCGTGCCGAGCTCCTTGTACCGATTCCAGGTCTCTTCCTTGGACATGACCGTCTGCATGAATTCGAACGCCAGGTCCTTCTGCTTGCTCTGCGAGCTCATGAAGAGCAGGCGCATGCCCGCGAAGGTCGCCTTTTCCTTGCGCGCGATCGGACCCGCCACGCCGATCTTGCCGGCCAGCTCCGGATGATCCTTCTGCGTGTTCACATAAGCGGCAGGGCTGTCGTACGCAATGGCGGCTTTGCCGTTCGGGAACAGATTTTCGTTGGCCTTCGTGGAGTCGTTCGGGATCGTGACGCCCTTGTTGACGAGATCGACGATGAACTGCGTCGCTTCGATCGCTTCCGGCGAATCGAACAGCGGCTTGTTGTTGTCCGCGTCGATGATGCGTCCGCCGTTCTGCAGCACGAACGACTGCCAGAACGTCCAGCTCGTGGACGTCGGGATCGCCAGCCCCGCGAGGACGGTCGTGTTGCCTTCCTTCTTCGTCAGCAGCTCGGCATAATGCGCGAGCTCTTCCCAGCTGGCCGGCGGCTTCTCCGGATCGAGCCCCTTCTCCTGGAACAAATCCTTACGCCACAGCAACACGCGCGGATCGGGAATAAAGCCGAGACCGTACAGCTTGCCCTTGTACATGCCGGTCTGAAGGACGCTGTCCATCATGTCGCTCTTGCCTGCCCACTTGTCCGTATAAGCGTCAAGCGGTTCGTATTGCCCGAGATTCGCGCGCTGCGCCACCGAAGCGAGCGTGTACGACAGCACGTCCGGGGCCGTGCCGCTGGCGTAGGCCGCATTCAGCTTCGTCTCCATGTCGTTGCCGAACGGAACCTCGCTGTAGTTGATTTTCACCCCGGGATGTCCGGCTTCGAACTGCTGGATCACGCGCGTCCAGTACGCCTTTTCCGATGGGTCGGTGCCGGCGCGCCAGAACGTGAGCGACTTGGCATCGTCCGCCTTTTTCTCGTTCAGTTGCTCCGTCGCGTTGTCTCCGCAAGCGGATAGCGTGGCGCCGGCGAGCAAGGCAACGCTCAGGGCGGCGATGAGGCCCTTACTTTTGTTCATGCGTGAATGCCCCCTTGATCGATATCTTCCCTCGTAATTATAGAAAATCGCAGTGCAGATCCGGTGACGCCGGCTTCAGCAATTCGTTCACGGGAATAGGGTAATCGGCGCCGGGACGAATCGATCCGACCGGGGCATAGCAAAATATTCGGATTCGATGCGCCGATCTTCGGATGCGACAAAAAAACACCGCCGCCGCGGTGCTTTTATAGGTGCCGGCGCTAGGTCCTGCGCTGCGCCTCCATAAATTCGTGCGGCGAGACGCCGGCGTAGCTTTTGAACAGCTTGATGAAGTAGCTCGTATTCGAATAGCCGACATGCGCCGCGAGCTCCGAGACTTTCCACGCGCGGTCCCGGAGCGCCTCCTGCGCCTTCTCCATCCGCAGCCGAAGTAGATACTCGCTCCAGTTCATGCCCGTCTCTTTCTTGAACAGCTCGCTGAAGTAGGTGCGGCTCAGGTGGACGTGACTGGCGATGTCCTGCAGCAAAATATCCTCCGCGAAATGAAGCGCGATATACTCGCAGCCGCGCTGCACCGCCTCGCCGTACTTCGGCCTCAGCGCGTCGATGCCGGCGAAAATGCGCGATAGCGCATCTTCGGCCCAGCCGCGAAGCTCTTTAAACGCGGCGAGGCGCTGCACCTCGACGTGGGCCTCGTTGTACAGCGCCTCCAGCCGATCCATCGGCACCCCGGAGGTGCGGGCACGATTCATCGCCGCGTAGATCAGCTCCAGCACGATGGCCCGGACCTGCTTCGCCGGCAATGCCTTGCCGGCGGCGATCTCGTCCATCGCTTGGGCGAACGCGGCGTAGGCCAAGTCCGTAAACCCGTTCAACAGGCTGCCGTGGAAATCGGCAACGGCGCCGGACGGGCCCGGGACGGCAGCCGCGCCCGGCGCCCGGTCGGTCTCGCCGTACCAGGCGATGCCCGGCTCGCCGTAAAACAGGTGGCGGCCTGCCGCCGTCCGCGCTTCCGTCAGTTGCTCCGGCAAATAGCTCAACTGGCTGTACGTATGGCTAATGCCGACGACCGAAGCGGCGCCCACGAATCGCTGCAAATGCTCCTGGACCCGGCTCGCCAGCAGCAGCAGCGATTCCCGCTGCGACTTCATGCCGGTGCTGGCGGGATTCGCGAGGAGGACGTACAGATCCGGCCGATAGGGAAGCGAGCAGCCGTTGCCGAATTCGCCAAGCAGCGTCTCGTCCAGGATATTCGTGACGGCGACCTGCAGCAGGTCGTCCTCTTGAATGCGCAGCGGTTCCTGCCCGTCCCGTCCGCGAAGCAGCCCGACGACCAGCACGTTCAGCTGCTTCGCGGACAGCCGGCACCCGAACTGCGCGATCTTGCCCTCGAACGAAGCCGCCGCCTCCCGGCCGCCTTCGAGCAGCTCGCGGAGATAGGCGCTGCGCAGTGTGAGCTGACTCTCGTTCAGCCGATGCCGCAGCGCGTTCATCTCGGTCGCCGCGCGGCGGTCGAGCTCGATGTCCCGCTTGATTTTTCGCAAAATATCCACCAAGCCCTGCAGCGTAATCTCCGCCTTCAGGATGTACTCGCTGGCCCCGAACTTGAGCGCTTCCGCCGCGAACTGAAATTCGTTATACGAGCTGAATACGACGGTGCGCACCCGCGGCAGCTCCTCCTTGAGCGCCTTGATCAGCTCGAGTCCGTTCATCCGGGGCATCTTCACGTCGGTCACGACCAGGTCGACGGCATGCGCGCGGCAGAACGCGACGGCGTCCTCTCCGTTCGATGCTTCCCCTACGATCCGGTAACCGTCGCCGGCCTTCTCCAAGGTCATCTGGAACCATTCGCGGATCATCGGCTCGTCATCCACGATCAGAATGTTCATCCGGTTCGCGCCTCCTCCCACTTATGAATGGCCGGTATCCGCACCGACACGGTCGTTCCCTCTCCTAGGGACGAATCTACGCTTATGCCGTAGGCCTCGCCGAAATAAAGCTGAATGCGCTCGTGTACGTTGCGGAATCCGCCCTGATGACCCAGGCGATCGGGCAGCCGTTCCTGCCGCGGCTCTCCCGTCTGCGCTTCAACGGAAGGCATGCCAATGCCGTTGTCCGCAATTTCGAAGACGACGTTCTGCCCCTCCAAATACCCTCTCACGTCCAATCGCCTGGGCCCGTCCGCCTTAGGCTCCAGCCCGTGGAAGATCGCGTTCTCGATCAGCGGCTGAAGAATCAGCTTAATCGTCTTGTAGGCGTAAATATCCTCCTCCAGCTCGTAGCGGATCTCCAGCCGGTCGCCCTGCCGAACCTGCTGAATGTATAGATAGTTCCGCGCGAGCGCGAGCTCCTCCTCGATCGGGATCAGCTCGTCCTGGCGGGAGATCGACTGCTTCAGCAGCTTGACGAGCGCCACGATCATCGAATCGATGACTTCGGGCGTATGCTTGACCAACATGAACCGGATCGAGGCCAGCGTATTATAAAGAAAATGCGGATTGATCTGTGACTGCAGCGCCTGCAGCTCGGCCTGCCGCTTCCGCTCCTGCTCTCGTTTAACCTTGTCCAGCAGCTCCTGAAGCCGCTCGATCATCCGGTTGAACTTGCGGGTGAGATGGCCGATCTCGTCCTCCGAGCGGACGGGCGAGCGGACCGACAAATCGCCCATCTCGACGCGGCCGAAATCGTTGTACAGCCGTTTGATCGGAACGGCCAGCCGTCTGGCCATCAGGTAAGACGCCGCGTAGGACAGCAGGGCGACGACGCCGAAGACGATTGCCATCAACGTCTGAAGCCGGTTCAGATCGGACAGCACGATCCGCCTCGGGGTATAGGACACGATCTTCCAGCCGGTCTTGCCGATGGTCTGGAAGGAGATCAGCTGCTTTTCGCCGCCTTCCCCCGCGTTAAAATAACCCGAGTCGTAATGCCGGATCTTCTCGTAGTATGGCCGGTCGGCGATCGACTGCCGGACCTGGCGTTTATCGCCGGAGGACAGAATCCGGCCGTCCGTGTCGACGATCATAATCTTCTGGTCACGATCCAGCGCGCTGTCGTACCAATCGTGCAGGGTACTTTCTTCCACGCTGACCGCGACGACGCCCGTCGGGGAACCGGTCTCGAACCGGTTGCTGATACGCACCGCGCTGAAGGCAAATGCATCGTCCGCTTTGCCGGTAAGCTCGGTGACCGGACCGGTAACCCAGATGATCTGGCCCTTGCCTTCCACCGCGGCCCGGTACCAGTCCCGCTCCGCCAACTGGCTGACGGGTAGCGTCCCCGGCGAAGGGCCGTCCGGGAACCGGAGACCGTTCAACCCCGCGAGCTGCACCTGAAAGCTGATCCGATTAAACGAATAAACCGAGTTCGAGAGCATCCGGTCGAAGGAGGATCGCTCCATGGCGTATTCGTAGCTGTTCGGCTTGACGTTCGCCGTGAACGCGCGGTTCACTTCGGCGCTGAGGAAAAACTGGTTGGACACCGCGATAATATCGTCCAGCTGCCGGTCCGTCTTGTCGGCGATCTGCCCCAGCGTTCGCAAATTCGAACGGCTGACCTGCGACGAAATGGAGTCCTTCGACACTTGCAGGAAGATCGCGCCGAACAAGCCGAGCGGCAGCAGAATCAGCACGAGCGCCGACAGCAGAAATTTCGTTTGAACGCTCCTTTTCGGCATAAGCCGCTTCCATAGCATGCAGAAGCCTCCATCCTATGAGCACCCCTGTGAGCACCGAAAATCAAAATGCTACCCTACTATAGCAAATTCGGTTTGGGCTTGACAGCTAAAAAGAGCGTCCGGTGTTTAGGCGGACAACCTTCGCCATGGACATACGCCTATAGCACTGCTATAATGGGCGTATGAACACATACGACAAGATTTTAGCGGCTGCCCTTAAGGTGCTCGAAGAGGAGGGCGGCGCCCAATTTTCGACGCGTGCCGTCACGGCGATCGCGCAGGTTACAGCTCCTACGCTCTACCACCATTTCGGCAATGCCGATGGACTTCTGAGCGCGGCTATCGTGGAAGCGTTCAAACAGCTGCTTGAAAGCAAGATTGCCGCTGCCGAGTCCGCCAACCCAGAGATGGCTCTTCGTCAAGGATGGGATGACTATGTCCGCTTCGCAGCGGCCCGTCCCCGGATTTATGCGGCGATGATGGGGCGGTTGCTCGAAGGCGCGCATATAGAGGCGGCAGATCAATCGCATCAAGCACTGGTGCAAAATGTTCAGCGGGTCGCTGCCGAAGGCAAACTGGCCGTGCCGGCCCAGGCTGCGGCAGATCTGGTCTGGGCTTCCGCCAATACGGCCGCTTGGCTATACGTGACGGCCCAGTTTCGTAAGGCGCCCCCGCCCGAGCCCGACGTCATCGATCGCATCAGGGAAAGCGTCATGCAGATCATTCTGATCCAAAGGCCGGACGCCGATTCAAAATGAAACTCCACAAATCACGGCACTTAAGAGAGATCGCCTATCCAAACCGGATGGCGATTTTTTCATTTTCACAGGCATTTGATGATCTCACTCGCTCACCCTACAGACACAGCAGAAAAACTATAGCACTGCTATAGACAACGTTGTATAGCGGTGCTATAATACCTATATAACAGTGCTATACAGTGATCCATATGTTATCCAAACTCAGGAGGGTTACGATGTCATCCAAAAATCAAGAACTGGTTGTCGTGACGGGTACGTCCAGCGGCATCGGCAGGGCTACCGCGGAACGGCTCGCCGCTGACGGATTTCACGTTTTAGCCGGGGTTCGCCGCCAGGAAGACGCCGACAAGATTAGACGCCATAATATCGAGCCGGTGATCGTCGATATTACCAATCTCGACACCCTGAAGGCGCTGGCCGAACGGGTGAAGCAAGATCCGCTTGGCCGCTCTTTGCGGGCCGTGGTCAACAATGCCGGCATCGCCGTTAATGCGCCGCTTGAGATGGTTCCGCTCGATGAATTTCGCCGTCAGATCGAAGTCAGCGTCATTGGACAGGTCGCGGTTATTCAGGCGCTTACCCCAGCCTTGCTGAACAGCGGCGGGCGCGTCGTCAATATCGGTTCGCTTGGCGGCAAGATCTCCATGCCCGGCTTCGGCATTTATTCGGCTGCCAAGTATGCGATGGAAGCGATCAACGACAGTCTTCGGAGGGAGATGTCCTCGTTCGGATTGAAGGTCATCATGATCACGCCCGGCGGTGTCAGCACGGGACTGTCGGAGCAAGGGATTACGACGGCGGAGCGGCTGGCCAAGTTGATGACGCCGGACCAGCATAGGCGCCATGATCGTCTTTTCGCTGCCGTGAAGGCTCAGGCTGAGACGTGGGCAACGGACGGCATCCGCCCCGAAGAAGTCGCAGCAGTTGTGTCACGAGCCATCCACGCAAGCAAACCGCGCACTCGCTATACGGCCGGTCGCGATTCGGCGCTGCTGACACGACTGGTCCGTATTCTCCCTGACAAACTCCTTGATCGGATGCTCCGCAGCCAGATGAAGCTGCAGTAACGGATTTTTTGCGAATGACGCCATTACACGGAACCCCCGTTTCCGAATTCGATCATCAAGGCTTTGAGTGAATACCAAACACGCCGTTTAGCTATGGTTCGTCAAGATGTTATCCATGAGGAGGAATTTGCATGAACGATACAAACAACCGTTACGTTACCGTACTGTGGGAGGCGAGAGCCAAGGCGGGGAGGGAAGCCGAGATGAAGGCATTCATGACTGCCGCTGTCACCCCGTCGCGCAACGACGTAGGCAACATCGACTACGAGGCTCACGAGGTAGAAGGCCAGCCGGGCACATTCATCATCTACGAACGCTGGGAAAACCGGGACGCGCTCGATCGGCATCTGAATGCGCCCCGGATGAAGGAACTGGTACCCCGGCTCTTGGAATTGATGGAGGGATCCATTGAGGAAGGGATTCGACTCCTGCAGCCGTTTCGCCCAGCGCAGTAAGCGCAACGAATTATAAAAGCATTAGCCTTAGGAGGGTAAGCGTGGATCTTAAATTAGCCAATAAAGTAGCCGTCGTTACCGGAGCAAGTAAAGGAATTGGACTCGCTATCGTTCGAAAGTTTATCGAAGAAGGGGCAAGTGTGGTCGCGGTAAGTCGGACATTAACGGAGGAATTGGCTGGACTTGTTGAAAATCAGTCAGTCAAACATCTATCTATTGATGTCAGTACGGAACGCAATACCGTTGAACTTTCTGAAAAACTCGGTGGCGTGTTCGGGAGAGTCGACATTTTAATCAATAGTGTCGGGGCCGTTGACAAGAGGAGAGGAGAAGGCTTCTTGGCTACGCCAAATGAGGAATGGGAACAGCTTTTCGATTTAAACCTGTTTAGCGTTGTTCGTTTTACGCAAGCGGCATTACCGCATATCCTCAAGAACAATGAGGGTGCCATTGTAAACATCTCTTCGGTAAATGCACAAATGCCCGAATTGTTATTGCCTATTTACGGCACAACCAAAGCGGCACTTAATAATTTGACGAAAATGCTGGCCGGTGAGTTTGGATCTCGTCGTATTAGAGTGAACTCGATCTCGCCTGGACCGGTCGTAACGCCTTTGTGGCAAGACCCTGAGAATGGAATGGCCAAAACAATCAGTTCGATGGCAGCGATGGATTCCGAAAAAGTTTTTGAAGAGCTGCCTAAAATGGCTGGTATCACATTGGGGAAATTTGCAGAAGCCGAAGATATTGCGAACCTTGCCGTGTTCCTTGCTTCGGAGCGAGCTTCCATGATTACCGGGGCGGATTATGTGATTGATGGAAATATGATTAAAACGATTTAAGCCGAAATGGTTTGATAAAATGGAAAGCCCCCTCGCAACAGGGGGCTTTATGCAACAGATCAGATGAGAATTCACTGCTTCGAGAAATATAAAATGGCCGGCAACACCACATGATCAACAATTTCCTCCAATTTCTCATGCGACACCCGTCCATTTTCAATCATAAACGTATAGCGGATTTGCTCAAAAAGAATGAGTTTGGTCGCTTTAGGTGGGAGCTTTGTGATTTCTCCCCGTTGTACCGCCTGTTGAAGAACGCTATCCATAATCTTAATATTGGAAGTCGTTGCTTCGGCCAACATCTGGCCCGTTCGTTCTCGCTCCTGCTGGTTAATCATCTCGGAAAACAGCATTTTAAACAATCTAAACGGTCCATGGTTGGACTCCAAAATAAAATGCTGACCAACATATACTAAATGATCACGGAGACTGCCTCTGTCAAAATCCAAATTGTTGAATTTCTCTTCCGATTGTTGCATCCGTTGTTGGACAGCTGCAAACACTAAATCAAACGGGGTATCCCAATAACGATAAACCACCGAACGACTGGTATTCGCCTCACGAGCAATACGCGTAAAATTAATCGCACTGTACCCTTCCGTCTCCAGCAGACGATACGTTGCTGCATAAATATCATTTTGTAAATGGTCGCCGCGACGGCGGCTT
Organism: Cohnella sp. GbtcB17; assembly: GCF_019091135.1. Lineage (GTDB taxonomy): Bacteria > Bacillota > Bacilli > Paenibacillales > Paenibacillaceae > Cohnella. Next base: position 5,089 of record NZ_JAGXJW010000086.1, on the reverse strand, counting down.
TTATTTGATTCCGTCATCATTCTTTCTCTCCTTGTACATTCATTATACAGCAAACTGTATCTTAAATGAATAAGGTTCACTAGCGTATCTTATTGACTTATTAAGGTGCATAAGTGTATCCTAATAATCAAATAAGATACATCAATGTACTTAAAGGAGAGGCAATTATGAAAGCTATTGTTGTAGGAGCATCGCATGGAGGTTTTGAAGCGGTTGTAGCGATACGATTGATGTTTCCGGAAGCGAACGTTCAATGGTATGACAAAGGAGACTTCTCCTCCACTTCGGCCAAGGATCTTGAATCCATTCAACAACAAGGCGTATCCATCTTCCGCAACACCGAAATATCTAAAGTAGAACCTGGCAAACACCAAGTGGAAATATTCAATCGTATGACAGGGGAAACGCGAAAGGAGAGTTATGACAAAATTATTTTAAGTCCTGGTGCAAAGCCATTTATTCCTCCTGTTCCTGGACAGCATTTAAAAAACATCGGTACGATGAGCAGTCGACAAGATATATTCAATATGAGAAAACATGCTGCAGATCCAGATATTAAAAACGTTGTTGTTGTTGGCGCAGGATACATTGGGACTGGGGCAGCTTCATTATTTGCCGAATCAGGGAAAAAGGTTACGTTAATGGACATCAACGATCGTCCTTTAAGCTCCTATTTAGATAAAGAATTTACGGATGTACTGGAAAAAGAAATGAAAGATCGAAATGTGGAATTGGCACTAGGCAACTCGATCATCGAATTTGTCGGTGATGAAAATGATAGAGTCATCGAGGTTGTAACTAAAACAGGCACCTATTCAGCTGACCTGGTCATCTTGTCTGCCGGCAATCGTCCCAACACGGAGTGGTTGCGAGGCTCAGTGGAATTATTGCCGGAGGGCAGAATTAAAACGGATGAATACATGCGTACAAGCGATCCCGATATTTTCGCCATTGGGGATGCAACAACGGTTTGGTACAATCCCGGTAAAATGCGGATGAATGTTTCATTAGCAACCAACGCGCGTCGTCAAGCACATTATGCAGTAAAAAACTTATACGAAGCCATTCATCCGCTTCCTGGTGTACAAGGCTCTTCAGGTGCGCATATTTTCGATTATTATTTCGCTACAACTGGATTGAATGATAAAACGGCAAAAAAGCTTGGCATTGAAATAAAATCCGTCTACTTGGAACAAGAGACAGCCCTATTTTCTCCGGAGAAGACCGTTATGTTCAAACTGGTTTACGATCCAACAACTTTAGAGATTTTAGGGGGACAAATCATGTCTAAAGTTGATATGACTGCTCATATCCATACGGTCTCCCTTGCGATTCAAACCGGCTGCACATTAGAACAATGGGCCTATGCCGACTTCTTCTTTCAGCCAGAATTAAACACCCCATGGAACGTAATGAATACGGCAGGATTAAAAGCATTACTACAAGAGAATTTAATGTAACAGACTATCACTTCGCATCAATGAGGATGTAGCAAGGGCTTGCCAATGCTACTTCAATCGGAACCGCCTAAAAAAGCCTGGATCGAGCTTTAATTATTGGGGCCTACCTTCTTTCAGCTTTATGTCAATAAAATCAACAATCTGCTGAAGCGAGGAAATTTGAATCATAATATGTTCACGTTGACTTCTTAATTGATCCACCAGTTCAGGATAATTAACGGAAACGGAGTCGACTGAGGCAGCCAAAAATGGCCGCATAGCCTCGAGCGACATTCCCGTTTTTTTGAGGCAGGTTATTTGCTTGATCCTATAAATGTCCTCTTTTCGATAAAAGCGATGCCTGTTTTCCTTCCGTTCTGCCTGAGGCAGCAGCATGATCTTTTCGTAATAGCGGATTGTATCCTCGGAAATACCGGTTTGCTCGGCGACTTGCTTGATCGTAAAAGTTTGTTCTTCCATTATGTCTCCTCCCTAAATTGCCATTTTGGGCATTATACATCTTGGAGCTTACTCCAAGTCAAACTTATTTCCATCATTTATTCCTAATCAACTTTTTTATTTTCACCCCTTGACATGGATTTAACTCCAACTTTTATTATGGGCTCTGACAGGGATAAAATTCCCGGCAAAAATCTCTCTTAAGAAGGGCAGGAACATTAATTATGGAACTAAAGATTACCGCACCCTCTCCAGTCGTCTCGGTGAAGCCGATCGTGCTTTCAGCCCCAGGCCGTGGCGAGGATCTGCAAGTGAGAGTTTCCGCACCGACGACCGGTCGTAACTTACCTATTATTGTTTTCTCGCACGGTTCTGGCTCATCGTTGGAGGGTTACGGCCCCTTGGTTGACTTCTGGGCTGCACACGGCTTCGTAGTCATTCAACCTACCCATCTCGACTCAAGGACATTGGCTCTCCCCCAGGACGATCCCCGCACACCACGAATATGGCGTTTCCGAGTGGAAGACATGAAGCGCATCCTTGATCAGCTTGATTTCCTTGAATCTGCCGTTCCCGGCCTCAGCGGGCGCCTTGACCGAAGCCGCATCGCCACAGCGGGACACTCCTTCGGCGGCCAGACGGCGGGCAACCTGTTAGGATTGCGAGTCCTCAACCCCGAGACTAAGAAGGAAGAGGACCTGTCCGACTCGCGCATCAAAGCAGGCGTGCTATTCGCCACCGCTGGGCAAGGCGGTGACAGCCTGACACCGTTCGCGGCCGAGAAGATGCCGCATCTGAACGTGAGCTTCGAGCACATGACCAAGCCCACCCTCGTGGTCGTCGGGGATCAGGACGACACTCCTAACAAATATCAGCTGACCGTTCGCGGGCCGGATTGGATGAGCGACCCTTACTTCCTCAGCCCGGGAGCCGAGAGCCTGCTCACCCTTTTTGGTGCAGAACACTCACTTGGAGGAATCGCTGGTTACGAGGTTAAAGAAACAACAGACGAAAACCCAGAACGAGTTGCCCTAATCCAGAAGGTTACATGGGCTTACCTTCGACATGTACTCGATATTGAGCAGACCAACTGGTCGGCAGTGAAACAGACTTTGTCCGAGACGACCCATTCAATTGGTCGAATTGAATCCAAATAAAGCTCCAGAGAAACACAGCGAGCTCCCCCGCCGGCCCAATGCCTGTGGGGGAGCTCGCTCTCTTTTTCTGATCAGCACTTGGCCGGATCGACCTTGCCTTCTACACGTTAGCGATAGAAGTCAACCATATCTCCAAACAGCCGTTTAATAAATTCGAGTTCGCTTTCGTTATATCTTTCCAAGAACTCGTACATTCTTTGCCTTTCCTTCGCATGAAGCTCGTCATGAGCAGCAAATAGCTTTTTTCCGACAGGCGTTAGCCGAAAATACACTTCCTTTTTGTTGTCGTTGAGCTGGGCTTTTCGCACCCACCCTGCCTTTAGTAATTTATTAGCGATCTTGGAGGTGTTCCCTTTGCTTAAATTCATCTTTTCCGCGATGGAGGTGAGATTAATCGGCTCCTGCTCTCCGATGCACGCAATGGTGTGCAGTTCCGTCATATTCAAGCTGAATTCCGATTCAATATGCCTTCGGATATCCTCCAGGTATGTGGCAGTTATTCGGGTTTCATATTGCTCCTTTTGCTCCAGAAACCGAACGAAAAATTCATGAATTGCAGCTTTGTTTTTATTGGCAGTATCCATGGCTATGCTGGCTCCTTGGCTCATTTGTTTTATTATATCATAGATTGTTTTGTGGGAAACAAAGAGGAATTACAAACATCGATAAAGGTTGACAGGATATAGAGCGAACAATTACAATTACATTGTTTCGTATGAAACAAAAATAGAATATTCCTTTTTATCACACCCCTTTTCACAAGAAATAAAAAAGATTCTACCGAAACAATCCTTTATGAAGGAGGTTTTATAGGGGAGATTTATTCATATGAAAGGAGCATGCCTGCCTACCAGGCCAGGTTGAATGGCTTATCGAAATAGATGCGGTCGTTATCTTTCCCTAAATTTCCGAAAAGAGGTTATGGATATGAACTATGAAGTCATTCTTATCGGCGGCGGCCCCGTCGGCATGATGTTGGCCGGAGAATTGGCACTAGCCGGTGTAAAGGTCTGCGTCATTGAACGATTAAAAGAGACAACTCCCTATTCACGCGCGCTTACCGTACATCCACGTACCCTTGAAATATTAGATATGCGTGGAGTGAAATCAAAATTAATCAGCCAGGGCCGCTTACTTTCTAGAGGGCACTTTGCGGGATTAGCGACACCTTTGGATTTCTCGGCGTTGGATTCTTCCTCCAATCACACGCTTTTTTTACCGCAGAGCGAGACGGAGAAGGTGCTGGAGGAATGGGCGCTTAGCCTTGGCGCAGAGGTCCGGAGAGAGGTTGAGGCGCTATCTGTGCATCAGGATGAGGAAGGGGTCGATGTTAAGATTGCCGGCTCTCATGGAGAATCAATGTTAAGATCCGCTTATGTGGTCGGTACGGATGGAGCCAGAAGTTTGGTGCGCAAACATGCAAATATACCATTCGAAGGTACAGACGCGACCTTCACGGCTATTCTGGGAGATGCCGTTCTATCCGATTTGGCTCCTATGAGTGTCATATCCCGGATTACAGAAAAAGGCTTGGTCAGCATCATGCCGATCAATGATCGCATCTATCGGGTTTTAATGATCGATCTGGAGAGACGCAACGTCTCCAAGGATGAGACCGTTACATTGGAAGAGTTTCGTTCATCGCTCATCCGTACGACCGGAAGCGATCTGGGATTGAACGATGTGAAATGGATGTCCCGTTTCGGAAATGCGACGCGGCAAGCGGGACGCTATCGGAATGGCCGATTGTTTTTGGCGGGAGATTCGGCGCACATTCATTTTCCGGCTGGCGGACAGGGAATGAACGTCGGCTTGCAAGAAGCGATGAACTTAGGCTGGAAGCTTGCAGGAGCACTCAAAGGCTGGGCTCCGGACTGGCTATTGGACAGTTATCATACCGAACGTTTCCCATGGAATACGGCCTTGCTCCGGAATACCGAGGTTCAAACCCTGCTTCTGGACGTGACTCCTCCCATCATGGAACTGCGAAGCATCCTGGCTAATCTGATTCAAATACCGGAGGCTAATTATCAA
>NZ_JAGXJW010000085.1 GCF_019091135.1 Cohnella sp. GbtcB17 | reverse complement strand
CCGTCAGCGTTCCCGGCCGGACCTCGAGGGTCACGCCTTCCAGCACCGCGTTTTTCCGATACGAAGCGTTCAGACCCCTTACTTCGAGCACCGCCGCCATATCAACCCTCCTTCGAGGCCAACGCCTCGCCGATCGTGTCCACGTTGTGCCTGTACATGCCCAGATAAGTGCCTTCAGGCGTACCGCCGGCTCCCATGGCATCCGAATACAACTGACCGCCCAGCCGCACGTCGTGTCCTCTCTTCTTCGCCCCTTCGATCACCGCTTCGATCGAAGCGGGATTGATGCTGCTCTCCACAAAAACGGCGGGAATGCCGCGATCGACCAGCAGGTCGATCGTATCTTCGATATCGGACAGCCCGATCTCGTCTTCCGTGCTGAGCCCTTGCAGACCGACCACCTGAAGTCCGAGCAGACGCCCGAAGTAGCCGAACGCGTCGTGGGCGGTGACAAGCACCCGCCGCTCCTCCGGAATGCGCCCCAGCTTCTCGAGCGCTTCTGCCTTCAGCTCGTCGAGCTGCTTGAAGTACGCCGTCTTGTTGGCCTCGAAGTAGGCCGCGTCCGCCTGCGAATACTTCTTCAGCTCCTCCGTCGCCGCGCCGAGCGCCTGCTTCCACAGATCGATGTCGAACCAAATGTGCGGATCGGTCGCGCCCTTCGGGTCCTTCAGCAGCCTCTCCTTCGGCAGCGTCTCCCCGATCGCGAGCACCGGCCGCTCCTTGCCGATCTGCTCGAATACCTTCACCATGTTCGCTTCGAGATGGAGTCCGCTGTAAAACACGATATCGCCGCTCTGCAGCTTCTTGATGTCGCCCTGCGTCGCCGCGTACAGATGCGGATCGACGCCCGGTCCCATCAGGCTGTCGACCTCCACCTTGTCTCCGCCGATGACGGCAAGCGGCTCCGCGATCTGCGCGATCGTCGTGACGATCCGGATCTTGCCGGATTGTCCGCCCTCCGCCGTCCGCTCTCCGCCGTTCGCGCAAGCGGTGTTCGTCGCTACTAAAATCGCCAAAAATAACATTACCAGTGCCACTCTTTCCAGCCGTTTGGTCAGCATTGCGGTCCTCCCCATCCCGGTTGTTCTCCTGCGCTAGATACTTGTACAAAAACAATTTTGTTTCCTTTGGGAAACTTTTATTGTTAACTACAAAATAATTACCCGCGGGCAATATGTCAACTCTTTTTTTGGGCGGTTTGTCCGATACGGCTCTTGCCGGTTGACCGCTTTTACATTTGCGTTAAGTTCCGTAACGCTGCAGTTTGCAACTCGATAGTCGACGTTATGGGAACCAATCGAAGTAATGAGACATAGGAAAAAGACCACATAGCGTTCAGGAATCCCCCCCGTTGGAGGCGTTCCAGAATACAATGCGGGCTTCTATGCATGGAAGTTTAAAAGTTACTCTATAGGTGAACGTATTAACCCAGACGTATGCCTAAAAGAAGGGATGAAGCAGATTCGAATCTGCTTCATCCCTTATTGCAGTAGCGCTGTATAACCTTCTCATTCAGCGTTCAATGCCTTCACCAGCGCTTCGAGGTTCTTTTTCATAATGCCGATATAATCGAGTCCGTCTTTCTTTTCCTCGTCCGTCAGACCCTCCAGCGGGTTCAGCACGTCCGTCTTCGCTCCGATCTCGTCCGCCACGGTGCGCGCGACCTGGGGGTCGACCAGCGTCTCGAAAAAGATCGTCTTGACCTGGTGCGCCTTCGCGAACTCCACGATCTCGGCCATTTTGCCGGGGGAAGGCTCCTGCTCGGGCGACAATCCGGCGATCGGCACCTGCTCCAAGCCGTACGCATGTGCCAGGTAGCCAAAGGCCGCATGCTGCGTGACGAACTGCTTCGTCTTGATATCCTTCAGACCTGCCTGGAACGCTTCGTCCAATGCTTTCAATTCGGCGATATAGGCATCCGCGTTTTTCTTGTACGCCTCCTTGTTCGCGGGATCCGCCTGCTCGAACGCCGCTTCGATCGCGGCGACCTCCCGCTGCGCCAATCCCGGATCGAGCCAAACGTGCGGATCCTCCGCATGCTCGCCTGCTGCCTGATCTTCTTCCTTGTGTTCGTCTTCCTTGTGTTCATCTTCCCCATGCTCGTGTTCGTGCGCCTCTTCCGCCGTGCCTTCAAGCGTCGTCAGTCCCTCGCTCGCCCGCACGACGACGCGCTTGTCGTTCGGCGCGCTCGTGAGCGCCGCATCGACCCAGCCTTCGACGATCCCGTTGTAGACGAACACGTCCGCGTCCTTGATCTTCGCCATATCCTGCGCGCTCGGCTCCCAGTCATGGGGCTCCGTTCCCGCCGGGATCAGCGCGACGACGTCGGCGAGATCGCCTGCGACCTTTTTGCTGAATTCATACATCGGATAAAAGGTCGTCACAACGCTCAGCTTGGCGTCCGATCCATTCGCGCCGGACTCCTCGCCTTTGCCGCAAGCCGCCAGCAGCAGCGCCAGGCTCGCCGATATCGCAAGCGTTTTTTTCATCGTATTTTTCATTTTTGAATTCTCGCTCCTTGCTATTCGTAATTATTACACTAATGCGATTCATTAAAACGACGAGCTATGTATATTCATCACGATCGCTCTTATATTGTAATTATTACGTTTAACAAAAGCAAGCAAAAGATATCGCCTTGCCGGCCGTTTTCTACCATTCTACAAAACTAGCAGCCTAGCGGTTCTGATTATCAAAAACTCGCATACGTTGAGAGGAGTGAGAGGATACGTTGAACGAGGTGGAAAAGCATGACGAATGCAGCATCAAAATCTAGGCTCGCGCTGTCGGCTATATTTGTGCTGGCGCTGCTCTATTTCCTGACATGGGGGCGGCATTGGCCATGGCCGGCGAGCCTGCCGCACATCGGCGTCGATCAATGGCAATCGGTCAAAACGGTGTTCGTCAGCCTGTTTCTGGAGGCGCTCCCCTTCATGCTGCTCGGCGTACTCGTCTCGGCGATGCTGCAATCGTTCGTATCCGAGGCGGCGCTCGCCCGTCTCATCCCGCGCAATCCGCTGCTCGGCGTACTCTGCGCAGGCCTGCTCGGCGTCTTGCTGCCCGTTTGCGAGTGCGGGATGATCCCGGTCGTACGCAGGCTGCTCCGCAAAGGCATGCCGGCCTATATCGGCATGACCTACATCTTGGCGGCGCCGATCGTCAATCCGGTCACGGTGCTGGCGACGTACAGCGCATTCCGCACTGCGCCCGAGATGGCACTGTATCGGACCGTGCTCGGCTTCGCCGCGGCGGCCGCCGTCGGCCTGCTGCTGTCTCGCGCACGCGGCAAGGCAGCCCAACCGCTGAGACCGGATGCGGCAAGCTTGCATGCTGCCGCCGCAGAACATCATCATCACGAGCCCCACCGGTCAACGTCGTCCCGCTTGCTCTCCTTTTGCTCGCACGCGGCCGACGAATTTTTCGAGATGGGAAAATTTTTGATGCTCGGCGCCTTTCTAACCGCTTCGATACAAACGTTCGTCAGCCACAAAGAGATGCTCGCGCTGGGCGGCGGCGCGTTCGGCTCGCACCTATTCATGATGGGCTTCGCCTATGTAATTTCGCTTTGCTCGACGTCGGATGCGTTCGTCGCCGCATCCTTCAATGGCGTTTTTCCCGCGGGCGCGCTGCTCGCGTTCCTCGTCTACGGTCCGATGGTCGACTTCAAAAACACGCTGATGCTGTTGTCCGCATTCAAAGCCCGCTTCGTGCTGCGTCTCCTCCTGCTCGTAACGGCGGTCGTACTCGCCGCGTCGCTGCTCGCAGGGTGGCTGCTGGAAAGCGCTGCACGCTGACACCGGAAAGGGGGATGGCTTCATGACGCAACGAACGAACCGGAAATTGATCGCCCGTCATCTGGCGCGCGCCGTCGTACTCGCAGGCATCGGACTGTATGTCGCAAGGCTGTCCGCGATCGGCAGCCTGGGTCTCTACATATCGCCGCGCATGGCCATATACACGAAGCTTGCCGCTGCCGCCCTGTATCTGATCGCAGCCGCGCTCGTTTATCAGGCGCTGAAGGCATGGGACGGTCAGCGCGATTCTGGCTGCGGAGAAGCTTGCAGCCATGCGCCGGCGCCGGCAGGCTCCTCGCTGCGCCAGCTTCGCGCCGTCGCCTTGTTCGCGCTGCCGCTCGCCTTGTTTTTTCTGACGCCCAATACGACGATCGGCAGCGCGATGGCCGCGCAGAAGGGCATGAATCTGAGCGGCGGAGCCGCTAAGCCTGTAAAACAAGCCGCCTCTGCCCCGCCTGCCGCGGACGAGCTGGACCAACTGTTCCCGCACGACTCGCTCACCAAGCCTTATGCGGAATTCGGCAGGCTGCTGTATGCCGAACCCGTGATCGAAATTGCGGCACCGCGTTTTCTGGAGACGCTTACGACACTTTCCTTTTTTCCGGATTCGTTCGTCGGACGCCGCGCGTCGATATCGGGGTTCGTCTACCGGGACGATACGATCGGAGACGGACAGTTCGTGCTGGGGAGGTTTGCCGTTCAGTGCTGCGCGGCAGACGCGATCCCGTACGGCATCGTCGTCGAATCGCCGGATGCGGCGAAATATGCAAGCGATGAGTGGATGACCGTCACGGGGACGCTGGCCAAGACGACGGTCGATGGCGACGAGGTGCTTCTGCTGAAGGCGGACGCCGCGACCAAGATCGAGCCGGCGGCCGACCCTTACGTTTATCCCGATATGAGCTTCGGCGCGTAATCGATGTGCGCGGAACGGCAGCCGCTCAATTCTTCGGCAGACGGACCGTAAACCGCGTCATGACCGGGCCGCTCTCCGCTTCGACCGTGCCCTCGTGACGCTCTACGATATTTTTAACGATGTAAAGACCGATGCCCGTGCCGCCCTCGCGCTGTATCCGCGCGCGGTCGCCGGTGAAGAACATCTCGAACAGATGCGGCAGCTCCTCCTCGGGTATGCGGTCGCCGTAGTTGTCGACTCGAACGACCGCCGTCTGGCCGTCCCATTCGCCGCGAACGTCGATGTACCGGCCGTCGGCCCCGTAGCGGGCGGCGTTGCTGAGCAGGTTTTCGAATACTCTCGCGAGTAGCTCGCCGTCCCCCTGGATGTTCAGGTCGGGGATGACGTCAGATCGAAGCGTCAGTCCGTTTTTCTCGAAAATCGGATACAGCTCCTCGCCCAATTGGACGAGCAGCTCGCCGAGATTGATCGGCTCGCGCTTGACCGGAAGCATGCCGTAATTCATCCGCGTAATCTCGAACAGCTCGTCGATCAGCTTCTCAAGCCGCTGGGACTTCGTATAGGCGATCGACGTAAAATGGCGCATCTGATCGTCGGACAGGTTCTCGGCTTGAAGCATGTAATTCAAATAGCCGATCACGGAGGTGAGCGGCGTGCGAAGGTCGTGCGCAAGGTTAAGCACCAGCTGATCCTTGCTCGTCTCCGCGAAGTCGCCGCGCGCGATCGCCTGGCGCAGCTTGTCGCTCGCCATGTTGATATCCTCGGCGATCGTCTGGAATTCGTCCTGCGAGGAGATGCGGACCGGCGTGTCGAAGTCGCCGACGGCCAGCCGGTGGATGCCGCTGGATATCCGGTTGAAGTACGTGGCGTATGGCTTCGTATACAAGAAAAAAAACAGCACCGACAGCGGGATAAAAATGATCAGAAACACGTTGACGTCGCCGATGCTGCGCATAATATTGCGGAACGCATTCAAAGAATCGCCGTAATACGCATTCCGGCGATAGTAGGATTGCAATGCCAGGTAGACGAGATAGGTAATGAGGAAGGACGTCAGCATGCTGAGTCCGAGCAGCAGGATCATCTTGGATCTGAAACTGATGCCGCTAACCATTAAACGTGTATCCCACTCCCCAGATCGTCTTGATCCATTTGTCCTTGTTGTTGTCCTCGCCGAGCTTCTTGCGCAGCGTACGGATGTGGACCATGACCGTATTGTTGCCGACCTCGTAATAAGCTTCTCCCCACACCTGCTGGAAAATTTGCTCTACGCCGAACACCTTGCGGGGGTGGCTCGCCAGCAGGCACAAAATATCGAACTCTTTGGGGGTCAGCTCGACCGGCTCGCCGTAGATGGTGACCCGGCGTTGGTCCGGGACGATCGCGAGTCCGCCCGCCTCGATCGTAACGGGCTCGTCCGCCCTGGACGGATTAAGCCGCGTCGTCCGCCGCAGCAGCGCCTGCACGCGCGCCACCAGCTCCATCGGATTAAACGGCTTGGTCATATAATCGTCCGCGCCGATGACGAGGCCCGAGATCTTGTCGAAGTCGGACGTCTTGGCGCTCACGAACAGGACGGGCAGCCGGTGCCGCTCGCGGATCTGCCTCACGACCTCGAAGCCGTCGAGTTCGGGCATCATAATATCGAGCACCGCGAGGTCGACGGCCTGCGTCTCGATCGCCCGAATCGCCTCTTTGCCGTCGTGCGCGAGCACGATTTTATAGCCTTCCTTTTGCAGATGCAGCGAGATGAGATCGGCGATCTCCTTCTCGTCGTCCGCGATCAAAATGGTGACGGGGTTCATGCCTTATCGCGCTCCTTCACAACTCCCATTGTAACGGATGTCAAAGCGCGTTGCCTAATTCGTTGTAGACGCTCACCGCATCCGCGATATCGTACGCCTCCGTCGTCTTGCGGTTCCCTTCGGCGCCGGTCGTGACGAGAATATACTCCTTGCCGTTCAAGCGGCCGAGGCTCGCGAGACAAAGCCCGGCCTTCTCGGTATAGCCTGTCTTGCCGCCCAGAATCTCTCCGCCCGCAAGCCCCGATTCGCCAAGCTCCTTGAACATGGAGCTCCGCAGCGTGATGCCCTCCGGATGCTGGTCCGTAGGCGCCGTCGAATGGCGCGAGGCGGTGAATACTTCGCGGAACGTCTTGTTCTGCAGCGCATAGGAGAGCAATACGGACAGATCCTTGACCGTCGTATAATGCTCGGGATCGTGCAGTCCCGTCGCATTGACGAAGTGCGTGTCCGTCATGCCGATCGCCTTCGCCTTTTCGTTCATAAGCGCCGCGAACTTCTTCTCCGAACCGGCGACGCGCATCGCCAGCCCGACGCTCCCGTCCGCGCCGGACGGGAGCATCGCCCCGTACAGCAGGTCGATGGCCGACACCCGCTCCCCGGGGAGGAAGCCCGCCATCGAAGCGTTCTGCTGCCGCAGCGTCTCGAACATGTCCGCGTCTAGCTTCACGGTCTTCTTCAGGTCGGGGATGCGCTCGATGGCGAGAATCGCCGTCATGATCTTCGTGAGCGAGGCGGGATATACGCGCTCTTCGCCGTTTTTATCCATCAGCACCTGCCCGTCGTCCAGCCGGACGAGGATCGCATGGGTGCTGTGCAGCCCGGCGGCGGCGAGCGCCGGGTCATCGCTTGCGGACGCGTGTTCTTCGTCGGGCGTTGGATGCGCCGGGGCTCCCGCGGATTCAGCGGATTCGGCAGGCAGCATCGCGACATTCTCAGGAGCGCCTTCCGGCGCCGCAACCGGGGCTGTATCCGCGGTCGCTGCGACGGATCGTTCCGTCCCGATTCTGGGCGGATGACCCAGGAGCGTATCCGCTGCGCGGACCAGGTCGGCCTTGTGCTTGACAGCCGCGCAGACGAAGCCGACGATAAGCAGCAGAAGCAAGAGCCGCGATCTCATAAGTCGCGAATTCATAGGTTCGGTTCCCTCCTATTCCGAATTCCAGAATAGGATAAACATTTTAAACAAAATGAAGGACGGATATTAAATATTTCTTAAAATTCCAGTTATCGAAGCAGCGTGCGCAGCTTGATGAGATTCAGCTCGAAGTGGCTCGCATACATTTTGACAAGTTGCCGGTCCTCGAGGTCGTACAGCACCTCGCTCAGCTCCTTCATTTTGACGCCAGCCATCTGGGACAGCTCGTTCCTGTCCAGCGGCATCCGGACGACGATCGTATGCTCGCTTCGTTCGCCGAACCGGTTGGCCAGCTTGACCAGGCTCTTGATGACCCTCGTGCGCACGTCGAAAAACATCAGGTCGGACACCTGGTCGTTCGTGTCGCGCATCCGCTGGACGATCTCGGCCATGATGACGAGGTTCAGATCGAAGTGGGTTTTCAGCATATCCAGAAAATGCTCCCTCGACATCACGACCAGCTCCGTATCGTCAAGCGTCTGCGCGGTGGCGGAACGCGGCTTGCCGTCGATCAGCGAAAGTTCGCCGAAGCTGTCTCCGGCATTGAACACGGCCAATATTTTCTCGTCGCCCTCCGGACTCGTTCTGTAAATCTTGACCGTGCCGGAGAGAACGATAAAAAACGAATCGCCCGGATCGTTCTCCCGAAATAAAATCGTCTGGGCTTCCTTCTCCCGCTTCTCCATCCGGTCGGCGAGCAGCCCGATATGCTCGGGCGCCAGGCTCGAGAAAAGCGGTATGTGCTTCATCAGCTGGCGCAACTTCGCTTTTTCCTCCTTGGCCTGCTGGGCTGGGTCAAGTGGACGGGCCTTGTCCGCGACGAGCTCGCCCCGGGGCGCCTCCCCGTCGATGTCGATCTCCCGAATCTTGTGACTCTGCAGCATCTGAATGTGCTGCGCGGTAATCGCGGTGCCCTTCGCCAGCAGCTTGATCCCGCTGTCCGAATATATATCGATGCCGACCTTCATGCCGGCCTGCACATGATTGACCAAAAACAACGCCACGCCCGACTCACCTCTATCGCTTCGTATAGCCTATTTATCGGTGAATGCGGTCGAAAGGTTAATCCCTGGTAATCGTACCCACTGGTCGAAATTCACGTTAAAGACTACGGATGCTTGCGCAGCCTACACGACCAAACGCCCTTTTTTTTCCGCCACGCCGATCGTCGCCCGAAGTCCCGAACGGAACTCCAGATAATCCTCTTCGACCCCGTCGCTGAAGATGACGCCGCCTTCGGGCATCTGCGATACGACCTCCAGCGCTTGACCGTTCTCGATGCGGCCGTACACGAGCTCGATTCCCGTCGTACGGCTCGGGAACGGCTCGCGGACCGTGAAGCGAAGCCAGTCGCTCTCCCATTCAAGTCGCTGGACATCTGCATCTGCAGACGCTTGACCGATTCCGGCCATGCCCGCCCGCCTTGCGATGCCCGACGCGCCGGCCAGCACGCTTTTCAGCCATCCTGTGGAGCCGACGCCCGTCGATACGATGATGCCGCTCGACGATTGCTGCTCCTCCCTGCCTCCTGAAGCGATGCGGTATCGTGCCGACACATGCGTTCTGCGTCCGATGAAGAAGTCGTTTACGGCGTATAACGACTGTCCGTCGTTCAGCGTCGCCTTTGCCAGCGTCACCTCGCGGACCCGCCGCCGTCCTGCGGCGGTCTCCGGTACGATCTTAGGCAGATCGCCTACTTGAAAAGGCAGCAGCACGCCGTCCCAGCGCTTCGAGTCCGGATTGACGCCGATCAGCGGCTGGCCGTCCAAATACTTCAGCGTTCCCGCCACCAGGCCGTCCTGCCCTAGCACTACGACCGTATCGGACGAACCGAACAAATAATTGGGAACATGCGCCCTGTCCAGCTGCTGCACGATGCCCAGTTCGCTCAGCGATTGCTGCGTCCGGGACAGCGCCTGGCGGTACGCTTCATCCTCGCGCAGGTAGTCGGAAAAGTCCTCGCCCATCGACTCGATGACGAACTGCGCCTGACGGACGGTATTATACCGCGTGACCAGCTCCTCGAGACGCGTGCGCCGCTTGACCAGCACCAGTCGAATGTCGTTTACGCCGCTCATGGATCACCGCTCCTTCCTGCCCGCCGGCTTCGCCGCGTCGCCTTGCAGCAGGCCTTGAAGCAGATCCGGCGTTATATTTAACTGCCCGATCTTGTCTGCTTGACCGGCCAGATCCTGAAAAGCAATCGCGATCAACTGGCTTGGATTCATGCCTGCGCGAGTCAGCGACTGCAGGACTTGATTGTCCGCGCCGCCGAGCGCGCGCATGACGGCGGTAAGCTCATAGGCCTTCGCATCCGCCTCCGAATGCCTGTTGCCGGCCGAACGCTCGAGCAGCGTCTTGCGTTCTTCCTCGTAGGCCGTATCGAACTGCAGCTGCTCTTGCTGCATCTCATTGCGCTTCTGCTGAACGAGACGCTCCGCCGCCAGCTGGCTCTCGCGAATTTGCTTCTTCTTGGCCTCGACCGCGATCTCCGTGCTCAGCTCGTTCTCCCGTACGATCCGCTCCTGCTCGATCGACGCGTTGCGCCGCTCGTACAACGCCTCGTCGGCTCGACGCAAGATCTCCTCGCGCGCCTGCGCCTCCAACGCCCGCAACGTCTCCTTGTTCGGCAGCACGGCCAATATCGCCGCCCCCATCGCTTCGATTCCGAGCTTCGCCAGCTCCGGGCTCGCGTCCAGCTCCTCGCGAATCGCCGCCGCCAGGCGGTCGCCGGATTGAATCGCTTCGCGCAGCGGCATCCGTTCGAGATGCCGCTTCACCAACACCTTCACCAGACCGATGACGCGCTGTCCGAGCTTGGCCGGATCGTCCGACAAATACGTTTTTTTGCGCAAATTGTACGTGTAATCCAGCATGCGGGACGTTTGGCGGAAGTCCGCGATCCTGAAGGTCAGCTGCCCCTGCACCGTCACGCTCTGGAAGTCGCGGGTAATCTCCTCGAACATGAACGGCGCTTCGATCGAGGACACCGGCATGACCACGGCCGTCGTGACCGGCGCGTAATAGTAAAAGGACAATCCTAGCCCTTCCTTGACGACTTTGCCGTTCTGTACCTTCATCACGTACTCGCTGGGCTGGAATTTGACGAATCGGATGCCGAACATGGCGAACGCCTCCATTTGTTAATATTGTCATTATGATATTGTCATTATGATATTTTAAATGGCGAGGCTATTCAACCCTCAATATTCGCGCTATATGTCCTTTAGGCCGTATGGATGAGCTAAAAGGTATGAATTGCGAGCTTCCGCTCGCATTTCCTTCCGATTTCTCCATTCTTCTTACCAAAACGCTCACGGGCGGTCCGGATGAGAGATTCGATGGCACGACAACGCCTATCAAATAACGGTTGAAAAGCAGTTAATTCCCGTGATCTCGACGTCCTTGGGCAAATAAGTGTTGTAGCGCAATTAATTTCTCGCATTTGAACGTTTCGACCCGGTTCTAGTTCAAATAATTGCGGTTGAACACTTATTCCCTCAAAGTCCGGATCAGAGCGTCGATTAACTGCTTTTCAACACTTATCTCCCGCTTTCTGAATCGTTAAAAAAAGCTTCCGATTAGCCCGAATAGGCTGGATCGAAAGCCGATGTAAAACCTAAAGACCGTAACGCGCGCGCATAGTCGGCCGGGCCTTCAAGGTCCGGTTTGTTCGCGCCGCGCCTTCGCTTGCGCCTCTAGCTCGCGCTCGGACCCGGGCTCGGACTCGGGCTCCGGCCGAAGACGAAAAGCCGACGGCGTCAGTCCCGTCACCTCGCGGAAGCTTCGCGAAAAATAATGCACGTCGCCGTAGCCGAGCGTCTCCGCGATCTCGGTAATCCGCTCCCCCGTCAACAGCAGCCGCTTGGCGCACGCGATGCGCTCCCGCATCGTGTACGCCTTGGGACTGAGCCCCGTAGCCTCTCTGAAAATCTCGGCAAAATACGTAGGGTGGTAGCCGCAAAGCTGCGCCAGCTCCCGGCTCGACCAGCTGCGCGCAGGATCGCGAGCGATCGCCGCGAGCGCAGGCGCGATCCGCCGCGCGGACGGATCGGGGCGCTCTTGCAGCTGCCGCCGCACAAGCGCGACCAGCAGCGCGGTCATGCCGCCGCGCATCGCGGCCTCGCAGCCGGGGCGCTGCTCCCTGTACTCGTCGACGACCGGGCGAAACAGCGGTTCAAGCTCCGGCGCATGCAGCACATGCGTCAGCGCGAGCGGCGGACGCCCTCCGCCGGTACCGATCCGGTATTCGACCGGCGGCGCCTCCCGCTCCGCCCCGGCGACCGTACGAATGGCGGGCGAAGGATGCACGGACACGGGCGCTTCGCCGTCCCAATCGAAATGGATGCCAAAGAAGCCCGTCGGCACGTTCGCCGCCGTCTCGATGCGGTGCGGACTGTCGCTGCCGTAGAAGACGCAGTCACCTGGAGACAGCGAATAGCGATGCGGACCGAGCGTCAGCTCCGCCCGTCCGAACAGCACGAACAGCAGCTGGCAGTCGGGGATGACGCGTGGCCCCCAGACGAAGATCCGCTCCTGCACGGCGCGCTCGGCGAAGTGCACGATCGGCCGGATCGACGCCAGATCGATCGTTCGTACTCCCATTGTCGCCTCCATCCGCAGCCGCTCCTTCCCTTTATGGGCGTATTATAAAGCATCTCCTGTCAAAAGTGCACCTCGTTCCCGGCGCGGCTGCAAAGACAGCCGGCATGGCGCCGGTTAAACTGGGCTGGAATATAGCCAAGGAGGTCGCACCTACATGCTAACGACTGCCAAGTCTGCTACATCCGCCGCATCTGCTGCACTTGTCCCCTCTTCTGAATCTTCCGATCCGGCCGATCAACACCGGGCGGGCTTCGCCGCTCCCGCCGCCATCTACCGCCCCGCCCCGCTCTGGGTATGGAACGACGACATGGAGCCCGAGTCGATTCGCTTCCAGCTGCGCGAGCTCGCCTCGCACGGCTTCGGCGGCGCCTTCGTCCACCCCCGTCCCGGCCTCATGACCGAATATTTGTCGCAGACGTGGTTCGAACGGTGGGGCGACGCGCTGGAGGAGGCATCCAGGCTCGGGCTGAAACTGTACATTTACGACGAAAATTCGTATCCCTCCGGCTTCGCAGGCGGGCATGTCCCGTCCGAGCTGCCGGACTGTCTCGCGAACTCCGTGCTGTTCAACGAATACGGGCCGGACGAAGTCGCGCACAAGCTGGCGAACGCATCGCCGATGCTGAATCGTCCCGGTCATCCGATCAAAGCGTTCGCGGTGCGGGAGACGCCGGGGCGCAAGCCGGCCTGGGAGATCGTCCGCGACGTCACGCTGCTGCCGATGACGCAGTGGCAGGCGTACGGCGAGCGATTCTGGGTATTCGAGCTCGGCACGCCGATGACCAACAACTGGCTCGGCGGCTTCGCGTATGCGGACCTGCTGCGGCCTGAGGTAACGGAGCGCTTCCTCGCCGTCACGCATGAAGCGTACCGCAAGCGCTTCGGCGACCGGTTCGGCTCGCAGATCCCCGCCTTGTTCACCGACGAGCCGGAGATCTCGCCGGGCAACCTGTTCGAGCACGGCTCTCCGCTGCCGTTCAGCTTCTGGTTCGCCGGCGAGTTCGAGCGCCGCAACGGCTACGACCTTCGCGATTATTTGCCCTTCCTGTTCCGCGACGCCGCGATCGCCTTCGAGACGGCGCCCGCGGTCGATGCTGCGAAAGTCCGGTTCGATTATTTCGAGACGATCCGCGAGCTATGGGTGAACAACTCGGTGCGCCCGATCTCGCAGTGGTGCGAAGAGAACGGCATCGCCTACACGGGCCACTATATCGAGCATCAATGGCCCCATCCGTTTCACCGCACGTCCCCGGCCGTCATGTCGCTCTACGAATACATGCACTGGCCGGCCATCGACATGCTGGAGACCAAGCTTCTCCGCGCCGACGCCGCCGGCGCCGGCTCTGCCTTTTTGACGTTCGTGCCGCCGAACGAGGCAGAGCGGGCGCAAGGCGCGTACAACGATCCCGCGGCGCTGCTGACCGTGCGCGAGGCGCACAGCGCCGCCAATCAGTTCGGCAGAGAGCGCGTACTGTGCGAAGCCTACGGCGCCGGCGGCTGGGACTCGTCGTTCGAGGATTACAAGCGGATCGGCGACTGGCTGTACGTGCATGGCATCAACTTCCTGAACCAGCATCTGACCTACGGCACGATCGTCGGCGCGAGAAAACGGGACCATCCCCAATCGTTCGATTGGCGCCAGCCGTGGTGGGACGAGTATGCGCAGCTCAACGATTACTTCGGCCGGCTGTCGTATGCGCTCTCGCAAGGCCGGACGGTCAACCGGATCGCCCTGCTCAACCCGACGACGTCCAGCTTCGTCGCGACGGCCGAGGCGGTCGAAGGCGATCCGCTCTACCAGCAGGGCATCGTCGACATGCTGGCGCTCGTGCAGTCGCTGTCCGACGGTCAATGGGACTACGATCTGTGCGACGAATACATCATGGAGGGGCATGCTTCCTGCGAAGGAGCCGTGCTGCGCGTCGGACAGTGCCGCTACGAGGTCGTCATCGTACCCGCGGCGATGACGCACATGAAGACTTCGACCGTCGCGCTGCTGCGCCGCTTCCTGGAGGGCGGCGGCATCGTGATCGCGGCGGATCGGGCGCCGGATCGGGTGGATGGCGCACGCAGCGAGGAAGCGGCCGCGCTGGCGCGCCTTCCCGGCTGGCATCCGGCCGCGGATGCGGCCGGCCAGCTCGCGCTGCTGTCGACCTTCGCCGCGCCGCGTCTTCGTCTTGCGGTCGAAGGGACGGCGGCGCCGAGCGGAATCGCGCATTTGCGCCGCGAGCTGGGAGACGGCTCGGCCTATTACTTCTTCGCCAACTCCCGCAGCGCCCGCATCGACGGCACAGCGACGCTGCGCGGCCGGCGGGCCGAGCTGTGGAATCCGCTCGACGGCTCGGCGACGGCGCTGGGCCAGTCGCCGGACGACGACGGCTGCCTGACGCTCGAGCTGTCGCTGAACGCGTCGGGCTCGCTGCTGCTGCGCGTCTACGAGGAAGCTGCGGACGACGCGGGGTTCGATGTCGCCGACACAACGCCCAAAACAGCGCCCGACGCCCCGCATCCGCTACCGCGCCGAACGGCCGCATCTGTGCGCAAGCCGGTCGCGCTCTCCGCGCCGGAGATCGTGCCGGAGCGGGACAACGTGCTCCCGGTCCTGCACTGCGACCTGTACGCAGGCACCAAGCAATATGTCGGCTTGCATACGGTGCACGCCGCCCGCTTCGCCTTCGAGCATCACGGCTTCGAGAACAATCCGTGGGACAACGCCGTCCAGTTCAAGCGGCGGCTGCTGGACCGCGAAGCCGCCTTCGACGCGCGCAGCGGAATTACGGCCGACTATCATTTCCACGTGGATAGTCCGGACGCCATCGGAACGGTGCGGCTCGAGCTGGAGCGGCCCTCCTGCTACCGAATCGCCGTCAACGGCATCCCCGTCGAAGCCGCCCCCGGCACCTCAAGGCTGGACCGTCACATGGGCGCCGCCGATATTACGGAGACGCTGCGTCCGGGGCGCAACACGATACGGCTTGAGGGCCGCCCGTTCTCGATCTGGATGGAGCTGGAGCCGCTCTATTTGTTCGGACAGTTCGCGGTCGTGCCGAATCCGGGCGGAGGCTGGCGGCTGGCGGCCGACAGAGCGCTCGGTCCGGGCGCCTGGCGGGATCAGGGCTACCCGTTCTATTCGGATGCCGTGCGCTACCGCCATACGTTCACCCTGCCGGACGAGGCCGGACGCGTCTTTTTGTCCGTTCCCTCCTGGTTCGGCGCCGCGCTCTCCGTGCGCGTGGACGGCGAGCAGGCCGGGCTGCTCGGCCTGGAGCGCGGCGACGAGCTGGAGCTCACCTCCCTCGTGCGTCCGGGCGTCGTCCACACGCTCGACTGCCGGCTGAGCGGCACCTTCCGCAATTTGCTGGGACCGCACTTCGACACCGCCAAACCGCGCAATACAGCGTGGCCTGGCGCCTGGAAGCGCTCGCCGCTCGAGGGGCCGCCACCGGCGGAAGACTATGATCTGTTGTCTTACGGATTGCTAGCGCCTATTGAAATTTGGACAATCCCCCGTTAACATACGACTATCGCCAGGCACTAACGGCGCCTTAGCGGCTCATGCACGAAAGGACGGGGAACGCATTGAAAAAAATATGGACGTTCAAGCAGAAGCTGGTGCTGACGTATGTCATTTTTATCGTGCTTCCCATGTCCGTGCTCGGTCTGGGCGCCTATCGTCTGTACAGCCAGGCCATGGAAAAAAAGGTAAGCGATTTCGTGCAGCAGGTCGCCGTGAGCACCTCGTCGAACATCGAGATGTACATCCGCGAGCTGGAGCAGTTCACGCTCATGCCTTATTACAATCGCGAGCTGCAGGATATGCTGACGGCCGGGGTCGCAACCGGGGAATCGCCTGACGCGGACATCAAGCTGACGCTGGAGAAAAACTTCAGCTTCTGGCAGTCGCAGCGAGGCAGCATTGAAAATATCACGTACTTCAGCAAGCCGGGCGAAGGCGCGAGACGCATTTACAGTCTCAGCTACCTGCTGCCCGGCCTTTCCATTGAGCAAATGCCCTGGTACAAAACCTTCGACAATTCCGACGCGCTATTGGCTACCTTAAGCCTGCATCGGCCCGAAGCCAGCCAGCTCGTTCAAAACGGCGAGCCGCTCCAGGTTTTCTCCCTCATTCGCAGAATCTATTACACCTCAACCATACTGAACACCGCAGGGTATTTTCAGGTCGACTTTACACTCGAGGATATCGAGCGCATCATGAGCCGGGTCAACAGCGAGAAAAACGGTTCCTTTTTTGTTATCGATGCGGACAAGCAGGTCGTATACGCCGACGATCCGGTCAACCCGGAGCTGCTGACCTCCGTGACCGGCCTCGAAGCCGGCGCAGACGGTCCGCGGATCATCGATCTGGACAAACGGAAAACGATCGTCGTGCAGCATCCCGTCGGCAAAATGGGCTGGACCGTCGTAGGCTACGTTCCCGTGTCCCGCATCGTATCCGGCATTGCCTCGGTCCGCAACTCCATGCTGCTGATCGGCATCGTCTGTATCGCGATCGCCTTGGCGGTGTCCACAGGCATTTCCTATAGCATGACCAAGCCCATCTACCGGCTCATCTCGCTCATCAAGCGGGTCGAGCGCGAAGACTTCCAGATCGACTACGACAATCCCCCGCGCAACGAGCTCGGACAGCTGATCCGCAGCTTCATCCGCATGAGCCGGCGGCTGGACGAGACGATTCGCCATCTGTACCAGGCCGAGATCGTCCGCAAGGAAAGCGAGCTGCAGGCGCTGAGGTCGCAGATCAATCCGCATTTTTTGTTCAACACGCTGGAGACGATCAAAATGCGGGCGGAGCTCGACGAGGCCGACGACACCGTCGACATGATCACGGCGCTCGGCAAGCTCGTCCGATCGTCGCTTCAGTCCGGCAGCGACTTCATCTCGCTTCAGGAAGAGAAGGATTACTTGATGAACTACCTTTTGATCCAGGAAAACCGCTACGGCGGACGCTTCGATATCTCGGTTCGCGTCGAGGAGGCGCTGCTGTCGCATTATATACCGCGGCTGCTCGTTCAGCCGCTGATCGAGAACGCGTTCTACCACGGACTGGAGATGAACCAGGGCAAGGGCAGGCTGACCGTAGAGATCACCGCCGGGCCGGGCGCCCTCAAGGTGCTCGTCGCGGACGACGGGCTCGGCATGCCGCTCGACAGGCTGCTGGAGCTGCGGCGGCTGATCGGCATGGAGACGCTGAGGCCGCAGCAGGGCGGCGGCAGCATCGGGCTGGTTAACGTAGCGGCCCGCATCCAGCTGTATTTCGGTCCTCCCTATGCCATGAACATCGACAGCCGGCCCGGTCAAGGGACGGAGGTCACGCTGCTGCTGCCTCTTATTGCAAATGAAAGCGAGGTCGAACGTTATGTATCGCGTTATCATCGCGGATGACGAATCTGGGATTCGTCAAGGCATCCGCAAAATTTTGCAGCGCTTTGCGCCGCAATGGGAGCTTGTCGCCGAAGCCGAGGACGGCGAGGCCGCCATGCGGGAAATCGTGCGGCTGCAGCCCGACCTCGTCATCCTCGACTACCGGATGCCCGGGCTGACCGGCATCGAATGCTGCGAGCGAATCGCGGCGGAGTCGCCACACATCCACCGGATCTTGCTGACCGCCTATCAGGAGTTCCAGCTCGCCAAGCAGGCGATCGATCATGGCGTCGCCGCGTTCATCACCAAGCCGCTCGACCGCGGCGAGCTGCTGCGGACGCTGGACAAGGTCGCGCAAGCGATCGAGCAAGAACGCAGCGAGCGGGCAAGACTGGACGCGCTGCAGCAGTCGCTCCAAAAAGCCGCGCCGCTGGCGGAGAAGCTGTATTACCGGCATTTCCTCTTCGGACAGGACGATCAGGAGCTCGCCCAACTGCTCGTCGAAGCCGGATACCCGCCGCTGCACGACCGCGACGGGCACGATCTTATCGTCCTGGCCGTCAGTCCCGACTGGATCGAGCCGCAGCGCTTCCGCCCTTCCGACGAAGAGCTGTTCCGCTATGCGTTGACCAAGTTCGTCGAGGAATGGTGCGCCCAAGACCCGCGCTGCTACGTGCTGCAAGATCATATCGGCCAGGTCGTCGTCCTGATGAGCCGAACGGCCGACGATTCGGCGTTCGCCTCGGAAGCCCGCGGCCGGGCCGCTGCGCTCAAGCAGGCGATCGAGCAGAGCTTCCGCCGCGCCGCGACCGTCGGCATGAGCGGGCTGTATCCCTTCGCCGCGGCCTCCGACGCCTACCGGGACGCCTCGCTCGCCGTCACCTACCGGCTCGTCTGCGGCGGCGGACAGCTGCTGTCGCTGCCGGAGCTGCGCGCCGACAAAAAGATGAATTTGTCATCGGGTCCGGTGGAGCAGATCGAGCTGTCCCTGGAGCAGCTGCTGCTCGGCAACGGCGAGGAAGCGCTGGCGATTTTCGAACGGCTCGCCGGCGCCGACCTGATGCTGCCGGTCGAGCTGCGCCGGATGACGACCCATTATTTGCTGCGGCTCGGCGCGCAGCTGCGGCTGATGGACCTGGATCTGTCCGCCATCAGCGGCAGATCGCTGGAGGACTGGCTGCAGGCGGCGGAGTCGGCCGTGACGCGCGATTCGCTGATGGGCATGATCGGCACGCTGCTGCGCCTGCTCGCCCAGACGATCGCCCAGGAGCAAAGCGGGCAGGACGCCCCGCTGCTGCAGCGGGTCCAGCAATATGTGTCGGAATCGCTGGCCGAAGGCGTCAGCCTGCAGTCGGTCGCCGACCGCTTCGGCATGAACGCCAGTTACTTCAGCCGCCGCTTCAAATACGAGACGGGACGGAACTTCGTCGTGTTCCTCAAGGAATGCCGCATGGAGCGGGCCAAGACGCTGATCGAGCAGAGCGAACGCAGTCTCCAGGAGATCAGCGAGCTGATCGGCTACGCCGATCTCAAGCATTTCTACCGGGTATTCAAGGAATACACCTCGTACTCCCCCACCGAGTACAAGCGGCGGCACGGCTTCTAGGCGCACTGGCTTTTGCGCGCATCAAGGTAAAAAAATTCATCCGAAAGTAAAATCTCCCCCACTATCCGCTCGCGAAGGCCTGAACTAAGATGAATACAGGAATGAGTGCGCTTTCAAAAACAACGATCTCGAGGGGGATGGCCATCATGACGAACAAACTCGCCAAAAGCTCCGCAGCTCTGATCGCGCTCGGTCTCGTGCTTAGCGCTTGCGGCGGCAACAATGCCGAAAACGGGCAGTCCGCTTCGTCGGCGCCGGCAGCCAGCGGCACAGCCAGCGGCACGGCCGGCGCTGCGAACGGCTGGAAGGGCACGATCACGATGTACGCCCAGGTGTATACGCCCAACTCCAAAAATATCGCCGGCTTGAAGCAACAGAAGGCATTGCAGGATGTCGCCAGCGAATACGAGGCCGCGCATCCCGGCATCAAGATTGAATTCGTCGACGAAGAATTCAAGGACTACACGCAAACGGTGCGGGTCAAAGCCGCCGCCGGCGAGCTGTTCGACGTATTCTGGGGGCAATGGGCCGAATTGAACAATACGTTCCCCAAGGGGATCGCGGAGGACTTGACCCCGTATTTCAGCCAGCCGAACCCGTATATTCCCGGCAAAGCCACCTGGGGCGAGGCGATGAACGCCACCGTCGTGAGCGAGACGAAGTCTCCGGACGGCAAGAGCTACAACATCAACGGCGACTACGTCGCGACCGCGTTTTTCTACAACATGGACCTGTTCGCCAAAGCGGGCATCTCCCAGCCGCCCGGCAGCTGGTCGGAGCTGATCGAGACGACCAAGAAGCTCAAGGACGCCGGCATTACGGCGATGTCGCAAGCGCCCGACTACGACTGGTTCCAGCGTCACTTCCTGTCGGACTTCTACGCCAAGGAGTTCGAACAGATCGCCGGCTTCGATCAAAGCCCCGGCGTCTCCTCGCTCGATCAGAGCGTCGCCATCGCCAAGGGCATGCTGAACACGTCCGACCCACGCTTCATGGGCTGGTGGCCGATGTTCAAATCGTTGACCGACAACTGGAAGCCCGACTATTTGTCGTCCGAACCCGGCGTCGTCGGCAGCAACGCCCGCAACGACTTCCTGGCCGGTAAAACGGCGATTTTCTACGACGGCAGCTGGCTCCCGGAAAACGCGAAAGACGCCAAAGTCAGCTTCGAGCTCGGCTCCTTCAACTTCCCGGTGCTGACGCAGGCGGACACGCCGTATACGACAAGTACCGACGTCTCCGGCGCGGTCGGCGGTCCCAACGCGGCCTTCCAATTCGCCGTCGCGACCAAGCAAGCCAACGCCTCGATGAAGGAAGCCGGCAAGCAAACCGCCGTCATCGACTGGCTGCAATTCGTCGGCACGCCGAAAAACGTCGAGCGCATCGTCAACGAGCACGGCACCTTCGTACCGACCTGGCCGGATACGAAGCCTGCGGAGAGCATGGCCGAGCTGGCCAATCAGGCGTCCAATGAATTGAAGGCGCTTGGCGTCGGCGGCTCCTCGCCGAACCTGAACAAAAACATGCAGCGGATCTTCGGCCTCTACCTGAGCGGCAATATCGATATCGCCAAAGCGACCGCGGACGTTAAAAAAGAGCTGGACGGGGCAATTAAGGAGTATCAATCCAAAAACAGCGTCGATCTCGGAAAATACTAAGGCGTCGAGAGGATACTGAAAAAAGGGGGCCGCCGCTTCGCAGCGCTCCCTTTTTTAATCCCCCCGAAGCCATGAAAGGAAGAATGCCGCATGACCGGAAAAGCCAAGCTGAAAACCGCGCTGACCGGATACGCTTTTATACTGCCGACGTTTGTTTTCCTGATCTGGTTCACGTATTATCCGGTCTACCAGGCGCTGATCGGCGCCTTCACCGATTGGGACGGCTTCAACGCGCCGCGCTATATCGGATTGGACAACTTCGTCCGTCTATTCGGCGACGAAGTGCTGCGCCAATCGACGATCAACGCCTTGATCTGGGTCGTCCTCTCGATCGTACTGGCCGTCGTACCGCCTTTTCTTGTCGCAGAGCTGATCTTCCAGCTTCGGCAAGCGCGCGCGCAGTATATTTACCGCACACTTTTCGTCTTGCCGATCGTCATCCCCGGCATCGTCACCATATTGCTGTGGCGGTTTTTGTATCAGGGAGAAGGCGCCATCAACCAGCTGCTGGAGCTGATCGGTCTCGGCTCGCTGCAGCAGCTTTGGCTCGGCGATCCGAATATAGCGCTTTATTCGATCATTCTGATGGGCTTCCCGTGGATCAGCGCGTTTAATCTCCTTATCTTCTACTCCGGCCTGCAGAACATCTCCACCGAAGTGCTGGAGGCCGCCAAGCTGGAAGGCGCGACGGGCTGGAAGCGCGTATGGCGGATCGACATCCCCTCCTCCTTCCCGCAGCTGCGGCTGATCATCATCCTGACGCTGATCGGCAGCCTCCAGAACATCGTTCCGCCGCTCATCATGACGAACGGGGGGCCCGGATACTCCACATACGTGCCGATTTTGCATATGTACAACGTCTCGACCGTCAACGGCGAGTTCGGGTACGGCATGTCGATCGCGCTGGTCATGTTCGTCGTCATCCTGCTGTTGACGCTGGTCAACATGAAGCTGGTCAAATCCGAATCCTGAGGACAGGAGGTCCATCGATGCGCGCACACCGCCTCCCGGGAGCGGGGCAACTTTTGCTGCTGCTGCTGCTTGTGTTCAATTTGCTGCCTATTTATTTCATTCTCGAAAATTCCGTCAAATCGCCGCTCGAATTCGCGTCCAGCACGCTGTCCTTCCCGAAGGCGCTGCAATGGAGCAATTACGGCGCGGCCTGGGATAAAGTCGGCCCGTCGCTGTACCATACGTCCGTCATCATCGCGGCCAGCGTCGTCGCCATCGTCGCCTTTTCCGCGATGAGCGCCTACTCTTTTTCCAAGCTTCGCTTCCCGCTTAAAAACACGCTGTTTCTGCTCGTATTCGGGCTTCTGCTGATTCCGGGCTTTCTGACGCTCATTCCGCTTTATTTGCAGATCAAAAAGCTGGGCTTAAGCGACAGCTATCTGGCGCTTATCCTGCCGTATATCGCCGGCGGACAGGCGTTCAGCATTTTTGTCCTCAAGACGTTTTTCGAGCAGCTGCCGGACGAGATTTTCGAGGCGGCCCGCATCGACGGTGCGGGCAATATCCGCATTTTCTCGACGGTCGTGCTGCCGCTGTCCGTCCCGATCTGCACGACGGTCGCCATCATCAATATTACCAGCCTGTGGAACGACTACCTGCTGCCTTCGCTGCTGCTCGATCGCAGCCACCAGACGATCACGATGGCGCTCGTCGCGTTCGAAGCCGCCGCCGGCAACTACGGCCTGAGCGACTACGGCGGCATGATGGCCGCCTACCTGATCGCGGCCGTACCGCTGCTGCTGCTGTTCTCGCTATTGATGCGCAACTTCGTCGAAGGCATCTCCAGCGGGTCGATTAAGATGTAGCTGTCGAAAAGCGAGCTGCCGCAAGCGTTTGAACGCACAAGGAGCTGCCGTGCAGCGGCAGCTCCTTTGTCCATTTGATTTGCGCAATCGTTAATAGAGATACAGTCGCCTATCCTCCGCCTCTCGAATCCACACCTGCATGAAGCCTTCCTCGCGGTTATCCCACGCATAATAAGGAATCAACAGACACGGCTTTCCTTCTTCCGCTCGGCCCGTCAATACGGTTATGCCGCCAAGCAGGTCCGGCCGGTAATGCATATTCAGCGGCTCACGGGCGGAAAGGGCAAAGGCATCGTAGGTCAAGTCCGGATTGTCGGCTTGCTCTGCGCAATACACAATAGGACCGCGCTGAATGGCAAGACGACCGCGATCGGCTTCGACCTCCTCCCTGGCGCGAACGACCTCTACGGGCATATCGAGTTCCAGGACGATGACGTCTCCCTGCGACCATTTGCGATCCACGATCAGATAGCCGCGGTCCGTCATTGCCCCGGCTCCGAAGAGGCTCTCGTCGCCGACCTTTAGCTTGTAGCCTCTGCACCAGTCCGGCACGCGCAATCGAATGACGAAGTTTTCCTCTCGTTCAGGATGAACCGCAAGCTCGATCCTGCCGTCCCACGGATAGTTCGTCGTTTGCTTCAACTTCACGGCTAGCCCGCTGCCCGTCTCGAATTCCGCTTCGCTGTTCATGAATTGATTGACGGCGAACCCGTCGTCGGTCTTTGCGTAGGCATACTGGCCGATGGAGGGCAAGTACCTTGCCAGATTCGTCGGGCAGCAGGACGTGCCGAACCATTCTACGCGGTGGTGGGCGCCCTGCGTCGCCAGCGGATTGACGTAACAAGACTTGTCGCCCGAGAGCGAGATGCCTGCCTATGCGTCATTGTACATCTCACGCTCCCCTTCGTCGGCATATTTGGCATCGCC
>NZ_JAGXJW010000084.1 GCF_019091135.1 Cohnella sp. GbtcB17 | reverse complement strand
GTCTATGACGCGCTGCGCCGGCCGACCGGTACCTTCGTGTTGGATCGCGACGGCGTTTTGCGAATGACGGGCCGTACGGTATACGGGGAAGCGATACCCGAACCGGAACAGCTGAACCTGCGGGGACGCGTCGTGCAAGTTTACGACCAGGCGGGTGTGACGGAGACCGATGAATACGACTTTAAGGGCAATCCGCTGGTGATCGCCAGGCGGCTGGCGAAGAGCTACAAGACCGACCCGGACTGGTCGGAGGAGGCGGAGCTGGAGGAGACGAAATACGCCGTTCGCACTCGCTACGACGCCTTGAACCGCCAGACGGAGGCCGTCGCGCCGGACGGCAGCGTCCTGCGCACGTCGTATAACGAATCGAATCTGCCGCAGGCAATTGAAGCGAATCTGCGAGGCGAATCGGCGCCGGACGGCTCGCCGTCCTGGACGCCCTTCGTCACGAATATCGACTACGACCCGCGAGGCCGGCGCACGAAGCTGGAATACGGTAACGGGGCGGTCACGACGTTCGCCTACGATCCGCTCACTTACCGGCTCTCGAAGCTCGAGACCCGGCGGCAGCGGGCGGACTATCCCGCCGATTGCCCGGATTCGCCGTCGGCCGAGTGGCCCGGATGCGGGGTGCAGCAGTTAAGCTACGTCTACGATCCGGTCGGTAATATTACGCGCGTACGCGACGACGCCCAGCAAACCGTATTCTTCCGCAACCGGCGTATCGAACCCGGCGCCTCATATACGTACGACGCCCTTAACAGGCTGATTGAAGCCGCCGGCAGGGAGCATCTCGGCCTAGCGGGGGGGGAGGCGGGCGCGCCCGTCATGCCGGATGCCGATAACCGCTTCCACAGCGGGCTCGCGCATCCCGGCGACGGACTTGCGCTCGGCACGTACGTCGAACGCTACGATTACGACGCCGTCGGCAACCTGTTGTCCGTGCGTCACCGGGGCTCCGATCCGGCGCAGCCCGGCTGGAGAAGATGCTACCAGTATGCGACGGACAGCAATCGGCTGCTCAGCACGGGCGCGCCCGGCAACCCGGCGAGTCTCTGCGAGACGGCATCTGCGGCTGTGCCGGTTTATGCCGAGCGTTATGTATATGATGCGCATGGCAATATGACCGCCATGCCCCATCTGCAGCGTCTGGAGTGGGACCATGCGGACCGGCTCCGGTCGACGGTCCGGCAGACGGTGACAGCGACGGAAGGCACGCCGGAGACGACTTGGTACGTTTATGACGCGGCCGGTCGCCGCGTGCGAAAAGTCACCGAGAGCCAAGCGCCGGACGGTGTCGAGCCGATCCGAATGAAGGAGCGCATCTATCTCGGCCCGTTCGAGATTTACCGCGAGTTCAGAGGAGACGGCGTAGCCGTCGAGCTGGAGCGGGAGACGCTGCATCTGATGGACGGCGAGCGCCGCGTCGCGATCGTCGAGACGAGAACGCTGGGAGCCGGAGACGAGCCCGAGCGGCTCATCCGCTACCAGCTCGGGAACCATCTGGGCTCGGCGGCGCTCGAGCTGGACGACCGGGCGCGCGTCATCTCGTACGAGGAGTACTATCCGTTCGGCAGCACGTCATATCAAGCCGTCCGTCTCTCCACGGAGACGCCCAAGCGCTATCGCTACTCGGGCAAGGAGCGGGACGAGGAGAGCGGCCTTTACTGCCACGACGCGCGGTATTACAGCCCCTGGCTCGGTCGCTGGACCAGCGCCGATCCGCTCGGCATTGCGGACGGCGTCAATGCGTATGCCGCCTTCCACGGCAATCCGATTCGTTATGTCGATCCGACGGGACTGGCGAACGAGCCGTCAAACTTCATCGAGTATGCCGAGACCAAGGGAATCGGTCTTGAACGGATGAAGGAATTAGGCGTCGAAGGAAGAGTGGAAGTCGGCTTGGGGCAGCATCCTTCTACCGGCAAGTACATGCTGCTTCAGGGTGGAGCCGGGGACGTTGGCTTCGGCGATCTGATCGCGATCGGTCACAGTCATACGGGCAGCGACAAGATGGCGAGCCCGTCCAACGCAGACCTGGATTTGTTTGAAGCCCGAAATATCAAGGAGCATTGGATATACGGCGAGGAGCAGGGCTGGGGGCGTATAACATTCGATGAGAATACAAAATCATTCGAGGCTATGCGAACGAAAAACGGCAACATCGTCAGTACGACCTTCACCGAGAATCCGAATTACAATCCGGAAGACCTGTCTCTACAATCGCGTATGTCGAGATGGGTGCCCGGTAAGCAAAGTGTCGTCGTCGAGAACGCCACGCTCGACCCCGCTACCTTCAAGGAAGGGAGCATAACGGAACGGGGCGGGGGCTCCAGTCGCCAGATCGTCGAAAAGCCGCAAACCAGTGTTGAGGAAATGCCGCGACGCTCGCTTTCCTCCCGCGTCGGCACGGCAATCGACACCGCGACGCCAGGAGCCGCCAAAGCGCTGGAGGTTGCCGGCATCGCCTATGCAGCCTACGACATCACGACGAAGACGGCGGAGACGACGCGCGAGAAGGGCGCTTTGATGGGCGCCGCCCAGGCGGGCAAGACGACCGCCAAGCACGCGACCGCCGCGTTATGGTTCGCGGCCGGGGGCGCGCTCGCGCTGACGCTCGTCACGGGCGGAGTCGCTGCGCCGCTGGCTGCGGCAGCTGTCGGAGCGCTGTTCGCGGCTGGCGGTACGTACGCGACCCATTCACTGATCGACACGTACACGCCGGATCTCAAATAAGAAGCACCGCAAGGACCCGCAAGCGAGCAGCCGCTCGTTTGCGGGTTTTCCATTCGTTTTGGGGCGATATGATGAGCTCGAACAATAATGTCGGCAGTCAGAGATATTGGCCCATTCAAAGCCGCAATACATTATCGATTAATTTTATCTGAAACCTTTTCAGTGTTCATTTGTCATTATGATAGGAAGAGGGTGAGAGTCAAATGGAAAAGATGGATCAACTTAATCAATGGATCCGGGATTACAATGACCGATTACGTTATGTCGCTTACACGTACGTGCGCGATCACAACAGGTCAGAGGATATTGTGCAAGAAGCACTGGTACAAGCATATCTCTCGATTCGGCAACTGAGAGACCCAAAACGTCCGTACCCGTGGCTGGTTCGCATCGTTATCAACTTGTGTCTGAATACGAACCGCAAATATCGGAGAGAGCAACCTACCGATCTACTGCCTGAACAAAAAAGCAAGAGCACGGAAGACATTTACCTGCAGCAGAGTAGGGACAAGGAAGTTTATGCTGCGATCATAGATTTGGACGAAAAATATCGAACACCGATTATCTTGTATTATTTTGAGGACTTGACGGTCAGGGAGATCTCATATGCTCTCCAGCTAAGTGAAGGCGCGGTCAAAACACGGCTGGCGAGAGGGAGAGAACACTTGAAATCGGCATTAACTGGAGAGGAGTCGGATGAAATTGGAGACACGTATTCGTCAAGCAAAGCCAACTTATATACACGCTGATCCGGAGCGCACGTTAGAGGCGGTTATAACCAGGCTACATGAGCAGCCAAGGATTGGTCGCTTTCAATGGGTCAGACGCAGAGCGCGCACAGTAAGCTTGATCATTGCAACTGCCGGTTTAGCGGTATTATGCATCCTTGGTGCAGGGCTCGTCAACCCGGCAATGGCTAATGCATTGAGCAAGTTGCCGCTAGTTGGCGGTCTGTTCGTCGAGGCAGGCGATACCGGCCTGAAGACTGCATCCAAGCATGGTTTGACCGCAAATATTAATGCAAATGAGTCGCATGATGGCGTAACCTTTAAAATCTCCGAGATGATGTATGACGGGACCCGCATGTCCATGGTGCTGACCAGGGAAACGGACGATGGCAAGAATCCGCCGCTGAAGAAATGGACGAATGCTACATTTGAAGAAGTGATGGAAATGTGGAAGAAGCAGGGGAAAGAATCCAGCATGATCGAAGTTCGGGCGAACGGCAGGAAGCTGAAAGTGACAACTGATCTGGCATCCGATATTCTACACAACAATTCGTCTATATTGACGATAAAGCCGTCCGTTTCGGAGACGCATACGACTTCGTTTAATTTGCCAGATGCGTTCAATCTGGAGGTGGTGATTCGGGACGCAACTATTGGGCGGTATTTTACGTTGTCATTCCCAGTCAAGAAAACAACAAGCCAATCGATCGTTTTAGCATCCGAGGAGACGAAGTCCTATAACGGACTTGTCATGCGCATCAAAAAGCTCGAGATGACGGAGGCTACCACACAACTGGAAGTAAACCTTTTCGGCAAAGTGGATGCAGAAATAGGAGACTCCCTCCAGTACGACATACAGAATGACCGCGGGGAATACGCCAATGTTATGGCAGGGAGCGGTAGTCCGGGAGCAGACACCGGGACGTATGTGAACACGGTCGAATTTACTCCGTTCCCTCGTTTTCCGAAGATTGTAACGGTCAAACCATACCTCTTGAAAGAAGGAACGGGCAAGGAATACATCCCGGAACTGGCATTTACGCTTCCGGTGAATAGTACTCTTCCAGAATGATGACTTTGCCTTTCATCACTGGATTTCAGATTGCGATTTACCTGAAAGTATACTGTCAATTTATCCGAAAGGGTAGAGCCTCCTGGGATTGGTCATGTTACGTTTAACGCGTAGATGCGAAGGAGGCACTCAATCGATGAAAAGAGCTACAACATGGTAAGTTACACGGAAGAGGGCTGCCCGATAAGTATTCTGGAGGATTTCGGTTTGCGCTTAAGGGAATTGCGACTGCGGTCGAATCTGTCACAGGAAATGCTCGCCGCCCGTTCGGGATTGGACCGCACCTATATCGGCGGAGTGGAGCGTGGCACTCGCAATATATCACTTAAAAACATTGAACGGCTATGCGATACGCTTGATGTCGATATCAGCTATTTTTTCCACCATGAACGGTTTTCTCCCTATTCGGTGTCTTTCAAAAATGAACTGGAGCGACCCTTTAAGGAACGTTTCAGCTATCATGTTGATGCAGCAGCCAATATTATCGCTTGGCAAGTTAACGGTCCAATCCTCTTAGAAGAGATGAGGCTAGTCGCAGCGGATTTGAAAAAAGCCTGCTTACCGTTAGTTTCCGGCAAAGTCAAACTTCGAATGGATCATAGAAGGATGATGATTCACGGGCAGCCCATCGTGTTTCAGCATGAAGTCAAAGAAAAATGGGAGGAACTGCTGCGATGGTTCCTGCCTCATTGTGAAGAAATAGTCGTCCTATGCAATTCCAAACTCATGCAAAACCAAATGAATCGACTGGTGAGGCGTAGCGGGATCATTAACGTACAGAATTACTTATTTATCGACATTCCCATACATTTTGAAGAGGCAGTCCCCGTTCTGTTCGCGCTAAATCATCAACACGTTGAATAAAGGCAGTTTTTGCTTGTGTGTAACCGTCAGGATCTGAATCATATTGTTCCGCCAACATACGCTTTAGTTCGCCGTATTCTTTTACTAAATCAGGGTGAGCTCGAAGGTAGTCGCGAAATAGGAATTCCTTTCTTTCGTAAAATCCTTCAAGCGGCAGGATATGCAAATGATGCGTACGCGCTCCTTCGTGTTCTTTTGCAAAAAAGTATCTGCCAGTCATACCGGTTTCAACATAACGATAGCCTAAATGAATAAGCAAATTCTCATAGACATGCTCATTCAGTAATGGATGAACAGCAGCAAAAATATCGATGATTGGTTTTGCTTCTAGGTTCGGTATCGAAGTGCTGCCGGTATGTTCAATGATAACGACGTGTTGAGCCAGAATTTCAAGCAATAGCTCTTTCTCTTTTTCAAAATCCAGCGGCCATTCAGAACTGTAAGGAACAACGCTGACTAGATAGTGATTTTGAGCGGACATTATTTTATCCTCCCTTTTTTATTCAGGTTTACTTATAGAGCGTTAAGGAAAACTAGACAGACATCAAATGTCCACTGAGTTTGATCTCCAGAGCTGGTTTCACGACGATCGTAATTCTCATCCTATCTGGTTTTTTATACCTTCGCAAGAATGACACAGGTATTCGCAATCTCCGCTTCCCACGTCACCCGCACGTTCGGATTGCTGAAGGAGTACGACAATATGTCGGACAGCTGCTCGATCATCTCGCTTGCCTTGTTCGGCTTGCCCATCAATCCGACCGATTCCCAATAAATCAAATGCAGCGTGTTGTAGAGAAAATGGGGATTGATTTGCGCCTGTAGCGCTTGCAATTCCATCACCTGCAGTCAATATTTCTGTTCCGACAGCTGCCGTTTCGAATGGCGTTAGATGCTGCATAAAGCGCCAGTCACGGCTTCCATCGACGGCGCGGCAAAAATCTCGCATCTTGAGAATATCGTAGCCGCCCTATCAATTAAGCTGACGCCGGAAGAAATGGCAACAAAATCTTTGCCTAAATTGGCTGGCTGGGCTGGTCTAAACAATATGCCCATTTTTAGTCGAGTTGAATAATTTGAATCAGAGAATGAGATAATAAATGCCAAAGTCGATTGGGGGCAATCCGTTGTTGGTGCCGAAGGAAGCAGATGCCGTATTTGAAGGCGGCGGCGTTAGAGGAATCGCGTTTGTCGGCGCCATTGAGACGATGGAAGCGCAAGGGTGTGTCTGGCAGCGTATTGCCGGAAACTCTGCAGGTTCAATTGTTGCTGCTCTGCTGGCAAGCGGGTACAACGGTTCCGAGATCAAAACACTGATGAAGTCGCTGGATTATCGACAGTTGCTTGGTCGAACCTGGCTTAACGAGGTTCCTTTTCGCAACAAAGCACTGCCGCTTCTGTTTAAGTCGGGCATTTACGTTAATGAACCGCTTGAACGAACGATTGAAATGTGGCTGCAGCAGAAGGGAATTCGAACGTTCGGGGATC
This sequence comes from Cohnella sp. GbtcB17, assembly GCF_019091135.1. Lineage (GTDB taxonomy): Bacteria > Bacillota > Bacilli > Paenibacillales > Paenibacillaceae > Cohnella. The sequence continues at coordinate 16,842 of NZ_JAGXJW010000084.1, read as the reverse complement.
TTCCGCTCGGAAAGCTCACTATCGTAGCCTCCAACATCAGCAACGGCAAAATGGTCGTATTTCCGGACGACTTGCCGGATTACGGCTTGTGTCCTGCTGAATTATCGATCGCCGCGGCTGTGCGCATGAGCACTACGTTGCCCTTCTTTTTTCAGCCTTACCGATGGAAAACGGCGATCGACCGCAGACCGTATTTTATATTGGACGGCGGCTTACTGAGCAATTACCCCATATGGCTTTTCGACGTGCCTTCAGCTCCCCGATGGCCGACGTTTGGTTTTCGATTGTCGGAAAAACGAACATACGATCCCGTCAGACGCGTTCGCGGTCCGGTTTCCTTATTTGGTGCGATGTTTAAAACGATGCTTCAGGCCCACGATCAACGACACGTAGATAAGCATTCCGAATCTCGTACGATCTTCATTCCAACGGACAAAGTCGCTACGACAAAGTTCGATCTGACCGAATACGATCAAGCGTGGCTGATGGAATCCGGTCAACGAGCGGCTCAAAGCTTTCTGGAGTCTTGGAACTTCGAGACATACAAACGCGAATTCAGAGCACAAGAATCAGCCGTGAATTTCGTACCGGTTACGCAGGAGGAAGAACAGTATTTGTATCATTAAGAAAAATCTTAAAGGAAGGGGATTTGACAGTGGATACCGAGCCCGGTATTGCTCATGCCGCGCCGGAGCCTTGCGGACTCGAAGGAATCTGTGGACGCGATCGCAAAGCAAGTTGAAACGTTTTTTGAGACGCGCAAACCGGCGGAAAACGGGGGGAAATTTCATTTTGACATCTCGGTGCTGAAGGATCAAATCGGAGGTGATTCATCGACTGCGCCGTTCACACTGTTAAGGTTATCTGACGTCGTGCTGGAACTAGATTCAGGTGAAGTTGAGATGTTAGGCTAAAGTAAGTTGACGATACAAAGTAACGACGAAGGATTTCGATCGGATTGTAACGTAAAGCTATGTCGAAGGACAAGAACATTCCCATGGAAAGTCGCTATGTTAACGGCTTTTTTGTTTTATCGGTACGATTTCTTGTACCGAGCTCAGAACAAGAACTTGTACCGATTGCCATAATGGACAAGAACATGTTCCTATTTCCGATTAGATAAAGGTAGTAAAGAGATAGCATAACGAGTGGAGATGCGTTCGTATGACTTAGGTACATTCTTTTTTTTTCGGTTCATTTGATATAATAGATTCAAAACACTAGTTAAGAACTGCGCTTAATTAAAAAATAAAGGAGTACTTATGAAAGAAGAAATAATAAAAAAATATTTCTATATGTGGGTAGCTAGAGATTTTACGTTTTTGGATAAATATTTTTCTGATGATATTATCTACCGCGAATGTTATCGGAATTACGAGATCGCTTGTTTGCCACTATAAGTACATATGTATAAAATACGGGTTTTGTGAAAAAGATATAATACAGGGCGTTTATCTCCAACTAGATGGTACTCAGCGTCATGCTGATCCAGAAATTGGCCTTGCGGTTGTGCGTCAATAGGACCAATCCAATGGTCCACAATGACAAAAATATGAGAATGTAAAAATAATTCAAGAAAAACCCTCCGCGTTCATCATCATCGTTACTACGGCACCTCATCCTATTAACGTGCTCAACTTCCCTATTGTTGCATGATATTGGCATAAACGCTACAGCTTCTCTTCAAGATTTACTAGAAAGAAATAAGAGACGCCAGGCAACCTTGTAATCCTTAGCGTCTCTCTAGACCGATCTTATGGCAAGGCTATTTGTTTCTATCATATCAAAATGTAAAGCTAACTTGTGAAGCGTTTCTAAGCCAGTTGGAATAAAATCCGCAAGTACTTTATAGTCGCCGCTAGCCGGGAATGACGTATTCACCGTAAAAGTGCCGTCTCCCTTAAACTCTGGGTGAATGTGGCTAAAGAAAGACAAATCGTGATTGACCATAATGAGATGCAGCAGTTTCTCATGGTTGACAACACAGTGTTCTCCTGAAGCCGGCGACCGGCCGCAGCCCCATACTTGCTTAGACAAAGAGGAGCAGCTCGCAGGCTGCTCCTCTTTGCTGTCGTCGGCCCGCTTTCTGAATAAGCCAGGCCATTATTTGGAAAACTAAAAGTAGCCTGTATTACACTTTCGATATTTTGAGAGGTTGCAATGAATAAAATTTCGAACTATCAGCTGTTCGCAATCACCTTCATTTTCCAATTGGGCACAACCATCATCTTCGGCTTCGGCAGCTCCGCCGGTCGCGATGCTTGGATCGGCGAGCTCATTTCCTGCGGCCTAGGCGTATTCATCATTTTGATCTATATCGCATTGATGAAGCTGCATCCGGGATTAACGCTTGTCCAATGGTTTCCCGTCCAATTCGGACGCTGGATTGGAACGCCCATTTCGTTTCTGTACCCGCTCATGTTAATTTACGTCGCCGGACGGATTATTGCGGATGTCAGGGATATGGTCTCGACCGCCTTATTATCGGATACACCGTTGATTCTAACCGCAGGGCTATTTGCTATCATCATCGCCTATTGTGTGTATGGCGGTATAGAAAGCGTTTCTCGATTAGGAGAAATATTCCTTCCCATCGTTCTCATTCTGTTTTTATTGGAGGTCATTCTTCTTTTTGGTTCAGACGTATTACATCTCGATTATTTACAGCCCTCCCTTGAAAAAGGCTGGATGCCGATCCAGAAGGCCGTTTTTCCAGCCGGAATCACGCAATCGTTCGGGGAAACGCTCGTCTTTGCGATGTTCTGGCCGCAGACCAAGCATCCTGAAAAGGTGATGAGGATTACCCTTCTAGCTACATTGCTTTCCGGAATCATGATTACCTGCTTCGACGTGCTCGCGATTATGGCCTTCGGCAATCTGTTTCCAGGCTTTTTGTACCCGCTTTACACCTTACTAAGCGTGATTAGCGTCGGAGAATTCATTGAAAACCTGCAAATGTTCGGCGTCCTTTATTTTTTAATGACGGCGCTTTTAAAATGCGTTGTTCTCCTTCTCGCCGCGATAACGGGGATTCAACAAATAACGAAAATGAACAATTACCGCGTCCTTGTCCTCCCGGCATGTGCCATCGCGTTAATTCTGGGGCTAACGATGTCAAAAAACATTGCCGAGCATATTTATCGTCATCACTTTGAAATACTAGTTCCGTATATTTGGGTACCCATGCTGTTGGTTTTGCCCGGGTTTCTGCTCGCTGTGACATTGTTACGCCGAATGAAAATGTAACTTTTTTATTTTTTTATCTCTTTTGGGTTCAATTGCAGAGATGGTCCGGTAACGCCAATCCGTCGAACCGTCATTTTAGCCTTCACGGCGATCCCCGCCCTTTGAAACTCCTCCCCCCAGTCGTTCTCTATGGATTTCCACAAAGACAAATCCTTCCTCCGGATCGCGTCGCTGAAGCCGAAAACGTCCGTTCCATAATCTTTCTGAACTCTGATAATCGTTTGTGTTACGACCTCTTCGATATGGTTGTTTAAAGCCTTTTCCAAATAGGATATATTTTTGGTATTCGTTAGATCCAGATTCGTGTTGTTCTCGCGAATCGCTCCCCGTCCCGTTAACGTAACAAAGATTTTTAACCTGCCTCCCTGGTAAACCGAATGAATTCGACTTTTAGTCTTGATGATGTCCATGCTGACATTGCCTTTTCCTTGCGGCAGCGTTTCGGACACCGTTAATTTCCTCAGATTGCCGGATACCCATCGCATGGATCGTCCTTCTTCTACATTTAAATAACCGACCAGCTTCAACTCCTTGTTAAATATAGCAGAGCCGGCGATTCGGAACCCCTCATTATCCGATTTGGCTGGATCCTGCCTTCCCTCTTCATCCGGCACATCGGGGTTCATGCCGATCGCGACGACAGGCAATGCCGGACAAGCGCTATCGCTTGCCGCGGCGAGCAAGAAGTTGAGCAGACCCATTTCTTTGGACGCGGTCCCAATCTGGTCATACTCTCCTAATACGCCGATCCCGGGAACGTTCTCTAACGGATACGATATCTGCAAAAATTTCTTCGCGGTGTCATTCTTGATAATAAAGACGTCGGTTCGCAGCTTGAGATTCGGATCTCGGCTGTAGGTATCGAAGATTTCCTTTATTCCCCGTCTGGCCATGGATTCCCCGATGACGATGACCCGCCGATGACCGCGAAATATTTTCCTTGAGAGCTTGGTTTGCATTTGTTGCACGGCATCAAGCGTGTTAACGCCGTTGCTTGTAATGACAAAATAGGGCTTACCTTTGCCAGATTGGCTTGAACTCACGTTCTGTCCGCCGTCAATTTTAGACGGAACGATGGCTTGAGCGCTGATCTTGATTTTCTGATTTGGGGCATCATCGATCCCCCAAGCCAGCTCGATGGCAATATCGTTGACTTCCGAACTGTCCCAGCAACCCGATATAAATAAGAGAGAAATCATACAACCGATGCAACCCGCTCTTTTTTTGTTCATTGCCCCTCCTCCCCTTTTTTAGGACTTGGTTGCTGGCCTTCAGGAATACGCCTCACGTTGGTAGTTGAGCTGAATGGGGGACGCTTCGTCATCATCCATCTGGGCGCGCGTACGAATATATCCTTCAGGTTGTGCGGTACCGGCGAGACGACCGGACTCATATACGGAACGCCAAACGAGCGCAAACCGTTGAGATGTATGATCATGAGAAAAATGCCGCTTACGATGCCGTATAGACCGAACATGCCCGCCAAGATCAACATCGGGAATCGAAGCAGCCGGTAGGCGGTCCCGAAGTTGTATCGCGGAATGGCAAACGATGCGATCCCGGTCATCGCGACGACAATAACGACTGGAGCGGATACGATGCCTGCTTGCACGGCGGACTGCCCGATGACCAGCGCTCCCACGATGCTGACGGCCGAACCGACAGCCTTTGGCATGCGAATGCCCGCTTCGCGGAGTCCCTCGAACATAAACTCCATTAACAACGCCTCGACAAAGGTCGGAAAAGGGACGCCTTCCCTGGAATTCGCGATGCTGATGAGCAAATTCGTGGGTATCAGCTGTTGATGGAAAGTAGAGAGCGCGACGTACAAGGACGGCAGCATTAGGGCGATATTAAACAAGGAGTAACGAACGAATCGAATGAACGTCGTATAGATGGATCGTTCGTAATAATCCTCCACAGCCTGCAGACCGGTCCAAAACGTCATCGGGGCGATCATTACGAACGGGGTGTTGTCGATTATGATCGCGACTTTCCCTTCAAGCAGACTGGCACACACGACATCGGGCCGTTCGGTATTTTGAATCTGAGGAAAGGGGGACCAGGGGGCATCTTCGATAAATTCCTCAATAAAGCCTGATTCGAGCACGCCATCCATTTGGATTCGGCCGATTCTATTGCGAACCTCGTCCAATACCGTTCGCGAAACAATGCCTTCAATATAGACGATTGCAATATCGGTCTGGGAAACTCGGCCCAGCGTGACCGATTCCATTTTCAGCCTGGGACTGCGGATGCGTCTGCGGATCAAACTTGTATTGATTCGCAATGTTTCCGTGAAGCCGTCCCTTGGTCCTCGGACGGATACTTCGGCTGCCGGCTCTTCGACCGCGCGTCTTTCGAATCCTTTCAGTTCCGCGATGATGGCCTTATTTTCCCCGTCGATCAGTAGACCGATATTCGCCTTCAGAATGCCGTCGATTACATCGTCGATCGTAGGGACTGTTTGAATTTGCGAGACGGCAACCAGTTGCTCTTGAATGATGTCCCTCGTTATAGGAATGGAATTCGACCCGCTTGAATGACCCTCGTGAAGGATCGGTTTTAACACGACTTTTTCCAACGTTTTGGTATCGACCAATCCATCTGTATAAATTAATAGTAATTTGGGGCTGGTATGGATTGGACGAAATACGATATCGGAGCATCCTTGAAAAGCTTCCCTTAGCATTTTATCGTTCGCGGAAAGTTCCGAGCTTAATTCTGCAATAGGTTCGGAAGGGAGATAGGCCGTGTCGATCGGATTCGCGAGATTGTCGCGAACCGACTGTCTTCGACGCTTGATCCGCAAAAAGCATCTCCTCCTCGGATAGATTGACCGCTGGCTCCAGTTGTGTAGTATATCCAACGGCCCCAAAATTAACATGAGACGGTGTCTTGTCTTAAGCGAGGCGCGGCAGGTGAGCCGTCACGGTTCACTCCTTGGAGCGTTTTGAGATACCTTAGTTCAGTATAAATGTATATCCCTCGTTCGCCCGGCGAATACTTGGAACACATCTTCCAGGAAATGGAGCACTTGCATGCGAGCCTCGGAAAAGATCACCGGCACACAGCTCGGCTTTTTAATTTTTACCTTTATCATCTCGACAAACTTGTTGACCGTCCCTTCGCTATCGGTCATGTTCGCGATGCAGGATGCGTGGATCTCGGAACTGCTCGCATCGGCGACCGGATTCATCGGCATCTGGGTCATGTGCGAGCTGTCCAGGCGATACCCCGGACTGTCCGTCGAGCAATACAGCACACGTATCCTGGGAAAATGGCTCGGTAAATTAACGTCGGCGAACTATGCCTATTACTGGTTTATTTCGATTACGACCATTACGATGCAGCACACGGGATTTATCAGCACGCTTTTGCTACCGGAAAGTCCTTTCCTCGTCATCAGCCTGACCTTTCTCGCCCTGAGCGGCGCAGCCGCCTGGCTTGGCATCGAAGTGATCGCCAGATCCAATGAATTTCTGACGCTGCTGCTGCTCGTTCTGTTTATTCCGCTCTTGATTCTGACGATCACGGAAGCCGATGCCCATCTGCTCAAGCCTGTCCTGGAGAACGGATGGCTGCCGGTTTTTCAAGGTGCGGTTAATCCCGGCGGCGGATTTATGAATCAGGTGTTTATTTTAGGCTGGCTCCTTCCCTACTTCCAGTCGTCGGCCGGCAAGGCGCGCAAAGCTTCGCTGCTGGCGCTGTCCGGCGTTGTCGTGATGTCCGTCAGCTTGATCATGCTTACGCTTATGATCCTCGGTCCGCTGACCGGAAAATTGACTTATTCGTTTCTAAGCGTGGTACAGTACATCGGCATCGAAGGTTCGTTCGAACGACTTGAAGCAATCGCGGTGTCCACCTGGGTGATCGGATGTTTCATTAAAGTGGCCGTATCTCTGTTTATATTTAGCGTGTGCATCAGCCACCTGTTCGGAATCCGACATTACCGGGACCTCGTATTCCCGCTTACGCTGCTATCATTGATCGGATCGGTCTTGGTGTTCCCCAATGCCGCCGCGCTTCTCGATTATCTCGTTTTTACGTTCCCCGTTCTGGCCTTTCTGAATCAGACGCTCATCCCGCTCACGCTTCTGATCGTCGACGACATCAAACGAAGAGCCGCCCCTTCATTTCCGTAACAGGAAATGCCCGATGGGCGCCAGCAGCCATTGAGCCGCAAGCACAAAGCTCGGAAGCTTCAATCGGGCAAGCAGCATCGACCCGATGACAAGCGAGACGACCATCGTCCCGCCATACACGGCCGCTACTTTATTTTGGTTGCCGGTTATCAGGGTTCGCACGCGCACGATCGTCCAGATCGTTCCGAATACTGCGTAGAATACGATGTATGCAATCATTTTTGAATCTCCTGCTGGTTTAATTGTAAAGGCGGTCCGGCCATCCCGGCGCCGCTGATGTTCAGCTTGACGACGACCGCGATTTCCGCCTCGGCGAATTTGCGGTCCCACTCGTTTTGGACCGCTTTCCATTGCTTCGGCTTGTTTTGTCGGAGCAGTTGTCCGAATCCGACGACGTCCGCGTCGTATTGCTTCTGAAGCTTGCGCAAGACGTCCGTCACTTGTGTCCGTGCGGAATTTTCCAGCGCCTCCTTCACGAGGGCGATGTTTTTCGGCCGCGTGACGTCCAGGCGGGTATTGTTCTCGAACAGGACGCCCTTCCCTTGCAGCAATACCTTGAAGCGGATTCGGTCACCGCTTGCGTCTGACGTGATTTTCCGCTCGGCGTGCGTCACTAGCATCCCCACGTTTCCTTGTCCGCCGGGCAGCTCGGCATTGATTCTTTCGTCCTTCATATGGTTGGTCGCCCAATTCAGCCCGTCCGTCTCGCGTTCGTCCAGCTTTCCGACCATTTTCATCTTTTTAAACACGGCCGAGCCCGCCAGCTTGAACAAGCCCATCTGTTCCGCATCGTTTCCCTCCGGCTCGACCTCGATCGCGCCTATGACAGGTTCGATTCCCTTGCTTGAAGCCGCTATGAAAAAATCTCTCAAATTCACCGCGATCTCGCTGCGCTGACCCTCCATCTCCTTGACCGCTTCCGTGGGCACCTGGTCGAAGGGGTACTTCGTCTCCAGCAATTTTTTCGCTTGCCCCCCTTTGACGACCATAATATAAGTGCGCAAACGTTGGCGAGGATCGTGCGCGAACACGTCGATCACGCCTTCGATGCCGTGCCTGCCCAGCGATTCGCCGATGAAGATCACGCTGCGGTGGGCCGTGAACAGCTTGCGTGAGCTCTTCTTTTGCAGCTTTTCGAAGGCGTCGTTCGCGTTTTTGCCGGTGGCCGATACGACAAAAAACTTGTGCTGCGCCCCGCCCCCTATGCCGCCGCCAGGCGTCGAAGATGGAATCGCGATCTGCAGCGACAGCAAATAGTCCCCGTTCTCCGTCAGATCGAACGCGCTGCCGGTAATAAACGCCAGATCGTTGATTTCCGTTCGGTCCCAGCAGCCGCTCAACAGGCATGCGGACCATAGACAGCAAGCCTGCAAGGCACGCTTCATGACCGGTTCCCCCGATACGGCGGACCTGGCTGCTGACCTGCCGGCTGGCGGATGCGATCGGCCGCAGCCGTCGCTTGCGGGCGGCGCCTTTTCGCCCAGATCGGCGCCCGTACGAGAATATCCTTCAAGCTCGACTGCTGAATCGGAGCGAGCGGCGCCAAGTACGGAACGCCGAACGAACGCAAGGAAGCCAGGTGCAGCACGATGCATAAAAATCCGAGCACGATCCCGTACAAGCCAAGCGTCCCTGCCAGAAAGAGCATCGGAAATCGCAGCAGCCGCACGCCGCTCGCAAAGCTGTAGCGGGGTATCGTAAACGTAGCGATGCCTGTGATCGATACGATGATGACGACCGGCGCGGAGATGATGCCCGCCTGCACGGCCGCCTGGCCGATGACGAGTGCGCCGACGATGCTGATCGCCTGCCCGATCTGCTTCGGCAGCCGAATGCCGGCTTCCCGCAGCGCCTCGAAGACGATTTCCATTAAGAGCGCCTCGAACAGAGCCGGGAAAGGAACGGCCTCTCTGGCTGACGCGATGCTCAGCACCAGGTTCGTCGGAATCATTTCCTGATGGAAGGTCGTAACCGCTACGTACAAGGAAGGCGCGAAAATGGCGATGAAGATGAACAGGAAGCGAATCCAGCGCACGAAGGTAGCGACGGGCCAGCGCATATAATAGTCCTCGCTCGCCTGCAGACCGGTCCAGAACGTCATGGGGACGACGAGCACGAACGGCGTGTTGTCCACCAGTATGGCGGCTTTGCCTTCCAGAAGCTCGGCGGCGACGACGTCGGGCCGTTCGGTGCTGTGCGTCTGCGGAAACGGGGAGTATGGCAGATCTTCGATAAACTCCTCGACGTAACCGGAGTCCATAATACCGTCGATCCGGATGCGTCCTACTCTCTCTCGCACTTCTTCGACCAGCGAGTCCGCCGCGATTCCCGCGATATAGGCGAGCACAACTTGCGTTTGGGACAGTTCTCCGATCGTGACCGACTCCAGCTTGAGCCGGGGCGTCTTCAGCCGGCTGCGCAGCAAGCCCATGTTCGTGGATATGTTCTCGATAAATCCGTCTCTCGGTCCGCGGATGACCGGTTCGGAGGAAGGCTCTTCGAGGCTGCGCTGCTTCACGCCGTCCGCCTTCACCAGCAAACCGCCGCGTTCGCCGTCCTGGAGCACGATCGCATGACCGTTCAGCAGCTGGCGCACGATCTCGTTCAAGTCGGAAGACAGCTTCGCGGAACCCGCCGTAACGAGACCACTCTCAAGTGCTTCACCGTTTTGTTCCTCGCCGCCGAAATATGGGAAGGCGCCGCGTGCCGTGAGCGGTCTTATAATATGATCGTCGACGATCGTCTCATCCACAAGACTCGAGATATAAATGACCAACCGCCGCGCTTGTCCGGCACGGCCTGCGCTGCGGAAGACCATATCTGAGCAGTCATCGAAGATGCGCCGGATCGTCGCCTCGTTGTGCTCCAGCGCCGCCGTCCATTCCCCGTCCGCTGCCCCTTCCGTTTCCGTGACGACGGGCGGCTTCGGTTTCCCTCGCATCCATTTCCTCAGTCGTCTCAAACGAGAGGCTCCTCCCCAAAGAAAACCGCGATAGCTTTACTTTCCCAACAGGCGCCTTAAAATATGCGATTCGCACCCCGACGCATATGAAAAAAGACACGCCTCATAATGGCGTGCCTTCTGTCTAGGCTCGGTCGCTATCTGGCAAGCGCGCCGACGACCGGATGCGGAATATACGGTTGTTCGAGCGAGGCGATCTCTTCCGGCGTCAGCTTGACGGACAGCGACGGGATCGCTTCCTCGAGCTGGGACATGCTCGTCACGCCGATGATCGGCGAAGTGACGGTTTCCTTTTGCAGCATCCAGGCTAGCGCGACCTGCACGCGCGGAATCCCGCGCCGCGAAGCGATGGCCGCTACCCGCTCGGCGATCGGCCGGTCGGCCGCCTGCATCGCGTCGTACTTCGTCCGCTGCGCTTCGTCGGTGACGGAGCGATGCGTCGATTCGTCCGGATCGCGCAGCAGTCTGCCGGAGGCGAGCGGGCTGTACGGGATTACGGCGATCTTTTCTTCCTTGCAGAGCGGGAGCATCTCCCGTTCTTCCTCGCGGTACTGCAAATTATAATGGTTTTGCATGGAAACGAATCGCGTCCAGCCGTTCTTGTCCGCCGTATGGAGCGCCTTGAGGAACTGCCAGGCGAACATCGCGGAGGCGCCGATATATCGGGCTTTGCCGGCCTTGACTACGTCATGCAAAGCTTCCATTGTCTCCTCGATCGGCGTCCCGTAGTCCCAGCGATGTATCTGATAAAGGTCCACATAGTCCGTCCCGAGCCGCTTCAGGCTGTTGTCGATCTCGCTTAAGATCGCCTTCCGGGACAGCCCTGCGCCGTTAGGCCCCGGCCGCATGCGGAAGTAAACTTTGGTCGCGATGACGACCTCGTCCCGGTTCGCATAATCCTTCAAGGCCCGGCCTACGATCTCCTCGCTTGCGCCGGTCGAATAAATATTGGCGGTATCGAAAAAATTGATGCCCAGATCAAGCGCCTTCTTGATGATCGGACGGCTGTTCTCCTCGTCGAGAATCCACGGATGCGTCCAGCGGCTCGCGTCGCCGAAGCTCATGCAGCCAAGACAAAGCCGGGAAACGTCCAGGCCCGTATTCCCCAGTTTTACGTACTCCATTTTGATCCTCTCCTCCATCGGCAAGGCGGCGCGATTGCAACAAGAAGTCTTATCCCTTACCGCTTTTCTGTATAGACGGGATAACCGGTAAATCTAAAGTCCTTCCCCAGCTTCTCCACGCTAAGGTCGCTAATCTCGACGGCGTCGTTCATTTTATCGATGCCCGTTCCCTCCAGGAAAGTCGGCGCATCGCGGCCGCCGATTAACTTGGGCGCCATGTAGATTACGACTTTATCGACGAGCCGGCTTTCGAAAAAGGAGGCGTTGATCTCGCTGCCGCCTTCGATCATCAGCGAAGACAAATTTCGCTCGCCTAACGTTCGGACGACCTCAGCAGGATCGACCCTGCCGGTTTGCGCGGTCACGAACACCGTCACGCCGGCCGCTTCCAGCGCCTTCTTTTTATCCGGATCGTACGCCGGTGTCGTAAACACCCAAGTCGGCGCTTCCCCATCCGTGACGACCCTTGCGTTAATGGGGATCCGCAAGGTGGAGTCGAGGATGACGCGGACCGGGTTTCTCCCGTTCGGAACCCGCGTCGTCAACTGGGAGTCGTCCTTGATGATCGTCGTGACGCCGACGAGGATCGCGGCGTTCTGATTGCGCAGCAGGTGAACGTCCTCGCGTGCCGCCTCCGCAGTGATCCATTTGCTGTCGGTGACGCGGCTTGCGGTCTTGCCGTCCAGCGTCACCGCGGACTTGAGGGTGACGAAGGGAAGACCGCTGACGATAAATTTGTTGAACACCTCGTTCATTCGCCGGGACTCTTCCTCGCAGACGCCGACGACGACCTCGATGCCCGCTTCCTGCAAGATGGCGACGCCTCTTCCCGACACTAACGGGTTCGGATCGAGCGTAGCAATGACGACACGCTTGATGCCCGCTTCCACGATCGCCACTGCACAAGGGCCTGTCCTGCCGTGATGGGAACACGGCTCAAGCGTGACGTAGATCGTCGCGCCGCGCGTTTGCTCGCCCGCCATCCGGATCGCATGAATCTCGGCATGAGGCTCCCCGGCCTTCATATGAACGCCGATCCCGACGATTCGGTTGTCGTTCACGATGACCGAGCCGACGAGCGGGTTCGGGTCCGTCTGCCCCTTCATGGCCCAGGCGTTTTGCAGTGCAAGCTTCATGTAAAATTCGTGGTTAGTCATTGTTGCAGCAGCCTTCTCCTTCGTTCAAATGACCCGCGCGTTCGATCTTCGTTTTAAGATATTTCTCGTTGTACTCGGAGACGTCACCCCACAGCTGCACGCGATTTTCCACGTCGAGACCCGCCTGGCGCAGCGCCTCGAGCTTCTTCGGGTTGTTCGTGATCAGCGTGACGGGCTTGGCGCGAAGCGCCTTCAACACCTTGATCGCGTCCCCGTAATCGCGCGAATCGTCCACGAAGCCGAGCTGCAGATTGGCATCGACCGTGTCGTAGCCGTTCTCCTGCAAAATATAGGCCAGCGCTTTGCTGAACAGGCCGATCCCGCGGCCCTCATGGTTCGCCAAATAAAAAATAGCGCCGCTGCCGTGCTCGGCGACATGCTTCATCGATTGCTTGAGCTGGTAGCCGCAGTCGCAGCGTTTGCTGCCGAATATATCGCCGGTATGGCAGATGGAGTGGAACCGGATGAGCGCATGATCGGCATTTTCAAAATCGCCGTGGACGAGCACGCTCGACTGCTGCATCTCCGCCAGGTTGGCGGACGACAGCTTCGCGATGATGCGCTCGAAGTCGTCGGTCACTTCGTCGCAGTTCAGCCAGCAGTACCACTTGAACTCGACGGTTTCCCCGAGCAGATTGACGGGGAGCTTGATGGGGCCGACCAAATAAATGGCGCCCTTATCGGTAGGAATCAACTTCACTTTGCCCTGCAATAGGGAGAGAACTTGCGGATCGAAATGCTGCACCACAGGCATGTAAAGGACTCCTTTGAATGGTTTTCCGGTAAAGCGATGATTTAGGTTGCGCGAATCGTCGACTTTTTAATTGCGGTCCGGCAATGTTAGAAGTATGCTTCCAGTCTATGCCATTCTGATAGACCTAAGTGGACTTGTCAACAAAGCCGGCCGATGATCGTCGTCAAGTATACTCGCAGAACACCAGCCGATTGCCAAACGGATCTTTGACCGTGCACTCTTCGGAATTCCAGGGCGTTTTTTCCAAGCCGGGCCTGGCGTATGCGTACTTTTTGTCGATCAATTCCTTTTGCAGCTCCCTCACGCCGCTCACATGGATGCGAATCGCGGCGCCGGGACAGCAATCTCCATGGTGCTCGCTCAGATGAAGGTGAATGTCGCCCTTGGAGATCTGCATATATAGCGGCATACCGGGCTCGAACCGGTGCTCCCAGTCCACCGCAAATCCGAGAAAATCGATATAAAACTCCCTTGCTTTGGATTCGTCGAAAATGCGCAGTATCGGAATGACTTGCGAAAATTGCACCATAGAACGGCCTCCCGTATAAGTCGAATGGGCTTGCTCATCTTCGAGTAATTCGCCGCAGGCGACGATTTTTCCTTTGCGATTCGTGCTTGCGGCTGCGGCTCTCACACAGGGATGCGAAACGCTGGCGGTGATGTCCCCTATCTCTTTAAGACTGCATCGGGCGACGACGCGAATGACCGGATTGCGCTCGACCGGCGAGCATCGCCGAACCGTAGCGGATGCCCGATCCGCAGCCGCGCAGCACCTCGTCCACGATAACGCGCGAAGCGTTCGAATGCCCGATCGGGCTAGGAGTTTTGCTGTCGGCGCCTTGGATCGCGCTCCCTACGGCAGCGCGCAGGGATGCCGCATCCGTTGCCATACGCAGCGCGCATTTTCGTGCCCAATACTCCGCGTTGCCTCGCTCCTGTCCCGGTATCGGCCTGTATACGACGACGGGAACGCCGATTGAGATGGCCTCCGTAAGTGTGACCGCCCCAGCCTTTGTCACGATGCAGGACGCGACGGACATGTACGCTTCGAGGTGTTCCGCGTAACCGATCACTTGCACCCGCGTCTCGCGTTCGAAGCGCTTCGCAAGCCTGCGGCAGAGCTTGGCGTTGCGGCCGGCAACGAGCAGCAGCGTAGCGGACAACTCCTTCTTTAACAGAGATGCGACAAGTCGCTCCGGCTCCGACAGCGCGCCGATCATGATAAGAACGTACGTCTGGTCGGGATCGAGTCTCTTTTCCACGCAAATCTCGCGTCTCGACCGGCGCTCGGTAAGGAATTGCCCGCGGATCGGAATGCCCGTGACATGAATGCGGTCGTCGCGGATGCCAATGCCCGCAAGCTGCGTCTTCAACTCCGCAGTCGCCACGAAGTAGCCGTCCGTATGCGGATGAATCCAGCGGGTGTGGAGGTCGTAGTCCGTAATGACCGTATAGGTCGGGATCGTCATGTCGGCGGACGCCATTGCCGCATACGTCGAGAGGAAAGGAAACGTATGGATGACCGCATCGGGTCGAATCGTTCGAAGCAGCGAGGTCATCTTGCGTTGGCCGAAGGCGTGCAGCCATCTGAAGAGCGGGCGGTCGTGCGTCATGCCGTTGGTGACGCGGTAGCTCCAGCCGTACGTTTTCGGGAACCACGTCATGCTGCTCGCATAGACGCAGCGGACGATCGCGTCCATCGCGGGATGCGCCTCGCCGAACAGATCGACAAGCTGCACCTCGAATCGCACTTCGGGATGCGTTGCGAATTGCTGCTCCAGCGCTTTGGACACCTGGTAATGACCGTCCCCGAATCTGGCGTACACGATCAGTATTTTCCATGTCCGTTCCTCCATCGCCGTTCCCTCCAGGTAAGCGAATCGCGACAGTCGCGATGCGCAGGCTCTTACCTTCATATTAAGTCGGGATCCTAATCGGCGGATGAAGCGTTCTTTAACGGGATGTAAACATAAACCTAATACGCCCCTCTAAAATACAAGAAAGACCCCGCTATTTATGAGACAGGATCGACTATGCTTGATATGACGCCATCAGACGGTTCCCTTGCATTTTAAATTTCGAGTGAAGGAGAAGATCAGACGTGATCGAAAAAAATTCCTTTTATCATGCCGCGCTGGATATGAGTGCGCAATTGTCCGCATGGAGACGCGACTTTCACCGCTATCCGGAGCTTGGATACGAGGAAAACAGAACGGCCGGCATCGTCGCGGATCATCTGAAACGATTAGGCCTTGAGGTACGAACGGGCGTCGGGCAAACCGGCATTGTCGGCCTGCTGCGCGGAGCGGAGCCCGGACCGACGGTGCTGCTCAGAGCCGATATGGATGCGCTGCCGATTCCGGACGGCAAGACGGTCGATTATGCTTCTACCGTGAAGGGGAAAGCCCACTTGTGCGGACATGACGGGCATACGGCCATGCTGATGGCCGCTGCGCAGCTGCTCGCCGCACGCGGCGCGCCGCGCAAGGGCCATATCAAATTCATGTTCCAGCCTGCGGAGGAAGGCTTGGCTGGCGCCCAAGCGATGATCGACGACGGCGTCCTCGATCATCCGCGCGTAGATGCCGCCTTTGCCCTGCATGTGAAGCCGACGATCGCTTCCGGCACTATCGGCGTCGGCTCCGGCACGTTCTATGCGGCGGCAGATCGCATCCGCATCAAGATCATCGGTCGTGGCGGGCATGCCGCAGCGCCTCACCAGACGATCGACGCCATCCCGATCGCCGCGCAGGTGATCACGGCGCTCCAGACGATCGCGAGCCGCCAGACGGACCCGCTGGACTCGGTCGTCGTGACGATCGGGCAGATCCATGGCGGATTCGCCTCCAACGTCATTGCCCCGGAGGTTGAAATGAACGGAACGGTGCGCACGCTAAACCCCGACTTGCAAAAGCTGATGCCGGCCAGAATCGAGCGCATCGTCCGGGGCGTAACCGAATCGTTCGGCGCAACCTTCGAATTCGATTATAAATTTAGTTATCCGATAGTCGTCAACGACGAAAGCATAACGGATCTCGTACGGCAAACGGCGGATCGGACGCTCGGACTCGGCAGATGGTTCAACGAACGGCCGACGATGGGCGGCGAAGATTTTGCCTTCGTCGCGCGGGAGGTGCCATCGGCCCTATTTTGGTTAGGCGTCAACGACGGTACGGAGCGGACGTCGTATCCCCTGCACCACCCGATGTTCGACTTGGACGAAAATGCCCTTCCTGTCGGAGCGGCCATGCTTGCGTCCGCTGCTTGGCATTATATGGAACAGGCTTAAAACGGTTCCCGAGGCTGGTAGAGTAACTTTTTGCCTTTATACAGGTGGCGTGCGTTAGCGGCATTTAGTGCCGCTATTGGCCCGGGAGCGGGTACTGTCAAGAAGTTTGTGTAAGTAGGTCTCTTCGTCGAAATTGCACAGCCTAGGTATAGTTGTACGACTGGA
>NZ_JAGXJW010000083.1 GCF_019091135.1 Cohnella sp. GbtcB17 | reverse complement strand
GATCGGGCAGGCGGTGCTCGCGAAGCGGATGGGCAAAAAGAAAATCATCGCCGAAACGGGCGCCGGCCAGCACGGCGTCGCTTCCGCGACGGTAGCTGCGCTGCTCGGCCTCGAATGCAAGGTGTTCATGGGCGAGGAGGACACGAAGCGCCAGGCGCTGAACGTCTTTCGCATGAAGCTGCTCGGCGCGGAAGTCGTGCCCGTCACCTCGGGCACCCGCACATTGAAGGGTGCCTGCAACGAGACGCTGCGCTACTGGGTCAGCCACGTCGACGATACGTACTACATTCTCGGTTCGGTCACGGGCCCGCATCCTTTCCCGATGAAGGTGCGGGACTCCCAGCGCGTCATCGGTCTCGAGACGAAGGACCAGATTCTCGAAGCGGAAGGTCGGCTGCCCGACGCCATCGTCGCCGCGGTCGGCGGCGGCAGCAACGCGATGGGCATTTTCCATCCGTTCGTGGGCGATTCCGGCGTTCGCCTGATCGGCGTCGAAGCGGCGGGACGGGGCGTCGACACGGACAAGCACGCAGCGACGATGACTAAGGGAACGCCGGGCGTTTTTCAAGGCTCTATGAGCTATGTCCTTCAGGACGAAGGCGGGCAGGTGCAGGAGGCGCATTCGATCTCGGCGGGGCTCGATTACCCGGGCATCGGACCCGAACATGCCTACCTGAAGGATATCAAGCGCGCGGAATACGTGCCGATCACGGACGCGGAGGCGCTCGACGCACTTCAACTGCTCTCCCGCAAGGAGGGCATTATCCCTGCGCTCGAGTCTGCGCATGCCGTCGCGCACACGCTGAAGCTGGCGCCGACGCTGCCGAAGGATCAGACGATCGTCATCAGCCTGTCCGGTCGCGGGGATAAGGACGTCGAGTCGATCATCGGATATTTGGGAGGAGATCTGCCATGAGTACGGCCACTGCTAATGCAATCGACGCCGTATTCGCGGAGCTTGCCGCGCGCGGCGAGACGGCGCTCATTCCCTTTTTGACGATGGGCGATCCCGACCTCGATACTTCGGTCAAGCTCATCGCCGCAGCCGAAGCGGCAGGCGCGCATATGATCGAGCTCGGCGTGCCGTATTCGGACCCGCTGGCCGACGGACCGGTCATCCAGCGCGCTTCCGAGCGGGCGCTGCGCCACCGGATCTCACTGACCGACTGCATCGGCGTCGCGTCCAAGGCGCGCGCCGCCGGCGTGCGGATGCCGTTCATCTTGTTCACTTACTTTAACCCTGCGCTGCAGCTCGGGCTCGAGCGGTTTTTCGCCTTGCTGCAGGAGCACGGCTTCAGCGGCGTCATCATTCCCGACCTGCCGCTCGAAGAGGACGCGGAGGTGCGCGGAATTGCGGAGCGGACGGGCGTCCACCTTATTCCACTCGTCGCACCGACGTCCGAAGCGCGCGTCGAGCGGATCGCTTCCAAGGCGAAGGGCTTCGTCTATTGCGTGTCCTCGCTTGGCGTGACCGGCGTGCGTGCCGATTTCCACGCGGGCATCGACCAATTTCTGGCGACGGTTCGCCGCGCGTCGAGCGTTCCGATCTGCGTAGGCTTCGGCATCTCCTCGCGCGAGCAGGCGGAGCGGTTTGCCGGCGTGGCCGACGGCGTTATCGTCGGCAGCGCGATCGTACGCCAGGTCGAGACGTCGCTGCCGCCGGAAGCGCTCGCGGATGCCGAGCGGACGAAGGCGGGACTGGCCGAAGTTCAGGCATTTATCGCGGACTTGAAGCCGCGCAAATCCGAGACGGCCTAACCGGGAGGCGAGCGGTCTTCCGCGGCTTGCCGGCAGCCCACAGCCACGGATATTACGCAAACAGCGCTCTGGTTTGACCTGCCTAGGTTTGCTTAAATGCTTTGCATCTGTACAGCGACATAGAGATATGTCACAATAGAGGCACGTTGTTCTTGGGACGGAGCGGACAATCGCTCCGTCCTTTATGATGAAGCCAGGGAGGAACCGATTTTATGCAGCCCAAACCGAATATCGTCGATTTGCCCGTCTATCAACCCGGCAAGCCGATTGAAGCAGTAAAGCGCGAGCTAGGCCTCGACGAGGTCATCAAGCTGGCTTCCAACGAAAATCCGTTCGGCAGCTCCCCGAAGGCTGTGGAGGCGATTCGCCGCGAGCTCGACCAAATCAGCATTTATCCCGATGGCGCGGCCGTCGAGCTGACGAACGCGATCGCGAAGCGCACGGGCGTTAACGCCGACCAGATCATTTTCGGGGCCGGCTCCGACGAAATTATACTGATGATCGCACGCGCCTATTTGCAGCCGGGCGACGAGACGGTAATGGCCGTCGAGACGTTCCCGCAGTACAAGCACAACGTGACGATCGAAAACGGCGTCAGCGTCGAAGTGCCTCTTAAGGACGGCAAGCACGACCTGCCGGCGATGCTGGCTAAAGTGAACGACAAGACGAAGATCGTCTGGATTTGCAATCCGAACAATCCGACGGGCACGATCGTCAGCGACGAGGAGCTCACCGCATTCCTCGACCAGGTGCCGGACCGCGTCCTTGTCGTGTTGGACGAGGCGTATTGCGAATACGTGGAGGATCCGTCCTATTCGGACGGCCTAGCGCTCCTGAAGCGCTATCCGAATCTGATTTTGCTGCGCACGTTTTCGAAGATTTACGGGCTGGCGTCGCTTCGCATCGGCTACGGCATCGGGGCCCCGAGCCTGATCCGTTCGATCAACCAGGTGCGCGAGCCGTTCAACACGTCCAGATTCGGCCAGGCGGCCGCGCTGGCGTCGTTGAACGACGACGAATTTTTAGACAAGTGCCGCACCGCCAACCGCGAGGGCCTCGCCTTTCTTCGCGGGGCGTTCGACAGGCTCGGGCTCGACTACTTCCCCGCGCACGGCAATTTCATTATGGTCGACGTGAAGCGTCCTTCTCTTGAAGTGTTCGAGGCGCTGCTCCGCAAGGGCGTCATCATCCGGGCCGGCCAGCGCGGCTATCCGACGCGCATCCGCATAACGGTAGGCAGCGCCGAGCAAAATGCGAAGGTCGCGGAAGCGCTTGAAGCCGTTTTGCAGGAAATCGGGGTGCGGGCGTAAGGTATGATCGAAGGCAAAGCCGTTCACGAAAAGTCGCAATCGATACCTAACGAAAAGCCATCGCTCCGGATCGCCATCTTCGGCGTCGGATTGATCGGCGGCTCGCTGGCGCTGTGCTGGAAGGGCAAGCCGGGGCTTACCGTCGTCGGCCATTCGGTGAACGCGGCATCGGTGGACAAGTATTTGGCGCTCGGCGTCGTCGACGAGGCGACGACGTCGATGGAAGAGGCGGCGGCCGGCGCGGACGTCATCGTCCTGTGCGTTCCGGTAGGCATGCTCGACGACTATTTGAAGCAACTGTCCGAGCTGCCGCTGAAGCCCGGATGCATCATCACGGACGTCGGTAGCACGAAGGCTTCCGTCGTGAACTACGCCGAGAGTCTGAAGCTCAGCGGCGCCGTGTTCATCGGCGGCCACCCGATGGCCGGTTCGGAGCGCTCCGGCGTCGAAGCCGCCACCCCGGACTTGTACGAAAATGCGTTCTACGTGCTGACGCCCTCGATGGGCACGCCGCCGGAGGCGATCGAACGGCTCGAGGAGCTGCTGCGCTGGACGCGCGCGAACATCGTCAAGATCGAGGCGGGCCTGCACGACGACATCGTCGGCGCGATCAGCCATCTGCCGCATATTATCGCGGTCGCGCTGGTCAACCAGATCGCGGGATACAACGAATCGAACGACTTGTACCGGCGTCTGGCCGCAGGCGGATTCCGCGATATCACACGAATCGCTTCCAGCGATCCGTACATATGGCGCGATATTTTGCTCGGCAACCGCGACGTGCTGCTGAAGCTGCTGGCCGACTGGCGCGGAGAGATCGCGGCGTTCGAACGGCTGCTCGAGGAGCGGGAAGGCGCGGGCATCGTCGAACGGTTCAGCGACGCCGGCCGATTCCGCGACAATTTGCCCGAGCGGCGCAAGGGCATGATCACTTCGCTGCACGAGTGCTACGTCGACGTGCCGGATCAGCCGGGCATCGTCGGCCGGATCGCGACGGAGCTCGGGCAGGCCCGCATCAACCTGAGCAACCTGCACATTATCGAGAGCAGGGAAGACGTGCCCGGCGTGCTGCGCCTGTCTTTCCGCCACGGCGAAGATCTCGAACGCGCGGTAGAGCTTCTCCGGACGCTTCAATACTCGGTTTATTTTTAAAATTTATCGACTACTCGTTCTGAACAAAACACAAGGCTGTTCTCGGTCGCTTGCGTCGACGAAGAACAGCCTTGTTTTTATTTTAGAATTCTGCTGGACAAGGCACTGGAGTAAATACCTTGTGGTGGCTTAACCTTCGAGCAGCGTCATTTGTTCTTTCATGTATCTAGTGCCTTGCGCAGCGTTCTTAGGACTCACATTTTCGATGCGCATAAGGTCTTCTTTCGAGAGGACGATATCCACAGCAGCGGCGTTTTCCTCCAAATACTTGATTCGTTTCGTACCTGGAATCGGCAGCGCTCCATTGGCGATCGTCCAGGCGATGGCTAGTTGAGAGGGCGAACAGTTTTTTTCTATCGCGATCTCCTTGATCTTATCGACGATCTCTACGTTCTTGCGGAAGTTCTCTCCCTGGAACCGAGGCATCCATCTGCGAAGATCGTCGGCAGCCAAATCCTCGAACGTAAGAAGCTCGCCGGAGATAAAGCCTCTGCTGAGCGGACTGTATGCAACATGCGTGATCCCAAGTTCACTTGCAACAGGCAGAATCTCATCTTCGATGTCACGGCTCCATAACGAATATTCGCTCTCCAACACGGAAATCGGATGGACGGCATGGGCCCGGCGAAGGGTGGAGGCAGAAGCTTCGGACAGTCCCAGTGCCCGGACTTTACCCGCTTTGACCAGATCGGCCATCGCCCCGACCGTCTCTTCGATCGGAACTTGAGGATCGACTCGATGCTGGTAATACAGATCGATATAATCTGTTTTTAAGCGGAGCAGGCTGGCTTCCACAGCCTTTTTCACGTATTCGGGACGGCCGCTGAGGCTTTCGTAATTGGGGGTATAAGCGAACTTGGTCGCAATAACGGCTTGCTCGCGACGGCCCTCGATTGCTTTTCCAAGCAGCTCTTCGTTGTGACCGTTCCCGTAAACGTCGGCTGTATCGAACATGGTGACGCCTAGATCCAAAGCGCGCTGGATCGTCTTTATCGAAAGTTCGTCGTTCGTCTCGCCATACATGCCCGGAGACATGCCCATAATGCCAAGACCGATCGCAGATAACGTAATGTCGCTATTGCCCAAAACTCTTTGTTTCATGCGTACATCCCTCATTCTCGTTTAGTTTGCTGGTTGTGTCGGTCTTCCATTTGATTCAGCAATCTGCTCTCGGATGGAAGCCTTCCTTCCTCAATTTCTTCGTAGATGGCAAGCTTGTTATTGACGGCATCAAGGGCTTCAGCCAGTTCGTTCTGACGTCGGAACAATTGTTCTTTATACTGATTTAAGATCGCTTTTCTTTGCGGAATGGTGGCATCGCCGTCTAATGCGAGGTTTACCATCTGCTTCAACAAGGAAATTTTCATACCTGTGGCTCGGAAACACGTCATTAATCGGATCCAGTCCAGATGATCCTGCTCGAACAGACGATTGCCGTGCCGATCTCGCTTAATGTAAGGAAGCAATCCCTCCTTCTCATAAAACCGAATGGTATGCGCCGGGCAACCAAGCCGTTCCGATGCCTCTTTGATCGTAAATGACATATCGACACTCTCCCCTTTTTTGAAAGGACGGCCAGGTCTAGCTAAGCTTAAGGCTTAAAGCACACTTTAAGGCAAGCGTAATTTTAATACAATCGTTTATAGAGACGACGGGGAGGAATCTGCGTGGAAGCTGTTAAGCTAACCGGTACATATACCGTAGATAATTGCGGCAGAAAGGAATTTTTCGGCACGTATTATTCATCCGAAATTTTAAGTGAAGGCAAGGACGGCCAAGCTCCGAAATTGGTTCAAAATCACGGAGCATCCGACGAAGAAATCCGGAATATGGAACGATGGTTGAAAACTTTAAGATACATCGTTCATGGGAGTGATATTTCTGTTGGCTGCACGGAAGAACAAATCGAAGATGCGGAAAGAAGGCTGGGTGTCTCATTGCCGGCCGAAATGCGCACATTTTATCTTGTTGCCGGCAACGATCCATCGCTGACGACCGACGGAAATGTGAAAAAGAAGGACCGTTACTTACCGCTTGACGAGCTCTATGTTTCGGACGGAAATATCGTCTATCGGATGAGAAAAAAAGAGCCCTTTGCGTTATCGACGGATAAGAGACAAATCATGTTCATGAACGATGAAGCGTGGTATTGGGAACCCCATATGGAGTCTTTCTGTGAAAACGTCATGATTACAGCAGCGATCTTTGCCATCGGTCATATGAAGCATTCCGCTAAAGGTCGATTAAAGGGCAAGTTGGTATCCTCGCTGCAAGCGAGAAAGCTCGCTGAACAACAGTTTAGCGATACATTCCGGGCATTGGACACGTATTTTCATCCGTTTTGCGCTCTTTTCTATAACGAAAGTGAACGCAGACTAGGCTGGTTCCGTTCAAACGGCATGATGGCGGACATTCTGATCGGGGCACAAACGAAGCAGGCGATCGAAGATTTTGGGGAAATGCACGGAAATATCAAATTCAAATATGCTGAATAAAAAATGAAAACGCTTATTGACAAATTGAAAACGGATACATATAATAAAAGTACAGTATGGTTTCTCTCCACTCCTATCCTAATCCTGAATGCTTCTTGCATTCGGCACCGCCCGTAGGGCGGTGTTTTTTTTATAGTTCAGGCTCGAAAACGCTACATAAGGCTAGATAAAAATCGAAGTGGGATCATCGATGAAAAGTAAACTGATTTCGGGTTTTTGCCCCGTTTTGGCCCGCATCGAACCATTATTGAGAAATTTTTAAGGCTAATTTAATTCTTTATAGAGACTTCCTATGATACAATGACGATATCTTATGTAAAAAACTGGGGATGCCATGATTCTTTTGGCTGCAATCGCAACTTTATGTCCGAATGCCGGTATAACGCTATACAGGCTGAAGACGCCCCCCGGAAGGTGGAGGTCGCGTTAAAATGATGACCGATTCTCAACTGATTCGGGAAATCAAGGAAGGCAACACGGAGCTGTATTCCGAGTTGATGGCCAAATATCAGAAGAAGATTTTATCTTTTATTTATCATATGCTGCGCGGTGCCAAGCTTGAGATGATGGCCGAGGATCTTTGCTCTGAAACTTTTTACAAAGCTTACCGGAGCCTGCATTCGTTTCGCGAGGTCGACGCTTCGTTTTCCACCTGGCTGTATACGATATCGCGCAATACGGTGCTGAGCGAGCTTCGCAAGCAAAAGGCGGCCCATTTGTCGCTGGACGACACGACCTATGTGCCGCTCGCGCCCTATGAGGCGGCGCCGGAGCAGACGCTGCTCCGCAACGAAAAAGTGGCGCTCGTGCGCGATGCGATCAACAACCTGCCGGAAAAACAGCGATCCGCGCTGGTACTCAGAGAGTACGAAGGGCTCGATTACCAGGAGATCGCAGGCATACTCGGGCAGACGGTCAGCGCGGTCAAGTCGCTGCTGTTTCGCGCGAGAGCCAGCGTCAAGATCCAACTGGAAAAATATTTTCACGAGCCCGAGCCGGCCCTGATGAAGGTTTACGAGGAGTTGAAGTCAAGATGACCCTGACGTGCGGACACGTTCAGCAGCAGATGGAAGCGTATTGGGATCTCGAAGAGGGCGATCCGCAGCGGCGCGAGGTTGACGCACACGTGGCGGGCTGCCCGGCGTGCGCGGCCGAGTTCCGATGGTGGGAGGAAAGTGCGGCGCTCATACGCGAGGTCGCGCTCGAGGAGTCCGAATCGGTTCCCGTGCAGGCGGCCCAGGCGGTTAACGACAGCGTCATGAGCCGCATATATACGGAGGACGGCTGGCTGCTGCCGCCCGCGCGCAGGGCTTATGTGTTCACGGGGCCGTTCCGCCGAAGGGTCGTCACGATCGTCGCTTGCCTGCTGGCGTTATGCGGCAGCGGCATTTTGCTCACGCTGTACGATCGTATGCATGCGGACCGCGCGGAGCCGGCCAGCATCATGGATGCGGCAGGATCTGGCGATATGCACGGCGCACTGCAGATTGACATGCCTGTGTCCCGCATGAGCGACCCGTTCGTGCTGAATTCGTCGCCGACGATGCCTGGCTATTGGATCATGCTGTCGGTGCTCGGTATTTTAGCGGCATTGCTTATCGTAAACTGGTATTCGAGGTTGAAAAGGATATGAGCGGCAGAATGAAACTGGGTTTGGTCAGGCACGGCGTCACCGCATGGAATGTGGCAGGCCGGATTCAAGGCGCGACGGACATTCCGCTTAGCGCGGAGGGCGAACGGCAGGCGCTGCTGCTGGCGGACAGGCTGCGCCGGGAGCCGGCGACCTGGGACGGCATCGTCAGCAGCGATCTCATGCGCGCGAAGCGAACGGCGGAACTGATCGCGGAACGGCTCGCGCTGCCGCTTGTCGGCGATGCCTTGCTGCGCGAACGCAGCTTCGGCGAAGCGGAAGGCACGACCGAGGACGAGCGGGTGGCCCGTTGGGGGGCCGATTGGCGGGGACGGGTTCCCGGTCAGGAATCGGATGAGCAAGTGAGAGCGCGAGGACTTGCTTTTGTGGAGTCTTTTACCTCGAGCCGTCCGGGCGAGAGCTGGCTGGTCGTGACGCACGGCAGCTTTTTGGCCCAGCTGCTGCACGCCCTCGACAGCGGTGTGGACGACAGCCGGATCGCCAATTTATCACTGACGATACTGGAGCGCGAGGCGGGCGCCTGGGTGCCCACGCTTCACAATTGTACGGCGCATCTCGCTTGAAGCGGGCCCTCATAGAATTTCGAATGAAGCCGACCGGCCGACCCCGGTCGGTTTTTTGCGCCGATCGGAAAGTATAAGGTGAAGACAAACCGCAGGATTCTCTTGCAAACCACACTCTCGCGGCAGGTGGGAAGTCAGCGGGTTGGTGCAATTGAGATCGGCGAGTGGCGGTTGATTGCAAATGAGGCGGGGTGAGCGGACGCATGGGGCGGGCGTTAATGCCTTTATGCACCTATCTGCACCTTTATGACCACCGCAAGGGTGGAGATAGCGCTCGTTTGCGCTTATCAGTAACGTACAAACCGCCGCAAGTGTGGAGATAGTGCCCATTTGCGCTCATCAGTACCATCCAGACCGCAGCAGAGGTGGAGATAACGCCCATTTGCGCTTATCGGCGTGGAGTTAAACGGTTTTTCCGTGTAACTCAGCTCTTGGGCGGCGATTTTACGCAAATTACGCGGTTTTTCCATGTAACTCGGCTCCTGGGTGGCGGTTCGAAGCAAGTTGTGTGGTTTTTCCGTGCAACTTCGCTCACGCCCATCACTCTAGCAGAAGTTTTACGACTCATCCGTCCGTTCGTCACGCGTCCATGCGTGGCTTATTTGTCGTGCGCGGCCTCAGCCCGGTTTACGTTTAAATGCGCGCCAACGCGACGATACTGCTCCTATCAGCGGTTTTTAGGAGGAATCCCGATGAATCTGGCGGACATGCTCAGCTATGCGGACATCTCGCAATTGTCCGGCATCGCGGAAGTCTATCAATGCGAGTGCAGCAGCCATTCCAAAAACGAGCTGATTCAATCGATCTTAAGCGCCGTGCAGCGGCGCGAAGTGCTGGCGCGGCGCGTCGAGGAGATGAGTGTCGGCGATCTCCGTTTTTTGAACTCCCTGCTTTTCGAAAAGCGGGCGGCCTACAGTCTCGAGGATTTGACGGCAAGAGCCGCGCTGGCGGCGGACCTTGCGCCTGCCCAGGGAGGCGACGCCAGGCAGCAGACGGAGGGCGGCGCATCTAAATCAAATGGTGCCGCCGCCGTCAAAGCCGCCAGCTCAAAACGAACGGGAGCGGGCGGCCGGAAAAAGGCCAAGCAGCAGGATGAGCCGGCAAGCCCGGCCGACGAGCGCAGAAGCGCGATCGCGCGGTTCAAGCGCTACGGCTGGCTGTTCGGCGGCATCACGCAGCAGACGCGGTATTTGTTCCATGTGCCGGAGGACGTGAAAAAAAGGCTGAGCGACGCGATTGAAGAGCGGTTTCGCGGCGGTGTCGTCTTTCGCGACGAGCCCCCCGCATACCGCGACGAGCGGGGGATGATGGCCGGCGATCTCGAGCGGATGCTCAAGTTCGTCAGAGATCACGACATGCCGCTCACCGCAGAAGGCTACCTTTATAAGCGGCAGCTGCAGCAGCTGCTAGACACGTTCTCGGTGATGGAGCAGGCGCCGGCGAAGACCGCTTTCCGCTTCGGGTACGGCAGGCGGTTCAAGGAATACCCGGAACGCTTCTCTTTGCTCTACGACTACGCCTACTATTCCGGGCTGCTGCTCGAAGAGGAAGGCGAACTCAAGATCTCGGACAGTGGCAAGGAGATGGCGGACGGAAAGGCGTCCTGCGATCCGGCGGAATTGTACCGGTTCTGGCTGCGGCTCTATAAGCTTCCGGTGCCGAATTTGCAGGCGCTGACGCAATGGGTTATGAGGCTGTCCAGACATTCGTGGGTCACCGTCGCTTCGCTCGGTTCCACACTGCTTCCGCTCGTGAAGCCCTATTATTACGATTCGGAAAAGAGCGTGTTCGAGCAGCGCACGCTGGCGATGATGCTTCATCTGGGGCTGCTTAGGCTCGGAGAGACGGCGGAGAGCGAGGCGGTCGTGACGATGACGCCGCAGGGCGTCGTGCTCGTGGCCGGGAGCGACATCCGGTTCGAGGACGCGCTGCCTTGGTCGTACGGCGCCGTGTGACCGCGGCAAAGCTGCCGGAGAGGAACCTAAGCGATCGGTCGGGAGCGGAGCATCGATTCTTTTCAAAGCAGCGTTAATCACCATGCGGCAAAGACCGCAAATTACGCGGGAGGCATCGCGATTCGCCGATTGCCTCGCGAAGGATCAGGAGGGCAACCCATGGACATTAGAATCGCATACGAGACGATGCTCGGCCTCGCGGCCGAGATGACGCTTGACGAGGCGCTGCGAAAATTCCGCAAGGAGCAGCTGTACGGCGAAATCGACCACGCGCTCGAAGAAGGAGATTCCGAATCGTTCCTGCGGTTGACCGAAGAGCTGAAGGCCATTTTGCATTAGGACAGCCGCTTGGCAATCAGGCAGGCTCGCCCGCGCCGCGGGACGAGTCTGTTTTTGCTTGACCCGGGATCCGGGTAAAAAATGGCTTGCAAGCGCGCGCGAATCGGGTAGGATAGAGGGAGCATACGGAAAGGATGGTAGTCGAAACGATGAGATTCAGCGAGTTTGACGAAAGCAATTGGGGCGACCTGCAGCCATACCTGGACACGGCGCTGCTGCCCGTGACGGGCTTGCTCGGCGGCGAATCGCCGCCGGCAGCGGCCGAGCTCGTCGGCTCGGCGGGCGACTGGCTCGCGCCGATCGAATCGGCGTTCAAGGGCAGGACGGTCACCTATCCGGCCCATCATTACATAGGACCCGGCGACGAAGCGTCGCTCGACGCGCTCTGCAGCCGGATCAAGACGGGGGGCTTCAAATTCGTCGTCGTCGTGTCGGGCAGGCCCGGCTGGGACGAGACGTGCGTACCTTCGGCCGATCTGTTCGCGAATCCGGCGACCGATGACGACGCGCCCGATCCGGAGGCGCTGCGGCGGCTCGTGTCGGACATGTGGAAGCGTTCGGCGAAGGCTTGACGGGGGAGAGCTCCGCGGTCTGTATAGGATCGATGGAACGGGGCATAACAAAAGCAGGTTCGCCCTCGGTTAAATGTGACAAAATGACAACATTTTAGTTCGCGCAATTCCGAGATGTGTCCAAATCGGGAACGGGTATTCTTGACGCTCTTTGACACGTGGGATATTATAGGTATGTCCTTGTGAACAAAAGGTGAAAGTCCGTATCGGACGCGATTTTGGTGGGCAAAGGGGGTAGAAAAAATGGACCACAACAAGCAGCACGAAACCTCGCATAAGCCGATCAAGCGCAACGAAATGACAAGACGTCAATTTCTATCTTATACGCTCGGCGGTGCCACTGCATTCATGGCGGGCGGCGCGATCATCCCGATGCTGCGCTTCGCTGTAGACCCGCTTTTGCAGAAGAAGGCTGAGACCGCTTTCGTCAAGGCGATCGAGGAGAAGGACGTGACCAAGGAGCCGAAGAGCATCGACTTCAAGGTTCACCAGGTCGACGGGTGGTACGAGAGCGACCCGAAGCTCCAAGCTTTCGTAGCGAAGGACGACAGCGGCAAGATTTTTGCGTTGTCCCCGGTGTGCAAGCACTTGGGCTGTACGATCAGCTGGAGCGGCGAAGAAGCGCCGAACCAGTATCACTGCCCTTGCCACGGTGCAAGATATACGAAAGACGGCAAAAATCTCAAGGTGGCGCCGAAGCCGCTTGACGAATACCAAGTCAAGGTCGAGAACGGCTGGGTATATCTCGGACCGCTGGAATCGAACACACGGGTATAGAAGGAGGGCGTCTCGTCCATGTTTAAAGGCATGTATAACTGGATTGACGAACGTCTCGACGTTACGCCGATGTGGAGAGATATCGCGGACCACGAAGTGCCTGAGCACGTTAACCCGGCTCACCATTTCTCCGCGTTCGTATATTGCTTCGGCGGACTGACGTTCTTTATTACCGTCATCCAGATCCTTTCGGGGATGTTTCTTACGATGTACTACGTGCCGGATATTATCAACGCTTACTACAGCGTCGACTATCTGCAGCACCAAGTCGCCTTCGGCGTAATCGTCCGGGGCATGCACCACTGGGGCGCGAGCCTCGTTATCGTTATGATGTTCCTACATACGCTTCGGGTCTTCTTTACCGGCTCCTACAAGGCGCCTCGCGAGATGAACTGGATCGTGGGAATGCTCATTTTCTTCGTCATGCTGGGACTCGGCTTCACCGGTTACCTGCTTCCGTGGGACAACAAAGCATACTTTGCAACCAAGGTAGGCATGGAGATTGCGGGTTCGGTCCCGTGGATCGGCGGATATATCAAGGAGTTGCTGGCCGGCGGCACGATCGTCGGCGCGCAGACGCTGACTCGATTCTTCGCGATTCACGTGTTTTTCCTGCCCGGCGTGCTGCTCACGCTGCTTGCCGCACACTTCTTCATGATTCGCAAACAGGGCATCTCCGGGCCGCTGTAAGAGAGAGGAGTGGCAAGCATTGGCACATGGTAAAGGCAATTCTAACGAGAAGGTCGTTTACGTAGGCGACTCGCGCATTCGCAAGCCGCATCCGGACAAGCCGGCTCCGCCGGACTACACGGCTTTCCCCGGCAAGTCCGAAGCGTTTATTCCGAACTTCCTGCTGAAGGAATGGATGGCCGGCGTCGTCGTCCTCGTTGGGTTTCTGACGCTGACGATCGCGGAGCCCGCTCCGCTCGGCTACCCTGCGAACCCGCTTAACGGCGCGTTTATCCCGATGCCGGACTGGTACTTCCTGTTCATCTATCAGCTGCTTAAGTATCCGTATACGTCCGAGAACTACATTGTGCTCGGTACGATCGGGATCCCGGCGATTATGTTCGGCGCCCTGTTCCTCGCTCCGTTCCTCGATACGGGCAAGGAACGCCGCTTCTATCGGCGGCCGATCGCATCTGCGCTTATGTTCGTCACGTTGATCGCCAGCGTATACCTGACTTGGGTATCGTGGCATCACTATACGAAGGAGCTCGAAGCGAGCGGCACGATCCCCGAGCATATCGAGCGGGAGATGAAGTCCGAGGAGCAAATTGCCGAAGGCAAGGGCCGCTTCATCTACGGCAAGGAAAAGATACCGGCGCTCGTCGCGCCCGAGGACGAAGCATTCTCGGTCACGATGAAGGCGCAATGTATCGCTTGCCACGGCACCGAGCTTCAAGGGCAGGTCGGTCCGATGCTGGCGGGGATTGGCGACACGCTGAACCACGACCAGATCAAAGAGATCGTCACCAACGGCAAGGGCGACGGCATGCCGGCCTTCAAAGGCACGCTGTCCGACGAAGAGATCGACAAAGTCGCGACTTGGCTGGCGAAGCAGAAGGCCGCCGCGGAATAAGACATACGATCAAAGGGCCTGACCGGACGGTCAGGCCCTTTCCATATCTTTCAGATGGCTGAGGTGCTTGGATGGATCCGAACGTTTTGCTGTCGCGCCGTTTTTTGACGCAAAATCGGTTGATGACGCTGCTCATGATTTTTTACGTATTCGGGACGATTTACGGTTATTACTGGTACAAAGATCAGCTGGTCGAGACGGTGCGGACCCATCCCGCCTGGCAGCTTCCTTTCGTGCCCGACAGCCCGACGGCATCGTTATTTTTTACGATTGCGGCATTATGGCTATGGCTGTCGCCTTTTGGAGCGGGTCAAAGCAAATTCGCACGTGGCGCGAGAGGCGTCATCGAGGCGCTGGCGGTCGTCACTTCCATTAAATACGGCGTTTGGGCGACGGTCATTATTTTTGCGAGCGCGGCCTACGGCAGCCCGATCGTATGGCAGGACTGGATGCTGATCGTTTCGCATCTGTCGATGGCGGTATGCGCCGTCTTGTACGGCCGTTTTTTCCTGTACGGTATGATCGCGGTAGGGGTAGCGGCCGTATGGACGCTGCTTAACGACATCGTCGATTACAGCTTCGGCGTCTACCCGAGCCTGCCGCAGTCGCTCGACGACCGTCTGATCGGCGTCGCGATCTTCACGTTCGCGCTGACCGCGTTCAGCGTCGG
Organism: Cohnella sp. GbtcB17; assembly: GCF_019091135.1. Lineage (GTDB taxonomy): Bacteria > Bacillota > Bacilli > Paenibacillales > Paenibacillaceae > Cohnella. Next base: position 9,518 of record NZ_JAGXJW010000083.1, on the reverse strand, counting down.
CCTGGCCGCGATCGTATCGCTGGCGAATCGGCGCGCAAGTCGCGTGGGCGCGGTTCGAAGCGAGGTCTAAAGCTGGACATCCCCTCATAGTTTGTAATGGAGGGATGTCCATGTCGACGATCGGTGTACGCATACGGATGTCGCGCCGCGTGCTAGCGGCTGCGGTATTGATCCTGTGGCTGGAAGCCTGGCTGGGCGGTCAGGCCGCCGCCGCGGCGGACGCGCCGTCCGCTCGGGATCCGGTCGATGCGTTCCGCCTGGCGGCGGAAAGTCTCTATAGATCCGTGAGCGACGGCGACCCGCTCGTCGTGCTGCGCAACGTGACGCGGGCCGAAGAGGCGTTAAAGGCGGTACCGCCCGAGCGCTGGCCCGCGCCGGAGAGCTCGGCTGCGCTGGCTGCGGCCATGGACCGGATGCGGCGAGCGGTGAGCGCGTTATCTCCGGACGCGGATGAAGTGTATGCGGCTTCGGCCTCGCTGAGGCTGGCGGCGGATGCGGTGTCCCCGAAGGGACAAGGGTTGTGGCTGGAATATCGAAGATTGATGCGGGAAGATATAGCGGCGCTGCGGACCGCGATCTCGCGCGCGGATGGCAGCGAGGGTCAAGAGGCGGAGCGGCTTCAATCGTTAAATGGACATTACGGTCTAATTCGGGCCGCAGCCGTCGCTGCGGGAAGAGCGGAGCAAGCCGAACGCGCCGATGCCGTCATTCGTTATGCGGACAGGGTCTTCTCGGCCGCCTCGCCGAATCCGTCGCTGACGAAGGATCTCGCGCCTCGGATCGGCGCGGCGGTGGAAGATCTATTCCCGCCGGCAGCCGAAGCTCCTGCATCGGTGCCTCCGGCGACGGTGCCGCCAGCCGGCTTCTTCTCGGCGATCGGCGCCTTTATCCTGACGGCGCTGACGTATTCGGGCTGGCGCAAATACCGCGGAGAGCAGCGGAGAAAATAAAAGCCTATTCCTCTCGGAAGCCTTCGCCCAGCACGTCGTGCACGTCGGCAATGACGATAAAAGCCTGTCTGTCGTGCTGACGGACGAGGCTTTTTAGTTTGCGCACTTCGAAGCGGCTGACGACGCAGTAGACGGCCATCCGGGCCTCGCCCGAATAAGCGCCTACCGCGTTCAGGAGCGTGACGCCGCGCTCGAGCTCGCTCGTGATTTGCGCGGCCAGCTTCTCGGGATCCCGGCACAAGATCGTAAAAGCCTTGGCCGCGTATGCGCCTTCCTGCACGAAGTCGATGACGCGGGCCGAGATAAAAACGCTGACCAGCGTATAGAGCACCTTTTCCTTCGGGATGAAGATCAGTGAAGTGCCGAGGATGACGACATCCATGAGCAAAATGAACTGGCCCATGCTGATCCCGCCACGCCGGTTCGCGATTCGCGCGATAATGTCGACGCCGCCCGTCGTGCCCCCGGCATAGAAGACGAGCCCGAGTCCCGCGCCCAGCGTGACGCCCGCATAGAGCACGACAAGAATAAAGTCCTGCTGCGTCGTAAACGGCGTCAGCCAGCCCCGATCGACCATCGCTTGCCAGAGCCAAAGAAAGACGGACAAGGAGACCGTGCCGCCGAACGTATAGATCATCGCCCGGAAGCCGAGCTTGCGCCAGCCGAGCCAGAATAGAGGCAGGTTGAGAACGAGCGTGGTGACCGAGGCCGGCAGGCCCGCCGCATAGAGCAGCAGGATGCCGACGCCGGTCACGCCGCCTTCCATCAGCCGATTCGGCACGATAAAATAAACGATACCGAATCCGTAAAGCGCGGTGCCGAGCAGCAAAATGCTCCACGTACGGACCGATGTCCACAGCTTTTGCCGAGTCATGCGCAAAACCTCCATGCCGAAATTCATTTGATTTTTGCAGACATCTTACGCTAACATAAGAAGAAACCGATGGAAAGGACCGTACACGTGGCCGAATCCCAAATCGCGGACCTTGTTCTCGCCGAGCGATACCTGTCCGACATACAGCGAGATGTCGACGCCTATATTTCACAGTTCAAGGAAGGTTACTTCTCTCCGCTCGCCATGCTGGCCAGATTAACCGAAGAAGCGGGCGAGCTGGCGCGGGAAGTTAATCACAAATACGGCGAGAAGCCGAAAAAGGCGGACGAGGCCGACAATTCCATCGAGATGGAGCTTGGCGACGTCCTGTTCATCGTCCTGTGCTTCGCCAACCGGGAAGGGATCGATCTGACCCGAGCGATCGAACGCGTCCTTCATAAGTTCGGCACGCGCGACGCCGACAGATGGACGAAGAAGCACACGGATACCCCGTAGATACATATGCTGTATCATCCCCAATTCGAGGAGGATGGTACATGTGACGGACGGGGAAAATTGCTTGCGCCGCGCTTACGAAGCCATCCTGGCCTCGGACTTCGAAGCTGCGGTCGTTTGGTTCCGACAGGCGATCGAGCTGGAGCCGGACAATGCCTCCTACTATTATAAGGGCTCCATCAGTCTCGCGAGGAGCGGAAAGCTCGACTTGGCGCTCCAATATGCGCGAACCGCCGTAAGACTTGCGCCGAAGGAAGCAGACTACCGCCTGCATCTCAGGCTGGTCGAAGGGCGCCAGCTCGCCCGGCAGGCCAAGGCGCTGCTGGCGAAGCCGCAGCCCGAACCGGACACGGCGATCGAGCTGCTGCAGGAGGCGGTCGAGCTCGATCCGCTCGACGCGGGCGCGTATTTGCTGCTCGGCATCGCCTGCAGGCTTGCGGGCGAATACGACCGGGCGATCGAAGCGCTCCGGACCGCCAACGAGATGAATCCGATGCTGCTCGAAGCGGGCAGGCTGCTCCGCGAGACGAAGCTGGAGCGCGCAAGACGCTGGCGGCTCATTTATACCCACTATACTAGACGAAGGAACAGGTGATCGCGGATGTCGCAGCAAATCAAAGTGGCCGTAGCCGGCGCAGCGGGAAGAATGGGGCGCGAAGTTGTGAAGACGGTGCTGGAGGACCCGGCGCTGACGCTTGTGGCCGCCATCGGCCGTTCCGCGTCCGGCGAGGATGCGGGGCGGCTCGTCGGGCTGCCCGAAGCGGGCGTCGCGTTGACCGACGATCTGGAGCGGGCGCTTCGCGACAGCCGTCCCGACGTGCTCGTCGATTTTACGAATCCGAAGTCGGCGATGCCCAATACGATGACGGCGGTCAACCTTGGCGTCAGGCCGGTCGTCGGGACGACCGGGTTCACGCAGGAGCAGATGGACGAGATCGACCGCGAGTGCCGCAAGCGCGGCATCGGCTGCCTGATCGCGCCGAACTTTTCGATCGGCGCCCTGCTCATGATGAAGTTCGCCGCCGAAGCGGCCAAGTATATGCCGCACGACGAGATCATCGAGTACCACGGCGACCAAAAACTGGACGCGCCTTCCGGCACCTCGATCAAGACCGCCGAGCGGATCGCCGAGACGCGGCGCGAGCTGCGCCAGGGCAACCCGAACGAGGAGGAAATCATCGAGGGGGCGCGCGGCGGTTATTTCGGCGGCTTCCGGATACATAGCGTGCGGCTTCCGGGCGTATTCGCCCAGCAGGAGGTCATCTTCGGCGGTCACGGCCAGACGCTCAAGATCCGGCACGACAGCTACGATCGTGCGGGCTACATGCCCGGCGTGGCGACCGCCGTCAAAAAAATCGTCGACGTAACCGGATTGGTTTACGGCTTCGAGCATTTGCTCGACTGATCAAAGGGACGCACTATACTTAATATCCCGCTCCCGGGAGAGGAGACGCGGTTCAACGATGCTGAATATCGCACTGATCGCACACGATCGCAAAAAAGAAGAGATGGTGAACTTCGCCATCGCCTACGAGCACGTATTCAAGCCTCACAAGCTGTATGCAACCGGCACGACGGGCGCTCGCATCATGGAAAATACATCGCTGCAAGTACACCGGTTCGCGTCCGGTCCGCTCGGCGGCGACCAGCAGATCGGCGCCATGGTCGCGACCAACGAAATGGACTTCATTATCTTTCTTCGGGATCCGCTCATGGCCCAGCCACACGAGCCGGACATCATTGCGCTGCTGCGTCTGTCCGACGTGCAGGGCATCCCGGTAGCGACCAACGTCGCGACGGCGGAGCTGTTGGTCAAATGCTTGGAGCGCGGGGATTTCGCGTGGCGGGAGCTCGTCCACAAGTATAAGCCCGGGATCGACGAATGAGCGACGCCGTGCAGCTTGACTTGCTCGTATTCGCGGCGCATCCGGACGACGCCGAGATCGGGATGGGCGGTACGATCGCCAAGGCAACGCGTGCGGGACGCCGCGTCGGCCTGTACGATTTGACCTTCGCCGAGATGTCGTCCAACGGCGATCCGAAGACGCGCCAGCGGGAGGCCGCCAGGGCGAGCGAGCTGTTGGGACTTGCCGTTAGGGGCAATCTCGGTCTGCCCGACCGCGGGCTGAAGGCGGGCTCCGAGCAGGTGGACAAGCTGGTCGAGGTCATTCGCCGGCATCGTCCGCGCATCGTGTTCGCGCCGTACTTCGAGGACAGGCATCCGGACCATACGGCATGCAGCCGGCTTGCCGAAGAAGCGGTATTCAATGCGAAGCTGCGTCGCTATCGGCCCGAATGGGACGCCTGGACGCCGGATGCTTTTTGTTACTATTTCATCAACGATATGCATACGCCCCAGCTGGTCGTCGATATTACGGAGTGCCAGGCGGTCAAAATGGATGCGCTGTCCGCTTACCGTTCTCAATTCGCTCCGATGGAGGAGACGAAGGACTGGGTGCCTACGCCGCTTACGGCGGGCTATCTGGACAATGTAGCCGCGCGAGACCGGCTGTTCGGCGCGCCTCATCGCGTCGCCTACGCCGAAGGCTTCATTTCCAAAGGGCCAATGAAGCTGGAAGGGTTTTAATCAAGCTTGAACAGGGCCATCGAACGCAACACGGCCGCTCACCCTCTGGAAGAAGGGATACGCATTGAACAGACCGCTTAAGATCGGCATTACTTGCTATCCTTCGCTCGGCGGCTCCGGCGTCGTGGCCACCGAGCTCGGCAAGCTGCTCGCCGAGAAGGGACACGAGATTCATTTTATAACGCAGAGCATGCCTTTTCGGTTAGGCAAGTTCCAGCGCAATATTTATTATCATGAGGTGGAAGTGTCGGACTATTACGTGTTCCGATACCCGCCGTACGATCTGTCGCTCGCGAGCAAAATGCACCAGGTCGCGAAGCTGCAGGAGCTCGATCTGCTGCACGTCCACTACGCGGTGCCGCATGCGATTTGTGCCTTTCTGGCTAAGCAAATGTCCGGCGGCAAGCTGAAGATCGTCACGACCCTGCACGGGACGGACATCACGGTGCTCGCGCAGGACGAGACGCTCAAGGACATTATCCGGCTCGGCATCGGAGAGAGCGACGCGGTCACGGCCGTCAGCCGCGACCTCATTCGCGAGACGCAGGAGCTGCTCGATATTCGTACGCCGATCGAATTGACGTACAACTTCGTGGACAAACGCGTCTATTATCCGCGCGAAGTATCGGACATGCGCAAAGATTTCGCGGAGCCTCACGAAAAGGTGCTCATGCACATTTCCAACTTCCGGCCGGTGAAGCGAACATCGGATGTGGTCGATATTTTTGCGAAGGTCAACGCGGAGGTGCCCGCCAAGCTGCTCCTCGTCGGCGAAGGTCCGGATCTGCCGAAGATTCAGTCGAAAATCAGGTCGATGGGGCTCGAGCACCGCGTCCATTACCTGGGCAAGCAGGACGACGTCGCCGAGGTGCTGTCGCTGGCCGATCTCGTGCTGCTTCCGTCCGAAAAGGAAAGCTTCGGTCTCGTCGCGCTCGAAGCGATGGCCTGCGGCGTACCGACAATCGGCTCGACCGCAGGCGGCATTCCCGAGCTCGTCGTCAGCGGGCAGACCGGGTATCTCGCCCCGATCGGCCATACGTCCGAGATGGCGGCGCACGCCGTTCGGCTGCTCTCGGACGAAGCGCTGTACGCGCAGTTCAGGGAAGCCTGCCTGATGCGCGCGCGAACCGAATTTTGCAACGACCTGATTACTGCGCAGTACGAACGAATTTATTATAATGTGCTGGGCATGCCCGCTCCGATAACCGAACCCGTCTGCGAACGCCGCTGACCGGCGCCGGCGTCGCTCGGATGGCAAGTTGCTCCGGCCGGTTAAGGGGATGCGGCGGGCATGATGAGCTACGAAGGGGCGCAGTGGGAAGCGGGACTTGAAGTGCTGCATGCTTTAAGCGAAGCCGGCGGCGAAGCGTATTTCGTCGGCGGCTGCGTCCACGACGCCCTGCTCGGGATCGAAGCGAGCGATATCGACATCGCGACCTCGGCCGATCCCGGTCAGGTGCTGCGTTTGTTCCCGGACACGCTGCCGACGGGTTTGAAGCACGGCACGGTGACGGTTCGCCGTTCCGGCTTTTTTTTTGAAGTGACGACGTTTCGCCAGGAGGCCGAGTACAGCGACGGACGGCGCCCGGACGACGTGTTTTTCGTACGGGACGTCCGCGAAGATCTGGCTAGGCGCGATTTTACGATCAATGCGATGGCCGCGGGCGCCGACGGGGCGATCGTCGATCCGTTCGGCGGCATGGACGACCTGCAAGCGCGCAGGCTGCGCGCGGTCGGGGAGCCGGCACGCCGGTTCGACGAGGACGCGCTGCGCATCGTCCGCTGCGTGCGCTTTGCGGCGCGATACGGCTTCGCCGTCGACGCGCCGACCTGGGCGGGCGTGCTCGCATGCCGGGACAAGCTTCGGCTCGTGGCGATGGAGCGCATCGGCGCGGAGCTGGACAAGATGATGTCGGCCGGCGATCCGGGACGCGCCTTCGGGCTGCTGCTTGCGGCTTCGCTGCCGGCGCGGTTTAAGCTGCCGCTGCCCGGGGCATGGCTCGCTCGCCTCGGACGAATCGCGGCGCCGTCGGCCGACGCCGCGGACGCCTTGATCGAGGCGGCAGGCTCGGCGCGGTCGGGGCTTTCGCGGTATTTGCCCGAACGCGCGGATGCCGATCTGCGCTGGGCGGCGCTGTTTCTCGCAGGCGCGGCTGCGGCCGAGGAAGCGGAGGAAGCGATGAAGCAGCTTCACTTGGCGGGGAGAAGAGTCAAGCGGATCGGCGACATCGTTCGCCTGCATCAAAGCTTGTCCATCCCATCCGGTCGGGAAGCGTGGCGCACAAACTGGACGATCGGCGTGCTGGACCGGGGGCTAGAGGCCGCTGCGGATTGGCAGCAGCTGTTCGGTGCGCAGCGGATGCGCGAGGCGTTCGAGGTGCCGGACGAGCTCCAAGCGGCCGCGGGCGAGTGGACGGCGGCGATGCCAGCGGTTCGGGCCGCGGATCTGGCGATAAAGGGCGACGAGCTGTGTGCCGCGGCGAACAAGCCGCCAGGCCCCTGGATCGCGATCGCACTGCGGCGGCTGCTCGAGCAGGTCGCGATGGGGACGCTGAATAACGATAAAGAAACGCTGCGAATAGCTTTTTTAAAGGAACTGCGAGAGCGTTAAAGAGCTTGTCAAATCGGCGCGATTAATATCGAGCTATCATTAGCTCAGGCAGGAAGGGTGAGCGGCCATGGAACAATCGCAGCTGTTGACGCTGCTTGAAGACAAGCGGGACGCATTCGTGTCGGGCGAGGAAATCAGCCGGCTGCTGGGCGTGAGCCGGACCGCCGTCTGGAAGCAAATCCGCCGGCTCGAAGCCGAAGGGTTCGCGATCGAAGCCGTGCCGCGCAAAGGCTATCGTTTGATCGGCAGGCCTTCCCGCATCAATGCCGTGGAGCTTCAGAGCAAGCTCGGGACGGCGGCGTTCGGCAGGCATTTGCATATTCGCGAGGTCGTATCCTCTACGCAGGACGTGCTGCGCGAGCTCGCGGAGGGCGGCGCGCCTGAAGGGACGCTCGTCATCGCCGAGCGCCAGGACAACGGCCGGGGCCGCATGGGCCGCTCATGGGTGTCGCCGCCGGGACGCGGCGTGTCGATGAGCCTGCTGCTGCGCCCCGACGTGCCGTTGCAGCTGGCGCCGCAGCTGACGCTGCTCGCGGCGGTCGCTCTGTGCCGGAGCCTAAGCCGCGAGACCGGCCTGCGGATCGGGATCAAATGGCCGAACGATCTGCTCGTTGACGGCCGCAAGATCAGCGGTATTCTGCTGGAGTCCGCGACCGAGGACGAGCGCTTGCGGTACGTCGCCGTCGGCCTGGGCATCGCGGTGAACCTGGACGCCGAGGACTATCCGGAGGAGCTGCTCGCGCGCGCGGTGTCTCTCCAAATGGCGGCCGGCCGGGCGTTCGACCGCGCCGCGCTGATCGCCGCCGTGCTGCTCGAATTCGAGCAGCTGTACGCCGTCTACAAGGAACAAGGCTTCGAACCGATCCGCATTCTATGGGAGACGTATTCGGTCACGTTGAACCGAACCGTATCCTTGAAAGCCGGCAAAGGCTTTTTCGAAGGCGTGCCGCTGGGCCTGGACGACAGCGGAGGGCTTCGCGTCGAGCTGCCGGAAGGCGGCGTCCGCACGATCTATTCGGCGGAGATCGGCGACGCAGCGCCGCTGCCGAACGTCAAAGGCTAGAACGGCCGCATAAGTCGCCGCAGGGTCGAACCGGGCCGTTTACGACCGAAGCCCGCTCTGCTATAATATAGCTCTCGGGCGGTATCATGACGAACCGCACTGAGAGACATGCTAACCAATGACGAGCTTTGCCGAAAAGAACCGAATACCCGTGATGATTCGCGGCGGATTCTGCTCTGAGCCCAAGGGACCGAGACAGAAGGACGTGAAGCGTTCCTGCTGAATGGACACCTTCTTTGCTCATGGGCAAACGAAGGTTTTTTTGCGCGCTCGGATGGCTGGCCGCCCACAGAAGGGAGCCCGAATTTATGAGTCAACCGTTAACGCCGCCAAAATTGAAATCGATGAAAGCCCAAGGTTCGCCGATCGCCATGGTGACCGCTTATGATTACCCTTCCGCAAGATTGGCCGAGGAGGCCGGCGTAGACGTCCTTCTCGTCGGAGATTCGCTCGGCAACGTCGTGCTCGGCTACGAGACGACCGTGCCGGTCACGCTTGAGGATATGATTTACCATACGAGAGCCGTCGTTCGTGGCGCTCCCCATACGATGATCGTGACGGACATGCCGTTCGCGACGTACCGCGGGAGCAAGGAGCAGACGCTTCGCAACGCCGCTCGGCTCATGCAGGAAGGCGGCGCCCATGCGGTGAAGCTCGAAGGCGGCGCAGAGCTGGCCGACGAGATCGCGCTGCTCGTGTCCGCGGGCATTCCCGTCATCGGACACCTCGGGCTCACGCCCCAATCGGTACTGCAGATCGGGGGCTACAAGGTGCAGGGCCGCGTCGAGGCCGTAGCCGCGCGTCTGCTGGCTGACGCGAAGGCGCTCGAGCAGGCCGGCGCAGCGGCCGTCGTGCCCGAGCTGGTCGTCGAGCCCGCGGCTGCGGCGGTATCGCGCGCGCTGTCGATTCCGACGGTCGGGATCGGCGCCGGGCGCGGCTGCGTCCGCAGCACCCGCATTCGGGGCTGTGCAAGCTTC
>NZ_JAGXJW010000082.1 GCF_019091135.1 Cohnella sp. GbtcB17 | reverse complement strand
GCTTGTCCCGCCTGATCCGCGAGAAATGCGATTTTCTAATCTCCCTGCCGATGTTCGGCAAGCTCAACTCGCTCAACGCGTCGGTCGCCGCGGGCGTCATCCTCTACGAAGCCGTGCGCCAGCGGCTCGCGAAGCGCGGCGGCGGTCCGGGCAAGGGCGGCCATGCTTCGCCGTGAGGATGTCCTCATCGTCGACGGCTACAACATGATCGGCGCGTGGCCCGAGCTGGACCGCCTGAAGGCGACCCGGCTGGAGGACGCGCGCGATCGGCTGCTCGACATGCTGGCGGATTACCAGGGCTACCTGGGACTGAAGGTCGTCGTCGTATTCGACGCGTTTCGCGTGCCTGGCGTCGGAGCCAAGTTCAAGCAGCACCGGCTCGGCGTCGTGTACACCCGCGAGAAGGAAACGGCCGACGAATGCATCGAGCGACTCGTCGGCGAGGTGAAGTCCGTGCGGCGGGACGTGTACGTCGCCACCTCGGACCAGACCGAGCAGCACGTGGCGTTCGGCCGCGGCGCGCTGCGGCTGTCCGCGCGGGAGCTGCTGCTCGCGGTGGAAGAGAGCCGGCGCGAGATCGGCAAGACGATCCGCAAGGCGCCGCCGCCGAAGCGCAACCCGCTGGGCGGCGTCCTCAGCGACGACGTGGCGCGGGTCCTGGAGCAGTGGCGCCGGGGCGAGCGTGAGCCCGGCGATTCGGGCGGCAAGTCCTAGAGTCGTCGCGAACGGGGACCCGCTTCCCGCCATCGCAGGGACATTGCTGTATCCGAATATAGGCTGCAAGTCCGTTCGCCAAAACGCAAACATATGTCCGCATTGCCCAAAAGCCTTGAATTATAAGGGTTTTCTTCATTGACGCTATTGGTTTCATCAAGTATATTGGTAATAGTTTGGCAGGGAGATCCAGTTTGTATCCTTAATGTCTTGAAGCCGGAGGGATGACCGTGAGCGTCGACGTGAACGACCTTGTCACATACGAATACGACTTCAAGACCGACGAGGATATCGTCGAGTCGGTCCGCGCGGGCGATTCGGAGGCACTGGAATATCTGATTAATAAATATCGCAATTTCGTCCGGGCGAAGGCCCGTTCTTATTTTTTGATCGGCGCTGAGCGCGAGGACATCGTGCAGGAGGGCATGATCGGCCTGTACAAGTCGATCCGCGACTTCAAGGGGGACAAGCTGGCCTCCTTCAAGGCGTTTGCGGAGCTGTGCATCACGCGCCAGATCATTACCGCGATCAAGACCGCGACCCGGCAGAAGCATATTCCGCTCAATTCCTACGTTTCGCTGGACAAGCCGATTTACGACGAGGATTCCGACCGTACGCTGCTGGACGTCATCTGCGGCTCCCGCGTCTGCGATCCCGAGGAGATGATCATCAACCAGGAGGAGTTCTACGGTCTCGAGGACAAGATGTCCGAGATTCTGAGCGACCTGGAGCGCAAGGTGCTCATGCTCTACCTCGACGGACGTTCCTACCAGGAGATCGCCGTCGATCTCGATCGCCACGTCAAGTCCATCGACAATGCGCTTCAACGCGTGAAGCGCAAGCTCGAGCGTTACCTGGAGGTCAGGGATATCGGTCTTTAGGCTGGCCGAAGCCGTCGGCTACATAGCAGTGCGTACAGAGGCAGCGCCGGACGGCAGGCTGCTTTTTTTATTTTCGCAGGGGGCTGGGAACTCAGGTTTAAAGGATACGCTTGCGTGGCTAGAATAATAGAGAGCTCTGCGGCCAGGAGCCTGAAGCCACGTCCCGCAAACGGCGAGCATTGACTATCGTCAAGCTTTCTCGTTGACATTGCCTATGGGCTATGATAAATTACTTTAGTAACCTTAAGGTGGAGTTTTATGCGCAGCCCTGAATATGGTGTGATACGCCAGGTGTCGTTGTCGTACGTAACGGCTTAGGCGTATTAACCCGGATTCAATGTCTTTTTTTTTGTGATCTGGCACAGCCCGGGAGGTGGAACAGATGCGGGTAATCATCACTCTCGCTTGCACGAACTGCAAGCAGCGGAATTATGCGACGACCAAGAACAAGCGCACGCACTCCGATCGCATCGAACTGAAGAAGTTCTGCAAGTTCTGCAATGAGCACACGGCTCATCGCGAGACGCGCTAAGCTCTAGGAGGTTTTGGGACGTGACTTTCCTGGCCAAAATGAAACAGAGCTTTGGGTCCTTCACTTCGTTCTTTGCCGATAGTTGGAGTGAACTGAAGAAGGTCCGTTGGCCCAAACGTAAAGAGTTGGTCAGCTACACGCTGGTCGTTATCGTGACGGTCGCGATCGTTACGCTTTACTTCTGGGTGCTGGACGTCATCATTTCGCGCTTGATCGACCTCGTCATTTAACGCGGAACCCAAAGGTGGCTTTTCCGATGGAAAAAAGATGGTATGTAGTTCACACGTACTCCGGTTACGAGAACAAGGTTAAGACGAACCTGGAGAAGCGCGTGGAATCGATGGGCATGCAGGACAAGATCTTTCGCGTGCTCGTGCCCATGGAGGAAGAACTCGTCAACAAGGACGGCAAGAAAAAGACCGTGATGCGCAAAGTGTATCCGGGCTACGTCCTCGTCGAGATGATCCAGACGGACGATTCCTGGTACGTGGTCCGCAATACGCCCGGCGTTACCGGGTTTGTCGGATCGACCGGATCGGGATCGAAGCCAACCGCCCTGCTGCCCGAAGAAGTGGATCAGATTCTGAAACACATGGGCATGGAGGAGCCGAAGCCGGTCATCGACTTCGAATTGAAGGAAAATGTCCGCGTCAAGGTTGGGCCCTTCGCGAACTTCGTCGGGTCGGTCGAAGAGATCCTTCACGACAAGAGTAAGCTGAAGGTGCACGTCAACATGTTCGGCAGAGAAACCCCGCTTGAGCTGGATTACACTCAGGTGGAGAAGATATAATAGTCTGGCGGATGGGGGCGTACGCGCCGCCGCTCGCAGGTTTCTGGATTTGAGCGGGAGGGACCAAGCATCCCGTTATACCGCATTTTGAGCTGGAGGTGCAACAACATGGCAAAAAAGGTCATTAAAATGGTCAAGCTGCAGGTTCCTGCCGGTAAGGCTAACCCTGCGCCGCCTATCGGTCCCGCACTGGGTCAAGCAGGCGTTAACATCATGGCCTTCTGTAAGGAATTCAACGCGCGTACGGCTGACCAGGCAGGCCTGATCATTCCGGTCGTCATCACCGTATTCGAAGACCGTTCCTTTACGTTCGAGACGAAGACGCCGCCTGCGGCAGTACTGCTTCGCGTCGCTGCTGGCATCCCGAAGGGATCCGGCGAGCCGAACAAGAAGAAGGTCGCTACCGTCAAGCGCGCGAAGGTTCGCGAGATCGCCGAGCAGAAGATGCAGGATCTCAACGCGGCTTCCGTCGAAGCGGCTATGCGTATGGTCGAAGGTACGGCGCGCAGCATGGGCGTCGTCATCGAAGACTAATCACAGCGGACCTGATATAGGGATCGCGATCGCGCTTCGGACCTTCCTTGGGACGAAGAGCGAAGTGGGAGGAGACTTCCGTTACTACCACACAAGGAGGAGAACTACATGGCTAAGCACGGCAAGAAGTACCAAGAAGCCGCCAAGCTGATCGACCGCGACGCAACTTACGAAGCGGCCGAAGCGATCGAGCTTGTGAAGCAAGCGGCCAAGGCGAAGTTCGACGAGTCCGTCGAAGTCGCCGTCCGTCTCGGCGTCGATCCGAGAAAGCAAGACCAGAACGTACGCGGCGTCGTCGTCCTGCCTCACGGCACGGGCAAGACCCAGCGCGTGCTTGTATTCGCCAAGGGCGACAAGCTCAAAGAAGCCGAAGCCGCTGGCGCTGACTACGTCGGCGACACGGACCTCATCAACAAGATCCAGCAGGGCTGGTTCGAATTCGACGTCTGCGTAGCGACGCCGGATATGATGAGCGAAGTCGGCAAGCTCGGCCGTATTCTCGGCGGTAAGGGCCTCATGCCTAACCCGAAGGCCGGCACGGTTACGAACGACGTGACCAAGGCCGTCCAAGAGATCAAGGCCGGTAAGATCGAGTACCGTCTGGACAAGGCAGGCCAGATTCACGCTCCGATCGGCAAGGTATCCTTCGACTCGGCGAAGCTCGCCGACAACCTGAAGGCCCTGGTCGACGCGCTGAACCGCGCCAAGCCATCCGCTGCCAAGGGCGTATACCTGAAGAACATCTCGATCTCCTCGACGATGGGCCCGGGCGCGCGTCTGAACGTAGCTGCATTCCGTCTCTAATCGCCAGTCTTTGGCGGTTGACAGACAGAAGCGGACGTGTTACTTTAATCAAGTTGAATATTGATACCGTAGACCGTAGGTGCCGCGAGGCTTAATTTCCTACCGAGGTGTGTGCATACATTCGTTACCGTCCTTGCCTGGCAGGGGTGCGTAAGATTAATGTAACGTCATGCCTCCGCGATGTCTGCGGGGGCATTTTTAATGCCTTCGTGCAAGGCGATAGCCTTATAGACGATCGATACGGTGAAGTCCTACGACCAGGAGGTGTACGAAATGGCAAATGCAAAGATTATCGAAGCCAAGCAGCTGGAAGTCGAAGCGATCGCTGCCAAGCTGAAGTCCAGCGCGAGCACGGTTGTTGCCGATTACCGCGGCCTGAACGTCGCTCAAGTGACCGAACTTCGCAAGCGTCTGCGTGAAGCCGGCATCGAGTTCCAAGTGTTGAAGAACTCGCTCGTCAGCCGCGCTGCGGCTAGCGTCGAGCTTAGCGAACTGGATGCCGTCCTGACGGGTCCTACCGCTGTAGCGTTCAGCTCTACGGACGTCGTTGCCGCCGCGAAGATCCTGAACGACTTCGCGAAGAAGAACGATGCGCTTAAGCTCAAAGGCGGCGTCATCGAAGGTCGCTTTATCGATGCTGTTCAAGTTAAGGCACTGGCGGACCTGCCTTCCCGCGAAGGCTTGCTGTCCATGCTCCTCAGCGTCCTGCAAGCGCCGATCCGCAACTTCGCGCTGGCCGTCAAGGCGGTCGCCGAGAAGAACGAAGCAAGCGCATAAGACGAACGCTCCGGTATACGGGGCGCGCGGATTTAAACACCAACAAATCATCTAATTTAACGGAGGTACTACCATGAGCAAAGAGTCCATCTTGGAAGCCATCAAAGGCATGAGCGTCCTGGAACTGAACGACCTGGTCAAGGCAATCGAAGAAGAATTCGGCGTAACTGCTGCAGCTCCAGTTGCAGTCGGTGGCGGCGCTGGCGCTGCTGCTGAAGTCGAAGAGCAAACGGAATTCGACGTTGTCCTGCTCGAAGCTGGCGCTTCGAAGATCAACGTTATCAAGGTTGTCCGTGAAATCACGGGTCTCGGCCTGAAAGAAGCGAAGGACGTTGTCGACAACGCTCCGAAGCCGATCAAAGAAAAAGTGGCTAAAGACGAAGCTGACGCTGTTAAGGCTAAGCTCGAAGAAGCCGGCGCTAAGGTCGAAGTTAAGTAATTTGGCCTGACCATTGAAATACAAACCCCTTGAAGCTTGTCTTCGAGGGGTTTGTGCATGAAAGGGGACGAGGAGATGGCTGATCATTATTACACGCAGCAGCCCAGCGCGCGCAGCGATCGCAAAAAAATCGAGGCCGTGCTTCGCGGACAGAAGCTTCAGTTCGTCTCCGACTCCGGCGTGTTCTCGCGGGACGGGGTGGACTACGGCAGCCGGGTGCTTATCGAGCATGTCGAGCTGGAGACGGAAAACCGCGTGCTAGACGTGGGCTGCGGCTACGGTCCGATCGGCCTGACGGCGGCCCGCCTGGTGCCGCGAGGACATGTGACGATGCTGGACGTGAACGAACGGGCCGTCGCGCTCAGCCGGGAAAACGCCGCGCTGAACGGCATCGGCAACGTGGACGTTCAGGTCAGCGATCTGTACGAAGCGGTGGGCGGCAGGACGTTTGACGTCATCCTGTCCAATCCGCCGATCCGTGCGGGGAAGGCGATCGTGCACCGCATACTCGAAGAAGCGGCCGCGCACTTGAATCCGGGCGGATCGCTTTGGATCGTCATTCAGAACAAGCAAGGCGCGCCGAGCGCGAGAGCGAAGCTCGAAGCATGCTTTGGCGAAGATCAAGTCACTGAAGTGGGAAAAGACAAAGGATACCGCGTTTACAGAGCGGTCAAGGCCTAAAGTTTTCAGGCGGCGCGGGGGCGGCGCCGCAATGTTGTTGTTCAGCCCTTTTTAACGACTGCAATTCGCGTTTGACCTCCTTGGGCGCTTGTGGTACTATTAGAAGATGTAAGATTTAAGATGGGCTAGTTGTCTGTATGTGGAGAAGTTGTTCGATTAGCGCCATTCAGAGGAATAAAAATACGCCGTTTGGCGTATATTGGGTGAATGGGCTGGATACGAGTGCCATTGTGCCTCCGATTGGGGCATAGGGGCTTTTATTTGTTTGCCGCTGTGATTTTGCATGCACATTGCGCTTCTTGCGTCCTTCCGCTGCTATTTTACCCAATTTCCGCGTTTTATCATACCGTAGGGTTCCCCGCGGGACGGCTGCCTCTGCTAGTGCTGGAGAGAGGATCTCGCTCCGCTACCATATGCTTCACAGTAGACTGAAGGGGTGAGGATAAGTTGGCAGGACATCTTGTTCAGTATGGTCGCCGCACCAGACGCAGTTATGCCCGCATTCATGAGGTGCTGGACATTCCGAACCTGATCGAGATCCAGCAGCAATCGTACCAGAAGTTCCTGGACGACGGGCTGCGCGAGATCTTCCAGGACATCTCTCCGATCTCGGACTTCACGGGCAACCTCGTGCTCGAGTTCGTCGATTACAGCCTTGGAGAGCCGAAGTATTCGGTCGACGAATCCAAGGAGCGCGACGTGACGTATGCGGCTCCGCTGCGCGTCAAGGTTCGCCTTCTCAACAAGGAGACGGGCGAAGTCAAGGAGCAGGAAGTGTTCATGGGCGACTTCCCGCTCATGACGGAGACCGGCACGTTCATCATCAACGGCGCCGAGCGCGTCATCGTCAGCCAATTGGTACGTTCGCCTAGTGTCTACTACAGCACCAAGGTCGACAAGAACGGCAAGAAGACGTATACCGCGACGGTCATTCCGAACCGCGGCGCTTGGCTCGAGCTTGAGACGGACGCCAAGGACATCATCTATGTCCGCATCGACCGCACGCGCAAGATTCCGGTCACCGTGCTGCTTCGTGCGCTCGGCTTCGGCATGGACGCCGAGATTCTGGACTTGCTCGGTCAGGACGAGTTCATCCGCAATACGCTCGAGAAGGACAACACCGACTCTACCGAGAAGGCGTTGATCGAGATCTACGAGCGCCTGCGTCCGGGCGAACCGCCGACGCTGGAGAATGCGCGCAGCCTGCTGATCGCCCGCTTCTTCGATCCGAAGCGCTACGACCTGGCTAACGTCGGCCGCTACAAGATCAACAAGAAGCTTCATATCAAGAACCGTCTGTTCAACCAGCGTCTCGCGGAGACGCTCGTCGATCCTTCGACCGGCGAGATCATCGCCGAATCGGGACAGGTCATCGATCGCCGTCTGCTCGACCAGATCCTCCCGATGCTGGAGAAGAACGTCGGCTTCAAGAACTACCGCGTCACCGGCGGCGTCAACGAGGCGGAGGACATTCCGCTGCAGAGCATTCTCGTGCATTCGCCTGTCGAAGAAGGCAAGGTCGTCAAGATTATCTCCAACGGCATCATCGACAAATCGGTGAAGCACATCACGCCGGCGGACATTATCTCGTCCATCAATTACTTCATCGATCTGCTGCACGGCATCGGCAGCACCGACGATATCGACCACCTGGGCAATCGTCGTCTTCGTTCGGTCGGCGAGCTGCTGCAGAACCAGTTCCGCATCGGCCTGTCGCGGATGGAGCGCGTTGTGCGCGAGCGGATGTCGATCCAGGACCAGAACGCGATCACGCCGCAGGCACTGATCAACATTCGTCCGGTCATTGCGGCGATCAAGGAATTTTTCGGTTCGTCCCAGCTGTCGCAGTTCATGGACCAGACGAATCCGCTTGCCGAGCTGACGCACAAGCGCCGTCTGTCCGCGCTCGGTCCGGGCGGTCTGACGCGGGAACGCGCGGGCTTCGAAGTGCGCGACGTACATCCGTCCCACTACGGCCGCATGTGTCCGATCGAGACGCCTGAAGGTCCGAACATCGGTCTGATCAACTCGCTGTCCACGTTCGCGCGGATCAACGAGTACGGCTTCATCGAAGCGCCGTACCGCAAGGTCGATCACGATACCGGCATCGTTACCGAAGAGATCGTCTACATGACCGCGGACGAAGAAGACAACTACATCATCGCCCAAGCGAACGCCCAGCTCACCGAAGAGGGCAAGTTCGCCGACGATATGGTCATCGTCCGTTACAACAAGCAAGCGGACAACATCCTGACGATGCCGTGCGACCGCGTCGACTACATGGACGTATCGCCGAAGCAAGTCGTGTCCGTCGCGACCGCGATGATCCCGTTCCTCGAGAACGACGACTCCAACCGCGCGCTGATGGGTTCGAACATGCAGCGTCAAGCGGTGCCGCTGCTCGTCCCGGATTCGCCGTACGTCGGCACGGGCATGGAGCACAAGGCCGCCAAGGACTCGGGCGTCTGCGTCGTCTCCAAGTACGACGGTGTCATCGAGCGCGTCACGGCCAACGAGATCTGGCTGCGCCGCGTCGAGCTGCTCGACGGCAAGGAAGTCAAGGGCGACGTCATCAAATACAAGCTGCAAAAGTTCATGCGTTCGAACCAAGGCACTTGCATCAACCAGCGCCCGATCTGCCGCAAGGGCGACATCGTCAAGAAGGGCGACATCCTCGCCGACGGTCCGTCCACGGATACCGGCGAACTGGCGCTCGGACGCAACGTCGTCGTCGCGTTCATGACGTGGGAAGGCTACAACTACGAGGATGCGATCCTGCTCTCCGAGAAGCTCGTGAGAGAAGACGTCTACACCTCGATTCATATTGAGGAATACGAGTCCGAAGCGCGCGACACGAAGCTCGGACCGGAAGAGATCACGCGCGACATCCCGAACGTCGGCGAAGACGCGCTCCGCAACCTCGACGAGCGCGGCATCATCCGCGTCGGCGCCGAGACCAGCGCGGGCGACATCCTCGTCGGCAAGGTCACGCCGAAGGGTGTCACCGAGTTGACCGCGGAAGAGCGTCTCCTGCACGCGATCTTCGGCGAGAAGGCGCGCGAAGTGCGCGACACCTCGCTCCGCGTACCGCACGGCACCGACGGCATCGTCGTCGACGTCAAAGTGTTCACGCGGGAAAACGGCGACGAACTGCCGCCGGGCGTCAACCAGCTCGTGCGCGCTTATATCGCGCAAAAGCGGAAGATCTCCGAAGGCGACAAGATGGCCGGGCGCCACGGCAACAAGGGCGTCATCGCGCGCATCCTGCCCGAGGAAGACATGCCGTTCTTGCCGGACGGCACGCCGGTCCAGGTCGTCCTGAACCCGCTGGGCGTACCGTCGCGGATGAACATCGGTCAAGTGCTCGAGGTTCACCTCGGCATGGCCTGCCGCTACCTCGGCATTCGTGCCGCGACGCCGGTATTCGACGGCGCGCGCGAGCACGACGTGTTCGACACGATGGAAGAAGCCGGCATGCAGCGCAACGGCAAGACGAAGCTGTTCGACGGCCGCACGGGCGAGCCGTTCGAGCGCGAAGTCACCGTCGGCGTTCTGTATATGATCAAGCTCGCGCACATGGTCGACGACAAGATCCATGCGCGCTCTACGGGCCCGTACTCGCTCGTAACGCAGCAGCCGCTGGGCGGTAAAGCCCAATTCGGCGGCCAGCGCTTCGGGGAGATGGAAGTGTGGGCGCTCGAAGCCTACGGCGCGGCCTATACGCTGCAAGAAATTCTGACCGTGAAGTCCGACGACGTCGTCGGCCGCGTGAAGACGTACGAATCGATCGTCAAGGGCGAGAACGTCCCTGAACCTGGCGTGCCGGAATCGTTCAAGGTCTTGATCAAGGAGCTTCAGAGCCTTGGCATGGACGTGAAGATTCTGTCGGGCGACGAGCAGGAGATCGAGATGAAAGAGATCGACGACGAAGACGATACGACCGGCGACAAGCTGAACTTGAACCTGGAAGGCTCCGAAGTCGGCGCCGAGTAAGATCGTCATGCGAAGGACCGGACCGCGCGCGGGGCGCGCGGCTCCCGGTCTTGCGCATCGCCGACGCGGATACCTGAACATCGTCACGACCGTTCGTCCATCGCAACGTAATCCGAGCCACGATGAAGGAGGGCTTGCTCCTTGTTAGACGTTAACAATTTTGAGTTTATGAAGATCGGGCTGGCTTCCCCGGACAAGATCCGTTCTTGGTCCAGAGGCGAAGTCAAGAAGCCCGAGACGATTAACTACCGTACCCTGAAGCCGGAAAAGGAAGGCCTGTTCTGCGAAAAGATTTTCGGGCCGACCAAGGACTGGGAGTGCCACTGCGGCAAGTACAAGCGCGTCCGCTACAAGGGCGTCGTGTGCGACCGCTGCGGCGTCGAAGTCACCCGCGCCAAGGTTCGCCGCGAGCGTATGGGCCATATCGAGCTCGCCGCGCCGGTTTCGCATATCTGGTACTTCAAAGGCATTCCGAGCCGCATGGGCCTCGCCCTCGACATGTCGCCGCGTTCGCTCGAAGAGATCATCTACTTCGCGTCGTACGTCGTGACGGATCCGGGCGACACGCCGCTTGAAAAGAAGCAGCTCCTGTCGGAGAAGGAATACCGCAGCTACCGCGAGAAGTACGGCTACGCGTTCAGCGCCGGCATGGGCGCCGAAGCGGTGAAGAAGCTGCTGCAGGACATCGATCTCGACCGCGAGCTCGATATGCTGAAGGAAGAGCTGCGCACGGCCCAAGGCCAGCGCCGCAACCGCGCGATCAAGCGACTTGAAGTCATCGAGTCGTTCCGCAATTCCGGTAACCTGCCGGACTGGATGATTCTCGACGTGCTGCCGGTCATCCCGCCGGAGCTTCGTCCGATGGTACAGCTCGACGGCGGCCGCTTCGCGACGTCCGACCTGAACGACCTGTACCGCCGCGTCATCAACCGGAACAACCGTCTGAAGCGTCTGCTCGACCTGGGCGCGCCGGACATCATCGTGCAGAACGAAAAGCGGATGCTCCAGGAAGCCGTCGACGCCCTGATCGACAACGGCCGCCGCGGCCGTCCGGTCACGGGTCCCGGCAACCGTCCGCTCAAGTCCCTCAGCCATATGCTGAAGGGCAAGCAAGGCCGCTTCCGTCAGAACCTGCTCGGCAAGCGCGTCGACTATTCCGGCCGTTCCGTTATCGTCGTCGGACCGGACCTGAAGATGTACCAATGCGGTCTGCCGAAGGAAATGGCGCTCGAGCTGTTCAAGCCGTTCGTCATGAAGGAGCTCGTGCTCAAGGGCCAGGCGCACAACATCAAGAGCGCGAAGCGCAAAGTCGAACGCGTCAGCCCTGAAGTTTGGGACGTGCTTGAAGAAGTGATCAAGGAGCACCCGGTTCTGCTGAACCGTGCGCCTACGCTTCACCGTCTCGGCATCCAGGCGTTCGAACCGATTCTGGTCGAAGGCCGCGCGATCAAGCTGCACCCGCTCGTCTGTACGGCTTACAACGCCGACTTCGACGGCGACCAGATGGCCGTGCACGTGCCGCTGTCCGCCGAAGCCCAAGCCGAAGCGCGCCTGCTCATGCTGGCGTCCGGCAACATCCTGAACCCGAAGGACGGCAAGCCTGTCGTCACGCCTTCGCAGGATATGGTTCTCGGCTGCTACTACTTGACCATGGACAACAAGGACGCGCACGGCGCGGGCATGCGCATCTCCGAAGTGAACGAAGCCGTATCCGCGTACCAACGCGGCGCAGCCGACCTTCACGCGCGCGTCATCATTCCGGTCAAGGCGCTCGGCAAGAAGACGTTTAACGAAAAGCAGCAGGAAGCGCTGCTCGTGACGACGATCGGCAAGATCATCTTCAACGAGATTTTCCCGGATACGTTCCCGTACATCAACGAGGCGACGAAGGACAATCTGCTGAAGGGCACGCCCGAGAAGTATTTCATCTACGACAAGGGCGCGAACATCGACGAGATCATTCAGTCCATCCCGACGCCGGGCGCAGTAGGCAAGGAATATCTCGGCCATATCATCGGCGAGTGCTTCCGCATCTACCATACGATGAAGACGTCGATCATTCTCGACGACATCAAGCAGCTCGGCTTCACCTACTCGACTCGCGCAGGCATCACCGTTGCCGTGTCGGATGTCATCGTACCGGTGGAGAAGGTCGAGATCCTGAAGAAATCCGACGAAGCCGTCAGGACGATATCGAACCAGTATCGTCGCGGTCTGATCACGGACGCCGAGCGTTACGATCGCGTCATCGACATCTGGTCGAAGACGAAGGACGAGATTACGGAAGTGCTCATGAAGTCGATGGACCGCTACAACTCCATCATGCTCATGGTCGACTCCAAGGCGCGGGGCAACAAATCGCAGATCACCCAGCTGGGCGGCATGCGGGGTCTGATGGCGACGCCGTCGGGCCGAATCTTCGAACTCCCGATCAAGTCGAACTTCCGCGAAGGCCTGACGGTCCTCGAGTACTTCATCTCGACGCACGGCGCGCGCAAAGGTCTGGCCGATACGGCGCTTCGTACCGCCGACTCGGGCTACCTGACCCGCCGTCTCGTCGACGTCGCGCAGGACGTCATCGTCCGCGAAGAAGATTGCGGCACGGATAAGGGCATCATCGTCAGCCGCATCGAGGACGGCAAGGAAGTCATCGAGGAGCTGTTCGACCGGATCGAAGGACGCTATGCGTTCGAGACGATCCGCCATCCGGAGACCGGCGAGATCATCGTCGGCCGCAACGATCTGATCGACACGCCGAAGGCGGAAGAACTGATCCGTGCCGGCGTGCAGAAGCTGCAAATCCGCTCCGTGCTGAGCTGCCGCGCCCGCCATGGCGTGTGCAAGATGTGCTACGGACGCAACCTGGCAACGGGCAAGAAGGTCGAGATCGGCGAAGCGGTCGGCATCATCGCCGCTCAATCGATCGGCGAACCGGGCACCCAGCTGACGATGCGTACGTTCCACACCGGCGGCGTTGCCGGAGACGACATCACCCAAGGTCTTCCGCGTATCCAGGAGCTTTTCGAAGCCCGGAATCCGAAGGGCCAGGCGGTCATCTCCGAGATCGACGGCGTCGTCAAGGAAATTCGCGAGACGAAGGATCGCCGCGAGATCGAAGTGCAGGGGGATGCCGAGACAAAGGTATATCCTGTCACTTACGGCTCCCGTATCCGCGTCTACGAAGGTCTGCACATCGAGGCCGGCGACGAGCTCACCGACGGTTCGATCGATCCGAAGGAAATGCTCCGGATCAAGGGCGTACGCGGCGTGCAGAACTACATTCTGCAGGAAGTTCAGCGCGTATACCGGAACCAGGGCGTTGAAATCAACGACAAGCACGTCGAAGTCATGATCAAGCAAATGCTTCGCAAGATCCGGATCGTCGATCCGGGAGACACGACGCTGCTGCCTGGCTCGTTCGTCGACGTGCATGAATACGAAGCCGCGAACCGCGAAGCGATCTTCGCAGGCAACGAGCCTGCGGTCGCGCGTCCGGTCCTGCTCGGCATCACGAAGGCGTCGCTCGAGACCGACTCGTTCCTCTCGGCCGCGTCCTTCCAGGAGACGACCCGCGTCCTCACCGACGCAGCCATCAAGGGCAAAGTCGACCGTCTGCTCGGCCTGAAGGAGAATGTCATCATCGGCAAGCTCATTCCGGCGGGCACGGGGATGTCGCGCTACCGCAACATCCGCGTCGTCGACCCGACCGAAGAAGGCTACGAAGACGAAGCGGAGCTGGAGCCGGTATCGGCGGACTAATGCGCCGTGGCACCTTCTAACGCTCCACGCAAGCTATGCAACGCGAACTGCCGGGCAGCTGCCCGGCAGTTTTTTTGTTCTCCGGGGCTCCCATGTTCAAACCGAAAGCAGGAGTTAACCTGACGGGGTGTTTACGAAACCCTAAAACAACGGGTAAACTCTAGGAAAAGCCCTAAGCCGAATAAAAGGAAGGCTGCTATGTCTCATGCGTTCAGCTTGCAGATAAGAGCCGGCGGGCAAGGAGGCCGAACTGCCGTGAAAAATGCGAAAGCAGCCGCTGCGCTGCTGATTTGCCAATTCATCTTTGTCCTGCTTATTGTCCCTTGGGTAGTTGTCGCCCTGACGTCCTTTATCGCTTTGGATTCCCCGGACTCCATCATTGATACTTGGCCGACTGCGATTATCGTATTTTACTGGGCTTATCCGATCGCGCTAATCGTCAGTATGGTCGTCAGCTGGGCGCTGTACCACAAGCGCAGATTCAAAGGCGCGCTCTGGTGGGGCTTCATTCCGGTCATTTGGCTGCTGGCGGCCGTTTATGTCGTCTTTTTTCTGGACGCCTTCTAAATGCCGCAAGAGAAGGGATATCCCGTATTTCTTGCGAGACCTCTGCAACCTGTTCGCCTCCTTCTTCATGAAGCGAGGGGAACGGGTTTTTTAACGTGCCGCGTTTGTTCACATGTGAATAGAAGGAGATCGCCGCACGCTTGTCCACGGGGATATCCTTCGGAAAGGAATGTCCGCCTGTGAATAAGTGAGAAAAGCTTGAACGCCCCCCAATATTTCCACAAACTGCGCACAAGTTCGGGATAAATTCGCTCGAATTGTGAATAAACGCATTGTGAAACGGACTTTAATTTTAATAGTATAAATAGAAAGGTCCGTTAAAGAACGGGAGTGAAGGCTTTGAATTCGAACGTCATACTCCGTCTTGTGCAGGCGAGCAAAAGTTTGAAAGGAAAAACGGTGCTTAACCGCGTATCGCTGGAATTGAGCAGGGGAGAGACGGTGGCGGTCACCGGGCCCAACGGCTCGGGCAAGACGACGCTGCTCAAGCTGTTGGCAGGCCTCTCCGCGCCATCTTCCGGCAAAAGAGAAGTGAGCGGAGCGGGCGAGGGCGGCACCCTTGTCATCGGGTATGCGCCCGACCATCTTCCGAAGCTCAAATTCACGGCTCGCGAATATTTGAACCATATGGGCTCGATTCGAGGGCTGGATGCCGCGACGAGGACGAGGAGAATCGAGGAGCTGCTCCAGCTGGTGGACTTGCGCGACAAGCCGGGACAGCAAATGAAGTTTTTCTCGAAGGGTATGCTGCAAAAAGTGAATCTCGTACAGGCGCTGCTGGGCGATCCTGAGCTGCTCCTGCTGGACGAGCCGATCGGCGGACTCGATGAAGAAGCGCAAGGCGCGCTGGCTTCCCTGCTGCTGCGACTGAGGCAAAAAGGAACCGCGATCGTCGTGGCGAGCCACGAGCAAGCGCTGGTCGATCAATGGGCGAACCGGGTGATGACGATATCGGATGGGCAGGTTCGGTCGGTCGCCGCGCCAGCCGGCCTGGAGGAAGGGAAGCGCTGGCGCCGTATTGTGTGTCAATGGCCGCAGGAAAAAGCGGAAGACGCAAAGACGTTTGCAATTTGGCCGGGAATGCTGCGATGCCGGACCGAGAGACGGCAAGCCGTTTACTGGACCGAGCCTGCAAGCAGCGATGCGCTGCTGCGGGAGCTGCTGGAGGCGGGAGCCTCCGTCGAATCGGTCACGATAGGGTCGGGGAGGATGATGTAACGCGTGCTGTCGCTGGCTCGATATCATTTATCGTACTATACGAGGTCCTATCGCTACTTAGCTCCGTTAATTGCATACGTCGGATTCCTGCTGTTCATTTACACGATATCGCCGAATCCGGTCTTGGAAAGCTTTGCTTTCTCATCCGTCTGGTTGTTTGTCATATCGGCATGGATCGTATGGGGCTTTGCCGATCTGGAGCCGGAAGCTTCGCAAGCGGTGACGGCTTCGCATGCCGGCAGCGCCGCCGCCTACCACGCGTCCAAGCTGATGCTGATGGCGGCAGTCGGCTTGCTGCTCACGCTGTTTGCCGTCTTGTACCCGGCGCTTGCCGGGAAGCTGGAACGCGGGCCTTATCCAGAGGAATGGCTCGCGGCTGTCGCCGTGCATGCTGCCATGTTCCTGCTTGGCATGGGCGTCGCGCTCTGGTTCACGGAACGAGGTTTAGGCAGGTCCGCGGCTTCGTTGCCGGCCTTGATCGGCATACTCGTCTTGTCGTTGGCATCTGGCAAAGCGGTCGCCCAGCTCCCGGACAGCCTGGCGTTCCTGCGCTGGCTGCTGCCGCCTGCGGGCATCCTGTCCGAGGCGTTGATCGGGCTGGAGCGCGATTCCACAGGGTCAGCGCTCGGCGTTGTTTTGTATGCGGTTGCATTTGCGATGCTCCTGTGCGGAGGCTTCGTCTCTCGGGCGGCGGCTAAAAAGTTTTAGCGTTAAATGCAGGTGTTGCGCCTATTTTTCATTGACAAAATAGGCGTAACCCCCTAAAGTAATGATAAACGTTATCATTGATAATGATTATCATTAATATTTGGGGGCAAATGCAAAATGGACAGACCGACCAATACGTATTTAAGCGCCAACAAATTCGGCAAAAGCATGCTGATCGCTGCATGGTTTATGGTCGCCGCTTTTGCGCTGGCCGCTTGCGGTAGCAACAATAACGGCAGCAATGCTTCGCAAGTCTCGGGCAGCTCCGCTGCAGCGACGACCAGCGCGTCGGCGAGCGAATCCGCGAGTCCTTCCTCAAGTTCGACTGCAGCGGCGCAGACCGGTACGATTACATACCAGTCCGAAGCGGGCCCGATCGAAGTGCCCGCCCAACCTCAGCGCGTCGTCGTCCTGTCCGGCTACACGGGCGATGTGCTCCAGCTCGGCGTGCCGCTCGTGGGCGTCGATTCGTGGTCGCTGAACAATCCGCGTTTTGCAGAGAAGCTTCAAGGCGTGACCCAGGTGTCCGACGAGGACGTGGAAAAAATCATCGAGCTGTCGCCCGACCTCATCATCGGATCCTCCGACAGCAAAAACCAGGATAAGCTGAAGCAGATCGCGCCGCTCGTCACCTATACGTACAATAAGGTCGACTATCTGACGCAGCATCTGGAGATCGGGAAGGCGCTGAACAAGGAGAAGGAAGCACTGGCCTGGATCGACGATTTCAAGAAGCGGGCGGCGGAAGCCGGCGAGCAAATCAAGGCGAAGATCGGAGCCGACGCCACCGTCTCGGTTTTCGAAGCGTACGAAAAGGAAGTATACACGTTCGGCGACGCATGGGGGCGGGGGACCGAGATTTTGTTCCAGCTGATGGGTCTCAACATGCAGCCCAAGGTCAAAGAAGCCACCGCGAAGGACGGCTACTTCACGCTCTCGGCGGAAGTGCTGCCCGACTATGCCGGCGATTACGTCATCCTCAGCAAGGATCCTGGAGCTGATCCAGCCTTCCAACAGACCGCTACATACAAGAATATGCCGGCGGTAAAAAACAATCGCGTGTACGAAGTCGATTCGCGGACGTTCTACTTTAACGACGCCATGACGCTGGAATGGCAGCTTGCGTTTTTTAAAGAAAAGTTTCTCGGCAACTGACGGTCCTTCGTACGCACCGGGAATTTCGCTAACGCGCGGAGTTCCCTTTCCTATTTTGATATAGAAAGCGGAGCGGCTCATGAATTCGAACAAAAAAATGAATTTTGTCATGGCCATCGTCGGTGGATTCATAGCGCTGGCTTGCATGTTCGCAGTGTCGATGGTGTTCGGCGCCAAAGATACGTCCCTTCGCGACGTATGGCTCGCATTGACCACGCATGCGGCGGGAGACCAGCTCACCGTCCTTCGCGAGCTTCGTCTTCCCCGCGAGACCGCAGCCATGATCGTCGGGGCG
Source organism: Cohnella sp. GbtcB17 (assembly GCF_019091135.1). GTDB lineage: Bacteria > Bacillota > Bacilli > Paenibacillales > Paenibacillaceae > Cohnella. The sequence goes on along the minus strand of NZ_JAGXJW010000082.1, from coordinate 7,082 downwards.
GCGCTTGGCGTAGCCGGCGCAGCGATGCAAGGCTTGACGCGCAATCCGCTGGCGGATCCGGGTCTGATCGGCTTGTCCTCGGGCGCGAACGCGGCGCTGGCGTTCACGATGGCGTTAATGCCCGCCGTCGGCTACTTCGGCACGATGGTCGCCTGCTTCATCGGCGCCGGGATCGGCGCTTGCCTGGTGCTGGGCATCGGCGCGTCGCGAAGAGGAGGGATGTCGCCGATTCGGATGGTGCTCGCCGGATCGGCCGTGTCCTTGTTTTTGTATGCCGTGGCGGAAGGCATCGGTCTTGCCTTTAAAATTTCGAAAAGCGTATCGATGTGGACGGCGGGCGGCCTCATCGGCACGACCTGGCAGCAGATCGTCACGATCTCGCCGTTCATCGCGGCGGGAATCGCGGCGGCCATCGTATTGGGCAAAGCGCTCACCTTGCTCAGCGCCAACGAAGAAGCCGCGATCGGCCTCGGACTGCGCACCGGGCAGATCAAATTCATCTTATACGCCGCGGTCATCGTGCTGACGGGCGCGTCCGTCGCGCTGATCGGCAACATGGCGTTCGTCGGCCTGATGATCCCGCATATCGTGCGGTTCATCGTCGGCACGGACTACCGCAAAGTGGTGCCGATGTCGGCGGTCGTCGGCGCGCTCTTCATGCTCGCCGCGGACACGATCGCGCGCAATGCAATCGCGCCGTACGAGGCGCCGATGGCTTCCATTATCGCGATCATGGGGCTGCCATTCTTCCTGTTTATCGTGCGCAAAGGAGTGAAGACCACCCCATGACCGACGCTCGTTCGATTCGCAAGCAACGCGTGTTGCTCTTGGCGCTGGCCGCGCTTATTCTGCTGACCGTCGTCATAAGCCTGGGATTGGGCTCGTCTTCCGTTTCCTACGAAAGAATCCTGCCGACGCTGCTTGGGCATGGGGCGTTCAAGGAGGAGTTCGTCCTGTTCGATCTCCGCCTGCCTCGCATATGCATCGTCCTGGCGGCCGGCATGTCGCTCGCTTTGTCGGGCTCCATCCTGCAGGGCGTGACGAACAACGATCTGGCCGATCCCGGCATCCTCGGCATCAACTCGGGAGCGGGACTTGGCGTTGCGGTAAGCTTCCTGCTCATCCCGGCCGAGCCGGGCGCCTTCGTCTACGTCATTCCCGTGTCGGCGTTTATCGGCGCGCTTCTGACGGCGATTCTGCTTTACGCCTTCTCCTATAGCCGCGAATCCGGGCTCCATCCCATGCGGCTCGTCCTGACGGGCATCGGCTTTTCGCTCGCGTTTGCCGGGCTGATGGTGTTCATCACGTCCGCGGTCGATATTTACAAAGTCGACTTCATCTCCCGCTGGCTGGCCGGCAACGTGTGGGGGACCGATTGGACCTTCTTATGGGCACAGCTGCCGTGGCTGTTCGTACTTTTGCCTTACGCGATGTACAAATCCAACGCACTGAACCTACTGTCGCTGAACGACGCGACCGCCGTAGGCAGCGGCGTCCGGATCTCTTGGGATCGCGGCCTGCTGCTGCTCGCGGCAGTGGCGCTGGCGGCTTCCGCGGTCGCCATCACCGGCGGTATCGCGTTCGTGGGCTTGATGGCGCCGCATATTGCGAAGTCGCTGGTCGGCCCGAGGTTCCAGCGCTTCGTACCGGTAGCCGTGCTGATCGGAGGATTTCTCTTGCTGCTGGCCGACACGATCGGCCGGAACGTGGCGGGGCCGGAAGGAATCGCGGCCGGCATCGTCGTTTCTTTTATCGGGGCGCCTTATTTTATTTACTTGCTGCTCAAGCGCGCCTGAGCCCTGCCGGTAAAAAGTACAGATGGCTTTCTTGACACTGCCAGGCCGAGGTGTTAAGATAGCCTATGTGTGTGCCCGACGTGGTGGATTTTGATCGTTTCGTGGGAGTTGTTATGATGGACTTGAAGGCTCATCATCTTGCGAACAACGTCAAAGTCGGCACCAAGCAGACGACCAAGATGGTAGAACAAGGCAAGGCCATCGGCGTCTATGTCGCGCAAGATGCAGATTCGCGCCTGATCGGCCGCATCGCGCAGTTATGCCAGCAGCGCGGCGTTCCCCTGACAGAGGTGAGCACCATGCGCGAGCTCGGCAGACAGTGCGGGATCGATGTCGGCACAGCGATGGCTGTGGTAGTAGAGAGAGCATGAACCGGGACCTTACCGCGCTTCTCATTTGGGGAGTTCAGCGGATGGACCCTTTCGTTTTTCTCAAAATGAACCGCCTGGATCTGTGGGCTTCGCGCCGCGGGAACCGGTAGCCGTTAGTTTATGCAAGGCAATCATGGGAAGGGGGTGGCAACATGCCAACAATTAACCAGCTCGTCCGCAAGGGTCGCGAGCCTAAGGTGGTCAAGTCCAAGTCTCCTGCACTGCAAAAGGGATTCAACGCCCTGAAGCGCATCGAGACCGACCTGAGCGCTCCTCAAAAGCGCGGCGTATGCACGCGCGTAGGCACGATGACGCCGAAAAAACCGAACTCCGCACTTCGTAAGTATGCGCGTGTACGTCTGACGAACCGCGTAGAAGTTACGGCTTACATTCCGGGTATCGGTCACAACCTGCAAGAGCACAGCGTCGTTCTGATTCGCGGCGGCCGGGTCAAGGACCTTCCGGGCGTACGTTATCACATCGTTCGCGGCGCGCTCGACACCGCAGGCGTCAACAACCGCAAGCAAGCTCGTTCCAAGTACGGCACGAAGCGCGCTAAGGTGAAGAAGTAAGATTAATTCTGCCGGAACATTTCGGCTTTATCATTGATATGGGAAAGGAGGAACTCAAGTGCCACGTAAAGGACCAGTACCGAAGCGGGACGTGCTCCCGGATCCGGTCTACAACAGCAAGCTCGTCACTCGCCTCGTCAACCGCATCATGATCGACGGCAAGAAGGGCGTAGCTCAGCAGCTGCTTTACAATGCGTTCACGCTGATTCAAGAGCGTTCGGGCAAGGATCCGATGGAAGTTTTCGAAGCTGCCATCAAGAACATCATGCCTGTGCTCGAGGTCAAGGCTCGCCGGGTAGGCGGCGCCAACTACCAAGTTCCGATCGAAGTCAAGCCGGAGCGCCGCACGTCCCTTGGACTGCGCTGGCTCGTCAACTACTCCCGCAACCGCGGTGAGAAGACGATGGAAGAGCGTCTGGCGGCCGAGATTCTCGACGCCTCGAACAACACCGGCGCTGCCGTCAAGAAGCGCGAAGACACGCACAAGATGGCTGAAGCCAACAAAGCGTACGCCCACTACCGCTGGTAATCCCGCGGACACTAGGGAACGAAAGGAGACAAATGCATGGCTAGGGAGTTCTCCTTGCAAAATACGCGCAACATCGGCATCATGGCGCATATCGATGCGGGCAAGACGACCACGACCGAGCGGATTCTGTTCTATACCGGCCGTGTCCACAAGATCGGCGAAGTGCACGAAGGCGCCGCTACGATGGACTGGATGGAGCAAGAGCAAGAGCGCGGCATCACGATCACGTCTGCCGCGACGACCGCTCAATGGAAGGGTCACCGCATCAATATTATCGACACACCGGGACACGTTGACTTTACGGTCGAGGTCGAGCGTTCGCTGCGCGTATTGGACGGGGCAGTCGGCGTATTTAGCGCCAAAGAAGGCGTAGAACCTCAGTCCGAGACGGTATGGCGTCAAGCCGACCGTTACGGCGTTCCGCGCATCGCTTACGTGAACAAGATGGACATCATCGGCGCAGACTTCCTGAACGTCGTATCCGATATGCGTTCGCGTCTGCAAGCCAACGCTGTCGCCATCCAGCTTCCGATCGGCGCCGAGAACGGCTTCGTCGGCATGGTCGACCTCATCGAACGGGTCGCTTATGTCTACGAGGACGATCTGGGCAAGGATCCGAAGAAAGCCGAGATTCCGGCCGATCTGGCGGATCAAGTCGAAGAACTTCGTCTTGAGCTCGTCGAGAAGGTCGCCGAACTTGACGACGATCTGATGGCGAAGTATCTTGAAGGGGAAGAACTGTCGGTCGCCGAGATCAAGGCAGCTCTTCGCAAGGGCGTCGTGGAAGTTCGTATCTTCCCGGTCGTCTGCGGCTCTTCTTACCGCAACAAAGGCGTTCAGCCGATGCTGGACGCAGTCGTCGACTTCCTCCCGGCTCCGATCGACGTCCCCGCTATCAAGGGCACGACCGAAGACGGCGAAGAGACGGTTCGTCATTCTTCGGACACCGAGCCGTTCTCGGCGCTGGCGTTCAAGATCATGACCGACCCGTTCGTCGGCAAGCTGACGTTCTTCCGCGTTTACTCCGGCGTCCTGAACTCCGGTTCGTACGTCATCAACGCGACGAAGAACAAGCGTGAGCGTATCGGACGTATTCTGCAGATGCACGCGAACAGCCGTCAAGAAATCAGCGTCGTCTACTCCGGCGATATCGCCGCAGCAGTCGGCCTGAAGGACACGACGACCGGCGACACGCTGTGCGACGAGAAAAATCCGGTAATCCTCGAATCGATGAACTTCCCGGAACCGGTTATCCAGCTTGCGGTCGAGCCTAAGACCAAGGCCGACCAAGACAAGATGGGTATCGCGCTCCAGAAGCTCGCCGAAGAAGATCCGACCTTCCGCGCGCACACGGACGAAGAGACTGGCCAGACGATCATCGCCGGCATGGGCGAGCTTCACCTGGAAATTCTCGTCGACCGCATGCTTCGCGAATTCAAGGTCGAGACGAACGTGGGCAAGCCGCAAGTCGCTTACCGCGAGACGTTCAAGCAAGCTGCGAAGGTCGAAGGCAAGTTCGTTCGTCAATCCGGCGGCCGCGGCCAATACGGCCACTGCTGGATCGAGTTCGAACCGCTCGAAGCCGGCTCCGGCTTCGTGTTCGAGAACAAGGTTGTCGGCGGCGTCGTTCCGCGCGAATACATCGCGCCGGTACAAGCCGGTATCGAAGAGTCCATGAAGAACGGCGTTCTCGCCGGCTTCCCGCTCGTCGATATCAAAGCGACGATCTTCGACGGTTCGTACCACGACGTCGACTCGAACGAAATGGCGTTCAAGATCGCCGGTTCGATGGCCCTTAAGGCCGCCAAGGACAAGTGTGCTCCTGTCCTGCTCGAGCCGATCATGAAGGTCGAAGTAACCGTTCCGGAAGAGTACATGGGCGATGTCATGGGCATGCTCAGCTCCCGCCGCGGACGCATCGAAGGCAGCGACACCCGTCACGGTGCGCTCATCGTTCGCGCCAAGGTGCCGCTGGCTGAGATGTTCGGCTACTCCACCGTTCTTCGTTCCGGTACGCAGGGCCGTGGCGTATTCTCCATGGAACTGTCGCACTACGAAGAAGTACCGCGTTCCATCTCCGAAGAGATCATCTCCAAGAGCAAGGGCGCGTAAGTTTACGGGCATTCGGACGAGCCGCGGGGCGTGAAGTCTCCGGCTTCGTCCTCCCTATAAAATGGCTTTACTAACAAGGAGGAGAAAAGATCCATGGCAAAGGCTAAATTTGAACGTAACAAACCGCACGTTAACATCGGTACGATCGGCCACGTCGACCACGGCAAAACGACGCTGACTGCTGCCATCACGACGGTTCTGTCCAAGAAGTACGGCGGCGCAGCCGTTGCGTTCGACCAAATCGACAAGGCTCCAGAAGAGCGCGAGCGCGGTATCACGATCTCCACGGCTCACGTTGAATACGAAACGCCTAACCGTCACTATGCACACGTTGACTGCCCTGGACACGCCGACTATGTCAAGAACATGATCACCGGCGCTGCTCAAATGGACGGCGCGATCCTGGTTGTATCCGCTGCTGACGGCCCTATGCCGCAAACGCGCGAGCACATCCTGCTCTCCAAGCAAGTAGGCGTTCCTTACATCGTCGTATTCCTGAACAAGTGCGACATGGTTGAAGACGAAGAACTCCTCGAGCTGGTTGAAATGGAAGTTCGCGACCTGCTGAACGAGTACGAGTTCCCTGGCGACGACACGCCGATCATCCGCGGCGCTGCTCGCGAAGCTCTGCAAAATCCTGACGGCCCTTGGGCTGACAAGATCGTTGAGCTGTTCGAACAAGTCGACACCTACATCCCGCAACCTGAGCGCGACGTAGCTAAGCCGTTCCTGATGCCTGTCGAGGACGTGTTCACGATCACGGGCCGCGGTACGGTTGCTACCGGCCGTGTAGAACGCGGTACGATCAAGATCGGCGACGAAATCGAAATCATCGGTCTCGTTGAAGATTCCCGCAAGTCCGTCGTAACGGGCGTTGAAATGTTCCGCAAGCTGCTTGACTCCGCTCAAGCCGGCGACAACATCGGCGCACTGCTTCGCGGCGTTGACCGTAAGGACATCGAGCGCGGTCAAGTTCTGGCTAAGCCGGGTTCGGTTAAGCCGCACACGGAATTCACGGCTCAAATCTACGTCCTGACCAAAGAAGAAGGCGGCCGTCACAAGCCTTTCTTCACGGGCTACCGTCCGCAGTTCTACTTCCGCACGACGGACGTTACGGGCATCATCAACCTGCCGGAAGGTACTGAGATGGTTATGCCTGGCGACAACATCACCGTTACCGTTCAACTGATCGCTCCGATCGCTGTTGAAGAAGGCACTCGCTTCTCCATCCGCGAAGGCGGCCGTACGGTTGGCGCCGGCGCTGTCGCTACGATCCAAAAGTAATTTCTTTTACTTAAAGAAGACCTTATCGAGCTTAATCGCTCGGTAAGGTCTTTTTGCGCTATGGCGTATACGCAAAAATGTATCCGAGCAGTTACGATGGCGAGTGGACGCTGGCGGACTTCCGGATGACTTTCAAGCGGTCAAACAAGTGTCCGAACAACCGCTCGCCTCCGTGCAAGAGATCGCGGGTTCTGCCGATCAGCTTTGATCGCTGGCTGCCGAATTGAACGAAGCCGTTGGCCGGTTCCACAGTGATCTATTTATATAGAAGAAACACGATGAACGAACGTCTTGGACGGGGACGCAAGCGCGCGTATCCATGCATAGAAATATGCTTCTTAAAAAATGTATAGAAATTTGTTGCATTGGCCCAGGCGAATCGCTATAATAGTGAATGTTGGTCTGCGACTGTGCGATG
>NZ_JAGXJW010000081.1 GCF_019091135.1 Cohnella sp. GbtcB17 | reverse complement strand
AACGAGAAGGTCGCGGGATCGAATCCCGTTTTCCGCTCCATAACGAATCTTACATCCGCCGATGGCGGATTTTTTGTTTTTGCGCGCCTAGCCAAGCTCAAGAGTGCGGCGTTTGGCGTCATCCTATTAATGCAGTTGTCCCGCCTGTCGCGAAAGTCTCGGCCAAGAACAAAAAAGCCCCATCCGGGGCTCGCCTGCCGCAAGAAGTCTCAACCAGAAACAAATAAACCCCGTCGCACCCTCGCCTGCCGCAAGAAGTCTCGACCGGAAACAAAGCAACTCCGTCGCACCCTCGCCTGCTGCAAGAAGTCTCAGCCAGAAACTAAAAAGCCCCGTCGCACCCTCACTTGCCGCAAGAAGTCCCAACCGGGAACAAAATGTCACATTACTGGCTCACTCAGCCGCGAGAGACGAAGCGCAGAAATCCGCGCATCGTCTCGGTATCGCAAGTCAGTATCTCAAGTCGGTATCTCAAGTCGGTATCGCAGACGGCACTGTCAATAAAATCGCTCGATCGTGAAGTTGGGGAAGTCCCCGCGGAAAATGCCGTAGTTGTATTCGAGCGGCGTGTTGTCCGTCAAATATGTGATCGTCTGTACCTCGAAGCAAGGCGAGCCTTCGGGGATGTTGAGCAGCTTCGCGACCTGCTTGTCCGCGAGCACGGGCTTCAGCTTTTCGACGGAGCGGTGGATTTGCAACTGGTAACGGGTCTGGATGAGCGAGAACAAAGAGCCCTCGTCATGATTAAGCGCAAGTCCCGGCGCCAGGCTCCAGGGAATGTATGAGGTCTCATAAATCAAAGGCTCGTGGTCCGCGTAACGCAGGCGTACAAGCTTCGTCACCGGCGACTCGAGCGGAATGCCGAGCACGCCGGCGAGCGGCGAGTCCGCGGGCACGACGACCGCTTCGAGCACTTTGTTGCTCGGCTTCTTGCCTTGGGCGCTGATATCCTCGGAAAAGCTTCGGGTCGCGAGCAGTTGCAGCTCTTTGCGCTTAACGAACGTCCCGCTTCCCTGGATCCGCTCGAGGATGCCTTCCCGCTCCAGCTCCTGAAGCGCGTATCGTACGGTCGTGCGACTCACCTGATACTGATCGCACAGCTCCGATTCTGTTGGCAGTCGATCTCCCACCTTATACTCCTCGGATTGAATTTGAAGCAGCAGCTTCTCCTTCAGCATCGCGTAAAGGGGATTGTGTTGTTTTTTTGTCATTACAAATTACCTCCACTAAGTGCAACTGCCAGCATTCATCATTATAAATGTAATCGTCATATTTGTGAATCGAATCCTCGATTCCGTGCAATCTCGCTATTTTTTTACCAAGGCTGGTGAAAATACAGCGCTTGCTTCCTATTCAATCTAGCCAATGCGCACAAAAATTTTTTAGACGATTGACAAAGGTAATAACAAATAATAACATGTACTTAATTCATTATTACCATTTAGGAGTGAGGGGATAAGAAAGGTACGAATTTACTGGATGAGCAAACGCTGGAAGGACATCCGATCATTGCTTGAACGGCGCCTGGCGGAAGCAGCCGGGAGTGTGTAAAGGGAAGGCGCGAGCGAAGCGACGAGCTTCGCACAAAAGAAAGCGTTTCCAAATTCCGACTGGCAAACCGCATCATCCGAACCAGATCATCCGAACCAGATCATCCAAACCGCATCATCCAAACCGAACGAATAACAGACAGGGAGGTCATCCGTTTTGCCAAACCAACATTCCTGGCCCAAGTGGGCCGCGCCGATCCTCTTGTCCGCAGCGCTGCTGTCGGCTTGCGGCGTGACGCCGTCCGCCAAATCGGACGCATCGCAGACTGCCGGCTCATCGGCATCGACTGGAGACGTCCAAGCGGAGATGGACTGGTCCAAGCTTGGCGACGGCTCGCAGAAGGGCAAGAAAATCACCGTGCTTATGGTCGACACCGACGGACGCGTCGCGCAAATGGCGAAAAAATTTACCGAAGAGACCGGCATCGAAGTGAACTTCATGGGCGTCGACTACAACTCGCTCTTCGGCAAGATCACGACGGCCTCGCTGTCCAGCTCCTCCGACATCGACATCATCGAGATGGATACGATCTGGGGCGGCCAGTTCTACGAAGGCAAGATTGCCGCGGACCTAACGAACGTCATGCCGAAGGAGACCCTCGCGAACTACACACAATCCTCGGTCGATTCGGTCATCTACAACGGCCACGTGCTCGCCATTCCTTATTACTCCAGCAGCAAGCATCTGTATTGGAACAAGAAGCTGCTCGCCGACGCAGGCTACGACGCCCCGCCGAAGACGTGGGACGAATTCCGCGAAATGTCCAAGAAGCTGACCAAAAACGGCGTCTACGGCTCGGCCTGGTCCTGGAAGCAGGCGGAGTCGCTCAACATCGACTTCGACACGATCGTCGCCGCGTTCGGCGGCAAGCTGCTTGACGATCAAGGCAAGCTGCATGTCAACTCCAAAGAGGCCGTGCAGGCGCTCACCTACATGACGGACCTGCTGCACGTCGACAAGACGGTCGATCCTTCCAGCCTCCAATGGACGGAGGACGACGTGAAAAACGCCTTCGCCGCGGGCAAGATCGCCATGATGATCAACTGGGAGGGCATGTACCCCGACCTGAACAACGCGGAAATGTCGCAGGTGGTCGGACAGACCGACGTCGGCCTCATCCCCGGACAGGGAGACATCAAGTCCACCGCCGTATCCGGCTCCGAAGGCATCGGCATCATGCAGAGCAGCAAAAACAAGCAGGCCGCGCTGGAGTTCGTCAAATGGATCGGGGAGAAGGGCTTCCAGCTCGACAACTTCAAGGAAATGGGCATCTATCCGTCGCTGAAGAGCCTGTACGAAGATCCCGACATGATCGCCGCGGACTCGACCGAGACGCTGGGCAAGATCGTTGAGCAGTTCCAGTACGGCTCCAATCGTCCGAACGCGCCGGGCTATGTCGAATGGGCCGACATTCAATCGAACGAGATCTACAGCGCGCTTGTAAAAAACAAAACGCCGCAGCAGGCGCTGGACGACGCGGCCAAAAAGATCGATCAAGCGATACAGCGCGCGGCCAAATAGCAAGGAGGAGCAGGAGTGGCTGAGCCGAACGCGGCACCCCGAAGAAAACGAGCGAGATACACGCCCGCCATGCGACACGACGCGCTGCTGGCCTACGTGCTGCTGGTGCCGACCCTTTACATTCTGTTCCGCATTTTTGTCGTTCCGATTTTTCAATCCTCCGTATGGAGTCTCTACAAGTACAACCTGATGGACGGCTCGAATCCGAGGCCCGTGGGCTTTGGCAACTATGCCGACATCTTTAAGCTGCAAGACTTCTGGACGTCGATGGGGAACACCGTGTACTTCACGGTCTTCTCCGTCGCGGCCGAGCTTGCGATCGGTTTTTTCGCTGCGCTGCTGCTGAACCATGCGTTCAAGGGCCGGCTGCTGTTCCGCGGGATGATCATGATTCCCTGGGCGATGCTGACGCTCGTCAGCGGCCTGCTGTGGAACTGGATCTACCAGCCGGGCTACGGCGCGCTGACGGTCGTGCTGCACAACCTGCATTTGCTGCCGGATTCGTCCAACCCGCTCTGGCTGTCCAGCTCGACGAAGGTCGTGACGTTCTCGGCGATCGCAGACATTTGGAAGATGACGCCGTTCATGACGCTGCTGCTGCTGGCGGGCCTGCAGAACATTCCGCACTCGCTGTATGAGGCGGCCGTCATCGACGGGGCGGGCTTTTGGAAAAAGCTTCGGCATATTACCGTGCCGCAGCTGCTGCCGACGGCGATCGTCGCGGTCATCCTGCGCATCATCGGGGCGTACCGGGTGTACGACATCCTCACGGTGTTCACGGGCGACGCCAAAACCTCAACCTCGTACCTCACCTACAACTACGCCTTTCGCTACTTCTATCTGGGCAAGGCGTCGGCGATGGCCTGGGTATCGACGCTGCTCATCCTGATTCTCGTCGTCGTCTACATGGTGCTGCTGAAGCGCAACCAAGATTCCCACCTTTAAGGAGCCGAGCACGTATGGAATCGACTAACAACGGCGCCGGCGTCCGGCGCTGGTTCACCAGGGCTCGCGACGGCGATCTGATGCCGCCGTTCTATCTGTGGCTCGGCATCGTGCTGCTGACGCTGTTCACGCTGGGCCCGTTCGTCTACCTGCTGACCAGCTCGTTCAGCCTGACCCGCGATCTGCTGTCCGGCCATCTGCTGCCGCATTCGCCGACCTGGCTCAACTACCGGCATCTGCTAGCGGGCACGGTCGGCAGCGACTTCTTCCACGCGCTCCGCAACAGCTTCACCGTGAGCGCCGTCACGACGCTGCTGACGATCGTCGTCGGCACGCTGGGCGGCTACGCGCTCGCCAGACTGAAGTTTCCGCTGCGCGTCACGCTATTGTTCATCATCCTGGCGATGCAACTGCTGCCCTCGATCAGCATCATCGTGCCGCTGTACGTCATGATGCGGGACGGCATCGACTTCACGATTCCGTTCACCGGCATCGGCTGGCATACGCCGCCGCTGCTCGATACGAACGCGGCGCTGATCGCCGCCAATCTGTCCTTCTCCCTGCCATATGCGGCCTGGCTGCTGTCGGGCTATCTGCAGGGCGTTTCCAGAGAGCTCGAGGAGGCCGCGTACATCGACGGCTGCGGCAAGCTCGGCACGATGGCGCGCATCCTCGTGCCGCTCGCGATGCCGGGCATCGCGGCGACCGCGATCTTCACGTTCCTCAATTGCTGGGACGAATTTATATACGCCAACGCATTCACGCAGACCGTCGCTTCGAAGACGCTGCCGATCGTCGTGCGGGAGTTCATCGGCAAGCACAGCATCGACTGGGGGCTCATGACGGCGGGAGGCGTGGTCGCTTCGCTGCCGCCGGTCATTATCTCGCTCGTGCTCTATCGTTATATCGTGAGCGGCCTGTCGGCCGGCGGCGTCAAGGAATAAGCCGGCGACAGACGGAGGCCGAGGGTCGCAAGTCAGCGCGGGTCGCAAGTCAGCAAGATGAAGGAGCGTAAAACGTATGACCAGACAACATCTGAAGGTAGCCGTCATCGGAGGCGGCTCCTCTTACACGCCCGAATTGATCGAGGGCATTTTGCGGTATCACGATGAATTCCCGGTTCGGGAGCTTGTGCTGGCGGACATCGAAGCGGGCGCGGAAAAGCTCGCAATCGTCGCGGATCTGGCCCGTCGGATGATCGCGCGCAGCGGCAAGGAGATCGCGCTGCGCACGACGCTGGACCGCCGGGAGGCGATCGCCGGGGCGGACTTCGTCACGACGCAGCTGAGAGTCGGCATGCTGGAGGCGAGATCGCTCGACGAGAAAATCCCGCTGTCTCACAGACTCATCGGCCAGGAGACGACGGGCGCGGGCGGCTTCGCCAAGGCGCTGCGGACCGTGCCGGTCATCCTGGACATCTGCCGGGACATGGAGGAGCTGGCGCCGGACGCTTTTCTCGTTAACTTCACCAACCCGGCTGGACTCGTCACGGAGGCGGTGCTGAAGCACTCGCGCATCAAGACCGTCGGGCTGTGCAATCTCCCGATCGACACGAAGATGCAGATCGCGGCGCTGTACGGCGTAGAGCCGGAGCGGGTGTTCATCGAGATGGCGGGCATCAACCATCTGCATTGGACGACGCGCGTGCTGCTGGACGGCGCGGACGTTACGGATTCGTTTCTGAAAACGCTCGGCTCGGGCAAAGGATTGACGGTCAAAAACGTTCCCGATCTCGAATGGGACGCGGCGTTCATCACTTCACTCGGCGCGCTGCCGTGCTCGTATCATCGCTACTATTATATGAAGAACGAGATGCTGGCCGAGCTGGCGTCCGACTTCGAACGCACGGGCAGGACCCGCGCCGACGAGGTCAAGTCGGTCGAAGCCGAGCTGTTCGACATTTACCGGCGACCCGAGGTGACGGAGAAGCCGAAGCAGCTGGAGAAAAGGGGCGGCGCTTACTATTCGGAAGCCGCGGTGCGGCTCATGAAGTCGATCTACGCGGACAAGGGCGACATCCAGGTCGTCAACGTGAGAAACGGGGGCATCGTCTCTTGTCTGCCGGACGACGCTTCGATCGAGGTCAACTGCGTGATCAAGGCGGACGGCGCACATCCGCTCCAACTGAAGGCGCCGCTGTCCCCGCAAATCCGCGGATTGCTGCAGCTCGTCAAGTCGTACGAAGAATTGACAATAGAAGCGGCCGTGCGCGGCGATCGCCACGCTGCGCTGCAGGCGCTCACGATTCACCCGCTCGTCGGCGACGCCGCGCTGGCGAAGGCCGTGCTCGCCGACATCCTGGAAGCGAACGCGGCGTATCTGCCGCAGTTCGCGGCCCTGGTGCCGTGAAGCCGTCGGCAGGAGCTGCCGTGAATGCGACGAGTTCGCCGGCCGCGGCCGGCGCCGGACGGTTCGTCGTGCGGGGCGCGCAAGTGGTGGTAAAACCGACTGCGGCCGAAGCGGAGCTGCATGTCGCGGCGCTGTTCGCAGCGCAGCTGCGGCGCAAGCCGGACAGCGTGCTCGGGCTGGCCACCGGCGGAACGCCTGTGGGCGTCTACAAGGCGCTGGTCGCGGCGCATCGCTTGGGCGAAGCGGACTTCGGACGGGCGCGGACGTTTAACCTGGACGAATATGTCGGCTTGTCGACGGAGCACCCGCAGAGCTACGCGGCTTATATGAAAACGCATCTGTTCGACCGGGTCAAACTGTCGCCGGACCGGACGCATCTGCCGGAAGGCGACGCGGACAATGCCGAGGAAGCGTGCAGGCTGTACGATGCGCTGTACCGCTATTACGGTCCGGCGGATCTCCAACTGCTCGGCATCGGGCTGAACGGCCACATCGGCTTCAACGAGCCGGGCTTCCCCGCAGCGCCCGGCGGCACGCATGTCGTCCGGCTGGACGAATCGACCCGTGAGGCCAACGCACGGTTTTTCGAGGAAGGTGAGCGGGTGCCGGAATACGCGCTGACGATGAGCGCGGGACGTATCTTGCAGGCCAGATCCGTCGTGCTGCTCGCCACGGGCGCGGCGAAGGCGGCGATCGTCGCCCGGGCGCTCGAGGGGCCGATCGGCACGGATTGCCCGGCGTCGCTGCTGCAGCTGCATCCGGATGCGACATTCGTACTGGATACCGAAGCAGCCGGCGCGCTGGCGTCGGAGACGACCGGGCCGCGGCCCGAGAGGGGCTGATCGGCCGGCGGCGCGGCGTCGGAGCGAGCGGGGGAAGCAAGAGAGCGAAGCAAGGAGCAAGGGCAAGGCTAGGGTAGGTCAAGGGAGCGCAGCAAGGAGCAGGGTTTGAGGCAAGGCAAGGGAGCGAGTCTAGGGTAGGGCCAACGAGCAAGACAAGGACAGGGCAAGGGTTTGAAGCAACGGACGCAGTCGTGTCCGAACGATCAACCGAGGAGGCTCATCAATGGGCAAAAGGTGGAAGCAAGGAGCAGTGTCGCTGCTGTCGGCATCGGCGCTGATGGCGCTCGGACAAGGCGCGTATGCCGCGACATCCGCGGAGACGATTCCGGCCTGGGCAGCGGCCGAGATTCAGACATGGCAGGAGCTCGGGCTGCTGAAGGGCGACGAGAATGGGCTTGTCCGTCCGAACGGAGCCGTGACGCGGGCGGAGCTGGCCGCGATGCTGAATCGCATGTACGGCTACGGAACCGGCAGCGCGGCGTCGTTCGCGGACGTGCCGGCGCAGGCCTGGTATGCGGCGGATATCGCGAAGGTTGCGGCGGCGGGCATTATGCAGGGCGACGCGGCGGGCAATGCGACGCCGCTCGCCAACGTGACCCGCGAGCAGGCGGCGGTCATGCTGGGCCGGGCGCTGCACTTGAGCGCGGCTTCGTCCGCCGGCTCACTCGCCGACGAAGGACAGATCGCCGCCTGGGCGAAGGACGCGGTGCATGCGCTGCAGGCAGCGGGCTACATAACGGGAACGCCTGCGGGCGAGTTCCAGCCCAAGAAAAGCTTGACGCGCGCCGAGGCGGTCAAGATGCTGAACGGGGCGATGGGGACGCTGATCGCAGACGGCGGCGCGCATGACGGCGTATCCGGCGGCAATCTGACCGTCAACAAGCCGGGCGCTAGGCTGACGGGCTTGAAGCTGACGGGCAGCCTGTATATCGCGCCGGGCGTCGGCGAAGGCGAAGTGACGATCGATGGCTCGAACGTCGGCGGCACGGTGTACGTGCTCGGCGGCGGCGCGCATACGGTCGTGCTGAAAGATACGAAGGCGGCGCGCCTCGTCGTCGACAAGGCGTCGGGCGACATTCGGGTCAAGCTCGAAGGCGACACGAACATTGCGAGCGTCGAGTTCGCATCCGGCGGCGAATTGGACAACGGGTCCGCGCAGCCGGTCGGCATCGTCGTCATCAAGGCGAAGCCTTCGGATACGGTGCAGTGGAAGGGCGACGCGACGGAGCTCACATTTACATCGGGTCTGTCCTTCCAGGGCGGTACCGGACATATTTCGAAGTTTACGGCGGATTCCGGCTTGAAAAACGCGAAGATCGAGCTCGCGTCGGATTTTGCGCTGGACACGTTTACGGCCAACGGCCCCGTGCAGGTGACGGGCGACGGGAAGATCGCGACGGCGGTGATCAACGCCGAGGGCGTCGAACTGTCGAAGGCGCCGATCCTGTTGACGCTCAATGCGTCCAGCGCCAAAGTGGGCGGCGAGACGAAGACCGGCAGCGGCACGGGCAGCACGGCAGGCACGGGCGGCACGACCGGAAGCAACGGCGGCAACAACGGCGGTGAAACCAGCGGGAATAACGGCGGTGAGACCGGCGGGAACAACGGTGGTGAAACCGGAGGGAACAACGGCGGCGAGACCGGCGGGAACAACGGCGGCGAGACCGGTGGGAACAACGGCGGCGAAACCGGTGGGAATAACGGCGGCGAGACCGGCGGAAACAACGGCGGCGAGACCGGCGGAAACAACGGCGGCGAGACTGGCGGGAACAACGGCGGTGAAACCGGCGGGAATAACGGCGGCGAGACCGGTGGAAATAACGGCGGTGAGACCAGCGGGAATAATGGCGGCGAAACGGATCTGAGCACAAAGCTCTACAGCTATGCGGAAGCGTCCGCCAAGCTGGGCAGTGCGACGGCCGAGCTGCAGGTCAAGCAGTATATCGCCTTCCTGCAGGACCCGACCTACAAGCCGAGCATCGCCAACAAAGCGACCGCGGTGCCGAATCTGACGAACGCGACGACCTTCGTCAACGCTTCCTTTAACGTCAAGCCTTCGATCTTCGCCTCGCTCCGCGGTGTCAACACGTCGGTGCTGGACGCATCGCGCGCGTCGTTGTGGCTGGGCACGAACGCCGGCGTCACGCGTGTCCGCCTGTCAGACAACGAGATGAAGTCGTACACGCTGGCGAGCGGCGATTTGAAGGACGACAAGGTGCTGCTCCTGATCTCGGACGGCAAAACGGGCGTCTACGCGATCACCGAGACCGGCGTATCCCACATCCAAAAATAAGGAAGGTGTCCCATGGCGAACAAAAAACTAAGCAAATGGGCGACCGGCGCGCTGACCGCGACGCTGGCCGCCGCGATCGCCGTTCCGTCCGCCAGCGCGAACGTCGCGCTTCCGGGCGCGAAGTTCGAGCCGGTCCGGCTTCATGCCGCAGCGACCAAAAACGTCGTTTATTACAAAACGGGCGATGCCTCCATCCCGTCGGACCTGGCGTGGACGACCGCGACGGATATTCCTTTTCTGCCCGGCGCCGTGACCGGCGACGTCACCGCGGCGTTTAAGGACAAGAACAACGTCTACTGGATCGGCACCGAGACCGGCCTGCAACGCGTGGACTTCACGGAATCCGACGCGCGGGACATCGTCCAGTACTTCGCGGGGCCGCGCTACCTGTACGGCGGAGACGACCATGTGCTGGCGCTGGCTTCCGACGGCGACGGCGGCGTATGGGCCAAGACGGCCAGCGGCGTCACGCATATCACGATGCCGAAGATGACGCTGCTCGAGCGGACCTCCGTTTACGAGAAGCTCGTCAAGGCCGTCAACGACCGCCGCGGCATGGCTTCAGGCGCCTCGTTCACCTTTTCGGACGGCGCGAATTCGAGCGTGGACTACAGCTCCGCAACGGGAAAATTCACGGGCTCGCCCGCGACGAGCGACAATGACGGCTTGTGGACGACGATGTATGCGATCGGCGAGATCTTCCGTTACCGCACGCTGAAGGACGAAGCGGGCGCAAGCCCGACGGCGCAGCAACAAGCGGATATCGAAGCCGCAAAGGCGGACGCGCTCCGCGCCTCCAAGGCGGTGCTGCTGCTCGACTACGTGTCCGGCCGCGGCAACGGTTTTCCCGCCCGCTCCTACATGCTGACCGGCGAAGGGCTCGCCCAGACGACCGACGGCACCGACTACGGCTTCCAGAGCCAGAACGGCCTCTGGTTCCATACGATCGTCGGCGACAACGTCGTCAACCCGAACCCGATCATCCCGAGCATGCAGCAGGCCGGCAAGACGCCGATCGGCTACGGCCTCGTGCGGGTCACCAAAGACGCCGAGAGCAAGAAGGGCGATACGCTGTTCCCCTCCGGCGGCTCGGACGTCATGAACTACAACGGCTTCGGCCTGAGTCAGGAGGCAATCGATGCGCTGAACGAGACACGTCCGGACGGACAGAAGCTCGGCATCGATATCAAGACCTCGGTCGCCAAAAACGTCTACCAGGTGCTGCCCGTGATCACGGCCAAGACGAATAACGCGAACGCAGCGGAGGACAAGACGACGACGGCTTCGAACAAGCCGCTGTTCCAGTTGACCGTGCCGGTGTACGAGAAGATCCCGAAGTTCTTCAACGATCTGTTCCCGGCCAGCGCCATTGGCAGCGACGGTTATATCGATCAGAACCAGATCGTATACAAAGCCGACACCTCCTCGGATGAGGTCGACGGCCATTACGCCCTCTTTTTCACCGCCTATCAATACTTGTGCGACGATGCATCCGATCCCGAACTGGCCGAGTTCAAGCGTCTGACCGCCGAAGCGACCGACCGGATGACGAATCTGATTCTGAAGGACGACCATTACTACATCGAGGATGCGACGGGCAAGTCGACCCAATGGTCCAGATGGTTGTCCAAATATTTCAACGACAGCTTGTCCGTCATGGAAAAGCAGGCGCTCTGGACGCAGCATATCGGCGTGGACGAGAACGGAGACGACGCGCTGTCCTACGGCTACGAAGACGGTCCGCTCAACGCGCTTGAGATCATGTCCATGCTCAAGACGGCGATCACGGTGACCGCGGAGGCTTATCCGCAGGATCAGGCCAAGTTCAAGGCGGCCTACGATCTCGTATACGACGGCGATTACAGCAAGGAAGAGCCGTTCGTCAACGGCAAAGGCTACATCAACATGGCGCTCGACTATCAGGCGCGCAGACTCGTGCGTCAGGCGAACAACGCATACGGCATCAACGACAACAATCCCGCTACGTACGAGAAGCCCGGCTATACGGGAGACCGCGAAGACGACTCCAATATCAACGCAACGCTGCACGGCGATTGGACCCAGTACATCAACTACTCGGACGAGGAGCTCGGTTGGTTCCCGGTCTACGAATTGATTTTGCAGGAAGAGGATCCGGTCCGCAAAGCGCAGATCGTGGCCGCTTACGACCAATGGTACGCGAACGAAAAGCGCGAGGAAAATCCGTTCTACACGTTCCTGTACCAAATGGCGCATCCGGAAGATACGAGCGTCGACCTGGCGTCGGCCGTTCGCTTCCTGTATCGCATGCCGCTGTACCGCATCGAGTTACCGGCCCAGTACGATCGTCAGGACGTCCTCTACATCGAGCCGGGCGATCGCGACAAGTTCAAGCAGACGAACTACGCGCTCGCGCCGGACGAACGCAAGATCATCAAGAACAACAACAATCCGTTCGCCCAGCTCGACGCGCCTTACACCGCGAATCCGAACTTCGATTACTACCATGGCAACATGGACACGTCCGCGGTATTCACCCTGCCTTACTGGATGGGCCGTTATTTCGGCATCATCAAGGAAGCACAGTAAGATCGTCCGGCTGCAACATACGAAAAAACGTCCTTTCGGGGACGTTTTTTTGCCGTCGGAACGGCGTAAGCGGTGATATACTAGAGTCCATTAAAGGGAGGTCTCCATATGCTGGGTCAAATTTTCACGGGCTTGGTCGCCCTCGAGCACGTCTACATCCTGGTCCTCGAAATGTTCCTCTGGACGACGCCGCGGGCGATGCGGTCGTTCGGCACGACGCCGGAGACGGCCGCGGCGACCAAGTCGCTCGCAGCCAACCAGGGGCTGTACAACGGATTTCTCGCGGCCGGCCTATGCTGGGGGCTGCTGCATCCGAACGGGCAGACAGGGCAGCAGATTGAGCTGTTTTTCCTGGCGTGCGTGCTGGTCGCGGCCGTATTCGGCGGATTAACCGCCAAGCGTTCCATTCTGCTCGTGCAGGGGCTGCCGGCGTTGATCGCGTTGATACTCGTGATGTGGGCGTAGCGTTGAATCGCGGCGGCGAATCTCGTTATTCGTAAACCCGGTGCCAGACGCCGGCGAATTCGGGCACGACGGGCGAGCCGCTCGCCGCGACCTTGTCCCCGGTCTCGTCGCCAAAAAAGAACCGGGCCAGCCGTTCGGCCTCGGCCGCGTCCGCGAACGTGTAGTCGAACGGGAAGCACTCGTGGGCGAAGCCATGGACGCGCTCGAGCGCATCATAATAGGAAAGCAAAAATGCCGGCGGGTTCGGCGCGGGAAAGCCGGTGCCCATCGTCTCGAAGATAACGGCCGTGCCGCCGGGCCGCAGCACGCGGCGAATCTCGGCCAGAACGGCGGCAAGCGCGTTGCCGTCCGGGTCCGCATCCGCGGCGGCCGTATAGGCGATGCTCCAGCCCGAGACGACAAGGTCGGCGCTGGCATCCTCCGCAGGGATGCGCAGGTGCGTGCCGACGGCGGTACGCCAGTTGCGGGCGCCCGCCGCCGTCAGCTTGGACGCGGCCACCTCGAGCATGGCCGGCGACAGATCGACCGCCAGCACGGTGCCGGCCATGGCGGCGTTCGGTACGGTCAACCGGCCGCTGCCCGCGCCGAGGTCGACGACGTCGAGACCGGCTAGCGGACGAATCGCGTCGATGCGCGCGCCGAGCGAGGGCTGGGCTGAGATCAACCTGTCGTACTCCGCAGCCCGGCTGCGGTAGATCTCGTCGTGATTCGGCTCGGACGAGGGCGAGGAAGCGGACGATGAGAAAGAAGAAGTCATTGCGATAGCCTCCATATCTGCATAATTAGGTATATTTTACTCGCAAAGGCATTCTTCTGGATAGAGGCGGGGCCGGGACGGTACCGACATCTGCGTTCGCATGTTTCCATGGTCCGGCGTGAGCGGAATGCCGCGGCCGGCGCGGCATTTAAATTTTGACGGCGGCCTCGCTCCGCGGTTCCCGGCTAACCCGATGCGGGTACATTATTTTTGGAGGCTCTGTTGCGAGGGGCAGATTTTATAGATCATTTGTAGTATGATGTTTAGAAGATTGTTTAGCGTCGAAAGTCATGATTTTGAGGTGAATGGGATGACAGAAATGGCCACGGCAAGCCGCTCTTCGACCAACCATTTGCTGCGCCGGGACGTGCGGTTCCTGGGCAACATCTTGGGCGAAGTGCTGGTGCACCAGGGCGGCCGCGAGCTGCTCGACCACGTAGAGAAGATCCGGGAGACGAGCAAGGCGCTGCGCGCCGAATTCGTACCCGAGCTTTACGAGGAATTCGTCAATACGATTACCGGGCTGGAGCCGGGGGTTCGCCATCAGGTGATCCGCGCGTTCGCGATCTACTTCCAGCTCGTCAATATCGCCGAGCAGAACCACCGCATCCGCCGCAAGCGCGATTACGAGCGTTCCGCGGGCGAAGCGGTTCAGCCGGGCTCCATCGAGAGCGCGATCGTGGAGCTCAAGAACAAAAATCTGCCGCTGAACGAGGTTCAGGAGCTGCTGTCCGGCATCTCGCTCGAGCTGGTCATGACCGCGCACCCGACCGAAGCGATGCGCCGGGCCGTGCTCGACGTACACAAGCGCATCGCCAATGAGATGATGGAGCTCGACAATCCGTCGCTCACCTACCGCGAGCGCGAGCGTCTGCGGGAGCAGCTGCGCAACGAGGTGCTCACCCTCTGGCAGACCGACGAGCTGCGCGACCGCAAGCCGACGGTCATCGACGAAGTGCGCAACGGCATGTACTTTTTCCACGAGACGCTGTTCAACGTGCTGCCCGACGTCTACGACGAGCTGGAGCGCTGTCTGGCCAAGTGTTATCCGGAGCAGAAGTGGCATGTGCCGACTTATCTGCGCTTCGGTACGTGGATCGGCGGCGACCGGGACGGCAACCCGTCCGTGACGGCCGACATCACCTGGCGCACGCTGAACATGCAGCGCAACCTGGTCATTCACAAGTACGAGACGCTGTTGAAGGCGCTCATGCGGAAGATGAGCTTCAGTACGACAATCGTCAAGGTGAATCCGGAGCTGCTCGAATCGATCGAGCAGGAGCGCGAGACGGTCGAGCTTCGCACGGTGGAGCGCTGGACCAACGACCACGAACCGTACCGCATCAAGATCACCTACATTATCCAGAAGCTGCAGAACATGCGCGAGGAGAAGTTTAAAGGAACGTCGCAGCGCTATCACCAGGTGTCGGAGTTCATCGCGGACCTGCAGCTGATCGATCGCAGCCTGCGCCACCATTACGCGGACTTCGTCGCCGATACGCATCTGAAGAAGCTGATTCGCCAGGTCGAGCTGTTCGGCTTCTATCTGGCTGCGTTGGACGTGCGTCAGCACTCCCAGGAGCACGAGAACGCGATGACCGAGGTGCTGGCGAAGGCAGGCGTCACGGACCGCTACAACGAGCTCGGCGAGGAAGAAAAGATCGAGCTGCTGCACGGGCTGCTGTCGGATTCCCGGCCGCTGCTGCACGCGACGGCATCGCTCAGCGAAGGCACGAAGGAGTGCCTCGAGGTGTACCGGACGATCTACCGCGCCCAGGAGGAGTTCGGCGATAGCTGTATCACGACGTACCTGATCAGCATGACCCGCGGCGCGAGCGACCTGCTCGAAGTCATGGTGTTCGCCAAGGAAGCGGGCCTCGTGCGCCGTACGCCGGAAGGCAAGCTCGTCAGCTCGATCCAGTCGGCGCCGCTCTTCGAGACGATCGACGACCTGCACGCTGCGCCGGCCATCATGAAGACGCTGTTCGACCTGCCGGTATATCGCGAAGCTGTCGCCGCGCGCGGCGACATGCACGAGATCATGCTCGGCTACTCCGACAGCAACAAGGACGGCGGCATGGTCACGGCGAACTGGGAGCTGCGCGTCGCGCTGTACAAGATCACCGAGACGGCGGGCGACTATGGCGTCAAGCTGAAGTTTTTCCATGGCCGCGGCGGCGCGCTCGGTCGTGGCGGCATGCCGCTGGACCGCAGCATTCTCGCCCAGCCGCCGCACACGATTGGCGCGGGCATCAAGATTACGGAGCAAGGCGAAGTGCTGACGTCGCGTTATTCGATGGAAGGCATCGCTTACCGCAGTCTCGAGCAGGCGACCAGCGCGCTCGTCAAGGCTGCATACCTGGCGAAGCATCCGACGCTCGACCAGTCGGCCGACGCGCAATGGGAGGAGATCCTCCCGTCGATCTCGGAGACGGCGCAGACCAAGTATCAGGATCTGATCTTCCGCGACCCCGGCTTCATGACCTTCTTCAAGGAGTCGACGCCGCTGTCCGAGGTCGGCGAGCTGAACATTGGCTCCCGCCCGTCCAAGCGCAAGAACAGCGAGCGCTTCGAGGACCTGCGCGCGATCCCTTGGGTATTCGCCTGGACGCAGAGCCGTTACCTGCTGCCTGCGTGGTATGCGGCCGGCACGGCGTTCGAGCAGTACGTCGCAGGCGATCCTGCGAAGCTTGAGACGCTGCGCCGGATGTACCGCGAATATTCGTTCTTCGCGACGCTCGTCGACAATCTGCAGATGGCGCTGGCCAAGGCGGATCTGCTGATCGCGCGGCAATACGCGGACATGATCAAGGACGATGAGATCCGCACGCGGATTTTCACCCTCGTCCAAGAGGAGTACGACCTGACCAAGCGCATCCTGCTGGAGATTACCGGTCAGGAAGAGATTCTGGACAATGTGCCGGTCATCCAGGAGTCGATCCGGCTACGCAACCCGTACGTCGATCCCCTCAGCTACCTTCAAGTTCAGCTGCTGAGCGAGCTCAGGCAGCGCAGAGACGAGGGCGAGGACGACGCGGAGCTGCTCCGCGAGGTGCTGCTCACGATCAACGGCATTGCCGCCGGCCTGCGCAATACAGGCTGATCGACGGCGAGATAAGCAAGGCGGGCCCGGGCGCATGCCCGGGCTCTTTTTGGCGGAGCGGAAAGGATCGGATGGAGGGGCAGTCGCAGGCTTTGACGCGGAGAGCCAGAGAGCCAAGAGTCTCAGCGAGGCAGGAGATTTAGCGGACCCAGGAGACGTTATTTTCGTAAAAACCGCTCCGGAGTCGATGATATCGGACTGGAGGGACGCTATTTACCGAATCAAGGCTAATATAGGCCGGCGATCGCGCAATAGCGCCCGCTGAGTCCGCGACCGGTCCGCGAATCGCGAGAGGGACAAGAATAGCGGCTGCTCAGTCCGTTCTGTACGCGCCAGAACGTATAATTGTTTTTTAAAATGGGCGAAATCGGATATCTTGGCATTTACTGTGAAGGCGTAGCGGCGGATGTCGGATAGGCAAAAATATGCGAAAAGGCAAGGGGGCCGGGCATCCCGCGTCTTGCTTTTTTGATACATGTGCATTACCATTTTCTTGATCGCATTCATGCGAAGGGTCTTCCCGACCCGGCCGGGCCAAGTTGTCCTGCTCGCAGGCATCGCGATGCTGAGCGGACGAGACGGGCCGAGCGCCGGGCGACCGGCGAAGAAGGTGAGGGTTAACACGTTGAAGCCAATAGAGACGCGACTTGCGAAGCTGGCCCGCAAGGGGGATCAGCGCGCATTCGCGGAGATCGTGGATTTATACAAGGACAAGCTGTACCATCTGGCCTACCGGATGACGAGCAACCGGCAGGAGGCGGAGGATGTCGTGCAGGAGTGTTTTCTGCGCGTATACCGCAACCTGGACCGTTACGACGAGAATCAGAAATTTTCGACGTGGATCTACCGGATCGCGACAAATCTGTGCATCGACAGGCTGCGCAAGCGCCGTCCGGTGTATTCGCTGGACGCCGAGTCGTCGGACCATGAGGGGCTGGACGGGTACGCGATGCTGCCGAGCGACGACCGGACGCCGGAGAGCGAGCTGATTCTGTCGGAGACGCAGCGCATCATCCGGGATGCGATCGACACGCTGCCGGTCAAGTACAAGTCGGTCATGGTGCTGCGCTATCTGCAGGACATGTCGCTGCAGGAGATCTCGGACGTGCTGGACATGCCGGTGACGACGATCAAGACGCGCGTCCACCGGGGCCGCGAGTTCATGCGCAAGAAGCTTGAGCACAAGCTTTAAGGCTTCGCCTATTTTTCCGCCAAAGTTGAAACCGTCCCGAGACGGGGAACGTACTGTATAGAAGCATTCGCAAAGGAGGCTTTATGTTCTCCTGTGCAGAAAGGGATGGCTATCATGAAGTGCAACGATGCCGTTAAACGGATGCACGATTATCTCGACGGGGATCTGCCCCGCGAGGAGTCCGCGCTGCTGCAGCAACATCTTCGCGAATGTCCGGCCTGCGAGGAGCGCTACGGGGCGCTCGAGCGGACGGAAGCTTTGATATATGCCCAGCCTGTCCCGGCTGCGCCTTCCCATCTGACCGACGCCATTATGGGCGCGCTGCCCAAGAAGCGGAGTCCGAAGGTGTGGACCTCGTGGGTGCAGCGGCATCCGGCGGCTTCGGCGGCGGCGATCTTCCTGGTCGTCATGCTGTCCAGCTTCGTCGCGATGTGGAATCAGGACGATCAGCTCAGCCTGAGCGGGGACCTGTCGCACGTCGTGATCGAAGGCAACAAAGTCATCGTGCCCGCCGGCCAGAAGGTCGAGGGCGATCTGACGATCAAGAACGGCGAAGCCGAAGTGCTCGGCGAGGTCGAGGGCAACCTGACCGTCATCGACGGCAACGTGACACTCGCGTCGACAGCGCATATCGCCGGCAAGGTGAAGACCGTAGATCGGGCGCTCGACTGGGCATGGTACAAGGTGACGACCTGGTTCGACACGGTGGCCTACGGGACATGACGGCCGCCGTCCGGCGGCCAGACAAGGCGGCCTCCCTGGACATCGGGGAGGTTTTTTTGTATTCTAAACAGGATTTAGAAGTTCGTTTATAGAAAACAATAGATACATATCCTAAGCGCAATCTGACAAGATTCGGGAAACCCGATCGAGACGCCAGACGGGGGGTGCGTCTTGGATTATTTCGAGAACTTAACGGTGTGGGGCGCCGTCAAGGACGCCGCCGATATCCTCATCGTCAGCTATCTTATATACCGAATGATTCTGCTGGTGCGCGGCACGAAGGCCGTCCAGCTTCTTAAAGGCATCCTGCTGCTCGTTATCACGTGGGCGCTCAGCACGTGGCTCAACCTGTATACGCTCAAATGGGTGATGAACCAGCTGTTCCCGTTCGGGATCATGACCATTCTGATCATCTTCCAGCCCGAGCTTCGCAGAGCCCTCGAGCAGCTCGGCCGCGGCACGCTGTTCAGCCGTTCTTCCCTGGAGGAGCACGACATCAGCCATCCGAT
Organism: Cohnella sp. GbtcB17; assembly: GCF_019091135.1. Lineage (GTDB taxonomy): Bacteria > Bacillota > Bacilli > Paenibacillales > Paenibacillaceae > Cohnella. Next base: position 6,161 of record NZ_JAGXJW010000081.1, on the reverse strand, counting down.
CAACGAGGTCATTAAGGCCGTTCAATACCTCGCGAGGCGCAAGATCGGCGCCTTGATCGTCTTCGAACGGCGCACGGGGCTCGGCGACTACATCGAGACCGGGATCAAGATGAAGTCCGCGATCAGCTCGGAGCTGCTCATCAATATTTTTATTCCCAACACGCCGCTGCACGACGGCGCTGTCATCGTGAGCGGCGGCGAGATCATGGCGGCGGGCTGCTATTTGCCGCTGTCGGAAAATCCGTTCATCTCGAAGGAGCTGGGCACCCGGCACCGCGCAGCGATCGGTATCAGCGAGGTGTGCGACGCGATCTCGGTTGTCGTCTCCGAGGAGACGGGGCATGTATCGCTCGCGCTTAATGGGCAAATCGTGCGGGACATCAAGGAGGAGTCGCTGATCTCCAAGCTGTTCGACGAGCTTCGCCAGACGAATGCGAAGAAGACCGGGCGGAGCTGGAACATCCCTTGGAAGTTCTGGCAGCGGAAAGGCGGTGACGGCCATGGATAAGTGGCTCAGTCATCCGAATGCCGTACGGCTCATCTCGCTGGCGCTCGGCATCCTGCTGTGGGCGGTCGTCCACTTCAACCCCGATTCGACGCCGAACAACGTCGCTTCGCTCATCGAGACGCGCACGTTTACCGACGTGAAGGTGCAGGTGCGCGGATTGGACGAGCAGAGCTACGTGCTCAAAAGCATGGACCCGACGAAGGTCAAGCTCATCGTGCGCGGGACGCCGAGCGATCTGCTCGCCGCGCGTTCGGACGGCGGATATATCGTGGAGGCCGATCTAAGCACCGTCAAGGCCGGCACGCATACGATAACGCTAAGAACGGATCTGCCCAGAAGCATTCAGACGATCCAGGTCGAGCCCGCGACCGTGACGGTCGAGCTGGAGGAGCTGCAGAGCAAGGAATTCGAGGTTCAAGTGACGCCGAAGGGAACGCCGAAGGAAGGCTACAAGGCGGGGGCGCCCGTACTGCGTCCGACGAACAGGGTACATGTGACGCTGCCGGCGAGCGAGATGGATCGCGTCGACCATGTCGGCGGCTCGATCTCCATCGAAGGCGCGGACAAGACGCTCAAGGACAAGAGCGTGAAGCTCGTCGCCTACGACGGCTCCGGACAGGAGATTCCGGGTGCGGAGGTCGATCCTGCCGTGCTCGAGGTCGAAGTGCCGATCACCAATCCGTTTAAGCAGGTGCCGATCCAGCTTAAGCTGATCGGTCAGCTGCCCGCGGGCCTCAGCGTCGCGAATCTCAGCCCGAGCGCGGAGGAGGCGACGATCTACGGTCCGCAGACGGAGCTGGACAAGATCGACTTCATCGAAGCGGATCTCAACCTGTCCGAGGTGACCAAGTCGGGCAAAGTCGACATCACGCTGAGCAAGTCCGATGCGGTAACGGAAGTATCGCCGGCGACGATCTCCGTCGACGTGCAGGTCGTGCTGACGCAGACGCGGACAATTCAAGGCTTGCCGATCACAGTCAAGGGGCTCGGCAACGGCCTCAAGATGCAGATCACCAAGCCGGTAAGCGGTCAGGCGGATATTACGTTCAAAGGCGCGCCGGCCGTGCTCGACAAGCTGCAGCCTGGCGACGTCAGCGTCGAGGCCGACCTTAGCGGACGCGGCCCCGGCACGTACACGATACCGCTTAACGTGAATTCGCCGCGGTTCGTGGATCAGAGCGGGGGCAACACCTCGATCGAAGTCGAAATTACGAATATCGGCACGGAGGTGACGCCTCCGCCGAGCGCACAGACGACGGACGAACCCGCCTCGGTCGGCGTCATCGAGCCGGAGGGCGGCGAATCGACGGGGACGGGGACGGACACAGGAAATGCGGGGGAGACCGACGGCGAATCGCCGACGCCAAGCCCGTCCCAGGGGCCGACGCCGAGCGCCACGCCATCGTCGTCGCCATCCTCATCGCCGTCGCCGACGGAAGGCGATTGAGCTTGCAACGGTTGAACGAACAGCATTCCATCTGGAAGAATGAATTGGGGACGAAGGGGTCTTGAGGAACATGGGGAAATATTTCGGAACGGACGGCGTTCGGGGCGTAGCCAACTTGGAGCTTACCGCCGAGCTTGCATATAAGATCGGCCGCTGCGGCGGCTACGTACTGGCGGGGGGCGCGCAGCGTCCGAAGGTCATCATCGGCCTCGACACGCGCGTATCGGGGGCAATGCTGGAAAATGCGCTTGCGGCGGGTCTGCTGTCGATCGGCGCGGATGTCATTCGACTCGGCGTCGTGAGCACGCCGGCGGTCGCGTATTTGACGCGCACGCTCGGCGCGGATGCGGGCGTCATGATCTCGGCGTCGCACAATCCGGTGCAGGATAACGGCATTAAGTTTTTTGGCGGCGACGGCTTTAAGCTGCTCGACGAGAAGGAAGCGGAGATCGAGCGTCTGCTGGACGCCGAAGAAGATACGCTGCCGCGGCCGGTCGGCAAGGACCTTGGCACGGTAACGACGGATTTGGCGCTGAAGCGGATGTACGTCGATTATTTGAAGCTGACGGTGAAGCATTCGTTCGCCGGCCTGAAGATCGTGCTGGACTGCGCGCACGGCTCCGCCTACGAGCTCGCGCCGACGATATTCCGAGAGCTGGGCGCAGAGGTTGTGACGATCGGCGCGGCGCCTAACGGCTTGAACATCAATGAAGGCGTCGGATCGACGCATCCGGAGAAGCTGGCGGCCAAAGTGCGGGAGGTAGGCGCCGATCTTGGCCTCGCGTTCGACGGCGACGCAGACCGGCTCATCGCGATTGACGAGAGCGGGGAAGAGGTCGACGGCGACTATATCCTGCTCATCTGCGGCGAAGCGATGCGCGCTCGAGGTAAGCTGAAGCACGACACGGTCGTAACGACGGTTATGGCGAACATCGGCTTCTTTAAAGCGGCCGACAAGCTGGGCCTGACGACGGCGAAGACGGCGGTCGGCGACCGCTATGTGATGGAAGAGATGGTTCGCGGGGGCTTCAACTTGGGCGGAGAACAGTCCGGTCACGTGATTTTCCTCGATCACAATACGACAGGCGACGGCATCCTGACCGGGTTGCAGCTCGTCGACACGATCGTCGGGGCCGGCAAGAAGCTTGGCGAGCTCAAGCAGGTGATGCGTAAATATCCGCAGGTGCTCGTCAACGTTCGCGTCGTGGATAAGTCGAAGTACGAGGGCAATGCGGCGATCGCGGACGCCGTCGCAACGGCGGAGTCGGCGCTTGGCGACAACGGACGCATCCTGGTGCGGCCGTCCGGCACCGAGTCGCTGATCCGCGTCATGGCCGAGGGGCCGGACAAAGCGGAGATCGAAGGCCATGTCGAAGCGATCGCCGACGTCATTCGCGCGGAGCTCGTCTAATTGACAGCATGCTGGCGCGCCCGGTGTCGACGATGCCGGGCAGTGTCATTTCCTGGGCAATACCGTCATTTGGCGGAAAGTCGCAGTTTAAGGTTGCGCAGTCATTTCAAAACGAATATGATAGTTTAGATTGTCGGCGCGAGCCGCGGGTAATAAGAGAAGGTAACGAAAAACGTCATTCAAGAAGGAAAGGCAGGGTTGGGGTCGCATCAGCTTCATAAGCGCCAGAACTTGCCGCCGGCGCGCGGCGAGTTGACGAGGTGGAGGTGTTCGGATGATCGGCGGGGACCTCCCGGCCCAATCGGGGCCGTCAGCCGGAAGACAAATCGCTCAGGGCAACCGGGCGCACAATACGCCGGCACGATAAGAACGACCAATTGGAATCATACTATAGCGGAATGTCCGGCGAACCGGAGCACGGGGGCCTCGACATGTCGTGGATATCGGGTAATGCTCATCCTGCGCAAGGCTGCGGCCGGCGGGACGCCTGCGTGGCGTCCGGGTCCTGCTTGACTTCGCGGATTTGCATGCGTACCCCTGGTTGTCCGCGGTCTGCTATAGGCGTGCGGCAGCCTGACCGGCTCCGGTGCGTCCCATGGACGTTGACCGAAGCGGAGGCATATATCAATGTGCGGAATTGTCGGATATATCGGATTTAGAGAGTCTCAGCCTATTCTGATCGAAGGGCTTAAAAAGCTGGAATACCGCGGCTACGACTCGGCGGGCATCGCCGTGCATACGGAGCGCGGTCTCGAAGTGACCAAGGCGGTTGGACGTCTGGTCAATTTGGAAAGCCGTCTGACGGGCGACCCGCTGTGCGGCACGATCGGCATCGGGCATACGCGCTGGGCGACGCACGGCAAGCCGTCGGATGCGAACTCGCATCCGCACACGGACAACTCGCTCAAGTTTTCCGTCGTGCATAACGGCATTATCGAGAACTACCTGGAGCTCAAGGAAGAGCTTATGCTTGCGGGTCACCGCTTCCTGTCCGAGACGGATACGGAGGTCATCTCGCACCTGATCGCCGTCGAATATGAAGGCGACATCGTGAAGGCCGTGCAAAAGGCTGTCCGTAAAATGCGCGGCGCGTTCGCGCTGGGCGTACTGACCGAGCACGAGCCGGACCGCCTGGTGGCGGTACGCTATGCAAGCCCGCTCATCATCGGCGTCGGCGAAGGCGAGAAGTTCATCGCGTCGGATATTCCGGCGATCCTCGAGTATACGCGCGACATCTATATCCTCGAGGACGGCGAGATGGCGGTGCTCACGCGCGACGGCGTCGAGCTGCTGACGGTCGAGGGCAATCCGGTCGCGAAGGAAGTTTTCCGCGTGAACTGGGACCTGATGACGGCGGAAAAAGGCGGCTACGATCACTTCATGCTGGAGGAGGTCTACGAGCAGCCGCGCGCGTACCGCGACACGATGCGCGGACGCACCAGCGAGGACGGACGCTCGGTCGTCCTGCCTGAGCTGTCGATCACGGCCGAACAGCTGCGTGCCGTGAGCCGCGTGCACATCGTCGCCTGCGGCACGGCGATGCATGCCGGTATGGTCGGCAAGACGGTCATCGAGCGCCTGGCGCGCATCCCCGTTGAAGTCGACGTGGCATCGGAGTATCGCTATCGCTCGCCGATCATCACGAAGGATACGCTCGTCATCGTCGTGAGCCAGTCGGGCGAGACGGCCGACACGCTCGCCGCGCTGCGCGAAGCCAAGCGCTGCGGCGCCCGCGTGCTGGCGATCACCAACGTCGTCGGCAGCTCGGTCGCGCGCGAAGCGGATGACGTCATCATCACGCTGGCGGGACCGGAGATCGCTGTCGCGTCGACGAAGGCGTACTCCACGATGCTGATCGCGTTTTTCCTGCTCGGGCTGTACATGGCCCAGACGCTGGGGACGCAGGAAGAGGCGGAGATCGCGCATGTCCTGGCGGCGATGGACTCGCTGCCGGAGCAGGTCGAGCGCATTCTCGGGCAGGCCGACACGGTTAAGTCGATTGCCGAATCGATCGCGAAGTCGAGCAGCCTGTTCTTCATCGGCCGCGGCATCGACTACGCCGTCGCGCTCGAAGGCTCGCTCAAGCTGAAGGAGATCTCGTACATTCACTCCGAAGCTTACGCCGCCGGCGAACTCAAGCACGGCACGCTCGCGCTGATCGAGGACGGCGTTCCCGTCATCGCGCTGCTCACGCAGGAGGACCTGTTCGAGAAGACCGTTAGCAACATTAAGGAAGTAAAGGCGCGCGGCGCCGAGGTGCTCGGCCTCGTCAACGAAGGCCACGAAGAGGAGTCGGCGAAGTCCGTCGACCGCCAATTCGCCATCCCGCGCACGCTGCCGCTGCTCACGCCGGCACTGTCGGTCATCCCGCTGCAGCTGCTGTCGTATTACGCTTCACTGGCACTGGGGCATGACGTCGATAAGCCGCGGAATTTGGCGAAGAGCGTCACGGTGGAGTAAGGTAGGAGAACGCCAGATTGCTTCTGTTGTTCAAAGAAAATAAAATGTTAGATTGTAATAATATGAAAAAAGCGGAGATCCAAAATCTCCGCTTTTTTCATATTCAATGGTTTATTCTGCAGCTGCCGCTTAATGAAGTGTCTTAGGGAAACCTTCACGCCATGAAGCGAACCGCGGACTCCAACCATTCCGCAGTGCCTTTGTATTAAGCGCTCCGCGTTCTCCTCTCCCGCTTCCTGGCATGGTCTTGGGTTCAGAAGCGTTAAGGGCTTTCGCAAAGACAGGAACCCATTCGGTACCCGCTGCCGGATCGCTGTCCACAATGTTATAGGTTC
>NZ_JAGXJW010000080.1 GCF_019091135.1 Cohnella sp. GbtcB17 | reverse complement strand
AACGCTCGTCACGATGACGGCATCCGGCTTTTCCAGCGCGATCATCCGGTCGATGAACGTCTCGCCGGGATCGCTCGTGATCCTCACCTTGATCCGGTCGCTGACGACACGCGTGCCGCCCGTGACCGAATTGAAGTCGCCGCCCGCTTCCTTGATGACCGGTGCGGATTCGCCGGTAATCGCCGATTCGTCGACGGAGGCCAGCCCCTCGACGACCTCTCCGTCGCCGGGGATCATCTCGCCCTGCGACACGACGACGATATCGCCCTTGCGCAGCTCGGTGGAGGGCACGGTCTTCACCGCGGCGCCGCCGTTTACGAGCTTGTTCGCCGTAATTTCCTTTTTCGTCCGCTTCAGGGTGTCGGCCTGCGCCTTGCCCCTGCCCTCCGCGAGTGCTTCGGCGAAGTTCGCGAACAGCAGCGTGAACAGCAGGATGAGGAACACGGTCAGGTTAAAGCCGATGCGGTCCTGCGCGTCGAAGTAGCCGGGCGCAAGCGTCATCAGCAGCACGATCGCCGTGCCGACCTCGACGACGAACATGACCGGATTTTTCATCATGACCGCCGGATTCAGCTTGATCACGCTCGCCTTCAGGGCTCCGGCGACCAGCGGTCCGGAAAACAGACTCTTTTTTCGTTTTTCGTTCACGACAGCTCACTCCGTCTCTTATTGGCGAATGGTCAGATGCTCCGCGACCGGTCCGAGCACGATCGCGGGCAGGAAGGTCAGCGCGCCGATCAGAATGACCGTGCCGACCAGCAGAACGGCGAACAGCGCATTGTCCGTGCGGAACGTGCCGATCGTCTCGGGCACCCATTGCTTGCGCGCCATCGATCCGGCGACGGCGAGAAGCGCGATCATCGAGACGTAGCGTCCGAAAAACATGACCAGGCCGGTCGTGATGTTCCAGAACGGGGTATTGTCCGCGAGGCCCTCGAAGCCTGAGCCGTTGTTCGCGGCCGACGACGTATATTCGTACAGCACCTGCGAGATGCCATGAAAGCCCGGATTCGATATCGAGCCTTGGCCGAGATCGGTCAGAAAGGCGATCGCCGTCGGCGCCAATATAATGAACGGATGCGCCAGAATGGCGACCGCGATCAGCTTCATCTCCCGCGGCTCGAGCTTGCGACCGAGAAATTCCGGCGTCCGGCCGACCATCAGCCCGCAGATGAACACGGCGAGCATCGCGTACATCAGCATGTTGACCAGCCCCACGCCCTTGCCGCCGAAGACGACGTTCAGCATCATCTCGGCGAGCGGCACCAGGCCGCCCAGCGGGGTCAGCGTATCGTGCATGTTGTTGACCGTGCCCGTCGTCGCAGCCGCGGTCACCGTCGTGAACAGCGCGGACTGGGCGATGCCGAAGCGCACTTCCTTGCCCTCCATGCTGCCCTGCGAAGCGTCGATGCCGAGCGCCTCAAGCGCCGGATTGCCGCTCTTCTCCGCCGTGTAGGCCACCGCGAGGAATACGAGGAACAGCGCCATCATCGCGGAAAATATGACCCAGCCGTGCTTGCGGTTTTTCGCGAAACGGCCGTACATGAAGGGCAGCGACGCGGGCAACGCCCACATCGACAAAATCTCGATCACATTCGTCAGCCCGTTCGGATTCTCGAACGGATGCGCGGAGTTCGCGCCGAAAAAGCCGCCGCCGTTCGTGCCCAGATGCTTGATCGCCTCCAGCGAAGCGACCGGCCCGATCGCGATCTGCTGCGCGGTCCCTTGAAGCGTCGTCACCGACAGCGTCGGATCGAGCGTCTGCGGCACCTGCAGCGCGACCAAGACCAACGTCACCACGAGGGCCAGCGGGAAAAAAATGCGGGTGTGCGCCTTGACGAAGTCTTCGAAAAAGTTGCCCAGTGTCTTGCCCTTGCTGGTAATGCCTCTGACGAAGGCCACCGCTACCGAGAAGCCAGTCGCCGCGGACGTGAACATCATCATCATGATGACGGCCATTTGCGAAAAGTAAGACAGTCCCGTCTCTCCACTGTAGTGCTGCAGATTCGTATTCGTAATGAAGCTGATGACCGTATTCAGCACCAGCGTCGGCTCCATGCCGCCGATGCCGTTCGGATTGAGTGGCAGCCCGCTCTGCGCGCGCAGCAGGACGTAGCTGATCGCCACGAGCGCGAAGTTGACGACGACGAAGCTGAGCGCGTACCGTTTCCAGGTCATCCCGGTGCGATGCCGCAGGCCGATGACCGCGAAGATCGGCTTCTCGACCCAGCCGAACAGCCTGTCGGTCCGGTTCGCCTCGTTCGAAAAGACGTGATAGACATAGTTTCCAAGCGGTCGGGCGATCAGCACGAGCACGCCGATCACGATGGCGATTTGCAATACATCCATGGCCGTTCCTCCTTAAGCTCAGGCGGCGCTTGCGAGGCGCGTCGTTAAAATTTTTCCGGGTGAAGCAGCGCGTACACGAGGTAGATCAGCAGCAGGCCGGTGAAAACAAGCACGATCGTCATGCGCCCTCTCTCCCTGCCTCGTCGATCGATCGGTCGCACCAGTATACGAATCCGACGACCAGCGCGAAGGCGGCGAGCAGCGCGGTCGTCATCCAAACGTCCATCATGAGGTAACACGCTCCTTGTGATTCATTCGACCTTCCTTCTCCGAACAGCGGAAAAAGACAACAAAAAAGAAGCCCGGCAAAGGAGGAACCTTCGCCGCGGCTTCCCGATCAAGACAGGATGTCTTAACGTCGTACGCGACAAGTGTTGCCTCTCCCATACGCTTGCGAGGTTAGCTGTCGGATTCGGGCGCGAGAGTCGCCCTACGCCCGGCACGGATGCGTGCCCGGCGATTCACCCCGTGGAGCCGATTGAGGCTCCGGTCGGTTCCCCCGCTCTTGTTCGTGCCAAGATTCAGCGTCTAACGAATGAAATGCTGCTGTCCGATCCCTTCTTTCCTCCAGACGATTCCGGACGATCGATCGCCGCGCCAGACGTTGGCGAGGCGTCGTTCATGCACGTATCTTACGCCCGGCCGGCTATACTGTAAATAAAGCCAAAATTCGAATTGGACGGAATTCGTTAGAAATCGTCGGATTGGAAAATAAAAATAGCGGAACGCTCCCGTATCCGTCCATTATCTCGATCTCGTTCCGATTCTCTATGATTTTTATAGGATTTTTACGCCGCCTCGCGGTTTATTTTCTCCCTTATTTACAGTAACCTTAAGTAAAAAGACGCCGATAACCGGGCAGCCGGAGAGTGAAAATCGTGCAGATGTCCCAAGCCATGCGGGCGCCCTGGAAGGCCTACGCGGGCATCACGCTGCTGATCGCGTTCATGACGATCGCCTTGCAGCCGCTCACCTTCGCTTTGGACCGGGTGAACATTGCGCTCCTTTATTTGTTTCCGATGCTCGTCAGCGCCGTCTGGTGGGGCCTTCGCCCCGCGATCTATGCGGCGGTGCTCGCGATATTGGCTTTCGATTTTTTCTTCGTTCCGCCGGAGCGTAGCTTCACGGTCGCGGACCTGCGTTATCTGGTGTCGTTCGCCGTCTACGTGGCCGTCGCCGCGCTGACCGCCAGCCTCGCTTCGCGGCTCAAGCAGCAGCTCGCGTATGCGAAGCAGAGGGAAGCGCACACGGCCGCCCTGTACGCGCTGAGCCGGCAGATGAGCGAGATCGCCGACGTTGGCGCCCTGCTGGACAGCGTCTCGCGCGAGGCGGCACGCTCGATGGACGCCGAAGCCGTCGTCTACTTGCCGGACGAGCAAGGACATCTGGCGCTCGCGCACCGCTCCGGCGCGGACGGCGAGCGCGGTGCAGGCGACTGGGGCGAAGGCGATGCGGAAAAGGCGACCGCCAGGCTCGCCTTCGATCACGGCGAAGCGGTCGGCTACGGCTCGCATACGCTGCGGGACGCGCCCGGCTGCTACTTGCCGCTGCGCGCCGAGGACCGCGTATACGGCGTGCTCGCGCTCAATCCGAAGGCGCGCAGAAGCGGTCTGACCGCCGGGCAGTTGCAGATGCTCGAGGCGCTCGGCGGCCTCGCGGCGGGCGCGATCGCCCGCGCGAAGCTGGCCGAGGAGGCCAAGCTCGCCCATCTGACGGCGGAATCCGAGCGCCTGCGCACGGCCATACTCGACTCCGTCTCGCATGAGCTGCGGACGCCGCTGGCCGCCATCATCGGTTCGGCAACCGTGCTGACCGCGGACGATGCGCCGTTTACAGCCGAGGATCGCAAGGAACTGCTCGTCAATATTCGCGAGGGCGCGCAACGGATGAACCGGCTCGTGAGAAATCTGCTCAGCATGGTGCAGCTGGAGAGCGGAATGCTGCGCCTGCGGCAGAACTGGTGCGATGCCGAAGATTTGATCGGGGTGGCGCTGGCGCAGATCAAAGACTTTCAGGGGAACCGCAAGCTGCGAGTCAGCCTGCCCGGCGAAGTCCCGTTCGTGCGCGGGGACGATGTGCTGCTGGAGCAGGCGCTGGTGAACGTGCTCAGCAACGCCGTCAAGTACAGCCCGGATGGCAGCGAGATCGACATCGCCGTATCGACCGGCGCGGACCGGCTCCTCATCGCCGTTGCCGATCGGGGGATCGGTCTCGCGGACGACGAATACCGGCGGATATTCGAGAAATTTTACCGCGCGGACGCGACCAGGCAGATCACCGGCACGGGGCTGGGGCTTGCGATCTGCAAAGGCATCGTGGAGCTGCACGGCGGCACGATCTCGGCCAGGCGGAACGAGCCGCAGGGGACGGTCGTGACGATCGCCTTGCCGCTAAGCGCGGCGGACGAGCCGCGGGAGCAGCCGTATGACCATGGAACGGAGCGGGATGGGGATGAATGAGCAAGTCGCAAAAATATTGATCGTGGACGACGAACCGCAAATCCGCAAGCTGCTGCGCGTGACGCTGCAGGCGTACCGCTTCGGCATTCACGAGGCGGCGACCGGCGAGGATGGCGTGCGGCAGGCGATCAAGGTCCGTCCCGACCTGATCGTGCACAACCTGGGGCTGCCCGATCTGCACGGGCTTGAAGTGCTGAGCCGCATCCGGGCCTGGTCGCGCGCGCCGGTCATCGTGCTGACGGCCAGGGACCGGGAGGAAGACAAGATCGTCGCGCTCGACGGCGGCGCCGACGATTATGTGACCAAGCCGTTCGGCATGGGCGAGCTGGTCGCGCGAATCCGGGTGGCGCTGCGGCATGCGTCCGATTCGGCCAACGAACCGACGCTGACATTCGACGCGCTCTCGATCGATCTCGTGCATCGCGTCGTGGAGCTGGACGGCGAGCGGGTCAAGCTGACGCCGACCGAATACGAGCTGCTTAGAGTACTCGCGACAAGCGCCGGTAAGGTCGTCACCCAGCGGCAGCTGCTGCAGCAGGTGTGGGGCGACGCATTCAGCGAGTCCGACAGCCACTATCTGCGCGTGTACATCGGACACCTGCGCAAGAAGCTGGAGGCGGATTCGACCCGGCCCCAGTTTATTTTGACGGAGCCGGGGGTCGGCTATCGGTTCAGGTCGCGGGATTGATTCGATGCGCGCGTAAGCGCGGACGAGCGCCGGCGAGCTTCATCGCAAAAGGCATCGTTTGCGAGATTGCGGATGACCGCCGCTGTCGAATTTGCCCGCAGGGAGATGCTTCCCGCGCTTGCCGCATTTTACAGCGCTTCGCGATAGGCATATGATAGAGGGCAAGCCGATGCGGCGAAGAGCGGCGCTCTCGCCCGCATCCGACCTTTAACCTCGCAAGTGTAAGGGAGAGATCTTGTACGATGTCCGTGCAAATGACCGCGCAAACGCTCGAGCCGCTGCCTCTATCGACGAACCGATTGCCCTCGATAAGGATTCGAAGACTAGAACTCTTTATATTGCCAATCGACGACAATCTGCGCGCCGACTGCCGCGTCCACCTGCTGCTCGCGACGGACGCCGGGCCGCTGGCCGCCGAGCTCGTGCTCGAGGCGCGGGAGATGCCCGCTGATTGGGTGACCTGGTCGTACCGCTTGCGCAAAGTCGTACATACCGATTGCCGCGACGATATCGCGCTTGAGCGCGCGCTCGGCGACCGCGGGAGCTTTCATTGCCGGCTCGTTCGCGCAGCCCTGCAGCTGTACATAGACGGCCAAAAGCCCGCGCTTTTGAAAACGCGGGCCGCCTTGATCGAGCTTGCATCCAGCTATATTTGTTTATTTTAGACGGCCGATCGACCGATCGGCTATTTTTTCTGCAAAGCCAGCCATTCCATCAGCGACACTTCCCTGCCATTAACCGCTACAGGCTGCCCGTCGTAGTCCAGGCGGCAGTCGTCGTTCAGCGCGTAAATCCACGAGAAATGTCCGTGATAGACAAACGGCGCTCCCCGCTCGTCGGCGAACCGGCCATGGAGATCGACGACCCGGTCCAAATACGAGAAATGCACGTCCTTCGCGCCGGCCTTGATCAAGCGCTCGTAGGTCGGCACTGCCGTCTCTTCCGGCCTCACGATCGAATCGTCCTTGGCATGCGTCAGCCAGATCGGCAGGTGCTTGATTCGCTCGATGTCCGCGTCGCCGATGACTTCGTCGTACAGCGCCTCGCAAACCGGGAAAGCGGCCGCGAAGTACGCCGGGTAATCCAGCACCATCCGCATCGTCATGAATCCGCCGTTGGAGCAGCCGCCGATATAAATCCGGTCCGTGTCGATCGCGGCTTCGTTGAGGGCGACGAATTCGTCGATCAGCGCTTTTAACGCCTGCACGTACTTCGACTGGCCCGTCCGGCCGTATTGCCCGCTGCCGTCGTCAAGCCAGAAGGTCGGCGCCTGCGGCACCAGCACGAACGCGCCGCCTAGCTTGGTCTGAATGTCGACGCCGGCCAAGTTAACCACATTGTTGCCCGTATAGGCGATGGCCGGATCCGTCCCGCCTTCCCCGCCGCCGTGCAGCCAGATGAGGAGCGGCCGTTTGCCGCGGCCGGTCTGCGGCACGAAGTAGCCGTACTTCAGCGGCTCCGCCTGATAGGAGGAGATCCCCTGAAGGAACTTCTCCGCCTGCTTCGCGGTATTCCCCGCGCACCGGTCAAACACGCAGCCCGACAGCGATTCGCCTTCCGCCGACCGGATCTCGGCGATCTGCATAATCCGGTAATCGCTGACGATATATTCGTTCATGCCATTTAATGGAGCGATGGATGCGGCCAAAGGATCGAGCGGCCCGTGCTTCATCTCGAGCGTCACGAACGTCCCTTCTTCGGCGCGCACGCCGGCGATCGAGGAAGGATAAGCGTCCACAATCGTGCCGTAGCCTTTGCTCGGTATCTGAAGCTCCGGCTCGGTCCAGCTCTTGGGAAGCAGGAGCACCTCGCCTTGTTTGTCCTTCCGTTCCACGTAAACGCTAAAGCAGGACGGCTTGACCGCTTCCGCCTTCACCACGGCCCGCATCGGCAGCACGAGCTTCGTAATAAACGGGCCGTAATCCGTAATCTCCGTAATCGTGTAATAGATGCTTCCCATCCGGGCCTCCCCCTCTCCCGCGCGCTATTCCGCCTTGGTCAGCCTGACGGCCATGAACTGCTTGCCCGGCAGCTCGACGCGAAATGCGCCCTCGTACGTCCCTTCGAGCCGCTCGACCGTCATGTTCCAGGTATCGATGACGTCAACGACATACTTCGTGCCCGGCTTGCGGCTGAAGTTCCGAAACCGGGGCTGGTTGAAGCCGAAATAATACAGGTAATATTCGTCCTTCACGCCGGCGCACGGCACGTCCCAATCGGACGGCAGCGGGTTCAGCACGCCGCCCGGGCTCTCCTCGACGATGCGGCGTAGGAAGGCGATCCGGTCGGGACTCGTGCCCGTCAGCTTGCCGCCTTTGGACCACCACAGCACCTCTTCGGGATTGAGGTACGTTTCCCCGTGTCCCACATATCCCCCGCGGACCGCGCCTTCCCAGAAGCGGCGCGTCATTTCTTCGCCGGTGATGTTGCCCCAGCCCTGGTCGATGTCTCCTTCGTAGGCGCACTCGTCGATGACGATCGGCTTTTTCCACTGCTCCCGCCACTCGGTCGTCGCCTCGGACGTCTTGTACACGTCGACCCGCTGGATGCTGCAATGCGTGACCCAAGGCTTGCTGTAGTCGTAGAAGGCGAAGCAGTTGTGATTGGAAATGAGATGCCCCGCCGGATCGTTCGTCGTGACGATCTCCGCGAAGCGTTCCCAGTCGGCCGGCTCCTTGTTCCACATGAGATCGTACTCGTTCGCCAGCGACCACCACACGTTGCGATAAGCAGACAGGCGGGCCGTGACATAGCGAAGGTACCGATCGTCTGCCGCAGGGCTCATCTCCGAGTAGCCCCAGCGGTCGTATGCGTGGAAAAGAATCAAGTCCGCTTCGATGCCCAGCTTGCCCAGATCGGCGATCCGATTCTCCAGGTGACGGAAAAACGCCGGGTTGAACCGCGTGAAATCCCAACCTTGCGCAAGGGAGCCCTCGAACGGATCGTAGACAGGCTCGTTCTCGTTGAACAGGTACGATTTCGGAAACACGCACATGCGCATTTTGTTGAACGGGGAAGCCTTAAGCGTCTCTAGCGTCTGCGCCTCCAACGCTTCTCCCTGGTGCGTCCATGCATAACAGGTGGTGCCGACCGGGATATAAGAAGTGCCGTCTTCGTAGGCAAAATGGTACGTGTCCTTCACGCGGACCGGGCCATGGTTGCCGGCAGACGGAGGCAAGACACGGAACGCGCCTTCGATGCCGTTCAGGGAACGGGCGTTGCTGGCCGTCCGGTACGTCCACGCGCCCTGCGCGTCCGGCATGAAGCGGATGCGGTAGACGCCGTCGCCGTCGTAGAAGCCGGCCATGCGCACGCTTTTGCCGCCGTTCGAGAACTCGGCCGCCAGCTCGACGTCCGTGAACGGATTGCCGTGGCGCGGTCCCTTCAGCTCGATCTCGTAAACGCCCCACTGCTCGGCCTCGTCCGGCGCCTGCACCGCCGCGGAACCATCGAGGACGTCAGCCGGCTCGTATTCGGCGGACGGGGCGACTTCGGCATCCGCCTCCGCCATGGCGGAGGTATCGGACGCGACGGCGGCCAGCTCCGCCAGCGTCTCGGCGATCCAATTCGGCTCGCCCAGTTGTTCCTGGCGGAAGGCGTACACCTTTTCCAGCGTCAGGCTTTTGAAGAGCGACAGCATGTGGGGCGGCGAGGCTTGCCAATCCGGCAGCCTGCGAAACAGAACGGCACGGGCCGCTTCATTTTTGAAGATAATGCCGATGCGGGTCTTTTCGGTATATGTCATACTCGGTTGACCTCCTCCAAGGCGTTTGGTTTGATAGGGGCGCTTAGCACCGAAGCCGCCGCTTTTTGCCACCCTGCGTACAATCGCTCGCGCTCGGCAGCGCCCATGGCCGGAGCGTATGGCTGCCCGGCGGCGCCGAAGCGCGCGATCTCGTCCAGCGATGCCCAGTAGCCGACGCCGAGACCTGCCATATAGACGGCGCCCATCGCCGACAGCTCGGCGACCGCGGACCGCGACACGGCCAGATTCAGCAGGTCGGCCTGGAACTGCATGAGCAGCGGGTTGCCGGAGGCACCGCCGTCCGCATGCAGCTTCTTCAGCGGGATGCCCGTCTCGCGCGCCATTAATTCCGCCGCGTCCAGCACCTGGTACGCGATGCTCTCGACAGCCGCGCGGACGATATGGCCCTTGCCGGTCGCCCGGCTCATGCCGACGATCGCGGCCCTTGCGTACGGATCCCAATTGGGGGCGCCCAGCCCGACGAATGCAGGCACGAGGTAGACGCCTTCGTTGTCCGGCGTCTGCCTCAGCATCGCGTCCAGCTCCTCGAACGAATCGAACAGTCCGAGATTGTCCCTGACCCACTTGACGCTGTCGCCGGAGCTGCGGATCACGGCCTCGAGCGCGTAGGTGACCTTACCGCCTTTTCCCCAGGCGATGGCCGTCACCAACCCGTTATCCGATACGACGGGGCGTTCGCCGGTGTTCATGAGCACCGAGGTTCCCGTGCCGTAGGTCGCCTTCGCCATGCCCGGCTCAAGGCACAGCTGCCCGAACAGGGCGCCTTGGGAATCCCCGATGACGCCGGATACGGGGATTCGCTCGGGGAACAGGTCCGGGTCGTCCGTGAAGCCGAACGATTCGTCCGAGAACTTGATCTCGGGCAGCAACGCCCGCGGCACGCCGAACAGTCCGCACAGCTCGTCGTCCCAGTCCAGCGTATGGATATTAAACAGGGAAGTCCGGCTCGCGTTCGTGTAGTCGGTCGCATGCGTTTTCCCGCCGGTAAGCTTCCAGATGAGCCAGCTGTCGATCGTGCCGGCGAGCAGGCGGCCTTGCGCCAGCAGCGGTTGAGCGCTTTCAACATGGGTCAGCATCCAATCCCACTTGGCGGCGGAGAAGTACGGATCGAGCATCAGTCCGGTCTTGGACCGCACCGTCCGTTCATGTCCGTCCTCTCGCAGCGCCTCGCACCGGTCGGCCGTACGCTGGCATTGCCAAACGATCGCGTTGTAGACGGGAAGGCCGGTCTCGCGATCCCAGACGACGGCCGTCTCCCGCTGGTTCGTGATCGCGAGCGCGGCCAAAGCGGCGGGCTCGATGCCCGCCAGCTTCAGCGCTTCGCGCACCGTCCGCTTCACGTTGTCGTAAATCTCGAGCGGATCGTGCTCCACCCACCCCGGCTTCGGATACATTTGCCGGTGCTCCGCGCTGCTCTTCGCGACGACCCGGCCGGACCGGTCGACGAGCAAAGCCTTCGTGCCCGCCGTGCTCTGGTCGACCGCCAGAATATACTTTTCCATGAACGGCCGTCCTTATCTGCCCAGCAGATCGAGGGCGATCTTTTTGATATTGCCGGCGCTGATGCCGTAGTGTTCGAATACCTCTGCGCTCTTGCCTGCGATCGCCGGCTCGTCCGGGATGCCGAGGATGCGCATCGGCACGGGCTTGTGCTGTACGACGACCTCGGCCACCGCGGCGCCGAGGCCGCCATGAATGCTGTGCTCCTCGACGGTGATGATATGTCCCGTCTCCGCGGCGGTCTTGACGACCGCTTCCTCGTCCAGCGGCTTGATCGTATGCATGTTGATCACGCGGCAGGACACCCCCGCTTCCTTCAGCGCCTCATGGGCGTCCAGCGCGATGCGGACGGTCTCGCCGGCCGCGATGATCGTCAGGTCGCCGCCTTCGCGCAGGGTGACGGCTTTGCCGATCACGAATTCGTAGTCGTCGCTCTCGTAGACGTCCTCGACCGGATTGCGGCCGATGCGAATGTAGGCGCCGCCCTCGTGCTTCACGAGCGCTTCGGTCATGCGCTTCGTCTCGTGCCGGTCGGCCGGCAGGATGACGGAAAGCCCGGGGATCGCCCGCGACACGGCCAGATCTTGCACCGAATGGTGGGACATGCCGAGCGCGCCGTAGCTGACGCCCCCGCTGATGCCGACCAGCTTCACGTTCGTAGCCGAATAAGCGACGTCCACCTTGATCTGCTCGATGCTGCGCATGCTGAGGAAGCATGCCGGCGAGGTGACAAACGGCTTTTTGCCGCTATGGGCGAGGCCCGCGGAAATGCCGACGATGTTCTGCTCGGCGATGCCGACTTCGACGAATTGGTCCGGATACGCCTTGGCAAAAGGCGCCATGGCGGCCGATCCGCGCGAGTCGCTGGCGAGCACCATAATGTCGCGGTCGTCCTTGGCCAGCTCCAGCAGCGTATCGCAGATGACCTGACGGTTCGGTATCGTATTCGCCATGTTAACGCACCAGCCCTTCCTGCTCGTAGCTCTCGATTGCGGCGGACAGCTCGGCTAGCGCCAACGCCAGCTGCTCGTCGTTCGGCACGTGATGGTGCCAGTGCGCCACGTTTTCGGCGAAAGACACGCCCTTGCCTTTGACCGTGTTCGCCATGACCAGCGTCGGCTTGCCGGGGATCGATGGTGCCGCCTCGAAGGCGTGCACCAGCTGCTCCATGTCGTTGCCGTCGATGGATACGACGTTCCAGCCGAAGGCCGCCCACTTTTCCTCGAGCGGCTCGAGGCCCATCACTTC
Organism: Cohnella sp. GbtcB17; assembly: GCF_019091135.1. Lineage (GTDB taxonomy): Bacteria > Bacillota > Bacilli > Paenibacillales > Paenibacillaceae > Cohnella. Next base: position 13,064 of record NZ_JAGXJW010000080.1, on the reverse strand, counting down.
CTCGGTCGATCCGCTGATCTGGAGCCGGTTGCGGTCGATGATGGCGACCAGGTTATCCAGCTTGTAGTGCGGGCCCGCCATCGCGGCTTCCCACACGGAGCCTTCCGCCTGTTCGCCGTCGCCCATCAGGCAGAACACCCGATAGTCCCTGCCGTCCCGCTTCGCCGCGAGCGCCATGCCGACGCCGATGGCCAGTCCGTGGCCCAGCGCGCCCGTATTCATTTCGATGCCCGGCACCTTGTTGTTCGGATGCCCGATCAGCCGCGTGCCGAACTGGCTGAACGTCTTCAGCTCTTCCTTGGGGAAAAAGCCGAGGTCGCCGAGGATGCACCAAAGGGATTCGACCGAATGCCCCTTGCTCGCGATGAACCGGTCGCGCCCGTCCCACTTCGGATTCGCGGGATCGATCTTCATAATGCGATAGTAGAGCGCCGTCAAAATGTCGGTATTGCTGAGCGAGCCGCCCGTATGTCCCGTCTTGGCGCCGTGAATCATCTTCAGCAGGTCCATGCGGATCTGCGCGGCTTTCGCCTTGAGTGCCGTCGTTTCCATGGATGAGTGCCTCCTTTGAATCACAGTCCCGCGCCGCGAAGCCAGGCCTGAATCTCGCGTTCGGTCGGATCGACCGCATCCGGGGTCAGCCCCGGGATATAATTGCACGCCTCGTACAGCGCCGGAATCGCGTTCGCGTGAATGCCTACGGAATGATGGACATAAGGGCCTTTGACCAGCTTCTCTTCCCACAGCGGCCAGTCGTTCACTTCCACCCAGACGTACGAGCCGCGCGTATACGGGCCTTGAATGCCGCGGGCTTTGCCAAGGAACAGCTGGTACTCGCCATGGTCGCCGTCGAAGCGCGCCAGCGTCATGTCGCCGCCCTTGATCTCGCCTTCGTGCGTGCCCGGCGAATGGTCGTCGAACAGGAAGTGCTTGCGCAGCTTCGGTTTGTCTTCGACGGTCAGGGAGACGGGGAAGTTGCCGCAGTGGAACAGCAGCTCACCGTTGGGGTTGTCGGGATGACGCACGGTCAGATCGGCGAAAAACGTCGGGTGCTGGTTCATCGTCGCCGCTTGAACCATGACGGAGGTAATCGCGCCGTGAATGTCGGTCTCGCAGGTGACCGGGATCTGCTCGTCGGTCAGAATCGCGTTGGCGAGGCAAGGCATGATTCCCATGGCGTCCTGCAGGGACGACCAGCATTGGATCGCGATCGCCGTGCTGCCGGTGTTCAAGGCGTACTGCTTCATCGCGACCTTCAGGGCGGCGATCCGGCGGACGTCCGCTTCGGTCACTTCGGACCAGTCCAGCTTGGCTTTAATGTAGTCGATCGCTTCCGCCAGCTCCGAGCTGCTGCCCTTCTCGATTTTCTGCGAAGCGCGCTGGATATCGACCAGCGTGATCGGATGGATCTCGATGCCGAACCGTTCCAGCAGCTCTCCTTCGTTGCACATCATCGTCCAGAACGAAGCCGGGCGCGGGCCGATCTGCAGGATCCGCAGGCTGCGGAATTTTCTGACCACGTTCGCGGCGGCGACGAAGTTCGTGAAGCCTCGCTCGAATACGGGATCGTTCACCCGGCTGTTCGTAACATAGGTGAAAGGAACGTTGAAGCGGCGCAAAATCTTGCCGGTGGCGAACAAGCCGCACTGCGTGTCGCGCAGGCGCATGCCGTCCTCGAGCGGCGCCTCGTCGCGGGGACCCCACAGCAGGACGGGCTTGCCGAGCGCCTTGCCGACGCGCGCCACCGTATCCTCCGTGCCGAAGTTGCAGTGCGGGAAAAACACGGCGTCCACTTTTTCCTGCTTGAACCGGTCGGCGATCAGGTCCGCGTTGATGTGGTCGTCGTAGAGCAGCCCCTCTTGGTTGAGCCCTTCCAGATCGACGATGTCGATGTCGAGGCCGAAGCTTTCGATCTTTTCCTTGATTAGAACCTTGTAGCGGAAAGCGTCTTCAGCGCTAAATACGAAACGTCGGGTCGGGGCGTAGCCCAGCTTTAATTTACTCATGTGTGCAGTCTCCCTTTTCAGTAAACTAACTAAACTGTATGGAGGTCGTTTAACTACATGAGTTCAATTTATCACCGGAACATCCGTCGGTCAATGCATTTTAAGTAAATAAATGATCTTATTTAGTCGATAACTGAACTAAATTAACTAAACAAACTCGATATCCCTTGCTTCTTAAAGGAATCGACATTAAACTAAACTTACTAAACAGAACGAATGGAGATTTTTTTCATGAAGATGGAAGACATCGCCAGGCTTGCCGGCGTATCCAAAGCCGCCGTATCGCTGGCGCTCAACGGGAAAGGGGGCATCGGCCCGGAGACGCGGGACCGGATCCTTCAAATCGCCAGAGAGAACGGCTACCAGCCGAAGTCGCGAACCCCGGCCCGCGAGCCGCAGACCGCTTCGATCACGTTCCTTGTCTTCGCTAACTCCGGCATCGTCCTGGAGCAATATTACCAGCAGCCCTTTTTCCGGGAGCTGATCCACTATATCGAGGAACGATGCCGCGCGAGCGGCTATTCCCTGCTGTTCTCCTCCGTGGATATGTCGGCATTCGAAGACGGCATTCGGGCGATCGCCGAGGACAAACGCGCGGACGGCGTCATTCTGCTGGGCACGAACCTGAACAAAGCGATGCTCGCGCAGGTCGCCGAGCGGCTGAACGGCCCGCTAGTCGTGCTGGACACCTGCTTCGAGACGCTCCCGATTCCTTTTATCCAGATCAACAACGTGATGGGCGCGTATCAGGCGGGGCAGCATCTGTGCAAGCTCGGTCACCGCGACATCGGCTACATCGCTTCCGATATCCGCATCCGCAACTTCGACGACCGCCGCACGGGCTTTATGCAGGCGCTGCAGGAGAACGGGCGCGAGCTGTCGCCGGAGCATGCATTCTCGGTGGCGCCCACCATCCTCTCGTCCCAGGACGCGCTGAAAAAGCGGTTGTCGGCTTACCGGGAATCGGGGCGCCCGATGCCGACGGCCTTCTTCTGCGAATGCGACTACATCGCGATCAGCGCCATCAAGTCGCTCGTCGAGCTGGGCTATCGCGTGCCCGAGGACGTCTCCGTGGTCGGCTTCGACAACATCTCCGAAGCGCTCATCGTCTCTCCCGAGCTGACGACCGTGCACGTGGAAAAGGAACGGATGGCCCGCCTCGCCGTGGACATGATCGTCGATGCGATCGAATCCGGCTCGCTCGTCGGCTCGAAGGTGCTCGTGGACACGCAGCTGATCACGCGGGGATCCTCCCGCTCCCCGGATCCGGCAGCGCTGGAGGCGGCGAACGGCGGCGTTCGCTAATATGCCGGCTGCGCAAGCAGCACCGCTAGAAAGCTCGCTTGAAGCGAAAGGTACAGCCCTGCGGAAGCTAGAGGGCTGTACCTTTCTTGCTGCTTGGAGCCTCAGCCCGGCTCTGTAACGTTGCTTTTCTCGCTTACTGCCCACCGCTAGCCCCCGCGCCCTTCTGTAGCCGCGCTTTTATCGCTTGCAGCCGCGGCCCGCCGCTGTAACGTTGTTTTTCTCGCTTACAGCCCGCCACCAGCCCCCGCACCCTGCTGTAGCCGCGCTTTTATCGCTTGCAGCCGCAGCCCGGCTCTGTAGCGTTGCTTTTCTCGCTTACAGCCCACCATTAGCCCCCGCGCCCTGCTGTAGCCGCGCTTTTATCGCTTGCAGCCGCGGCCCGGCGCTATAGCGTTGCTTTTCTCGCTTACAGCCCGCCACCAGCCGCCAATCCCTTCTGTAGCCGCGCTTTTATCGCTTGCAGCCGCGGCACGCCGCTGTAACGTTGTTTTTCTCGCTTACAGCCCGCCACCAGCCCCCGCACCCTGCTGTAGCCGCGCTTTTATCGCTTGCAGCCGCGGCCCGGCGCTGTAACGTTGCTTTTCTCGCTTACTGCCCACCTCCGGCCCCCGCGCCCTTCTGTAACCGCGTTTTTATCGCTTGCAGCCGCGGCCAGGCGCTGTAACGTCGCTTTTCTCGCTTAAAGCCCACCGCCAGCCCCCGCGCCCTTCTGTAGCCGCGCTTTTCTCGCTTGCAACCGCGGCCCGGCGCTGTAACGTTGCTTTTCTCGCTTACTGCCCGCCAATAGCCCCCGCGCCCTTCTGTAGCCGCGCTTTTATCGCTTGCAGCCGCGGCCCGGCGCTGTAACGTTGCTTTTCTCGCTTACAGCCCACCACAAGCCCCCGCAACCTTCTGTAGCCGCGCTTTTATCGCTTGCAGCCGCGGCACGCCGTCCAATCCCCGTCCGTCTATGGAGTTATCAAAGACTCCCTCGCGTTCAGCCGCTTAAGCAAGCCGTCCAGATCGTCCTCGCCGAGCGCGCCGCCGCTGAAGCCGACGAGACCGCGCAGCGGCAGGTATTTCATCATCGCCTGCATCATCTCGGCGCTTTCGCCGTCGGGATCGGCGGCCATGGCGCCGAATGGCGTCTTGCCGATCCAGTCCATCACGAGCGCCTGCGCCGCCGGATCGCCCATCAGATCGCCGACCGTGCTGTTCCGGTGGAAAATAGGCTGCAGGACGACGGTCGACTCGACCGCGATCGTGCCCGATACCGCGATATCCCGCGACGAGCGGCCGACGAGAATTTCAAATTCACCCGATTCCACATGCCAGTCCTTCAAATCGACGTTGTAGTAGGCGAAGGCGCGTCGATCCAGCGTAAAGGAGACGGCCTTCGTCTCTCCCGGCTGCAGCTCGACCTTGGCGAACCCTTTCAGCTCCTTAAAAGGCCTAATCACGGTACTTTGCACGTCCCGCACGTACAGCTGCACGATCTCCTTGCCCGCGCGCGAGCCCGTATTCGTGACGTCCACGGTCACCGTCACCGTCTCGTCATCGCGGATCGCCGGCTTCCCAACGGCGAGGTTCCCGTATTCGAACGTCGAATAGCTAAGCCCGTATCCGAACGGGAACAGCGGCTCGATCTCCTTCGCGTCGTAGTAGCGATAGCCGACGAACAAGCCTTCCTTGTATTCGACGCGGTCACCTTCGCCCGGGAAGTTAAGCTGCGACGGGTTGTGCGCAAGGCGCAGCGGGAACGTCTCCGCCAGCTTGCCGCTCGGATTGGCGTCGCCGAACAGCAGGTCCGCGATCGCGCCGCCGAGCGCCTGGCCGCCGAGATAGGCTTCCAGCAGCCCCTTCGCGCTGCCGAGCCAGGGCATCTCGACCGGCGCGCCGTTGCTCAGGACGACGACGACGTTCGGCTGCGCCTCGGCGACCGCGCGGATGAGCGCGACCTGGTTGTCCGGCAGCCGCAGATGTGTCCGGTCGAAGCCTTCGGATTCGTAGCGGTCCGGCAGTCCTGCGAAGATAACCGCGACCTCGGCATCCGCGGCCGCCCGCTTCGCTTCCTCCACGAGCGCCGCATCCAAAGCGTCAGACTGCAGGTCGTAGCCTTGCGCATACGCGATCCGCGCGCCTTCGCCCGCGGACCTCGCGAGCTCCTCGCGAATGTCCTCCAGCTTCGTCGGCTTGATATGGGAGCTGCCCCCGCCTTGATAACGCGGCTTTGCTGCCAGCTCGCCGATGACGGCCAACTTCCCGTCCTTGCGCAGCGGCAGGATGCCGCCTTCGTTTTTGAGCAGCACCATGCTCTCGCGCGCGACTTCGCGGGCCAACGCGTGATGCGCCTCGGCGTCGTATGTCGCGCCTTCTTTCTTATGGTCCGCGGCCATGAACACGATCCTGAGCAGCCGTTCGACCGCGCGGTCGAGCTTCTCCTCCAGCAGCTTGCCGCCGCGCACCGCCTCGACGATACTGCGGTCGCCCGCGCCTCCGCTTGCCGGCATCTCCAGCTCCAGGCCCGCGGCCAGACCGGCCTCGCGCTCGTTGACGGCGCCCCAGTCCGAGACGACGAAGCCCTCGTGGCCCCACTCGTCCTTCAGAATGTCGGTCAGCAAATATTCGTTTTCGGAGGCGTACGTGCCGTTTACCTTGTTGTAGGAACACATGACGGTCCACGGCTGGGCCTCTTTGACCGCGAACTCAAAGCTCGCCAGGTAAATCTCGCGCAGCGTGCGCTCGTGGACGACCGAATCGCCGGTCATGCGGCGATGCTCCTGGTTGTTCGCCGCGAAATGCTTGAGCGAGGTGCCGACGCCCTGGCTCTGCACGCCTTCGATATGGCTGGCGGCCATACGGGAGCTCAAAAAAGGATCCTCGGAGAAGTATTCGAAGTTGCGTCCGCAAAGCGGCGAACGCTTGATGTTGGCACCCGGTCCGAGCAGCACCGCGACGTCCTCCGCCTGGCATTCTTCGCCGAGCGCGACGCCGACCTTGCGGATCAGCTCGCGGTCCCAGGAGCTCGCGAGGCCCGCGGCCGAAGGAAAGCAAGTCGCCGGGACGCTGTCGAACAGCCCCAGGTGATCGGCGGACGCCTTTTGCTTGCGAAGCCCGTGCGGACCGTCGGTGAGCATGATCGACGGAATGCCGAGACGCTCGACTCCTTTCATATGCCAAAAATCCAGGCCCGAGCATATGCCGGCCTTCTCCTCCAACGTCATTTGCGCGATCAAGCCTCGAATATCCCTTTCCATTCCCGCACCTCCAGATGAGATCAAGCTTTCCACGAACAGAGAAAAGAGAAAGCCCTTCCCCGAAACAGGGTTTCGAAGAAGGGCCTATCACACTGACTGCGAGAGCCGGTTACTACACGTTGTTCGCCTTCGCCCACGCGTCCAGCTGCTTTTGTTTTTCCGCGATGATCTTGTCCATGCCTGCAGCCTTGAGCTTCTTCAAGAACTCGTCCAGCTTGGTCGGATCGATCGTGCCCGATTCCAGGCCTGCCTTGTACTGGTTGTTCACGTTAGTGACGGCCGCGACTTCGGTCTTGACCGGCGACGAATCGAACGAGAAGCCGAGCGCCTTAGAGAAGGTCGAGTTTTTGTTGAATTCCTTCGTTTGCGCCCAAATATCCGTATCCATGCCCTGCCACACCTTGGTCAGGGCGTTGTTGCCCACTTCCCACTGATTGAAGACATAGTTGCTGCCGCCTTCGGGCGCTTTGATCTGGCCGTTGCCGGCATCGACGTAGTGCTTGCCTTCGACGCCGTTCGCGAGCAGGTTGGCGACGTCCTTGTCGGTATAAAGCAGGTTGAGCAATTGCGCGGCGCGGTCCGCGTCCTGCGTGTTCTTCGGAATCGAGAGCATGAAGCCCGTGCCGGAATCGGACGTGGAGATCGGCGGCACGAAGCTCGCGGTCACCATCTCGCGGCCGTTCACCGTCGTCTCCTGGGTCGCGAAGCCCGGCTTCATGTTGGACAGGTAGCTGAAGCCTTTGCCCGCCTTGATCAGGCTGTTGTTGCCTTCCTGCGTCGTCGCCGCGTCCGGCATGATGTAGCCGGCCTGATACCATTTGCGCGCTTGCTGCAGCGCGTCCTTGTACATTTGCGTTTCGTACAGGTCTACCACTTTCAGATCCTGGTTGGCGATGATGAGTACGCCCGGCGTGTCGCCCAGGTAGTCGGTATATCCGCGGACAAGCTCGTTGGCGATGCCGTTCGTCTGGCTGCGCTGAACGAGCGGGTAGACGCCCGGCTCGTTGTCCTTGATCGTCTTGAAGATCGGATCGAGATCCGCGTACGTCTTCACGTTATCGAACGACAGATTGTATTTGTCCATCAAGTCTTTTCTGGCCGAGATGCCGTGGTCGGCCGCCGTATCCCGGATGCTCGGCACACCGTACATCTTGCCGTTAATCTTGGTGGAGTTAAAGATCGCCGGCTCCATCGTGTCCTTGACGGTCGGCGCGAACTTGGCGAGCAAGTCGTCGAGCGGGAGCAATTGTCCCTTGGCGACCTGGGAGCTGTAGTTGAAGAAAGAGGACGTGACGAGCAGGTCGAGGGGTTCGTTGCCGGCGAGCAGCAGGTTGACTTGCTGCGTCCATGCGCCGATGTCGATCGGCATCAGCTTGACCGTCGCGTTGATCTTCGCTTTGGTAATCTTGCTGATCTCGTCCTGGACGAGACCGACTTCCTTCATGTTCCCGAGTCCCATGAACGCGAGCGTCAGCTGGAGCTCCTTGCCGTTCGACGATGCGCCCGACGATGCGCCGGACGACGCCGGAGCCGAGCTGCCGCCGGACGCCGGAGCGGAGGCGCCGCCGGTATCGTTCGAGCCGCCGCAGGCGGAAGCCAGCATGGACATAGAAAGCAGGACAGCGGGCAGAAGAACGGCTTTCGACTTATTTTGCATATGAGATCCCCCTAGATCGAATTGAACTGCGGATTGCAATCTATACCAACCGGCCCTGATGGCCCGGGACTGGCCGCGCTGCCAAGACGCTTTACTACACTTACTTCACGGCCCCGATCGTAAGGCCCTTGACGAAGTATTTTTGGAAAAATGGATAAATCAGGATCAGCGGTAGGATGCCCACCACGGCCATCGCCATGCGAACGCCGTTCATCGGCAGGTTGACCGCCATGTTCTGCCCTCCGAGGTTGTTCTGCTGAAGGAACTGAATGTTGGAGAGCATCCGGTTGAGCAGATTCTGAATGCTGAACAGCTGCGGCTCCGTGATGTAGACCAGGCCGTTAAACCAGTCGTTCCAGTAGTTGATCGTCAGCATGAGGCCGATCGTCGCCAGAATGGGAAGCGACAGCGGCAGTACCATGCGATAGAAAATCTTGAACTCGGAGGCGCCGTCGATGTACGCCGATTCGATGATTTGCACCGGGATCGAATTGGCGAAAAACGTGCGGATCAGCAGGATAAAAAAGCCGTTCGTCAGCAGCCCCGGCACGATCAGGGCCATCAACGTATTTTTCATATGGAACACTTCCGTGTAGATCAGGTAAGTCGGCACGAGGCCGCCGTTGAACAGCAGCGTGAAAAAGACGAGAAAGCTCAGAAAGCCGCGGATCGGCAGGTCCTGCCGGGATAACGGATAAGCGAGCAGTGCGCTGATCAGCAGGCCGACGAAGGTGCCGATGACCGTGATCAGGATGGTAACGCCGTAGGAATTGAACATCGCCAGCTTTTGCGACCACAGATAGGTATAAGCTTCCAGGCTGAACTGCTTCGGCCAGAACGAATAGCCGTTATTGACGATCGAGCTCTCCGAGGATATCGACGACATGAAGAGAAGCAGGAACGGGATGACGCACAAGGCGGCGAGCACAATGAATATCGCATGGACGACGGGCTGGTTCATATCGTTGGTTTTCATGGCGGCTTCCCCCCTTTCGGTTTAGAACAAGGCGTTCTCTTTGCTGCGCTTCGAGACGATGTAATTGGAGAGCAGCACGAGGACGAATCCGACGACCGACTGGTAAAGGCCCGCTGCGGAGGACATGCCGATATCGCCGAGAGTCATCAAGCCGCGGTATACGTAGGTGTCGATGACGTCCGTCACCGGCTGAAGCGGGCCGGAGTTCAGCGGCACCTGATAGAACAGGCCGAAGTCCGAGTAGAAAATGCGGCCGATGGCGAGCAGCGTCATGATGGTGATCGTCGGTGCGATGAGGGGCACCGTGATGCTGCGGAACTGATGCCATTTGCTGGCGCCGTCGATCGTGGCCGCCTCGTAGTATTCGTTGTCGATGCCGATGATCGCCGCCAGGAAGATGACGCACAGGTAGCCTGTCCCCTTCCAGAGCTGAACGATCGTCAGGATGTAGGGCCAATATTTCGGTTCGAAATACCAGGAGATCGGTTCGATGCCGAGCATCGGCAGCAAATTCAGGTTCAAGTATCCGCTTTCAGCGCTCAGCATGGAGAGAACGAGATAGCCGACGATGACCATCGAGATCAGGAACGGCAGCAGGATGACGCTCTGGTAAAGGCGGGCTGCGAACTTGCTGCGCACTTCGTTGAGCAGGATCGCGACGCCGATGGCGAATACCGTATTGAGGACGATGAACGAACCGTTGTACAGGATGGTGTTCCGCGTAATGACGAGCGCATCCTTCGTCATGAACAAATACTCGAAATTTTTGAAGCCGATCCAGTCGCTGCCGAGGATGCCCTTGGCGTAGTTGATGTCCTTGATGGCGATGATCACGCCGAACATCGGCAGGTAGTTGTTCATGATCAGGTAGGCGAGGCCGGGAACCATCATGAGAAACAATGCCCGATAGCGCTTGAGCTTTTTGAACGTCGAGGCCCATCCTGTCCGTGTCAATGCTGTCCCCTTCTTTCGTGTCCTTCGTTATGTCTTTATTCTAAAGGGAGCGGGGACGGGTCGCTTACCAATAATACGACTTCCGACTTTCGATATTCCGACCTCGTCGGGGACGGAAAAACGCAAGGCCGCCAGAGGAACGAAACCCGCTCCTTGACGGCCCTTTCCGGTCTATTGCCGCTGCGCGCGCTTGCGATAATCCACCGGGTTAAGGCCCGTCGCTTTCTTGAAAATCGTCGAGAAGTAGGACAGGTTGGAGTAACCGGCCGCGAGCCCGATATCGCTGACGGATTGCCCGGTGCTCTCGAGCAACTCCTTCGCATAATCGATCCGCTTCTGCTGCAGGTAGTCCGACAGCGACATCCCGGTTTCCTTCTTGAAGACGCGGGTCAGGTAGTCGGGGTTCAGGAACACATGGTTCGCGATGTCCTCGCGGGACAGATCCTGCTGGCCGAGCTGCTGCGCGATGTATCGCTTGGCTTTGTCGACGACGGACAGGTTTTCTTCGATGGAATGGATATGGTTCATCGCCACTTCGATGACGTACCGCGTCCATTCCTGCAAAGCCCGAATCGAACGAAGCACCGACTCCGGCCTGTCCGTCAGCAGGTTCTGGGCGAATACCTGATTGGCCTGCAGGCCTTTGGATTGCAGGACGAAAAACACCATCTGAAGGAAGTCTTGATAAAACGAATGGACGGTGTGCGCGTCCACGCCGCTGCCCGTCTCCTTCCACGCCTCCAGGTACCGCTCGACGCGCTCGGTCAGCTTGTCCCGCGCGCCTTGCTTCATCCATTCGCCCCACTCGGCCAAAGGCGCCGGCTGCGTCGAACACGCCCCCTTGCGCTTCTCGCCCAAAATAAACGTGCGGTTCACCTGCGTGACATTGTTGTCGTCCATCTCCTGCAGTCTGCGCAGCATGTCCGGCAATTCGTGAAGCGGCACCGTGCCGCCGACGTAACTGCTCAGATCGCAAAACAGATACTGGTTGCAATTGCGGATGAACGCGTCACCGTTCTCGCGGAGCACCGCCTCTTCGGCAGGCTGGTCGACGGGCACGACGGTCAGCAGCGCCCCCTCCCCGACCGGGACGACCGCGGTTCCCGGAACCTCCTTCATCACTTCCTCCAGCACGTTGCGGAGCGCGTACTCCATGATCCGCCGATCCCGTTCGGACAGCTCCTTGTGCCAGCGCTGCACGCGAATGTACATCGGCCTGAACAGCGCGTCTTCGCCGAACGTTAAGCCGGCGGCGCGAAGATGCGCCTGCACGGCCTGCGGGTTGGCAGGGATTTTCCGGTGAATGAGATCTTGCCAGAACCGTTCGGCCACGACAGGCTGATGGGACTCCCAGAGCTTGCGGTAATGGTGATGGGTCTCCTCGAACGATCGCAGCTCCTTCTCCTTTTTCATTTTCCCGAGCGCTTTTCCGATGACGGTCTCGAGCTCCGCATAATCGACCGGCTTGAGCATATAGTCGAAGCTGTTCATCTGGATCGCTTGCTTCGCGAACGAAAAATCGGAGTGGCAGGTCAAAAAGATCGTCTCCGTCTCGGGATAACGTTCCTTGACCCAGGCGACCAGCTCCAGGCCGGAGCCCTGCGGCATCTCGATATCGCAAACCATCAAGTGGACCGGCTGTTCGCGGAACACCTCCTGGGCTTGCTTCATGCTGTGCGCCGTATGGACGAAGCCGATACCGAGACGCTCCCACATCACGCCGGCCTGCAAGCCTCTCACCGCATGAATCTCGTCGTCAACGATTAGAACATGGTACATCGCGAATCACCCCGCTTTCTTATCCATCGGCAGCTCGATCTTCACGACCGCGCCATGGCCGGCTTCGTTATAGAAATCGATCGTCGCCCGATCCTGATACAACAGCCGCAGCCGTCTTCTGGCATTCCAGATGCCGATTTGCTCGCCGCCCTCGCTCCCGGCTTGTTCCGGGTCTAAAGCGAGCCGGCCGAGCACTTCGCCCGGGAACCCGGGGCCGGTGTCCTTAACATGAATGACCAACCGCGGATGGCCCTCTCCGTCTTCCGCTTGCGCGACCTCGACAGAAATCCGGATCGGCTCGTCCATATTCACGGCATACTTGATCGCATTCTCCACCATCGTCTGCACGATGAGCGGCGGCACCTCATGCGCGAGCAAATCTTCCGGCATGTCGACGCTGTAGTGCAGCAGGTCGGGGAACCGGAGCTGCTGAATCCGCAAATAGTTGGCGGTATGGGATAGCTCGTCGCCAAGCGGCACGAAATAGGAGCTGCTGCGGAACATAAAGCGGAAGTAGGACACAAGGCACTTGGTCATCTCCTGGATGAGGGAAAAATCTTTGACCGTCGCCAGATTGTAGATGATGTTAAGCGAGTTCAGGAAAAAATGCGGGTTGATCTGAAGCTGCAAATGCTTGAGCTCAGCGCGCTGATGGTTCAGCTTTTCCTCGTACACGTTGATCTTCAGGTCGTGAATCTCGCCGATCATCCGGTTAAACGTCTCGTTCACGATCTGAAACTCGGTGGACGTCGGCTTCTGTTCGATCCTCGATTCCCAATTGCCGTCGCGAAGCTTGCGCATGGCGATCACGATCCGCTTGACCGGGTTCAGGAAAATGCTCCGCATCATCGCCAGGAAGAGGAGAAGGAACAGCACCGCTGCGATGGTGATGATCGAAGATATGCGTTGAAGATACGGCAGCTTTTGCAGAATTTCATTTTCGGGAACAAGCGCCACAAGATTAAAATTGCCCAGCTTGGATTTTTCGCCCATGATCAGATAAGCGTGCTTGCCTTTTCCGCTGATGGCGTAAGAGTCGCCGGGAAACGCCAGGTCGATGCCCTTGTCCTCGAACAGGGCCCCGTGGCTGATCGGTTTGTTGTCGCTCGTCGTGATGACCGCCGCACCCGACTCCCCCAGATCGATCAGAC